>DATAOB010000074.1:0-4345 GCA_036265935.1 Beijerinckiaceae bacterium
GTAAACCTCGATCGCTTCATCGTCCGGTCCTTCCATCGATCCGGACTCTAGCCTCATCTGGAGGACTTTGCGGGGGTCACAGCAGTCGGGAACATAGCCCCGCCCGTTGTCGCGCTTTCCAATGGCTCTTTCAACTCAATCTCATAGTAGAGGCTTAGCTCACCAGCAGAGTCCGTAAAGATATAGACGATACGGTGGCTACCCCAAATTAACTTGGTCGTATGAGGATAGTGTAGGAACTCGCCTTCAATCCGTGTGACACGATCTGAGAGAGCAAGGAATAGCTGGAAGTTATTTAACTTCGCAATTGGTTCAGCAACCGTCAAAACTTTCTTGTCGGTAGACAGCTCCGGTCGTAGGATCGGGGGAGCAGCCTCCAGCTTGCTCAACACGGGTGCCGCCGCCGCAGCGTCGATGATGCCGGGAATTTCAGTCTCGACGCTGCCAACCTGTTCCACCCGCAGCTCTTGGCGTTGCGTAGATGTTCGCCCGCCTGACTTCAGAACGTGGTCTAGATCAACCTTTCCAGACAAATAGTCGGCGAGCAAAGAATCTGCTCTCCCGAATTCGCTCTCCTCATACCGGAATAGTTCCCTATTCTCCTTGAGGCGCTTATAAAGAGCATCGCGGCCTTGCCGGGTAGAGGAAGGAACGTGATCGCGAATCTGTGGATACAAGTGCTCTCTCGCGAAGTCCTTGACAAAACCATCGAATACATCTTTTGCCGTTCTGTAACATTCTACCACCATCTTCACGGCGGGCATGTCTCTATTGATAGACAGCTCTAACGAACGGTTAGGCTTCTTTTCGACCTGAAATGCTACGCCATGACTTATCTGGGCCAAAGCGGCGTCAACATCCGGCATTAAATGCTCGTCAAGTAGCACGCCCCGTAAGCGCACAAGGAACATCGCTTCATCGAAGCCGATCTTGTTGTGCGGGATGCGCTCAACAATAGTTTATTCGGGAACTTCCTCGACCTTCGCAATTTCGCGCACATACCGTAGCTGAAGGTTTCTGCGTGGATTGTTTTGACTAATCTGAAGTAAATTTGTCTGCTCCGTCCCAAACCTCTTGAGAATCGTGGGTTCCGGCCAGCGTAGAAAAGCTTAGGCTTGTCGGGCTCAAAGGCCGAGATGCTTCCTAATTCCACATCGTGATCGGAGGGAAGTACCCTAAGAGTCATGCGCTTCGCGTGCGCGATTAAGCCGTGAGTCGAGATATATTGCTGAAAGTTCTGATTTCGGTCGGCTGCGTTGGTTTCAGCCAGTTCATTGGAAACTTCGGCCTCAATCAGGGCGACGATATTTGCGACGTGCTCGATGCTTTCTCGGCTAAGAGCTTCCCTTCCTGCGGTAGGGTGGAGGATGTTGAGATTAACGAACCCACCAAACGCATAGTTGCCTGAGACCGGAATCGGCGCGAGGCCGAATAGATTACGGTAGCCTTCGTCTGGCCTCCATCCTGGAGGGAGAATACTTCTCCTACCAGATCAGTCCCATTCAAGGACAACCTCCGGAGTCTCGCAATGACGCGGCCTTGCGGATTGATCAGCGTCTGTAGTTCCCCTGCGAATGCTCCGCGGAAAACATTGCGTGGTGGGCGAGAAACAAACCCGCTTGCCTGACCTTCAACTGCGTTCTCAAATTGCTTTTGGCTGATGTTTTGGCCATTTACCAAAACGAGAACGGGCAAAAACTGGACATATGGCGACAAGTATTGCCGGACGGCCTCTTCGCTGATCTGCGAAGAGGCTTCCAAGTCCGCTATAATAATAGTTCCTGGCCCTCGGTGGTCTTGAATGCGCTCCGCCCACGCCGGTAGCGTGCGCACCCTCTCACACCCCCTCCGGCGACAGCGGCGGCTGGAAGGTGAGCCCCAAATCCCAGGGGAAATAGATCCAGGTGTCCTGCGACACCTCGGTGATGAACGTGTCGACGAGCGGCCGCCCCTGCGGCTTCGCATAGACCGTGGCGAAATGCGCGCGGGGTAAGAGATCGCGGACGATGCGCGCGGTCGCGCCGGTGTCGACGAGGTCGTCGACGACGAGCACGCCGGATTCGCGCGCGAGAATCTCCGCGGCAATAGCCTTCAGGACCGAAAGCTCGCCCTGCGCCTTGTCACGATAGCTCGAAATCGAGATCGTCTCGATGACGCGGATGCCGAGCTCGCGCGCGACGATCGCCGCCGGCACGAGGCCGCCGCGGGTGATCGTGACAATGACTTCGAACGGCCCGGCGCCGGACAGCCGCCAGGCAAGCGCGCGGGCGTCGCGATGGAACTGGTCCCAGGAGACCGGGAAAAGCTTGTCGCCGGCAGGACGCGCCGCCGGCTCGCGCAAGGCGGGATTCACGCGCTTCTTCGCTCGCGCGACAGCCGGTCGACGAGGGCGCGCGTCTCGGCGATTGCGGCCGCCAGCGCCGCCTCGTCCTTCGAGCGCAGCACGATCTGATTGCGGAAGCGCCCGTCGACGAACGCGGGATAGGAGCCGATCGACACGCCGGCATGGCGCTCGGCGATGTCGGCGAGATCGGCGGCATAGAGCCCTTCCGGCAGGTTGCCGGCCTCGACGCTCTCGACCAGCATCTTGGCGCCGGTCTTCAGCCGCGGCGCGACCCCGTCGAGCATCGCCTGCATGATCGAGGGTACGCCGGCCATGACGACGACGTTGCCGATCATGAAGCCCGGCGCCTTCGAGATTTTGTTCTCGACGAGCTCGCCGCCCTGCGGAATGCGCGCCATGCGCCGGCGCGCGGCATTGAGGTCCTCGGGCTTGATCCGCTCGAGAAGCAGCGCGATGGCGCGCGGGTCCTCGACGATCGGCACGCCGAAGGCCTTGGCGACGGCGTCGGCGGTGATGTCGTCGTGCGTCGGGCCGATGCCGCCGGTCGTGAACACGTAGGTGTAGCGGTGGCGAAGCGCGTTCACGGCCTCGACGATGTCGTCCTCGACGTCGGGGACGATGCGCACTTCGCGCAGATCGATGCCGATCTGGCCAAGGTAGTCGGCGATGTAGCCGATATTCTTGTCCTTGGTCCGCCCGGACAGGATTTCGTCGCCGATCACCAGGATGGCAGCGGTTACGGCAGGCTCGTCGGCCATCCCCTTCTATGTCCTTTGCCGGGCGGTGAATACGAGCGGCCGGCTTATCACCTTTGCGCGCGGGCGGGCTAGTCGCCGGCAGCGCTGGCGGCGCGGCGGAAAATCGCCATATGTGAGCCGGGCTCGTCCGCTCCTTTCCGCCTCGCGGGCCGAGAGTTGACACGTCTCTCCCATCCCGCACATTCGCGACGCATGACCTTTGTCGACGCCCACCTCGCGCCCGGCCGCAAGACCGGGCAGATCAAGCTGCATGGACCCGAGGCTTTCGAAGGCATGCGCCGCGCTGGTCGGCTGACCACGCGGGCGCTGGACGCGCTGGTCGAGCAGGTGAAGCCCGGCGTGACGACGGAGGCGCTCGACGACTTCGTCTTCGATTTCGCCATTTCGCACCACGCCTATCCGGCGCCGCTCGATTATCGCGGCTACCGCAAATCGATCTGCACCTCGATCAACCACGTCGTCTGCCACGGCACGCCGGACAACAAACCGCTGCGTGAGGGCGACATCGTCAATATCGACGTCACCCTGATCCTCGACGGCTGGCATGGCGACGCGAGCCGCATGTATCTCGTCGGCGAGGTGCCGCGCCGCGCGCTGCGGCTCGTCGACGTCACCTACGAAGCGCTGATGCGCGGCATCGCCGCGACTCGGCCCGGCGGCACGACGGGAGATATCGGCGCCGCCATCCAGGCCTATGCGGAAAGCGAGCGCTGCTCGGTCGTGCGCGATTTTTGCGGCCATGGACTCGGACGGCTCTTCCACGACGAGCCGAACATCCTGCATTATGGCAAACGCGGCGAAGGCGTTCTGTTAAAACCCGGCATGTTCTTCACCATCGAGCCGATGATCAATCTCGGCCGCGCGCCGGTGAAGGTCTTGTCCGATGGCTGGACGGCGGTGACGCGCGACCGCTCGCTGTCGGCGCAGTTCGAGCACACGGTCGGCATCACCGAGACTGGCATCGAGGTGTTCACCTACTCGCCGGCCGGGCTCGACCGGCCGTATGCGCCGCAGGCGCCTGCCGCCGCATGACGAGCGGCCTCTCCGAGCCTCCCGTTCCCCATTATTCCGGGCACCGGGAGCGGCTGCGGACGCGGTTTTTAGAAGCGGGCGAAGATGCGCGCCGATTACGAAATGCTCGAACTGGTGCTGTTTCGCGCCATACCCCGCCGCGATGTGAAGCCGCTAGCGAAAGCGCTGATCGCGCGTTTCGGGTCGTTCGCCGAGGTGATTGCCGCGCCGG
>DATAOB010000075.1:0-9809 GCA_036265935.1 Beijerinckiaceae bacterium
CGGATCGAGGCGGTGCTGCAGGAGATCGGCAGCGATGCGCGTCTGGCTGTGGATGCGAACGGGCGGTTCGACCTTGCAACTGCAATCGATTATGCAAAGATGCTGCGACCGTACAACCTGTTCTGGTACGAAGAGGCGGGCGATCCGCTCGACTATCAACTGCAGGCCGCCCTGGCGGAATTTTATCCTGGTCCGATGGCCACCGGCGAGAACCTGTTCAGCCATCAGGACGCGCGCAACCTGCTTCGCTACGGCGGCATGCGGCCGGACCGCGACTGGCTGCAATTCGATTGCGCGCTGAGCTATGGCCTCGTCGAATATTTGCGGACGCTCGACATGCTGAAGAGCTACGGCTGGTCGCCGAAGCGCTGCATCCCGCATGGCGGCCACCAGATGTCGCTCAACATCGCCGCCGGTCTCGGCCTCGGCGGCAACGAATCCTATCCCGACCTGTTCCAGCCCTATGGCGGTTTTCCCGATGGCGTGAAGGTCGAGAACGGCTATATCACGATGCCGGATTTGCCGGGCATCGGTTTTGAAGGCAAATCGGATTTGATCAAAGAGATGTGCAGTCTGGCGAGCTAGGCGAATGCAGTTCACACGACGCAGGTTTGGCATTGCGGCGAGCGCAATGCTTGCGACGGGGGTGACGCCTGCGCTCGCACAGGACAGGCCGAAAATCCGCGTCGGCGTGCTGCGGCTGGCCTCGTCCGGCAACGTGTTCATCGCCGCCGATCGCAATTATTTCAAAGATGCCGGACTCGACGTCGAGCTGAAATTTTTCGACGCCGCGCAGCCGATAGCGGTCGCCGCCGCCTCCGGCGATGTCGATGTCGGCGTCACCGCGTTCACGGGTGGGCTGTTCAATCTCGCCGGCAAGGGCGCGGTGTCGATCGTCGCCGGGCAGAGCCGCGATGTGCCGGGATTTCCGCTGATGGCATATCTCGCGACATCACACCCCGCGGGCGCGAGTCTCCAATCGATGAAGGATATCGACGGGAAAAGCGTCGGCATTACGCAGATCGGCTCGAGCTTTCACTACAGCGCCGGACTTATTGCGGAGAAATACAAGTTCCCGCTGGCGAACGTAAAATTCGTACCGCTGCAATCGATGTCGAATGTCGCGTCTGCGCTGAAGGGCGGTCGCGTCGAAGCGGCGATCCTGCCGGCGACGGCAGCGCAGCCGCTGCTCGATGCGGGTGATGCGCGGCTGCTCGGCTGGGGCGGCGACGAGGCGCCCTGGCAGCTCGGTGCGGTGTTCGTCTCGCAGAAGATGAAGGCCAATGCCGATCTGATCGAGCGCTTTCTCGCGGCTTACCGGCGCGGTTGCAAGGAGTACCACGACGTCCTTCTCGCCTCGGTGAAGAATGGCGCTGCGGCGTCGACACCTGAGACGCAGCCGCTGCTCGAAGCGATCGCGCGCGCAACAAATCAGCCGGTCGACAAGATCAGGGTGCGGTTGGCTTACATCGATCCGAACGGCGCGCTCGACGTGCAGGGCGTCGCCCATCAGCTCGCCTGGTTCCAGGAGCATGGGTTTGTCGACAAAGGTTTTGGCCTCGACAAGATCGTCGACCCGCGCTTCGTCAAACTGCCGTAGGACGCATGACGATCGTCGTCGAGCGCGTCTCGCATCGTTTTCAAGCGCTCGAAGTTTTGGCCGATGTTTCCTTCGAAGTCGGCGATAACGAGATCTTTGCGGTCGTCGGCCCATCGGGCTGCGGCAAGAGCACGCTTGTGTCAATCATTGGCGGCTTACTCCAGCCGAGCGCCGGCGATGTTCGCGTCGGCGGCCTCTCGCCAAATGCGCTGAACCCGATCACCTTCGTTTTCCAGGATTTTGCGCTTCTGCCGTGGCGCAGCGTCGCCGGCAATGTCCAGCTGCCGTTGGAGCATCGCGACTTGCCGCGCGCCGAAATGCAGGCGCTTGTCGCCGACGCCCTGCAGCGTACCGGCCTTAGCGATTTTGCCGACGCATATCCCAAGCAGCTTTCGGGCGGCATGCGCCAGCGCGTCGGCATCGCCCGCGCGCTCGCGGTGAAGCCATCGATCCTGCTGATGGACGAGCCGCTCTCGGCACTCGACGGACAGACGCGCGAAATCCTCATGGAGGATTTGTCGCACCTTCTCGCGTCAACGCGCCTCAGCGCGGTCTACGTCACGCATAATCTCGACGAGGCGCTGCGGCTTGCCGATCGCATCGCGGTGTTCTCGCGCCGTCCGGGGCGGCTGCGTGAGATCGTGCATGTGCCGATCCCGCGCGGCGAGCGGGTGAGCGCGCACGCGGCCGTCGAGCTTGCCCGCCTGCACGAGCACCTCTGGTCTTTGATCCGCGCTGAGGCGATCGATGCCGAACGCGAGGTCACGCATGTCTGAGACGGCGCGGCTTGCGCCCGTGCGGTTTCGCGGCCGCGGCTTCGTCCTCAGGCCGCGCTGGTACGGCAGCCTCGCGGCTTTCGTGCTCATCATCGCGCTGTGGCAAGCGGCGGGGAGCTTCGGCTGGATCAGCCCACTGTTCCTGCCGAGCCCGTTCGCCATCGTGCAGGCGCTCATCGCGCTCGCCGCCAGCGGCGAGCTCGTCCAGCATATCGCTGCCTCTGCCATGCGGATCGGCGTCGGTTGGGCGCTCGGCACGACGGCCGGTCTCGCCGTCGGCCTTGCCATGGGGCTGTGGGGGCTCGCCCGTTCGATCGGCATCTCGATTGTGTCTGCCTTGTTCCCGATTCCGAAGATTGCGCTCTTGCCGCTGCTCATCCTATGGCTGGGCATCGGCGAGCCTTCGAAAATCGCGACGATCGCGCTCGGCGTCTTCTTCCCCACCACCATCGCCACCTATAGCGGCGTCGATGCCGTGCCCCGCACGCTGATCCGGATGGCGCAGAGCTTCGACCTGCCCTTTGGCGCTATCGTGCGAAAGATCGTCGTTCCGGCCGCCCTGCCGTCGATCCTCTCGGGCTTCCGCATCTCCGCCTCGATCGCGCTCCTCCTCGTCGTCGCGGCCGAGATGATCGGCGCCGACCGCGGCATCGGCGCCTTCGTACTGCAGGCCGGCAACCTCATGCAGACCGACCAGCTGCTTGCCGGCGTGGTCGTGCTGTCGATCTTCGGGCTGATCGTCGCACGGGTGATCGGGCTGCTCGAAGCCCGGCTGCTCGCCTGGCGTTAAGCGCAACTGTTTCTAACCGAACATTAATTATCGCTTGCAGCGTTGCATTTGGTATACTTCCGCCAATCGGAGCCGGGCGTTGGGCCCACGGCGGGCACGCCCCACCGATTGTGACGGTCTGGCCGAAACCCCGCCGACACTCCTTCGTTTGCTCCTGTAGGATAGGCTGACTTTACATGCGCGATGCGATGGCGGCCGGGGAGCGAACCGCCAACTTCTCCGATGACGTGGTGGCCCGGCGCAGCGCCGCCGAGCCACGCGGCTCGCGCGCCAAGCCGCGCCGGCGCTTCTCGCCCTTCCTGCTTCTGCTTCTCGCGCTCGCTGTTGCCGGCGGCGTCTATTGGGCGCGTTTCCGGCCTGAGCCGGCGCCAAAGGGCCCCGTCGCGCCGGTCGCGGTGCCGATCTCGGCCGAGGCGGTGAAAGCCCGGGACGTGCCGGTCCAGCTCACCGCGATAGGCTCGATCCAGGCGGCGAATACGGTCGTCGTCCGCTCGCGTGTCGACGGCGAGCTGCAAAAGGTCGCCTTCCAGGAAGGCCAGATGGTCAAGGAAGGCGACCTTCTCGCCCTGATCGATCCGCGCCCCTTCCAGGCGGCGCTCGACCAAGCGACCGCCACCAAGGCGCAACACGAAGCCCAACGTGCCAACGCGCAGCGTGATCTTATCCGCACCAACAAGCTCGGGGCCTACGCGACGGGCCAGCAGCGCGATACGCAAATGGCGCAGGTCGATCAGCTCACCGCGCAGATCGCGGGTGATGAGGCAGCCATCGAAAACGCGCGGACACAGCTCTCCTATACGCGGATCACGGCGCCGCTTACCGGGCGCACCGGCTTTCGGCTCGTTGATCAGGGCAACATCGTCCACGCCTCCGATCAGAACGGCCTTGTGACGATCGCGCAGCTGCAGCCGATTGCCGGAATTTTCACGCTGCCCGAGCGTTATCTCGCCGACGTGCAGCAGGCGATGAAGGCCGGCCCGGTAAAAGTTTGGGCGCTTCAGCAGGACGCCAAAACGGAAATCGCGCAGGGCACGCTCGCGCTCATCGACAACAGCGTCGATCCGACGACCGGCACGATCCGCCTGAAAGCGATGTTTCCAAACGAGGACAACAAGCTCTGGCCGGGCGAATTCGTCAACGTGCGAATTCAGACGGGCGTGCTCAAGGACGCGATCACGATTCCGGCGACCGCCGTCTTGCAAGGGCAGGATGGGCCTTATGCCTATGTCGTCAACCCAGACAACAAGGTCGAACCGCGGCCGCTTAAGACCGGCTATTCGACCGAGCAGTTTTACGTTGTCCAAGAAGGAGTCAAAGTCGGCGAGACGGTCGTGACTGGCGGGCAATATCGCCTGACCGCCGGCACGCTTGTTGCGATCAACAAAGACAACGGCAGCAGTCAGCCGCCGGAACACCAAGCCGCGAAGTAGGGACGGGCAATGGCGAGCGGCGTCTCCGCACCTTTCATCCGGCGGCCGATCGCGACGACGCTCCTCATGATTGGTGTCTTCCTGGTCGGCCTTGCGGCCTACCCGCTGCTGCCGGTCGCACCGCTGCCGCAGATCGATTTTCCAACGATCCAGGTCAGCGCCAGTCTTCCCGGCGCTAGTCCGGAGACGATGGCCTCGTCGGTGGCGCAGCCGTTGGAGCGGCAATTCGCGCAAATCTCCGGCGTGTCGCAGCTTACCTCGTCAAGCGCGCTCGGCTCGACCACGATCACCATTCAATTCGATCTCGACCGCAACATCGATGCGGCGGCGCAAGACGTCCAGGCGGCGATTAACGCGGCGAGCGGACAATTGCCGAAAAACCTGCCGAGCCCGCCGACCTATCGCAAGGTCAATCCGGCGGACAGGCCGATCATCCTGTTCGCAGTTTCGTCCGACACGTTGCCGATGACCGTCGTCGACGACACGGCGGACACGAAAATTGCGCAGCAGGTCAGCCAGATTTCCGGCGTCGGGCAGGTCAGCATCGGCGGCGAGCGCAAGCCCGCCGTGCGGGTGCAGATCGATCCGGCGAAACTCGCGGCAAAAGGTCTTTCGCTCGAAGACGTGCGTTCGAAGATCGCGGTGTCTACCGTTGATCTTCCGAAAGGCACCATCCAGGGCGCGCGCAGGTCCTACACGATCTACGATAACGATCAGCTGACCTCGGGAAAGCCCTGGAACGACGTCATCGTCGCTTACCGCAACGGCGCCCCGATCCGCATCAGAGATCTCGGTCAGGCGATCGACGGACCGGAAGACGTTACCAAGCTCGGCTGGTCGGAGAACAAGCCGGCCATTGTGCTCGTCGTGTTCAAGCAGCCTGGCGCCAACGTCATCGAGACGGTGGAACGCATCAAGAGCCGGCTCTCGAAGCTGCGCGCCACCATTCCCCCGGCAATTAAGATTGAGATTTTGAGCGACCGGACCCAGACAATCCGCGCCTCGGTTCACGACGTGCAGTTCACGTTGATGCTGACAATCGCGCTAGTCGTGATGGTGATCTTTCTCTTCCTGCGGAATTTCTGGGCGACCGCCATTCCGAGCGTCACTGTGCCGCTGTCGCTCTTCGGCACGGCAGCGCTCATGTACATCGTCGGCTACAGTCTCGACAATCTTTCGCTGATGGCACTGACGATTGCCGTCGGCTTCGTAGTCGACGACGCGATTGTCATGCTGGAGAACATCGTCCGGCATATCGAGGACGGTGAGAAGCCGCTCGAGGCCGCCTTCAAGGGCGCCGGCGAGATCGGGTTCACAATCGTGTCGATCAGCGCGTCGCTGGTGGCGGTGTTCATTCCGCTTCTCTTGATGGGCGGCATTTTCGGACGCCTGTTCCGCGAGTTCGCGGTGACGGTAACAATGACGATAATAGTCTCGGCAATTGTCTCGCTGACTCTGACTCCGATGATGGCGTCGCGGCTGCTCAAAGACGAGCGCCACGCGCGCCACGGCCGCCTGTACCGTATTGTCGAAGGTTTTTTCGATCGTATGCTCGAAGGCTATATG
Organism: Beijerinckiaceae bacterium; assembly: GCA_036265935.1. Classification (GTDB taxonomy): domain Bacteria; phylum Pseudomonadota; class Alphaproteobacteria; order Rhizobiales; family Beijerinckiaceae; genus JAFASC01. Next base: position 6,163 of record DATAOB010000075.1, read on the forward strand.
AGAATGCTCGATGTCGTGCTGCGGCATCGCTTCATCACGCTTATGAGCTTCTTCGCGACCGTTGCTCTCTCTGTTTATCTTTTTATCATCATTCCGAAGGGATTTTTCCCGAACCAGGATACCGGCTTCATCATCGCCACGACGGAGGCCGCGCAGAGCGTGTCCTTCCCCGAAATGGCGCGCATCCAGAAGCAGTTCGGCGACCTGGTTCTTCGCGATCCGGCGGTCGACACGGTTGGCATGTCCATTGGCACCGGCGGCGGCGCAACCGGGACCAATTCCGGTCGCATGTTCATCACGCTGAAGCCGCGCGACGAGCGCGACGTCGGCGCCGACGAGTTCATCAGGAGGATAAGGCGCGCGGCGACCAAGATCGAAGGCGCCACGATTTACCTGCAAAACGCACAGGATATCACGGTCGGCGGACGCACGACCCGCACGCAATACCAATATACGCTGACCGATGCCGACCTGGCCGAACTCAACGAATGGTCACCGAAAATCCTCGCCGCGTTCAGAAAAGTCCCGGAGCTACAGGACGTCGCAACCGATCAGCAGAGCCAAGGTACGACACTGACGCTGACGATTGATCGGGACCAGGCAGCGCGTTTCGGCATCGATCCGCAGCTTATCGACGACACGCTCTACGACGCGTTCGGCCAGCGGCAGGTGACGCAATATTTTACTCAGCTCAACAGCTACCACGTTGTTCTCGAAATTCTGCCGGAGTTGCAGGAAGATCCCGAAACTTTAAACCGGCTGTATCTGCGATCGCCGCTGACGGGCCAGCAGATACCGCTCGCGACGTTCGTGCATTGGACGACACAGAAGGTGCAGCCGCTGTCGATCAGTCACCAAGGACAATTTCCCGCGACGACGCTCAGCTTCAACCTTTCACCCGGCGTGTCGCTCGGCGAGGCGACGGTCGCGATCGACAAGGTGATGCGGACGCTCAATGTTCCGGCCTCCCTCACGGGAGCGTTCCAGGGCAATGCGGCGGCGTTCCAGGATTCTTTGAAAAGCGAGCCTTATCTCATCACCGCGGCACTCATCGTTATCTACATAATTCTTGGCATGCTCTATGAGAGCACCATTCACCCGCTGACAATTCTCTCGACATTACCCTCCGCAGGTCTTGGCGCAGTCGCGACGCTGATGCTGTTCGGCTTCGATTTCAGCCTGATCGCGCTGATCGGCATCATCCTGCTCATCGGAATCGTCAAGAAGAACGGCATCATGATGGTCGATTTCGCCATCCATGCCGAGCGGGACCGCGACATGAGTCCGGCGGAGTCGATCCGCGAAGCGTGCCGCCTGCGTTTTCGCCCGATAATGATGACGACGATGGCTGCGATTCTTGGCGGTGTGCCGCTGATGCTCGGGACCGGCACCGGCTCGGAGCTGCGCCAGCCGCTCGGCTATTGCATGGTCGGAGGGCTGATCGTCAGCCAGGCCTTGACGTTGTTCACGACGCCCATCGTCTATCTTTACCTCGACAGGTTGTCGAACTGGCTGCAGGGCACGAAGCACGGCGAGCAGACGCCGCATGTGCCAGCGCCGCAAGAGAGCGTGCGCCCGGCGGCCTGATCAGGATTTTTACGGCTTGCACCGCGGCGTGACGGAATCCCTGAGATTTAAGCCGCGCAGGCCAGAAACCCCTGCCTGAGTTCGTCTTCCTTCAGATTCCGGCCGATGAAGACGATGCGGCTCTTGCGCGGCTCGTCGCTCTTCCACGGCCGCTGTACGTCGCCATCAAGGATCATGTGCACGCCCTGGAAGACGAAGCGCTTCGGCTCGTTTTTGAAAGCGAGAATGCCTTTCGAGCGCAGGATGTTCGGGCCCTCGCGCTGCACGATGTCGTTAATCCACGGCATGAAGCGCTCGGGATCGACGTCGCCGTCGATGGCGATCGACACCGACTGCATGTCCTCGTCGTGATAGTGCTTCAGCCCGCCATGTGAGTGGGCGTGGTCGTGGTGATCGTGCCCTTTATGGTCATGATCGTATCCGTGATCATGGTGGTGCCCATGCTCGTGATCTTGCCCGTCCTCGGCGTGCAAAAACTCCGGCTCGATCTCCAAAATTCTATCAAGATCGAAGGCGTTGCGGCCGAGCACAGCATCCAGCGGCACGTCGGCGCGCTCGGCGCGATGCAGCTTCGCATATGGATTGATGCCGCGGATGCGAGCTTCGACTTCCTCCAGCTCGTCTTTGCTGACCAAATCCGTCTTGTTCAGAATGATCACGTCGGCGAAAGCGATCTGGTTCTTGGCTTCCCGCGCGTCCTTCAGCCGGTCGAGGAGCCACTTGGCATCGGCGACGGTGACAACGGCATCGAGTCGCGCCGCCTCCTGCACGTCGGAGTCGACAAAAAAAGTCTGCGCCACAGGCGCCGGGTCGGCGAGGCCCGTCGTCTCGACGAGGACCGCGTCGAACTTGCCACGGCGCTTCATCAGCCCCTCGAGGATGCGGATCAGGTCGCCGCGCACCGTGCAGCAGATGCAGCCGTTGTTCATCTCGAACACTTCCTCGTCAGCGCCGACGACGAGATCGTTGTCGATGCCGATCTCGCCGAACTCGTTGACGATGACGGCAAACTTTCGCCCGTGATCCTCGGAGAGGATGCGGTTCAAAAGCGTCGTCTTGCCGGCGCCGAGGTACCCGGTCAGCACGGTCACGGGAATTTTGTCGGACATCGCGGCTCCAGATGCGAGGGCAGGGTTTCGCCGCTTATATCGGGGCGGGCGCCGCCAATGTAAGGCCTGTTGCGGCGCCGGTTGCCGCAGCCAAGCCCCTGCTCTAGAACTGAACGGCAGGCTCGAAACGGGCGCAAGGAGAAGAAAATGGCCGAACAACAGGTTCTCGCGACCGGGCATGCAGATATGGATTATGCCGAGCACGAGAGGACCTATCGGCGCTTCCTCACGCTGATGAAGTGGGGCGCAATCCACTGCATCATCATCCTCATCATCCTTGCCTTCCTGACGCTTTGATCCCAAGGCCCGCGCGGGCCGCCCTGCGGTTTGCCGACGTTTCGCGGAGACTTTGATGCGTATCGCCGTCCCGACCGAGCCCGACCCGACCGAGACCCGTGTCGCCGCGACACCCGAGACGGTCAAGAAATACATCGGGCTCGGCGCCGACGTAGCGGTGCAGGCCGGGGCGGGGATGAAGTCGGGCATTCCAGATGCCGATTATCAGGCCGCCGGCGCGACCGTCACGCCCGATGCGAACGCGACGCTCTCGGGCGCCGACATCGTGCTCCGGGTCAAGCGCCCGGCCGGCAACGAGGTCGAAGGTGCGAAGCCCGGCGCGGCGGTCATCGCCATCATGGACCCTTACGGCAACGCGGATGCGGTCGCCGATATCGGCCGGCGCGGCTTCACCGCCTTTGCGATGGAGCTGATGCCGCGCATTACCCGCGCGCAGGTGATGGACGTGCTGTCGTCGCAGGCCAATCTTGCCGGCTACCGCGCCGTCATCGACGCGTCGGCCGAGTTCGGCCGCGCCCTGCCCATGATGATGACGGCGGCCGGCACGGTGCCGGCCGCGCGAGTGTTCGTCATGGGGGCCGGCGTCGCCGGCCTGCAGGCAATCGCCACGGCGCGCCGTCTGGGTGCGGTAGTGACCGCCACCGACGTGCGTCC
>DATAOB010000076.1:0-111363 GCA_036265935.1 Beijerinckiaceae bacterium
GGCTCAGCGCCGCTGAAATCTACGCGCTCGAGGCGGAGAGCGATCTCGGTCGGCTCATGCAAGCTGCCGCTTCGCGCCGCGATCTCGTGCACGGCGAGCTCGTCTCCTACTCGAAAAAAGTCTTCATTCCGCTGACGCAGCTTTGTCGCGACGTTTGCCATTACTGCACGTTCGCGCATCCGCCGCGCCAAGGCGAGCGCGCCTATCTCTCACTCGACGAGGTTCTGGCGATTGCCGAAGCCGGCGCCGCGCTCGGCTGCAAGGAGGCTCTGTTCACGCTCGGCGACAAGCCGGAACTGCGCTACGCGCAGGCACGCCGCGAACTCGCGGCCCTCGGCCAGGGGTCGACGATTTCTTATCTTGCGGAGGCGGCGAAAGCGGTCCTCGAACGCACGGGTCTCCTGCCGCACGTCAATCCCGGCGTGATGGGTGCGGACGAAATCATGGGCCTGCGGAAGGTCTCCGTCTCGCAGGGCATCATGCTGGAAAACGCGTCGTCGAGGCTGAGCGAGCGCGGCGGTCCGCATTTCGGCTCGCCGGATAAGGAGCCGGCCGCACGCCTTGCGACCATTGGTGCGGCCGGCGAGCAATCGGTGCCGTTCACGACCGGCATCCTCATTGGCATCGGCGAGACGCAGGTGGAGCGGATCGACTCGCTCCTGCGCTTGCGCGATCTGCACGACGAGTTCGGCCATATCCAGGAAATCATCATCCAAAATTTCCGCCCGAAACCGGGAACTCCGATGGCCTTGGCGCCCCCTGCTTCCACGGAAGATCATTTGCGCACGATTGCGCTGGCGCGGCTGATTTTCGCGCCTGAGATGAACATCCAGGCGCCGCCGAATTTAAGTCCCAACGAGCTCGAGCGTCTCATACATGCCGGGATAAACGATTGGGGCGGCGTGTCGCCGCTGACGCCTGATCACGTCAATCCCGAGGCGCCATGGCCGCATCTCGATGAACTCGCACGCCGCACGCGTGAGGCCGGCAAGGTGCTGATCGAGCGCCTCGCGATCCATCCCGCTTACGCGCGCGACACGGCGCGGTGGGTCGACAAAAATCTGCATCGGCCCTTGTTGCGCGCGGTCGACGGCGAAGGTTTTCCGCGCCGCGACGATTGGTGTCCAGGCGCCGTCGTCGATCTGCCGAGAGAGGATGTCGCGCTGATCACGGCGCCGCACGTGCCGCGAAATGGCGAGCTCTCGCGCATTCTAGCGAAAGCCCAGCGCGGGAGCGCGGCTGACGAACGCGAGATCGTGCGATTGTTCCGCGCCCGCGATGCGGAGTTTTCGGCGGTCTGCCGCGCCGCCGACGAGCTTCGCCAGGACGTGAACGGCGACATCGTGAGTTATGTCGTCACGCGCAACATCAACTACACCAATATCTGCACGTATCATTGCCGCTTCTGCGCTTTCTCGAAGGGCAAAACCAGCGACGAGCTGCGCGGCCGTCCATACAATCTGAGCCTCGATGAGGTTGCGACGCGCGTTCGCGAAGCCGCCTCGCGCGGGGCGAGCGAAGTCTGCATGCAGGGCGGCATCCACCCGGATTTTTCCGGCGCGCACTACATCGAGATTTGCCGGGCGGCGAAGGCGGCAGTCCCGGAAATCCATGTGCACGCGTTCTCGCCGCTGGAGATTTATCAGGGAGCGCAAACGCTGCGCGTCTCCGTCACCGAATTTCTGTCGGCGCTGAAAGAGGCGGGGCTCGGCACGGTCCCGGGCACCGCGGCGGAAATCCTCGACGACAAGGTTCGCGCCACGCTCTGTCCCGACAAGCTGAATACCTCGCAATGGCTCGACGTCATGCGCGCCGCGCACGAGCTGGGCTTACGCAGCACATCGACGATCATGTTCGGCCACATCGAGGCGTATGAGCACTGGGCGCGCCACCTGATGCGTCTGCGCGATCTGCAGATCGAGACCGGCGGCATCACCGAGTTCGTGCCGCTGCCCTTCGTGCCGATGGAGGCGCCGATTTACGTGAAGGGGCAGGCGCGCCGCGGGCCAACCTTCCGTGAGGCGATTCTGATGCATGCGGTCGGGCGGCTGGTGCTCAACCCGCATGTCACGAACATCCAGGTGTCCTGGGTCAAGATGGGGCGGGCCGGCGCGCGAGCTTGCCTCGATGCCGGCGTGAACGATCTCGGCGGCACGCTCATGGACGAGAGCATCTCGCGCGCCGCCGGCGCCAGCCACGGGCAGGAGATGAATCCTGCAGAAATGGAAACAATGATCCTGGCGGCAGGACGCATTCCCCGCCAACGGACGACGACTTACGCGTATGTGGAGCGCCGCGACTCTCTTCGAACGAGCGAACCTCTCTCCGCCATCGCCGCAGAGTAACTGTCCGACGCGCTCAGGACATCAGCTCGATGATCGAGATGTGGTTGTCCCGCGCTGGCCATGGCCGCGCCGCGACGCGCTCCAAATTGAACTCGCCGATGATCGGGCGGCCGACGAAATTCGTAAGCCGCAATGTCGTGATCGAGTCCGTCGGCATGCCGGACTTCACATCATCCGGCTCTTTGCCGTCGAGGATCACCACGTCACGCGGAATGCCGAAATAACCACGGGGGCGCGACATCAGGACGACGGCCTCGCTTCCTTGATCGGGCGGGCCAATCGGCCGGCCGGGGCGCAGGTGCACGATATCGGCGGAGCGCGGGAACGGCGTCATGTGGATATGCGTCACCGGATGATGCGGCGCGCTGATCACAAATTCCAGATAGGTGTCGGGCGTGGTCGTCACCGCGCCCCAGGCGCCGTCGCCGCCGGTCTCCTTTGCTGTAGAGCGGGTCGCCCTGCCGCTCGCCCGTCTCGGAGGAGACCGCAAACACCTGCACATTCGCCCCCGCCACGGGCCGGTTCGTCGGTACGCCGCCGGGAAAGCCGGTGACCATACCGCTGAGCGTTACCTCCTTTTCCGGCACGATTGCGAGCCGCGAAGGCTCCCGCCCGGCCACAAACTCGTAGATTTCGCGGAAGGCGCGCGGACTCGTCGCCGTCTCGCGATGATCGACCGGGCCAGGACCAGGTTGGTCGCCCCTTTCAGGGCCGGACCCTCCGCGGTGATTCCGGTCGGAACGCCCGGGCGCCCGAGAAAGCGGCCGTCCGGCTGGGCATATTTATCCAAGCCGTCGCTGCGCAACGTCAGGAACGCCGGGCCTGGCACGACCTCGCTTTCACCCCTATTGAGCCGGCTCAGGGATGCTCCGCGCCCGTTGAACTCGTTGCCGAGCGTCGCCTCCCAGTCGAAAACGCCGTGATTGGGCGTGCCGCAGAGGACCACGTGACTGACATTGGCGGCGCGTTCGGGCGCGCTGACGTAATTGCGGATGGCATTGCCGCCGCGCGATAAGCCGACGAGGGCGAGACGCGGGGTCCCGCTCGCTGTCCGGATCCGGTCAACCGCCTCTGAAAGTTCGCGCAGCTGATCTTCCGTCGAGGAGCGGTTCGGTTGCGCTACGGCATCGACATCGCGGGCCAACGGATCACTGAAGTTGATGGCGTGCAGGCGATCGCGGCGATAGCCGTTGCTCTCGAAGCGCCAGAGCGTCGTCAGCCAAGTCGGCGCCTGATCGCCGTTGCTATGCACGAAGAGGATGGGGAGGTCGCCGAAGGTCTGCCCGAGAGCCGGGAAAGCCGGCCATGCCGACATCGCGGCGACGCCGCCCAGGAAATGCCGGCGATTGAGCATCGGTCTTCTCCCCGCTGATCCCGTTCGGTCTGCCACTCAGCGTCGGTTCATATCGAAGCTGCTCATATCGCGGCTGCCAAGCACAGGCGGGCACCCCCCTGCCGCCTGCCTCGACAAAAAAGTCGAGCTTCATGGGAACCTGCGGCACCGCTTCAGCGTAACAGCAAAAGAAGCAGCTTGGCTGCTCCGGGGAGGAGCTATGACCCTGATCAACTGGTGCGACGCCTTGGTCATCGGCGCGCCTCTCGTCTGGCTGATCGTGACGTTCGGCATGCGCTGGACGGCTTCGCCCGAGGACCTCGGCTGTGTCCTGCTCAAGCAGAAAGCCGCGGCGCTCGGCGTCGACGTGAACCGCATCCCAGACCCCGCCTGGTACGCGATCGTCGACATGAGCATCGCCTCGGCTAAGGACCGCGCCCTGTGCGCGCGGAGCGCGGCCGATCAGCCCGCCCGCTACTGGAAGGCCAATCTCGCCGGCGCCTTGGAGGAAGAGGCGGTGGAGATTTCAAAATTCATGCAAGGGTCGGCCTGCAGCGGCCGCTCCGTCGCGCCGCATATTCTGATGGAGTACCGGGTCTGAAGCCGGGACCGCGCAGCCGTAAAGCGGGCTGTTGCCTAACTGCTTGGAGCAGATAGGCTGAGCACTCACGCAAGGTCTAGGGAGCCTCATATGCGAGCCGTCGCCATCTCAATCGTTCTCTTGCTCGGAATCCTCCCCGCTGCGGCGCAAACCGCCACCTGCAAATCGCAAGCGAGCGAGAAGAAATTGGCAGGCGCGGCGCTGAAAAGCTTTATGACGAAATGCGAGAAGGATTCGAAAGCGACCTGCGATGCATCGGCGACGGAGAAAAAGCTTTCCGGCGCTGCCCGCAACAGCTTTACCAAGAAATGCGTCAACGACGCCGTGGGAACTTAGCGGCACGCGCGCGCGCCGCGGTCTCAGCTTCATTCTCGACAGGATCGGGTAAAGCCGGATAGGTCTGAGCCTCGGCATTGGCCTCACGGGCGAAGCTGGCGCGGGCCTGTTTGCCCGCGCGGATCACGGCGGCCACCAAGAGCCGTCGGATCAGAGAGGAAGCGGCGGGATGAGCGAAGCGCGGGACATGCTGGTCGCGACAGCCGAGCGTCTCTTCCAGGATTACTGCACGCCCGAGCTTTTGAAGGCGAGCAACAAGGGCCCGCTGTCGCCGAATCTCTGGTCCGCGCTGAGCGATGCGGGCCTCACCAAGGCGCTTGTCTCCGAGCGCGCTGGCGGTGCGGGCGTCGATCTCGCTGATGGTCTGGCGCTGCTGATCGAAGCCGGGCGTTTCTCGGTGCCGGCGCCGCTTGCCCAAACGATGATTGCCGGGTGGCTGCTCGACCGCGCGGGCTTGCCGGTGCCGGCGAGCGTGCTGACGTTTGCAGTGCCGCCTGCAGCGCGAGCCGTCACGATCACACGCGACGGCGACATACTTCTTCTCACCGGAAAGCTCGCCCGCGTCCCGTGGGCGAAAGATGCAGTCGGGCTCGTCCTGCTTGCCAGCGAGGGCGAAAAGCCGATGGTCGCCTACGTGCCACGCGATGAATATCACGCCGTCGCCGGGTACAATCTCGCCGGCGAGCCGCGCGATGAGGTCGACTTCGCGTCCGCGCGCGCCGAAGCGGCGGCGAGCGATCTCGATGTCGAGGATTGGCGCGCGCTCGGTGCGATTGCGCGCAGCGCGCAAATGGCCGGCGCGATGCAGAGGCTGCTCGCATTGAGCGTGCAATACGCGCAGGAGCGCGTGCAGTTCGGCCGGCCGATCGGCAAATTCCAGGCGATTCAGCAAAGTTTGGCGGCGCTGGCCGGACAGGCGGCTGCAGCAATTGCGGCCGCCGATGGCGCGATCGAAGCCGCGCCACGCGATCTGCGCTCGCCGCTGATAGCCGCGGCAAAGATCCGCTGCGGCGAGGCGGCCGGCATCGGCGCGGCAATCGCGCATCAGGTTCATGGCGCGATCGGGTTTACGCAGGAGCACAGCCTACACTACAGCACGCGGCGTCTGTGGTCGTGGCGCGACGAGTTCGGCAATGAAGCGGAGTGGTCGGCGATGCTCGGCGCGCGTGCGGCGAAGGCCGGCGCAGACCAGCTCTGGTCGATGATCACGGCGGCGTGACGCGCAATGTCGCTCGCTTCGCCAAGGTTCGACGAAGATGCACGCGGAACGGACGTTACGCGTACGCGTCCGCTCGATTCTTTCTTCGCGCCGCAAAGCATCGCCATCATCGGCGCCTCGCCGGACGCGAAAAAAATTCGCGGCCTTTTGCAGACCATGCTGCAGAAGAACGACTATCCGGGAAAACTTTATCCCGTTAATCCGAGCTACGAAGAAATCGCCGGCGTGCGCTGCTTTCCTTCAATCGGCGCCATAGGTCAGCCGGTCGACCTCGCGCTGATCGCCATTCCCGCCGCCGGCGTGCTGCAATCGCTGGAAGAATGCGCGCGGGCCGGCGTCCGCAATTGCGTGATCATCTCGTCCGGGTTCGCCGAGGAGGGCGGCAGCCGCGCCGGCCTGCAGCGCGACATCGCGGCGCTGGCGCGGCGTACTGGCATGCGCATTTCCGGCCCGAATGCCGAAGGCTTTTACAACGAGATCGGCCGGGTCGCCGCGACTTTCAGCCCGGCTGTCGATGTCAGACCAGGCGCGGCGCGGCTCGTCGTAACGACGCGCCGTATCGGCATCGTCGCGCAGAGCGGCGGCATCGGCTTCGCGCTCTATAATCGCGGCCGCGGAATGGGACTGAGCTTCAGCTATGTCGTCTCCACCGGCAACGAGGTCGATCTCGGAATCGGCGATTTTCTAGACCACATGGTGCGTGATGAAACGACCGATGTCATCATGCTGTTTCTGGAAAGCGTGCGCGATCCGAAGACGTTTCTCAGGGCGGCGGAGGAAGCGTCGCGCATCGGCAAGCCTGTCATTGTCGCCAAGGTCGGCAAATCCGGCGCCGGCGAGCGCGCCGCCGCCTCGCATACGGCGAGCATGACCGGATGGAACGCCGCCTACCACGCGGTGTTCGCGAAATACGGCTTCATCGAAGCGCACGATCCGGAAGAAGCGGTGGCAGTCGCGGCAGCTTTGACGTGCGCGCCCTTGCCTAGCGGCAATCGCGCTGCGGTGATCACGGCATCGGGCGGCGCCGGCGCGTGGGCGGCCGACGTGCTCTCGACGAACGGCCTCGCCGTGCCGGAGCTGTCGGTGGAATTGCAGGGGAAGATCGCGGCGCTGATTCCGTCTTATGGATCGCCGCGCAATCCGATTGACGTCACCGCGCAGGCGATCCAAACCGGGGGCTTGCAAAAAGCCATCGCGCTTCTGAACGCGGCGGACGAGATCGACATCGTCGTTCTTGTCGTGTCGCTGGCGAGCGAGCATCGCGTGCTTTTCGATGTCGCCGTGATGCACGCGCTCGTGCAATCACGGCGAAAGCCGATCCTAGTCTACAGCTATACGATTCCCTCCTCGTTAGGCCGCGGCAAAGTCGCTGAGGCCGGTCTGCCGGTCTATGCGAGCCTCGCCGATCTCGGCAAAGCCGCGCATCATCTTGTCGCGCGCACGCGCTTCGTTCCGCCGGCGGAGGTGAGACGCGAGCACCTGCAAATTCCCGCCGGGCTGCTGCAACGCGCCAGCGTCGGCTCGGGCTGCTTGTCCGAATACGATTCGAAGCGGCTCCTGCAGGCCTACGGAATCGTGCTGCCAAACGAGCGGCTGGTGGAGAGCGCCGAAGGACTCAACCGCGCCATGAGCGAGGTCGGTTTTCCCCTTGCGCTAAAAATCCAGTCAACCGATCTGCCGCATAAGAGCGAGGTTGGCGGCGTCGCGCTGGCGATCGAGGACAAAGAGAGCGGCCGCGAAGCGTATCGGGTGATGCTCGATACTGTAAGAGCGCTGCGCCCGGATGCGGCACTCCAAGGCGTGCTGGTGACTCCTATGTCTGCGCGGGGCGTCGAGATGATCGTCGGCACCATTCGCGACGAGCTGTTCGGGCCGATCGTGATGGTCGGCTTCGGCGGCATCATAACGGAACTCTTCAACGACGTCGTCTATCGGCCGGCGCCGGTCAGCCAGGCCGAAGCGGAGGCGATGCTCGGCGAATTGCAATCGGCGCCGCTTTTGCGCGGTTTTCGCGGCGCCCCGCCGGCGGACGCGGCGGCGCTGTCGGCGTTGATCGCGCGGCTCTCGCTCATCGCCCACGCGCTGCCGGAGATCGGGGAAATCGAGCTGAACCCGGTTATCGTTCACCCCGAAGGTCGCGGCATCACCATCGTCGATGCCCTTGTTGTAACAAAGCAGATCGCGGCCCAGCGTCACGCGACGAAAGCGCTCCCATGCACGCATTGAGCTTCACCACGCCGCCGCATTCGCCGCAGGCCGAGGCGCTGCGCCGCGAAGTGCGTGCGTTCTTGGCAAAAGAGATTGCCAGCCGCACGCCGCAGCAGCGCGGCCGCTCGTGGGGCGGCTTCGACGCCGAATTCAGCCGCAAGATGGGTGCGCAGGGCTGGATCGCCATGACCTGGCCAAAGCGCTATGGCGGACATGAGCGCAGCGCGCTCGAGCGCTACGTCGTGCTCGAGGAAATGCTTGCCGCCGGCGCGCCGGTCGGCGGCCATTGGGTGGCCGACCGCCAAAGCGGACCGCTGCTCCTGCGCGTCGGCACCGACAAACAAAAAGACGACATCCTGCCGCGTATCGCCGCCGGCGAATGCTATTTCTGCATCGGCATGAGCGAGCCGGATTCGGGCTCCGATCTCGCCTCGGTGCGAACGCGCGCCAGTGCCGTGCAGGGTGGTTTCCTCGTCAACGGCACGAAAGTGTGGACCACGAACGCGCATCGCTGCCACTACATGATCCTGCTTTGCCGCACCGGCGACAAAGGCGAGGAGCGCCATGCCGGTCTGACGCAGTTTCTCGTCGACCTGAAGAACATCGACAGCGGACTGGAGATCCGGCCGATCCTCGATTTGAGCGGCGAGCATCATTTCAACGAGGTCGTGTTCACCGACATGTTCCTGCCGGAAGACGCGGTGTTGGGGTCGCTCGGCAGCGGCTGGGAACAGGTGACAAGCGAGCTCGCCTTCGAGCGCAGCGGGCCGGAGCGGTTCTTGTCATCGTTCACGCTGCTCGTCGAATTGACGCGGGCGCTTGGACCGGCGCCGTCGGAGCGCGCCGCGATCGCGCTCGGCCGGCTGGTCGCGCATGTGCTGACGTTACGGCGCCTGTCGCGTTCCGTCGCCGGCATGTTGCAGGCCGGACAGAACCCGGCGATCCAGGCGGCGCTTGTGAAGGACGTCGGCACCGGGTTCGAGCAGGAGATACCCGAAATCGCGCGAATGTTAATCGCGGCGGAGCCCGACAGCCAATCGACGCAGACTTTCCTCGCCGTGCTGGCGCATACGATCCTGCATGCGCCGTCGTTCACGTTGCGCGGCGGCACGCGCGAAATCTTGCGCGGCATGATCGCCCGCGGCCTGGGCCTGCGCTGAATTACTGGAGCCGATGGATGCAAACGCCGCTCGATTATGCCGAAAAAGATGGGATCGTCACGCTGACGATGAACATGCCGGAAATCCGCAATGCGATTTCCAGCCCCGAAATGATCGACGCGTTGGTCGCGGCCTGCGAGCGCTTGAACGCCGATATGAACGCGCGCGTCGCCATCCTCACCGGCGCCGGCACGGCGTTCTCGTCCGGCGGCAATGTGAAGAAGATGCTCGAATCGGGCGAGACGCGCGCCGATGTGCCGGCGCAGACGCGGCGCAATTACAAGCTCGGCATCCAGCGCATTCCGCTCGCCTTCGACGCGCTCGAAGTGCCTATTATCGCCGCGGTCAACGGGCCGGCGATCGGCGCCGGCTGCGATCTCGCCTGCATGTGCGACATCCGCATCGCGGCGGAGAGCGCGAGTTTTGCCGAAAGCTTCGTCAAGCTCGGCATCATTCCCGGCGACGGCGGCGCCTGGCTTCTGCCGCGCGCCGTCGGTTTTTCGAAAGCCTGCGAGATGGCCTTCACCGGCGACATGGTGAAGTCGCCGGAGGCGCTTGCCTGCGGCCTTGTGTCGAAGGTCGTGCCCGACGGCGAGCTCATGACGGCAGCGCGCGCGCTCGCCGAGCGCATCGCCGCCAACCCGCCGCACGCCGTGCGCATGACTAAGCGGCTCATCCGCGGCGGCCGCGACATCTCGCTCGCGGCGCTGCTCGAATTGTCGGCGGCGATGCAATCGCTTGCGCATGCGACGAAGGATCATAAGGAGGCGGTCACCGCTTTCCTCGACAAACGGCGACCGACATTCACCGGCGCGTGACGCATAGGGAGGGGCCATGAAGCGCAGCGATCGGTTTAACAAGGGCCTCGAAGTCCGCCGCGCCGTGCTCGGCGCCGACTATGTCGATGGCAGTCTCGCCAAGGCCGACGACTTCATGATGGCGTTCCAGGAAATCACCACGGAATGGTGCTGGGGCTATGCGTGGACGCGGCCGGGTCTGGAACGCAAGACGCGCAGCATGCTCAATCTCGCGATGCTCACCGCGCTCGGCAAGCCGGCCGAACTGAAGCTGCATGTGAAAGGCGCTCTCGCGAACGGCGTCTCCGTCGAGGAGATCAAGGAAATACTCCTGCATGCGGCGGTCTATTGCGGCATACCTGCCGGGCTCGACGCCTTCAAGGCTGCGCACGAGGTTCTGATCGCCGAAGGCGCAATCGCGGCGAAGTCATAGGCGATGAGCGCATACGAGATCGTCGCGCTGCGCTACGCGACGCATGCGCGGCCGGCGTCGGAGAATTTCCTCTATCCGGCGGCCGCCGGCGAAGACCCGCACGATTATCCCATGCCGATCGATTATTTCGTCTGGGTGATCCGCAACGGCGAACGAACCGTCCTCGTCGACACCGGCTTCGATCACCCCGCCGCGGCGGCGCGTGGCCGCACTTTATTGAAGCATCCGGTGGAAGGATTGCGCGCCCTTGGCGTCAATCCCGCCGCCATTCGCGACGTCGTCATCACGCATCTTCATTACGATCATGCCGGCAATCTCGGCGCGTTTCCTCAAGCCCGCTTTCATCTGCAGGATTCCGAGATGGCATATGCGACGGGGCGCTGCATGTGCCATCCGCGGATGCGCTACCCCTTCGAAATCGAGGATGTTGTCACGATGGTTCGCCGCCTCTATGCCGGCCGGGTGAATTTCATCGACGGCGACGAGGAGATCGCGCCGGGCATTTCTCTGCACCACGTGCCTGGCCACACACGCGGCCTGCAATGCGTGCGCGTCGCGACCGCGTGCGGTCCGGTCGTTCTCGCCTCCGACGCCCTGCATTTCTACGCCAATGTGGAACGGCAAAACCCGTTTCCGATCGTCGTCGACATCGCCGCCATGATGGAAAGCTGGAAGAAGCTTGCGCGATTGGCGGGCGACGAACGGCGGATTGTTCCCGGGCACGACCCGCTGGTGATGAAACGCTACCCGCACCTGGACGTGGCTGGGCTCGAAGCGGTCATGCTGCACGAGAACTCGATCGCCTGATCGCGCTTCTCGTCAGACGAGGTCGGGAAACGGCACGATCGTCGATTTGACGGTCTTCATCGCCATTGCGTCCGCGACGGCCTCCGTCACTCCCTTTTCCGTAAAAGGATAGATCGTCTGCATATCGAAATACGGATATTTGCCGCGCGTGCGGTAGAGCATGTCGACGCCGAGCGGCAGATCGTTGCCGGTGAACGCCCACGAGCCGAGCACGTTCAGATCTTTAGTGCAGATGCGATGCCATGAGGTTTGGATTTTTCCGGCGTCGGTGAACTGCCCCATCTCGACATAGGTGCCGCCGTCGCGCAGCATCTCGATGCCCTCGGGCCCGGCGGAGGGATGGCCGGAGCAATCCATGACGAGATCGGCGCCGAAGCCGCCGACGATCTCGCGCACGCGCGCGATGCGCTCTTCGGGCGTGTTTACGTCTTCAATGTTGACAGTCGCCTCGGCGCCGAAGCGGCGCGCCAGGGTGAGCCGCGGATGTTCCGGCGCGCCGACGCAGATGACGCGGCCGGCACCCATTTCCTGCGCCGCCGCGATGGCGAGAATGCCGATCGGGCCAGATCCCTGGATGACGACCGTGTCGCCCCAATTAAAACCGCCGGCCTTCTTCGCCCGGTTGAAAGCGCGGATGCAGGATGTCAGCGGCTCGGCCAGAGCGCCGAGCCTCAGCGACATGTCGTCCGGCAACTTATAGACCTTCGTGCCCGGCAGCATGTCGAGATCGACATAGACATATTCGGCGAAACCGCCCCAGAGATGCGGCGCTTTGTCGAAGCCGAGATAGCGGCCGTAATAGACTGGCGTCAGACATTTGTTCGCCGTATCGGGATAGTGGACGCAATAATAGCAATGCCCGCACGGCATCAGCGGCGGGATCATCACTTTTGAGCCGATATCGAGCGGCTTGCTCATAAAATCTTCGGTGAAACTCTCGCCCTTCTCGACGATGATCGCACCGATCTCGTGGCCGAGCGTGAAGGGCCAGGGCAGCGGCTTCGGCCAATGGCCTTTAAGAATGTGCTGATCCGTACCGCAAACGCCGCAGGCGCCGATCTGCAGCAATGCGGCGCGCTTCGGAATGGTTGGCCAGGGCACTTCGTGGATGACCGGTTTCGCGCCGGGACCGGCAAAGGTCGACACCCGCACGTCCCGCTTTGTCATCTCTTTTCTCCGCTACGCGCCCCAGCATTGGCGCTCAAACTAGCAGAGACGATGTCGCCGAGCGAGGAGCCGCCTTAGTGCGCCTTCGCGCTTTGCCGATGGCGCCGCATCCACGAAGATGCGTAGCTGCAGAGCGGGATCACTTCTTGTTCCTCGGCGCGCGCCGCCTCGACGATGCGTTCCATCAGCCGCCCGGCAACGCCTTGTCCGCGCAAGGCGCGCGGCGTCTCGACATGGAAAATCAGGATGCCGTCATCGGTACGGCGGTAATTCGCAAACGCGATCTGCCCCGCAAGGTCCAACTCGAAGCGGCCCTCGTCGGCATTGTCGGAAAAGCGGCCGTCCATGGCGAGCTCCCGTCTGACCGAGGGGAGAACTCGCGGCGGGCTGTCGCCGTTCCGCGCTCCCTCGCGCTAGGGGCCGCCGTCTTTATCCCGCCGCATGAACCAAAACCGCCGCACGACGAGGAACAGCACCGCAAGAAGCGAGATGATCGCGACGATTTTGTCGCCGTCGAATTCCATTTCGCTTACTGCTTCTTTGGCCGGGGAGGCTCCTTGGGCGCGACCGGCGCCGTCAAGAATTCATCGATCGCGGAGAGCACGGTCCAGTAGCAATCGAGCCCGCCGGTTTGGCGCACACAAGCCAGCGGCGGCTTGCGCTCGTCGATGCCAACGACGGTGTTGCGCGGTATCTCGATGCAGCCGCCGTTTGCTTTTTTTCCTGCCTCGAAGTCGGCGGCTGCCTTGCGGTCGCCGCCGGAGCGCAGTTTCGCGGCCATGCGCAGGTCGGCTTCCTCCTTGCAGGCGAGAAGGATCGACTTGGTTACGGCGGCATGCGCCTTCAACGGCACGGCCGCCGCAAGCATAAACGCCAGCAAAATTGCAGCTCTCATCATCCGCTCCCTCCGCGACGCTCCAGAATAAGGCTTTTCGTGCGTGGGCCAAGTCGCATGCGCGGCAGGCGTGGCGCCGGCAAATGTCCCCTCTCACCGCTTCTGGCCTTCACGGCCGATTTTGCCTATCAGTACGCCCGCCGCAGCGGGTGGGAGCAATGGTCGCGGAAGCCGAGGAAAGCGAACGGGTAAGCGCGGGCGAGGTCCGCTCGGGCAAGGGGCACAAAGACGAGAATTTTCCCGTCGCCTCGCTGCTCGTTGCGGCGAAGTATCGCGCGCCAATCCTCTCCTTCTACCGTTTCGCGCGTGTTGCGGATGACGTCGCCGATCATCCCGATCTGCCGCCGCCGCAAAAACTCGCGCTGCTCGATTCGCTCGAGGCGAGCCTCGTCGGCGCGAGCCGTTCGGAGCCGGAGGGCGTGGCGCTGCGTGGCGTCCTCGCCGAGCGCAAGCTCACGCCGCAGCACGCGCTCGATCTCTTGAAAGCGTTTCGCCTCGACGTGACGAAGTCGCGGTACGAGAGTTTTGACGAGCTCATGGAATATTGCCGCTATTCCGCCATGCCGGTCGGCCGTTTCGTGCTCGACGTCCATGGCGAGAACCACGCGACCTGGGCGGCGTCCGATGCCATCTGCGCCGCGCTGCAAATCAACAACCATCTGCAGGATTGCGGCAAAGATTATCGCGATCTCGATCGTGTTTATTTGCCGCTCGATGCGCTCGCCGCGGCGGGAGCAAAGGTCGAAGCGCTCGGGGAGGCGAGGGCCACGCCGGCGTTGCGCGCGTGTCTTGCGGAGCTCGCAAGGCGAACGCGCGATCTGCTCGATCGCGGCGGCGATCTGCCGGCACAGATTTCGGACGCGCGGCTCTCCGTGGAAATCGGCGCGACGATCGATCTTGCCTATGCGATCAACGGTTTGCTGCTCGCTCGCGATCCGCTGAACGAGCCCGTGCATCTGGCGAAAACCGAGATGCTGCGCGTGACGCTTGCCGCGCTCGGCCGCGGCATGAAGGCGCGCTTGACCGGTGGCGGGCGCCGCGGGGCTGAGGTTCGGTCGAAGTGAACCGCGCACCCGCTTTCATGCCCGTGTCGAGTTCTGATTCCGCGAGCACACAGGCGCCGGGTTTGCCCGCGGCCACAAGCAATTTTTATCTGGCGATGCGCATCCTGCCGCGCGAGCAGCGCGACGCGATGTATGCGGTCTATGCTTTCTGCCGCGCTGTCGACGATGTCGCCGACGATCGCGTCGGCAGCCGCAGCGAACGCCGTGCCGAGCTCGATCGCTGGCGCGCCGATATTGCCGCCCTTTATGCCGGCAATGCGCCGGCGCGGGTCGCCGATCTTGCCGAGCCGGTGCGCAGGTTCGAGCTCGATCAGGCGGATTTTCTGGCGATCATCGACGGCATGCAGATGGATGTCGACGAGGACATCCGCGCCCCCGATCTTGCCAAGCTCGATCTCTATTGCGATCGCGTCGCCAGCGCCGTCGGACGATTGTCGGTACGCATTTTCGGCGTGCCGCGCGAACTTGGTCCGAAGCTCGCGCATCATCTCGGCCGCGCGCTGCAGCTGACCAACATCCTGCGCGATCTCGACGAGGATGCGGAGATCGGGCGGCTGTATTTGCCGCGCGAAAAGCTGGCGGCAGCGGGTATTACCACAACCGATCCGCATACGGTTCTCGCGTCGCCGGCTCTCGCGTCGGTCTGCGATTTTGCTGCCGGCGAAGCCGAGCGGCATTTTGCCGAAGCCAACGCCATCATCGCCCAAGCACCGCGCGCGACGACGATCGCGCCGCGGCTGATGCGCGACGTGTATCACCTCATTCTGGAGAAACTGAAGGCGCGCGGCTGGAGCGCGCCGCGCGCGCGTGTGCGCACGCCCAAAGGCCGCGTCATTCTTGCCGTGCTAAGGGCGCGCCTCTTCTGATGCAGCCAGGGACGGTTCACGTCATCGGCGCCGGAATCGCCGGGCTTGCCGCGGCAGTGCGCCTCGCCGAGCGCGGGCGTCACGTCGTCGTGCACGAGCAGGCTCGGCAGGCGGGCGGCCGTTGCCGCTCGTATTTCGATGCCGCGGTCGGCCTGATGATCGACAACGGCAATCATCTGGTGCTTTCCGGCAACCACGCGGTTCTAGCTTTTCTCCAGACGATCGGCTCGGAGCACGGGCTCGAAGGGCCGCGCCAAGCGGAATTTTTCTTTATCGATCTGAAGTCGAAGGAGCGCTGGACGCTGCGTCCGAACGAAGGCGCTTTTCCCTGGTGGATACTCTCCCGCGCTCATCGTGTGCCCGGATCGAAAGCACGCGACTATCTGCGGCTTCTGCCGCTGCTTTGGGCCGGACCGGATGCACGGATCGGCGACACTATCTCCTGCCGCGGCGTCCTTTACGAGCGTCTATGGCGACCTTTTCTACTGGCGGCGCTAAATATTGAGCCGGCCGAGGCCTCGGCGCGGCTTGCCGGCGCGGTGGTGCGCGAGACGCTGGCGAAAGGCGGCGATGCCTGCCGGCCGCTCATCGCCACGGAAGGCCTGTCCAGCGCCTTTATCGAGCCGGCGCGCAGCTTCATCGAGGAGCATGGCGGCGGGGTGCTTCTCGACCGGCGGCTGCGGGCGCTCACGCGGGAGGCCGACCGCGTCACCTCGCTCGATTTCGGCGAGGAGCAGATTGCGCTCGGGCCGAACGATTTCGTGGTACTCGCCGTTCCGGCACGTGTCGCCGAGATGCTCCTGCCGGAGATCAGCGCGCCGTCGGAGTTCAATGCCATCGTCAACGCGCATTTCCGGGTCGCGCCGCCGCCCGGCACGCCACTCCTGCAGGGGGTGGTGAACGGGCTCGTCGAATGGCTCTTCGCCTTCCCCGACCGCCTGTCGGTGACAATCAGCGGCGCCGACCGGCTGATCGACGCCCCCCGCGATGCGCTGGCGCGGGACGTGTGGGTTGAGGTTGCGGAGATCACCGGCCTCCCGGCGCACATCCCGCCGTGGCAAATCGTCAAGGAGCGCCGCGCGACCTTCTCAGCGACGCCCGAGCAGGATAGTAAGCGTCCGGCTGCCGCGACGGATTGGGCAAATCTCGTGCTTGCCGGCGATTGGACGCAGACCGGCCTGCCGGCCACGCTCGAAGGCGCGGTGCGTTCCGGCAACGAAGCGGCGGCTCTCATTATCGCAAGAAAAGGCGCGGCTGCGGCGCCGGGACCGAAATGATGGATATTGCTGCCTTAGAATCTGGAACTGCTGACGATCTCGCGAGCCCGGCGAGTTTTGCCGCGCTGAACCACGGCATCTCGCGCGCCGCCGAGGCGTTGTTCGCCACGCAAAAGCCCGACGGCCATTTCGTCTTCGAGCTTGAGGCCGATTGCACCATCCCCGCCGAATACATTCTCTTTGTGCACTTCCTCGGCGAGACGCCGAACCTGGAGCTCGAAGCGAAGCTCTGCAACTATTTGCGCCGCATCCAGGGAGGGCATGGCGGCTGGCCGCTCTTCCACGAAGGTGCGTTCAACATGAGCGCCAGCGTCAAAGCCTATTTCGCGCTGAAGATGGCGGGCGACGACATTGACGCGCCACATATGAAACGCGCCCGCGAGGCGATCCTCGCGCATGGCGGCGCGGCGCAGAGCAACGTTTTCACCCGCGCCTTGCTGGCGCTCTACCGCCAGGTGCCATGGCGCGCCGTCCCGGTCATGCC
The DNA here is from genome assembly GCA_036265935.1 of Beijerinckiaceae bacterium. GTDB lineage: Bacteria > Pseudomonadota > Alphaproteobacteria > Rhizobiales > Beijerinckiaceae > JAFASC01. The sequence continues at coordinate 16,993 of DATAOB010000076.1, forward strand.
GGTCGAGATCATGCTTCTGCCGCGCTGGTTTCCGTTCCATCTCGACAAGATTTCCTACTGGGCCCGTACCACGCTCGTGCCGCTGATGGCGCTGATGGCGCTCAGGCCAAAGCCAGTAAACCGGCGCGGTGTCGGCGTCCCCGAGCTTTTCGTCGTGCCCCCGGAAAAGGTGCGCAAATGGCACTCGGGCCAACACGCCAAGGAGCCGTGGAAGACGTTCTTCGCCGGACTGGATTCTGTCCTGCGCGTTGCCGAGCCGCTTTTCCCGAAACGAGTGCGGAAACGCGCGATAGATCGGGCGCTGGCGTTCTGCAATGAACGGCTTAACGGCGAGGATGGGCTCGGCGCGATCTTCCCGCCGATGCTCAATGTCGTGCTCATGTACGAGGCGCTGGGCATTCCGTGGAACGATCCGAATCGCGCCGTCGCACGAACGGCGCTCGAAAAGCTGCTCGTTATTCACGGCGACGAGGCGTATTGCCAGCCCTGCGTATCGCCGATCTGGGATAGTGGCCTCGCGGCAAACGCGCTGCTTGAACTCGGCGGGGAGGAGGCGACACGCCGGGCGGCACAATGCTGCGATTGGCTGAAGCCGAAGCAGATTCTGGATGTGCGCGGCGACTGGGTCGCGCAGCGGCCGAATCTCCGGCCCGGCGGATGGGCGTTCCAGTACGAGAATGCCTATTATCCCGATGTCGACGACACGGCAGTCGTGGTGATGGCGATGGATCGTCTAACGCGCGGGCAAGTGCCGCCGGGTGGAGAAAAATACGGAGAATCGATCGCGCGTGCGCGTGAATGGATCGAAGGCATGCAGAGCAAGAACGGCGGCTGGGGCGCCTTCGATGCGGAGAACGAGCACTATTACTTGAACAACATTCCGTTTGCCGATCACGGCGCGTTGCTCGATCCGCCAACTGAGGATGTGAGCGCGCGCTGTGTTTCCATGTTGGCGCAACTCGGCGCAACGGATTCGCCCGCCGTGCAGCGCGGGATTGCCTATTTGCGCGACACACAGAAGGAGGACGGCAGCTGGTTCGGCCGCTGGGGCATGAATTACATCTACGGCACGTGGTCGGTATTGTGTGCGCTGAATGCTGCCGGCATTCATCCGCAATCCTGGGAGATCCGGCGCGCCGTTGCGTGGCTTCTCGCAATTCAAAATCCGGACGGCGGGTGGGGCGAAGTTGGTGACAGCTACAAGCACGATTATATCGGCTACGAGCCGGCACCGAGCACGGCATCGCAGACAGCCTGGGCGGTTCTCGGTCTCATGGTCGCAGGCGAATGCGACCATCCCGCTGTCGAGCGGGGGATAAAGTACCTGATCGCCACGCAGGCCGAGGACGGCTTCTGGAATGAGCCGCGGTTTACGGCGACGGGTTTCCCGCGCGTCTTCTACCTACGCTATCATGGCTATTCGAAATTCTTCCCACTCTGGGCCATGGCGCGTTACCGCAATCTCAAAACGGGCAATACGCGCCGGGTCCAGTTCGGGATGTGAGAGAACACCCCTCATTCCCGAGACGGTCCTGTGGACCTCCCCAGCATGAGGTGTTCTACTCCGCCGCCGAAAGCTGCCGCGGTTGCTGCTCGGATTCGATGATCTCTGCAAGCTTCTTCTCGACGTGACTTGAGAAGACATATTCCGCCGGCCGCGCGTTGTGCAGCGGGATTTCCGGTGCCATGGGTCCGTCGATCTTCACGCCGCGCAACCCAATCCAAGCCAATTTCAGCGGGTTCTTGATCGCATCGGTGACGGCGGTGGCTTCGAAGCCGCAATGCACCATGCAGTCCGCGCATTTTTCATAATTGCCGGTGCCGTAGCGTTCCCAATCTGTATCCTCCATCAGCTCCTTGAAAGTCGAGACGTATCCCTCGCCTAGAAGATAGCATGGCCGCTGCCAGCCGAAGACGTTGCGCGTCGGGTTGCCCCACGGCGTGCATTGATAATTCTGATTCCCGGCGAGGAAATCGAGGAACAGCGCGGATTGATAAAAAGGCCACGCCTTGCCCTTGTTGCCGCGTTTGAAGATTTCGCGGAATAGCTGCTTCGTGCGCGAGCGGTTGAGGAAGTGCTGCTGATCGGGAGCGCGCTCATAGGCGTAGCCGGGCGAAACGGTGATTCCCTCGACGCCCATGTCTTTCATGTTGTCGAAGAAGTCCGCGACACCGTCCGCCTCGGCGCCGTCAAACAGCGTCACGTTGATATTGGTGCGGAAACCCTTCTGCTTCGACAGCTCGATGGCGCGCACGGCGCGATCGTAGACGCCTTTCTGGCAGACCGAGCGGTCGTGCATCTCTTTGTCGCCATCGAGATGGATCGACCAGTTGAAATAGGGATTCGGCTCATAGAGGTCGATCTTCTTTTCGAGCAGCAGCGCGTTCGTACAGACGGTGACGTATTTCTTGCGCGCGATCGCGCCGCGCACGATTTCCGGCAATTCGCGATGCAAGAGCGGCTCGCCGCCAGCGATGACAACAACGGGCGCCCCGCATTCATCGATCGCGCCAAGCGCGTCATCGACGGAGAGACGTTGGTTCAGAATCTTGTCAGGATAATCGATCTTGCCGCAGCCGGCGCAGGCGAGATTGCAGCGAAACAGCGGCTCCAGCATAAGCACGAGCGGATAACGTTTGCGGCCGGCCAGGTGTTGGCGCACCACATAAGCCCCGATCGATAAGCTCTGGCGTAAAGGAATACCCAAACTGCAGCTCCTTTTTCTTCTCCGCTTATGCGGATTCTTACATCCTTGAGCCGATCCGCCGCGCCAGCGCCTCTTTATGTGTCAGGCTTATTTTTGAGCAAGGTGAGAGCCTACCTCCGGCAGGATGCCGCAGGCGCCTATCTCTCCTCAGGAACGAAATTCCCCCCTTGCCCGAGGTGCCGGGCTCTCCCCTCTAGCGTATGTGCTCCACGCGGTCCACCTCGGCAGAAGCCCCTCGATCAGTTGAGGTTAAGCTGTTGCCGCAATCCCACGAAGGCCTCGGCCAGACTATCGTCTCAATGGCAATTCCAACTGACCTTCGGCCGAGGGACCCTATATGGATTCCAGCTCCCTTGCTCTTCAGCCGCACTCGTGGTGAACCCGCCTGGGCCGATGCAAACAGCCCGCCAGACCCGCCCAGGATAGTCGAAGGAAAGAGGCCCGCTTGGCTAATCGCAATATTTCGGCCCGTCGGCGCCAACCGAAGCCGCCGCCAGGCAGGGCGAACATGGCGCAGACCCCTGCCGGACCGGAATCGAAGCAGGATTACGCGAGTTTCAGGCCGAGCGGTGCGCTGACCGCGGCGATCGTCGGCGTCGTCGACTTCTGCTGTCGCCGTGCGTGGCTCGTGGTGGTGGCATCAATCCTGCTCTCGATCGGATGCGGCGTCTTTGCTGCGCATCGTTTTGCGATCAACACCGACATCAACCAGCTGATCTCGCCGCACCTGCCCTGGCGGCAGCGGCAGCTTGCCTTCGACGAAGCCTTCCCGCAGCTGCAGAATCAGATCATCGTCGTCATCGACGCGCGGACGCCGGAGCTTGGCGAAGCGGCAGCCGCGGCATTGACCGACCGCCTCAAGACACGGGCCGACCAATTCGAGTTTGTCCGTCGCCCCGACGGCGGCGAATTCTTCCGCCGCGACGCCCTCCTCTTCCTGCCTCCGGAAAAGATTCAGGCGACCCTCGAGCAAGCAGGTCGCGGCCAGGCGCTGCTGGCGCCGCTCGCCGCCGATCCTTCGCTCCGCGGCCTCATGGATGCCTTTGGCATGGTGTCGACCGCCGTGCGGACGCGCCAGGCGAAGTTCCAGGACTTCACCGGCCCGCTCGGCTCGATCGGCGACGTCTTTGAGGACGCGCTGAACGGCAAGGCGCCGTTTTTCTCCTGGCGCAAGCTGATGACCGGAGAAGATCCAAGCCCGCGAGATCTGCGCCGCTTCATCGAGGCCAAGCCCAAGCTCGACTTCTCATCGTTGCAGCCTGGCCTCGCGGCGACGAACGTCATCCGGGCGTCGGCGGCGGAACTCGGCCTCACGCCGGAGAAGGGCGTGCGCGTGCGCCTCACGGGCGACGTGCCGCTTTCGGACGAGGAATTCGCGACAGTCCAAGAGCACGCATGGCTGAACAATCTCGGCACTGTCGTCGTCGTTCTCATCCTCCTCTTCATGGCGCTGAAATCGCCAAAGATCGTGTTCTCGGTTTATGCGGCCGTTGCCGTCGGACTGATCGTCACCGCGGCCCTTGGCTTGGCGATGGTTGGCGCCCTCAACCTGATTTCCATCGCCTTCGCGGTGCTCTTCATCGGGATTGGTGCCGATTTCGGCATCCAGTTCAGCGTCCGCTACCGGGCCGAGCGCTACGCCGACGATAATCTCCAGCGCGCGCTGAAGACCGCCGCGGAGCGGGCCGGACGCCCGCTGGCGCTTGCCGCGACCGCCACGGCCTGCGGCTTTCTTGCCTTCGTGCCGACCGTCTATCGCGGCGTGTCCGAGCTCGGCCTGATCGCCGGCGTCGGGATGATCGTCGCGTTTCTTGCCAGCATTACCGTCCTGCCGGCGCTGCTGACGCTGACCCGGCCGGGACGGGAGACGGAGCAGGTCGGCTATAAATTCCTGGCGCCGGCGGACCGGTTCATCGCGCGGCATCGCTACGTCATCGTCATTGGGACGCTGGCCATCGTCCTTGCCGGCACGCCGCTTCTCAAGAACCTGACCTTCGACTTCAATCCCCTCAACCTGCGCAGCAACAAGGTTGAGTCGGTGTCGACCCTGCTCGACCTGATGAACGATCCGAACAACACACCGAACACGATCGACGTGCTCGCACCATCGCTCGACGCCGCCAAGCCTGTGGCCGAGCGGCTGTCGGCGCTGCCGGAGGTCCGCCAGGTGGTCGACCTCGCCACTTTCGTGCCGGCGGATCAGGAGCAGAAGATCGGCATGATCAAAGCCGCCGCGGGCCAGATCCTGCCGGCGATCTCGCCGCCGGCGACTAAGCCGCCGCCGAGCGACGCCGACGATCGCCTCGCGATGAATGCTATGGCCGACAAGCTGCAGACGACGTCCGCGCGCGCGACCGGTCCGGCCGGCGACCAGGCGAAACGCTTCGTGTCGCTGCTGCACCGTCTGGCGGACGCCCCGGAATCGGTACGCGACACCGTTCGGACCGCCCTGCTGCCGCCTTTAAAGACGACGCTCGGCCTTGTCCGGGATTCCCTGCAGCCGGAGCCGGCGAGTGTCGAGACCCTGCCCGCCGACCTCAAGCGCGAATGGGTATCCACCAGCGGCCAGGCGCGCATCCAGGTCACGCCGAAGGGCGACGCCAACGATAACGCCACGCTGCAGCGCTTTACCGACGCCGTCTACTCCGTTTCGCCCAATGCCGTCGGCACGCCGGTGGCGATCGTCGAATCTGGCAAGACCGTTGTGACGGCCTTCGCCATTGCCGGCGCGCTGGCGCTGACGTCCATCGCCATTCTGCTGTTCATTGTGCTGCGCCGTGTCTCGGACGTGCTCCTGACGTTGGTCCCGCTCTTGCTCGCCGGTCTGGTCACGCTTGAAATTTGCGTGCTGATCGGCCTAAAGCTCAATTTCGCCAACATCATTGCCTTGCCGCTGCTTTTAGGGCTGGGCGTGGCGTTCAAAATCTACTTCGTCATGGCCTGGCGGGCGGGGGTGACGGAACTTTTGCAGTCGAGCCTGACCCGCGCGGTGTTCTTCAGCGCGCTCTCAACCGCGACGGCCTTCGGCAGCCTTTGGCTCTCGAGCCATCCCGGCACGTCGAGCATGGGCAAGCTGCTGGCCCTGTCGCTTGTCTGCACATTGGCGGCGGCGGTGTTATTCCAGCCGGCCTTGATGGGGCCGCCGCGGGTCAAAGCGGGCCACGAGGCGGCCTGATCGGCGAGTGAGACCCGGCGGCAACGCCGGGAAACCATTTGTACACAATGGCCTGGCCGGCGCTGCTTCTGTGCTTGCGCGGCTCGGAGCCCGCCCGGTAATGTCCTGTTAAGGGACTAGGTGCCGCGGACGGGCGCAGAACGGGAACAAATTACGTGAGCAACAGACCCGAAACTCCACTTCTCGACCGCATCCGGGTGCCTGCCGACCTGCGCACCCTCCCGGTATCCGACCTCAGGCAGGTAGCCGACGAGCTGCGCAGCGAGATGATCGATGCCGTTTCGGTGACCGGCGGCCACCTCGGTGCCGGCCTCGGCGTGGTCGAGCTGACTGTCGCGCTGCACTACATTTTCGACACGCCGCACGACCGCCTGATCTGGGACGTCGGCCACCAGGCCTATCCGCATAAAATCATCACCGGACGGCGCGACCGCATCCGCACGCTGCGGCAGGGCGGCGGTCTCTCCGGCTTCACCAAGCGCTCCGAGAGCGAATACGACCCGTTCGGCGCCGCCCATTCTTCGACGTCCATCTCCGCCGCGCTCGGCATGGCGGTCGCCCGCGACCTCGCGCACGACAACAACAACGTCATCGCGGTGATCGGTGACGGCGCCATGTCGGCCGGCATGGCCTATGAGGCGATGAACAATGCCGGCTCGCTGAAATCGCGCCTCATCGTCATTCTCAACGACAACGACATGTCGATCGCCCCGCCGGTGGGCGCGATGTCGGCCTATCTGGCGCGGCTCGCCTCGGGCCGCTACGCCACCATCCGCGAGACGGCGAAGCAGCTCGCAGCAAAGCACCTGCCGAAGGCGATCTACGAGAAGGCCAAGAAGGCCGAGGAATATGGCCGCGCCTTCGTCACCGGCAACAGTTCAGGCACGCTCTTCGAAGAGCTCGGCTTCTATTATGTCGGGCCGATCGACGGGCACAATCTCGATCACCTCCTGCCGGTCCTGAAGAATGTGCGCGACCTGCAATACGGGCCGGTGCTGATCCATGTCGTGACGCAGAAGGGCAAGGGCTATGGGCCCGCCGAAGCCTCGGCCGACAAATATCACGGCGTCGTCACCTTCGACGTGGTCACTGGCGCCCAGGCGAAGCCGAAGGCCAATGCGCCGTCCTATCAAAAGGTGTTCGGCGAAAGCCTGGTCAAGGAAGCACAACGCGACGACAAGATCATCGGCATTACCGCTGCCATGCCGTCCGGCACCGGCATCGACATTTTCGGTAAGGCCTTTCCCAACCGCACTTTCGACGTTGGCATCGCCGAGCAGCATGCGGTGACGTTTGCCGGCGGTCTTGCGACTGAGGGTTATAAGCCGTTCGTTGCGATCTACTCGACCTTCCTGCAGCGCGCATATGATCAGGTCGTCCACGATATTGCGATCCAGAAGCTGCCGGTGCGTTTCGCCATGGACCGCGCCGGCCTTGTCGGCGCCGACGGCGCGACGCATGCGGGCTCGTTTGATCTCGCCTATCTCGGCTGCCTGCCCGAGTTCGTGATCATGGCTGCCGGCGACGAAGCCGACCTCGTCCACATGGTTGCGACGCAGGCCGCCTATGACGAGGGGCCGAGCGCGTTGCGTTATCCGCGCGGCGAGGGCGTTGGCATCGACATGCCGGAGCGAGGCATTCCGCTCGAGATCGGCCGCGGCCGCATCGTGCGCGAAGGCACGACGGTGGCGTTGCTCACGCTCGGAACGCGTCTTGCCGAAGGGTTGAAAGCCGCCGAAGATCTCGCCGCGCGCGGCATTTCAACGACGGTTGCCGATGCGCGCTTTGCAAAGCCCGTCGATCGCGATCTGATCCGGCGCCTTGCCACCAACCACGAAGTGCTGATCACGGTCGAAGAAGGCTCGACCGGCGGCTTCGGCGCGCAGGTCTTCCAGGCACTTTCGGACGACGGCTTGCTCGACGGCCATCGTGCGCCGCGGCTGCGCTGCATGGTGCTGCCGGACGTCTTCATCGATCACGACAAGCCCGATCGCATGTATGCGCGCGCCGGTCTCGACGCGAAAGCGATTGTCGCGAAGGTGCTTGAGACGCTCGGGCGTCAGGCGGAAGCAGCGAAGAGCCTGATCGCCTGATCAGGCGAAAGCTCAGCCGCGCCCGCGTGCGGCTGAATTATACGGTTCTTGGAGCGCAACGCGGGCGCGTCTAACTTTTGCTCATCCTGCGTTCGACTTTTCGCTGACCCGATCCATGTTGCGGCCAAGCCGTGGGAGACAATCGGACAGGAGTTGTGGATGAAGCGTTTCACCGCGTTGAGCATTGCCGCGCTCGCAGCAAGCGTGAGCGCCGGCGTGCAGGCGGCGCCGCCAAAGTCCGCCGCGGCGAGTCCCGAAGCTGGTGCCGAACTCGTCTATGCGGTGACGCGCGACGGCTCGCCGATCGGGCGCACGACAGTCGACATCGACCGCAGCGGCGACAATGTGACGGTGACGAGCAAGACCGACATCGAGGTCAAGGTCATCATCGTGCTGTATCGGTTCCAGCAGGATGTGACCGAGACCTGGAAAGGCGACCAGCTCGTCTCGTTCAAGTCGCACACAGACGACAACGGCACGCCCCATGACGTGTCGATTACATCTTCCGGCAAAGGATTGACGATCGTTGCCGACGGCAAAAGTTCGAGCGCTCCGGCGGGCGCACTGCCGGCGACCTTCTGGTCGACGAAGTTCGTGAAGGCGAAGACGCTGATCCATCCTGACACTGGCCGGTTGATGAATGCGAGCGTGAAGGATGTCGGCTCGGAGCAGGTCACGGTGCATGGAGCGCCGCGCCAGACGGAGCATTACAAGGTGAGCGCCGGCAAGGATTTCGAGCGCGATCTTTGGTATGGCGGCGACCAGCTGATCCGCGTGCGCATCAAGGATGCGAGCACGCAGGGCAATCTGATCGGTTCCGACTTGCAGTAAGAGCAGGTTCGGGCTTCCTAAAGTTCACATCCCCGGACGTCGAAGGCGATCCGTGGTCCAGGGGCAAATGCGTTTGCCCCGCGAATGTGGCGCGGGAGGAAAGCGTGGAGCAAAAATCAAAAAACAGGGCGCAGCATGGCTGAACCCATGCTGCCGCGCGAGCGCTGCGACTATTCCGCCATCGTCGATCGCCCGCACTTAAACTACCCCGGCAATCCGCGAGTCGTCGTCTGGACCATCGTCAATCTCGAAGTCTGGGACATTTCGCGGCCGATGGCGCGGCAGGTTCTGCCGGCGCCGATGGGCCAGCCGCTTCTTCCCGATGTGCCGAACTGGTCGTGGCACGAATATGGGATGCGCGTTGGTGTCTGGCGCTTCTTCGATCTCTTCCGCACTTTGCGCATTCGCCCGACGCTGTCGATCAATGCGCGCGGTTGCATCGATTACGAGCGCGTTGCACGCCAGGCGCTCGACGCGGCGTGGGAGTTCATGGGCCATTCCTACGAGCAGATGCCGATCCAAAAGGTCGAGGACCAGCGCGGCATGATTTCAAAATCGCTCGATACTCTCGAGCGCTTCACCGGCACGCGGCCGATCGGCTGGCTTGGGCCTGGTCTGACCGAGACGCTGGAGACGCCGGAACTGCTTGCTGAAGCCGGCATCAAATATATCGGCGATTGGGTCTATGACGACGAGCCGACGGTGATACGCACGGCCTCGGGGCCGCTGGTGACGCTGCCTTATTCGGTCGAGCTCAACGACATTCCCATGATGATCGTCAAGCATCACGAGGCGGCGTATTGGCGCCAGAGCTGCATCGATTATTTCGATCGGCTGTACAAAGAAGGCGCGGAGCGCCCGCGCATTATGGCGATCGCGATTCATCCGTATATTTCGGGGCAGCCGCATCGGATTGCCTATCTCGAAGAGGTCTATGAGCACATCAACGCGCATGCCAATGTCGCGCATATGAACGGCGCCGAGATTTATGCGCATTACAACGCGCAGAAGAAAGTGCATGAGTGATTTGGCCTCCACAGCGCCATTGCCGCTGCCCGAAACAGTGCGCTCCCGATATGTGCCGGATGTCAACGGCCTCTCGATGCATATCCTGGAAGCGGGATGGGAAGGCGAGCGGCCGCTCGTCATTTTACTGCACGGGTTTCCCGAGCTTGCCTTCTCCTGGCGCAAGCTGATCGCGCCGCTCGCGCAAGCGGGTTTCCACGTCGTTGCATCCGATCAGCGCGGATATGGCCGCACGACCGGGTGGGACGGCGGCTATGACGGCGATCTCGCCTCCTTCCGCATGATCAATCTCGTCCGCGATGTTCTCGCGCTGGTGTCGACGCTCGGCAATCGCGAGGTGCATGCGGTCCTTGGACACGATTTCGGGTCCCCGGTCGCAGCCTATTGCGCGCTGATCCGGCCGGACGTGTTTCGCCGCGTCGTTTTGATGAGCGCGCCCTTTGCCGGACCGCCGCAGCGGCGATCGTCAGCTGCGCCCGATATCAATGAGACGCTAGCAAAGCTCGATCCACCGCGCAAGCATTACCAAAGGTACTATTCGACGCGCGAGGCGGACGAAAACATGCGCGAATGTCCGCAAGGCATCCACGCATTCCTGCGCGCCTACTATCATTACAAGAGCGCCGATTGGCGCGACAACCGGCCGTATCCGCTGCAGGCCTGGTCGGTGGATGAACTGGCGAAGTTGCCGACTTATTACGTTATGAATGCCAATGACGGAATGGCGGAGACCGTCGCGCCGCACATGCCATCGCGAGCCGAAATCGAGGCCTGCAATTGGCTGACGGATGACGAGCTCGCCGTCTATGCCGCAGAATTCGCGCGCACGAAATTCCAGGGTGGATTGCAGTGGTATCGCTGCAATCTGCCGGGCAGCCTCAATCAGGAGCTCGATCTTTTCTCCGGACGCACGATCGATGTTCCCTCGCTCTTCATCGCCGGGAAAAGCGATTGGGGCGTCTATCAGGTGCCGAGCGCGTTCGAGAAAATGCAGAGAGGCGCCTGCACGAACATGCGCGGCGCGCATCTCATCGACGGCGCCGGCCATTGGGTGCAGCAGGAGCGCCCGCGCGAGACGCTCGATTTGCTAGCGCCTTTTTTGATGCGGGAGTCGCATGCGTCCGAATGAGCGCCTGGCCTATTCCGCGATTTCCGAGCGCCCGCCCTTGCGCTTGCCGGGCGGCGCGAAGCTTGCGGTGTGGATCGTCGTCAATGTCGAGGAGTGGGACATCAATCAAACGATGCCGCGCACGGTCTTGACGCCGCCTGCCGGCGGCTCGCCGATGCCGGACATCCCGAACTGGGCCTGGCACGAATACGGCAACCGTGTCGGTTTCTGGCGGATGCTCGATGTGTTCGACCGCTTCGCCTTGCCGGCGGTGCTGGCCATCAACGGCTCGGCGATCTCGGCCTACGAGCCGATTGCCCGCGCCGCGCGCGAGCGCAAATGGGAATTCATCGGCCACGGATTTACGCAAAAGAACATGCAGAAGGTCGAGAACGAGGCCGACGACATCGCCAGGACGTCGAAGGCGATCGCCGATTTCACAGGCCGGCGCCCACGCGGCTGGCTCGGGCCGGGACTGACCGAGACGTGGGACACGCCCGATCTCCTGGTCGAGGCCGGATACGAATATGTCTGCGACTGGGTGCTCGACGACCAGCCGACGGTGTTGAAGACGCGCACCGAGCCGATCGTCAACATTCCCTACACGCAGGAATGCAACGACGTGGCGATGATGCTGATCCAGCATCACAAGGCATCGGAATATTACGATCGCGCCATCGACCAGTTCGAGCAGCTGATGCACGACGCGCAAGAGTCGGCGCGGGTGATGGCGCTGGTCGTGCATCCCTACATCATGGGCGCGCCGCACCGGCTGAAATATTTTCGGCAAGTGCTGGAGAAGATCACGGCGGTTGAAGGCGTGATCTTCTGGACCGGCGAGCAGATACTGGATTGGTATCAGGGCCAAGTCGGCATCGGCCGGTGATTAAGGCTGGACCGCGCATCTCCTGATGCGCATCCACTCGCAGCAGATCGTGCGCACCAGGAGGTGCGCGGTCCAGCGCTAATTAATGTAGCGTCGCGCTCGCCGGGCGCACCGGCCGCGACTTCGGCGCCGGCGCCGGCCGCGGCTGCTGCATCGGCGCCGGCGGCGCCTCGCTGAACAGTTCCGCGAGTTTTTCGGTCATCGCGCCGCCGAGCTCTTCCGCATCGACGATCGTTACCGCGCGGCGGTAATAGCGCGTGACATCGTGGCCGATGCCGATCGCGATCAGCTCGATCGGCGAGCGCGTCTCGATCTCTTCGATGATGCCGCGTAAGTGCCGCTCGAGGTAATTGCCGGGATTGACCGAGAGCGTCGAATCGTCGACCGGCGCACCGTCGGAAATCATCATGAGAATGCGCCGCTGCTCGGAGCGCCCGAGCAGGCGCTTATGCGCCCAATCGAGCGCCTCGCCGTCGATATTTTCCTTGAGCAATCCCTCGCGCATCATCAGGCCGAGGTTTTTGCGTGCGCGGCGCCAGGGTGCATCCGCCGACTTATAGATGATGTGACGAAGATCATTGAGCCGCCCCGGCGCGGCGGGCTTGCCGGCTTGCAGCCAGGCCTCGCGCGATTGCCCACCTTTCCAGGCGCGCGTCGTGAAGCCCAAAATCTCGACCTTGACGCCACAGCGCTCCAGCGTGCGCGCCAAAATGTCGGCGCAGGTGGCAGCAACCGTGATCGGGCGCCCGCGCATCGATCCGGAATTGTCGAGAAGCAGCGTCACGACCGTGTCGCGGAAATCCATGTCGCGTTCGCGCTTGAACGAGAGCGGCTGCTGCGGATCGGTGATGACGCGCGACAGGCGCGCCGGATCGAGCATGCCCTCTTCGAGATCGAACTCCCACGAGCGGTTCTGCTGGGCCATGAGGCGCCGCTGCAGCCGGTTGGCGAGGCGCGCGACGATCGAGGAGAGATTCTGCAATTGCTTGTCGAGATAGGCGCGCAGCCGCTCGAGCTCTTCCGGCTCGCACAAATCCTCGGCGTGGATCACTTCGTCGAAGCGCGTCGTGAACGCCATGTAGTCGGGCGCGCGCGCTTCGTTGCCGCTGAGCGGCGGGCGCTGGCCTTCGGCGGAATCCTCGGCATCGGCGCCTTCGGTCTCGTCGGGGAATTCGCCGGCCGGTGCATCGGCGGCTTCGCTCGCGCCCTCCTCCATCGACTGCTCGGATTCGGCCTTTTCCATCTGGATCGGCTCGCCGGCGTGATCCTGCTCGCCCTCGCCGTCCTGCTCGTTGTCGGAATCCTCAGGCCGGTCGTCGCCGTCGTCCTCGCTTTCATCGCTGTCGCTCGCCGATTCGTCGGCCATGTCGAGCAAGGCGAGAAGCTTATGAACGAGCTTGCCGAAATCCCTCTGATTTTCGATCGAGCGGCCGAGTTGGTCGAGATCGGCGCCGGCCCGTTCCTCGATCCATGAGCGCCAGAGGTCGACGACTTTGCGCGCGTCTTTCGGCGGCGCGCTGCCGGTCAGGCGCTCGCGCACCATCATCGCGACCGCGTCTTCGATCGGCGCATCGGATCGGTCGGTGACATCGCCGAGATTGCTGCGGTGGTAGCGATCGTCGAGCATCGCGCTGAGATTGCTGGCGACCCCTTCCATGCGGCGTGCGCCGATTGCCTCGACGCGCGCCTGTTCGACGGCGTCGAACACGCTCCGCGCAGCAGATCCCTGCGGCACGAGCCGGCGATGCACTTCGTTGTCGTGGCAGGCAAGCCGCAGCGCCATTGCATCGGCATGGCCGCGCACGATCGCGGTGTCGCGCGGACTGAGTTTGCGCGGCGGCTCCGGCAGCCGCGCCTTGGCATTCCCGCCGGAGCCGATCAGCGCCGGCTTCTCCGCCGCGAAAGTGACTTCGAGTTCGGGCGTGCGCGAAAGCGCGCGCATGCAGCCGGCGACGGCGCGCTTGAACGGCTCCTGCGGCGCTTCCTTCGGCTGCGGCGGTTTGCGGTTCGAGGTCATTTCTTGGCGCGTTCATCCTCGTAAACGAAAGGACGCGCCGTGATCTCTTCCCACTCGTAGGGACCCGAGAAGGCGAAATCTACTTCGGGGATGTAAGTCTCGATTTGGCACCATCGGCGAGCATCTTCGTATCGCTCTTCGACGGCCTCGCCCGTTCGAGATTTCAAGCTGGGGAACTTACGAAGTTGACGCTCGACGCGAGCACGATGCTCGAGGATCGAATTCTGCCAGCTCCGCGATCGGCGCTCGGGCTGGTGATCCCATTGGAGTATGTGCAGAAGGATAATGGCGAGCGCGCTCTCCAGCTTATCGTATTCGCGTTCGGCCACGTCCTGAATTTCCTCGGCGATATTCAGCGCATCGATCTCGGCAAAGCGCCCCGCCTTGAGGAGTTCTATTTGCTCCAGCGCCCAAGCATGCATGTCTTGCTTGTAGGCGGTGCGCGCTTCTGTAGAAGCCGAACCGCCTTTTTCCTTCGGTCGCTCCTTGCTCAGCGTCGACACTGAACCCGCTCCATCGACTTACGTCAGCACGACATTGACCGCGCTCTCCGGCAGTTCGTGGCCGAAGCAGCGCTGATAAAATTCGGCGACGAGCGCGCGTTCGAGCTCGTCGCATTTGTTCAAGAAGGTCAGCCGGAAGGCAAAACCGATATCGCCGAAAATCTCGGAATTCTCCGCCCAGGTGATCACCGTCCGCGGGCTCATCACCGTCGACAGATCGCCAGCGATGAAGGCGTTGCGGGTGAGATCGGCGACGCGCACCATCTTGCCGATCGTCTCCTTGCCCTGTTTCGTCTCGCGGAACGATTTCACCTTCGCCTGCACGATCTCGACCTCGCGGTCGTGCGGCAGGTAGTTCAGCGTGGCGACGATCGACCAGCGGTCCATCTGACCCTGATTGATCTGCTGCGTGCCGTGATAGAGGCCCGACGTATCGCCGAGGCCGACCGTATTCGCCGTCGCAAACAGCCGGAACGCGGGATGCGGGCGGATGACGCGGCTCTGGTCGAGCAGCGTCAGGCGGCCGGAGACTTCCAGCACGCGCTGGATCACGAACATCACGTCGGGGCGGCCGGCGTCGTATTCGTCGAAGCACAGCGCGACATTGCTCTGCAGCGCCCAGGGCAGGATGCCGTCGCGAAATTCGGTGATCTGCTTGCCGTCCTGCAGGACGATTGCATCCTTGCCGACGAGATCGATGCGGGAGATGTGGCTGTCGAGATTGACGCGCACGCAGGGCCAGTTCAGCCGCGCCGCGACCTGCTCGATATGCGTCGATTTGCCGGTGCCGTGATAGCCGGTGATCATCACGCGGCGATTGCGGGCAAAGCCCGCCAGGATCGCCAGCGTGGTCTCGCGGTCGAAAATGTAATCCGGGTCGAAATCCGGCACGTGCTCGTCGGGCTTGGCGTAGGCCGGCACTTCGAGATTGGAATCGATCCCGAAGACCTGCCGGACCGAGACCTTCATGTCGGGCAGCAGATTCGGCCGGTCGCTGGCCGGGGCTTTAGAGAGTTGCATTCATCCTCCGCTCCCGCGCAGCGAGCGCGCGGGGAACCATGGAACAGACCCTGGACGGAAACGCCACGGGGCAGAAAACGTGCCAGATCTCAGACGATCCTGACCGATTTCAGATATTTATAGGCGCGGATGATCTCGCGCAATTTGTCCTCGGACGAGCGATCCCCGCCATTGGCGTCCGGATGGAGCCGTTTGACCAGATCCTTGTAGCGCGACCTGATGGCGGCGGAATCGGCCGAGTCGTCAAGTCCGAGCGTCGTCAAAGCCTTGGTGGCCGCGAGCCCGTAGCGTGACTGCTTGGCTTCCGGGCGGGCGCGGTGCGATCTCGCCCGGAACAGGCCGAGCGGATCGGAGAAGCTTTTCGGGTCGGCAGGGTCCTCGCGGAAGGCGCGTCCGGCCCGGTTCACCCCCATGCTCCAGGTTGGGCGATGGCCGACGAGGTCATCGCGCTGGTAGCGGGCGATCGCGTCGTCGCTCATCCCGTTGAAATAATTGTAGGACGCGTTGTACTCACGGACGTGATCGAGGCAGAAGCAGAAATACTGCCCCTCGCGCAGCCGGCCCATCGGCGCGCGGAATTCGCCCGCCTCCTCGCAGCCCGGGTAATTGCAGCGCACGCGATCCTCGCGCGGCTCGTCACGCTGCTCTGGCTTGACCCTGATGCGGTCGAACAGAGGTGAGTTCAGGTCCATCAGCTGTTCATTATGGTCGAGATGTGGACGCCCGCAAGGCGGGGAGCATATTTCCGATTCTGCGCGTGTCGATGACGCATCGCGCGACGGGGTTGGTCAAAATGAATGCTGCACCGGGACCTGTTGCGAAACGGATAAGCGAGAAGCTCGAACGAGCGCTCTCGCCGCGGCACCTTGAGGTGATCGATGAGTCGCACCTTCACGCCGGCCATGCCGGATCGCGGCCGGGCGGCGAAACTCATTTCAGGGTTAAAATGGTGGCTGACGGCTTTGTCGGCAAGAGCCTCATCGAGCGTCACCGCAAGGTGAACGAGGTGCTCGCGGACGAGTTGAAGCCCGAGGGCGTGCATGCGCTGGCGATCGAGGCGCACGCGCCGGGGGAGTGAGCGCCGGTAAGGCGCGTTTCAGAAGCGGCGCCGCGTCATTGCGAGCGGAAGGAAGCAATCCAGGAGCAAACGCTTCGATGATTGCGGAATTTGCCTCTGGATTGCTTCGTCGCTTCGCTCCTCGCAATGACAGCGTGAACCATCGTCGCTCCAAGATCACGCTTGCATGAGATTGACCGTTCCGGCGAGCGCGCGCAATCCGTCGCGGTATGTCGGATGGGCGAGCGTGACACCGAGCTGCTGCTTCAGCCGGCGATTCGAAACACGCTTGTTGGAAGAATAGAACGAGCGCGCCATCGGCGTGAGATCGCCACTCTCGAATTGTACTTCCGGCGGTGGTTCCATGCCGAGAAGTTCGGCGGCATAAGCGATTACGTCCTGCGGCGGCGCCGGCTCGTCGTCTGTGACATTGAAAATGCCGCTCGGCGCGTTCGCTGCAAAAGCAGCTTCGATTGCGCGCGTGATGTCCTCGACGTGAATGCGATTGAACACCTGCCCGGGTTTGACGATCCGGCGGGCTTTGCCTTCCCGCAGATTGACGAGCGCGTTCCTGCCGGGCCCGTAAATGCCGGCAAGGCGCAGGATCGTGATTTTCTTGCCCGTGCGCTCACCGAGCGCAAGCCATTGCTGCTCCGCGATGGCGCGTGCTCCGTTGCGGGTAGAGTTCGGCTCTAGAGGTGCATCTTCGTCGATCCAAGCACCTTGATGATCGCCGTACACGCCGATCGTCGAGAGATAGACGATGCGATCGAGCCGCGCTACCGAGGCGATCGTCTCGGCGAAATGTGCGAGCACCAGATCGCCCCGGTCGCCGGGTGGAATGGAGATCAACAGGCGTGTTGCCGACGCGACGCGATCCCTAATTGCCGGATCGGTTGCCGGCGGATCGAAGACAAGCGCCTCAATGTTCGGATGTGCTTCTTCTATCGATCGCGCTTTTTCGTTGGTGCGGACGGTGCCCGTCACCCGTTCCTCCGCGGGGCGCGTCGCGACGTAATACATGGCCGAGTAGCCGAGACCGAAGACAAAAAGGCTCACGCGGCGATCTCGGCCTGCAAATCTTTGCTAGCCGCTTTAAACTCTTGATCCCATTCGGCGCGAACGATCGCCTCAGTTTCGGTCATGACATGCGATTGCGCAATCTCTCGCAATCTGCCGGCCGGCAGCAAGCGCGCGAGCGCCCAGACCGCGATGCCCCGCACCAGCGGAGATTCATGTGTAAGTTTCTCCTGAGCGATGCACGCAAGCTCGGGATCGCCGGAATTGCCGATCGCGATCAGCACATTGCGCAGAAAACGCGCATGGCCGATGCGTTTGATCGGAGAGCCGGAGAAGAATGCGCGGAAGGTCGGATCGTCCAGCGACGCGAGCATCGCAAGCCGCGGCGCGACGAGATCGTCGCGTGCCTGCAATTTCGCTTCACGCGCAGTTGCGGCGAATTTGTTCCACGGACAGACCGCGAGGCAATCGTCGCAGCCATAGATGCGATTGCCGATGCCCGGACGGAACTCGCGCGGAATCTGACCGCGATGCTCGATCGTCAGATAAGAGATGCAGCGCCGCGCATCGAGCCGATAGGGTGCGGGGAAAGCTTGCGTCGGGCAGATATCGAGACAAGCGCGGCAGGTGCCGCAATGATCCTCTTCCGGTAGCTCGGCATCGAGGTCGAGCGTGGTAAAGATCGCACCGAGAAACAGCCAGGAGCCGAACTCGCGCGATACCAGATTGGTGTGCTTGCCCTGCCAGCCGATCCCCGCCGCGGCGGCGAGCGGCTTCTCCATCACCGGCGCGGTGTCGACGAACACTTTTACGTCCGCATCGGGCACGCCGCCGCGTTTCGCTTCGCTCACCAGCCAGGACGCCAGCTGTTTCAGCTTGCCTTTGATCAGATCGTGATAGTCGCGATGACGGGCGTAAACGGAAATGTTGCCGGCGCTTTTGTCGTCAATCGCGGCGAGCGGGTCGCTCTCCGGCCCATAATTCATACCGAGCATGACGATTGCGCGCACATCCGGCCAGAGCTCGCGTGGTTTCGCGCGGCGCGGCGCGTTCGCGACCATCCAATCCATGTCGCCGTGCGCCCCTTCGCTGAGCCACACAGCGAGCCGCTCCGGCACTTGCGGGATCGCATCGGGTGCCGCGACACGGCAGAGATCGAAGCCGAGCTCGCGCGCCTTTGTCGCGAGCCGCGCCTTCAGAAGTCGAGGTCCGCGTAGACCGGAGCCGGCGTGAAGCCCGGCAGGCGATCGGCGAGCAGCGGCCGGAATCCCGGGCGCGACTTCATCCGCTGGTACCAGTGCTTCGCCGCCTCGTCCTAGTCCCATGGCACGTCGCCCAAGAAATCCAGGCAAGAGACATGCGCCGCCGCCGCCAAGTCCACATAAGTCATGCGCTCGCCGGCGAGCCAGTTCCGCCGCCCGACCAAGTAGCCGATATAGCGCAAATGATAGCGGATATTGGCACGCGCGGCGCGGACAAGGTTCATGTCGGGGGCGCCGCCGCCGCGGTCGGCCGGCAGAAAGCGTTTGTAGATTTTCTCGGTGACCGACCAGTCCGACACTTCGGCGAAGAATTTTTGATTGAACCAGTCAAGGAGCCTGCGCACCTCGATCCGCGCGCTCCGCTCTGCGGGCAAAAGGCGGCGCTCGTCGAGAGCCGCGCCCGCGCTCTCATCGAGATATTCGGCAATGAGGCCGGCGCCGGGCACCACAAGCCCGTCATCCTCGACCAGAACCGGCGTGCGGCCGGCGGGGTCGAGCGCCAGGAATTCGGTGCGCCGCTCGTGGACGCGCTCCTCGACCAGCGCCGGCTCGATGCCGTACTCGGCCAAAGCCAGACGGATGAAGCGCGAATGCGGATCGAGCGGATGGTGATAGAGAAGCGGCATTCGAGTCCGGTTCGGCTCGGCATGGTGCCGGCCGAGGGCTCGGCCGAATCTTTTCACGCGGGAGGCATGTCATAGGGGCGCATCCGACCTCCGACAAGCTCAGCTTTGCCGCAGGCGGGCAGGGCGGACCGACGCTGGAGCCGCTCGATTTCGCCGACCTCAGCGGTTTTGCCGACGACGATCCGGCGGACGCGTTCGCCGCCTTCCGGCGCTCGGCCGAAGCGCTCCGCGGCGGCGCGACGCCGCTGCGGATGGGCGTTGCCGCCGACGCGGCGCTGCTCAGGGCGGCTGACACAGCGCTTCGGATCGCCGAGCCTTTTTCCGGTGACGCGGCGCGGGCGTTCTTTACCGCGCATTTCCGGCCGCATCGGATTGTCGGCGGCCCCGCTTTCTTCACCGGCTATTTCGAGCCGGCGGTCGAGGGCTCATTGACGCAATCGGCCGATTTCGCGGCGCCGATCCTGTCGCGGCCGGCCGATCTCGTGACGCTCACCGTCGATGAGGCGCTGTCCGGCCCGGACGGCCCGCTGCAAGCGGCGCTGCGGGCGGCGGACGGCAACCTCATGCCCTGTCCGGCTCGCGCCGCGATTGAAACCAGCGCGCTGGCCGGGCGCGCCGAGCCGATCGTCTGGCTGCGCGATCCGGTGGAGGTGTTCATCATCCAGGTGCAGGGCTCCGCAAGGGTGCGGCTGCCGGACGGCCGCATGCTCCGCCTGTCCTATGCCGGGCGGAACGGCTGGCCGTATACGTCGGTCGGCCGCATTCTCGTCGAGGAGGCGCATATCCCGGCGGCGGAAATGTCGCTCTCACGGCTGAAGCAGTGGATTCGCGACAACGGGCAGGACATCGGCCAGGCCGGCCGCGCGCTGATGCAGCGCAACCGGTCTTACGTGTTCTTCCAGGCCGAGGAGCTTGCCGCCGACGCTCCCGGTCCGACCGGCGGCCAGGGCGTGAGCCTGACACCCTGGCGCTCGCTCGCCATCGACCGCTCGCTTTGGTCTTACGGCCTGCCGTTCTGGATCGACGCCGACCTGCCCTGGCATCAGCCGACGCCGACACCGTTCCGGCGGCTGATGATCGCGCAGGATACGGGGACAGCAATCGTCGGCGCGAAGCGCGCTGATATTTTTGTCGGCTCGGGCGAACTCGCCGGACGGATCGCCGGCGATTTCCGCCACACTGGCGAGATGATCGTGCTGTTGCCGTTGGCAGATGCGCCGTGAAAGAGAAGATGAAGCCGCGCTCCGGGGCGCGCCGGCTTTCGGCCGCGGAGGTACGGCTGTGGCGAAGCGTCACGCAAAGCGTGGTGCGGCGGGCCGGGGCAGGGGTGCTGCCCGAGGTCGCGGAAGAAGCGATTATCGCCGCGCGGGAAATTCCGCAGGTAGCGCAGCCCATCGAACAGGTCGCGAAGACACTCGCGCCGCCGCCGCTCGCGCCTTTGGAGACGCGACTGCGGCAACGTCTGGCGCGAGGCCGCCTCGCGCCGGAGGACACGCTCGACCTCCACGGATACCGCCAGGACGAAGCGCATCGCGTCTTGCGCAATTTCCTGACCCGCGCCCAGGCGCGTGGCGTGAAGCTCGTGCTCGTCGTCACTGGAAAGGGCCGCAGCCCATCCGAGCCCGGCGTGCTTCGCCGTGCCGTACCGATGTGGCTCGAAGCCGCCGACTTGCGCCCGGTCGTCATCGGCTTCGGCGAGGCGAGCGCGACGCATGGCGGCTCCGGCGCGCTTTACGTGCGGCTGCGGCGCAAGGAGCGGAAAAGCGGCAGCTGAGGCAATTTTTTCGTACTTACAAAAAAGTATCCGCGTAATTTCCGTCCATCGTGCGAGTCGACAAGAGAAAAAGAGATATGCCCAAACGACCTGATCCAGGCCTGATCGACGAACAAATCCAGAGTGGACCGAAGCGGATTTCGCTCGCGCCCGTCCCGCACGCGAAGTCCTATCTCCTGCGCTGTACAACGCGCTTACAAAAAAGCTCCGCGGCCAACGCGGTCCGCAGAAGGGGCCGACCAAGGTGGCGATAACGCTCCGGCTCGATAGGGACGTCGTTGATCGATTCAAGGCGGCCGGACCTGGATGGCAAACCAGAATGAACGAAGCGCTCGGGCGAGCGGCCAAACGCCAAACAAGATAACCTGCGGGTCGCTCCCGCTTGACGCAGCCGCACCCGCGGTGCGAACAGCACGCTACTCCACCAACATCGGAACAAACATGCCCGCCGCAACTTACGACGTGCTTGGGATCGGCAACGCCATCGTCGACATCATCGCCCATGCGGACGATGACGTGCTCGTCGCGCACAATCTGCACAAGGGCTCGATGCAGCTCGTCGACGAGGCGCGCGTCGAGAGCCTGCAGGCGGCCGGCGGCAAGCCGACATTCGTGTCAGGAGGTTCGGCAGCAAACACCACCGTTGGTCTGGCGCGGCTCGGCTGCCGCAGCGCTTTCATCGGCAAGGTGAAAGCCGATCCGGCGGGCGACGCCTTCACGCACGATATCCGCGCCGCCGGCGTGCATTTCGCGACGCCTCCCGCGCGCGACGGCGCCGCGACGGCGCGCTGCCTCATCTTCGTCACGCCCGACGGCCAGCGCACGATGAACACTTATCTCGGCGCGTCGCAGGCGCTCTATGAGAGCGACGTCGATGCAAAGCTCGTGACCGGCTCAAGGATCATTTATCTCGAAGGCTATCTCTGGGATCCGCCGCACGCGAAGCGGGCTTTCCTGCGTGCTGCGAAACTCGCGCATGAGGCCGGACGCAAGGTGGCGCTAAGTTTATCCGACTCGTTTTGCGTCGATCGCTATCGCGACGAATTCATCGATCTCATGCGCAGCCGCACGGTCGATATCGTCTTCTGCAATCAGAGCGAGTTGCATTCGTTGTACGAGACCGCCGATCTCGAAACCGCGATCGAGGCGCTGCAGAGGGAGGGCGTCCTCGCCGTCGTCACGCGTTCGGAGGAAGGGTGTGTCATCGTCGGCAACGACGGGACGCGCGCGGTGCCTGCCGCGCCGATCGACAATCTTGTCGACACGACCGGCGCCGGCGACCTCTTTGCCGCCGGCTTCCTGGCCGGCCTCGTGCGCGGCCGCGATCACGAGACCTGCGCGCGTCTCGGCGCGCTGGCGGCGGCTGAGGTCATCCAGCATATCGGCGCGCGCCCCGTCGCCGACCTCAGAGAGCTTGCCGCGAAAAGCGGATTGGCGCTGTCCTGACCGGGCCGGACGCCGACACGAAAGCAATTCACAAGTAATGTGGCCCCGAGCTGCATTGCTCGTTGAACAGCGGCGCCGCTTTCGGAATATTGAGCAGGCTCTAATCGGGGGCTCACATGAATCTGACCCTGAACACGTTTCTTTTGATCTGGCGATCGTCGCGCTCATTTTGGATTGGGCTTCGTGCTCGTGCCGGGACTCATGTTCTCGATTTACGGGATCACATCGGCGCCGGCATCTTTCCTCGGGTTCCGGCTGTTCGGCTCGGCGTTGATCGCGATCGGCGTCCTCACTTGGTTCCTCAAAGACAGCGCCAATTGGGAAGCGCTACTCGCTTTGCTGCTCAGCGTGGCGATCGGCAATGTCGTCGGCTTGCTGCTCGTCTTCTTCGCGACCATCAATGGCACGCTCAGCGCGATGGGCTGGACGGCGGTCTTGGTCTACCTGCTTCTCTTGGCCGGTGAAGGCTATTTTCTGTCGCGCGGGGCCCCGAGGCGACGCTGGAGCGCGGCAGGTATTAGCTCAGGCCGGCCTGCAACATCCCTGCTGACTGGGCTTTGCCGATCGACGCGGCTAAACCAGTGCTGCGAGCGTGCAAGGATCAAACCTTGCGCTTAATACCTACCCTGCCGGCCTGATGTTCTGATTGAGGCGGAAAAAATTCGTCGGATCGTACTTCCACTTCAAAGCCGCCAGTCTCGCGTAGTTCTCGCCGTAAGCAGCTTCGACGCGATCGCTTCCTTCCTCGCCGAGATTGTTGGCATAGACGCCGCCGGTCGAGAATGGCCGCATTGCCTCAAAGAGTTCGCGCACCCAGCGGATTTGTGCTTCGTCGTCGGCCGCATCATCCCAGATTGAGACCGGGAAGCAATCGTAAAGCGCGTTTCTGTTGGCGTACGGCGTTTCGGCTGTGGGCACCCGCGCGATGGCGCCGCCAACCTGCTGCAGGACAACCAGCGACTCGCGTGGCGCCGCCGCGTAATGCGCGAGCAAAACATCGATCGCCTGATCGGCGAGTTCGCGCATGAACTGCGCCTTCCAATAATAGCGGCGTCCGCGCGGAAAGAGACTGTCCCCTGCCGACTGAATTTGCAGATAGGGAACAGGGGCAATGTGGTCCTCGGACGGGACCCCGTATTGGCGCAGCGGCGCTAATACCCGCTCGCCGGCCTTGATGGAGCCGATATAGCAGGCTGACATACTGAAGAAACGCTCGCCCGTTGGCTCTGTGACGAGCGCCGCATCGAGGCTGAGTTCATCGGGCGCCTCGCTTGCAAACGCGTGATAAAAGCGCATCGCATCGCGCGCGCGGCCGTAGGGATGCAGCACCGAGCCGGCGAGCAGCAGCGGACCGACCGGATGAAGCTTGTATTCGAATGTCGTGACGACGCCGAAATTGCCGCCGCCGCCGCGTATCGCCCAGAACAGGTCGGCATTCTCGACGGCGCTCGCTGTCAACACGCGCCCGTCTGCCGTGACGATTTCCACTGAAACGAGATTGTCGCAGGCGAGTCCATATTTGCGTCCGAGCTTACCGAAGCCGCCGCCGAGAGTCAGTCCGGATATGCCGGTGTCGGCGTTGACGCCGAGCGTCGTTGCCAGACCATGCGCCTGAGTGGCCGTGTCGAACTCGCCCAAATTCAAGCCGGCCTCGGCACGCGCGAGGCGGCGAACCGGGTCGATCGCGATTTGCTTCATGCGCGAGAGATCGATCACCAGTCCGGCGTCGCAGGCTGAAGACCCGGCGATGTTGTGCCCGCCGGCGCGAACCGCGACGAGCAGGTTGTGTGAGCGGGCGAAAGTGACGGAGGCGACGACATCGTCCGCGCCGGCGCAATAAATCACCGCCGCCGGCCGCTTATCGACCATACCGTTCCAGACCCTACGCGCCTGGTCATAGGTGGGGTCGCCGGGCAGGACCAATTGTCCGCGAATGCCTTGCTTGAGCTCGCTGACATCCGGGCCGGGCAGCATCGGTTCGCTCGCTCGCGTCTTGGCTAGCCGGAGAGCGCTCATGAGATTTGCCTTGTGACGTTATCTGCCCAAGCCGCAATGCTCTCATAGGCTCGCCAGAATGGGCAAAATCGAATATCTCAGTCGCTGGATGAACTGAATTCATCTAGGTTGATCTGATGAGAAAGCTGCCGCCGCTCGGCTCGCTCCGCGCCTTCGAAGCTGCCGCGAGGCGGATGAGCTTTCGCGAAGCCGCTAACGAGCTAGGCGTGACGCCGACGGCGATCAGTCATCAGATTCGATTGCTCGAGGAGATATGCGGGCAGCCCTTGTTCCGGCGGCGGCCGCGACCGCTCGTGTTGACAAGCGCGGGCGAGCGGCTGTTTCCGGTCATCCGCAACGGCTTTGATGGCTTCGCCGCGGCGGTCGCATCGGCCTCCGCCAAAGCCGGCCAATCGCCATTAATGGTGACGAGTCCTAATGCATTTGCCAGCCGTTGGCTGGTGCCGCGTCTCCCGAAATGGCGCGAAGAGCACCCAAAAATTCCGCTGGAAATCATCGGCACGGATTCGGTCTTGGACCTGCGCGCCGGCAATGCCGATGTCGGGATCCGTTATGCGCGCAGGATGCCGGCCGATCTTTTCGCACAAGAGATTTTTCGCGACACGTTCTTTCCTGTATGTAGTCCGCAACTGCTTGCCAAACGCGGTCGACCGATCGAACGCGCCGCGGATCTTTTAAAATATCCGCTCGTCCATTTCGATTGGACGAGCCACGATCGCGAAGCGCCGACTTGGGCGCGGTGGCTTTCGACTGCACGCTCTATCGATCCGTCAATCCCGGAAATCCACAAACCCTGGGACCTTAGCTTTCGCGAGGAGCTGCATGCGATCGATGCCGTCGCCGCAGGTCAAGGCATCGCGATTTGCAGCGATGTAGTGGTAAGCCGCGAGCTCGCGAGCGGTGCGCTCATCAAGGCGCACGAGCTTTCATTGCCGGGCTACGGCTTTTATCTCGTGTCAGTGCCCGATCACCCGCGACGCAGCGACATCGAAGCTTTCTCCGCCTGGATGACCTCAATCGTGTGACCGCAATTACGCCGCCTGAAAAATTTCGGCTTCCAGCGCTTCGAGATCGATCAGCGGCGGGTGCAAGCGCTCCGCTGCCGGTGGAATTATCGCGACAACGTTCGTTTCCACCTCCGGCCGGCGGAGATCGAGCGCCAGCACGCGCGCCTCTTCGCGCAGCGCCTCGGCCTCGAAGCGCCGGAGCAGGGCGAGCAGGCTCGTCACTGGTCTTCATCCATATCTTCGCAAGCGGTGAGCACGCGCTCGATGATCGTGCGCGACAGGCCGATCATATGGCAGCTCTCGCTCAGAAGGCCCGCTTCGCGCTGCGCTTCAAGCGCGGCGCGGAAGGCCGGCAGCAAACCTGCGGGCAATCCGGCGCGATTGTAGAGCGCCGCGAATCCCGCGCTGCGGAAGTCTCCGACAAGACCGGCAACGCGCTTTGCCGGTAGCCCCGACAATTCGCAAAGCGCCGCTTCGAACAGGTTTGTGTGGCCGCAGAGAAGCGAACGCAGGATGAGGCCCGCCGTCAGCTGGCCGGTCGTGCGCAGATAAGCAACAAGCTCGCATGCGCCGGCATGATCGCCATCGCGTGCGGTCTCGGCCGAGATCATGATGTTGGCGCTCTCGCGCGCTTCGCGGGTGACGCGCTCCGCCCGCTCGGACGAGAGCCACGAGCGCGACGTGACGAAGTTCGACAGCGCCTGCGCCGTCAGCGCGACGAGCACGCTGCGCAAAGCGGCCGGCAAATGCGGCCGCGATAATACGGCTTCGCGCATTTCGCCGTCGGAGCCGAAGCGCTCGATCATGCGGCGCAAGGAGAAGTCGGCAATCTCCGCGCCTCCGTTCACCGCAAGCGCGATCAGAGCCTCGCGCGATCCGAGCTCCGCCAGCGCCGCCGATACGCTCATCGACAGCCGCGGCCGCAGCGCGATCGCCGGTTTATGGTAAATGCCGGCTTAAGTGACGGTTTTCCCAACTGTATCGGAGGGGGACATGGCAAAAGGCGAGCGCCACCCGCGCGGCGGCATGTATTTCGAGGATTTCGAACCGGGCAAAACCATCGCGCATGGGCTTCGCCGCACCGTCACGCAGATGGACAATATGCTGTTTTCCAACATGACGCTGAACCCGCAGCCCTTGCATATCGACGCTGATTTCTGCGCCAACGAAACGCAATGGGGCAGGCCGCTGATGAACTCGCTGTTCACGCTCGGCCTGATGATCGGCATTTCGGTCGGCGATACGACCGTCGGCACGACGATCGGCAATCTCGGCATGACCGACGTAAAATTTCCCGCCCCTTTATTCGAGGGCGATACGGTGCGGGTCGAGACGGAGGTCGTGTCGAAGCGCGAGTCGAAATCGCGTCCCGATGCCGGGCTCGTCGAGTTTTATCACCGCGCCTACAAGCAGGACGGCACGTTGGTCGCCGAATGCAAACGGCAGGCTTTCATGCTGAAACGGCCGGCTGCTTGAGGGCGCCGCCTTTCGTCGGACGAGGCGCCGGCATCAGTCCAGCGTGCGCCGCGACTTTCAGCATGACGCTGGGGAGCCCTTCGCGGCGCAAGTCCGAGATCGAGATGAAGCGCATGCCGGCAGGCTCTGCGGCTTGCGGCGCTGCGGCGGTGTAGACGGTGAGATGCAGCGCGAAATGCGTGAAGACGTGCTCGACGCGCCCGGGTAGCCGTTTCCAGCGTGCCTCGAGCGGGAATTCGGTCTTGCCCGCTTGCAGCGCGTCTGCCGCGAGCCACTCCGAGCCGGGAAATTCCGTCATGCCGCCGAGCAGGCCGCGCGGCGGCCGCGCGCGCACCAAAACTTTGTCGCCGGCACGCAGGACAAAAATTTTGCCGGTGCGCAGCGGCCGCTCCGGTTTCACCGCTTTGACCGGCAGCTGCTCCTGTAGGCCGAGCGCAAAGGCGCGGCAAAATTCGCGCAACGGACAGAGCCCGCAGGCCGGGCGCTGCGGCGTGCAGACCGTCGCGCCGAGATCCATCATGCCTTGGGCGAAATCGCCCGCGCGGAAATCCGGGGTGAGCGCGTCGGCCGCTTCGCGGATCGCGGGCTTTGCCCCCGGCAGTGGCGTATCGATTGCGGCGAGTCGTGCGACGACGCGCTCGACATTGCCGTCGATGACCACTGCGCGCTGTTCGAACGCGATCGCGGCAATCGCCGCGGCCGTGTAGGGCCCAATGCCGGACAGGCCGAGCAGGACCTGCTCGGTCTGCGGAAACCGCCCGCTATGCTCGCGCACGACCGCCTTGGCGCAGGCATGCAGGTTGCGGGCGCGGGCATAATAGCCGAGCCCCGCCCATTCCTTCATGACCTCCTCGACCGGCGCGGCGGCGAGATCGGCGACCGTCGGCCAGCGCGCCATGAAAGCGCGAAAATATTTTCGCACCGCCGCGACCGTCGTCTGCTGCAGCATGATTTCCGACAGCCAGACGGCATATGGATCGGGTCGCGTGCCCGGTTCGGCGCGCCAGGGCAGAAGCCGCCGGTGCCGGTCGTACCAGGCGATGAGCTCGGAAGCGGGATTTGTGGGAGGAACGGCCCGTTTGGCCGTCGCGTGCCGCGCCATGTGTGTATTGGGGGCGGCGCGGCTGCGCGGGTCAACCCGGACTGGCATCTGTCCACGGCCGGGTGCATGAAGCGGCGATGGCTCCCCGCCTTCCCGACTCGAAGCGGCCCTGGTCGCAGCCTCTGGCCGACTTCGTGCCGAAAATCCTCGATCCCGCCGTCGCGCGGCAGGGTTTTGGCGAGTCGGCGCTGCTTCTCGATTGGGCGGAGATCGTCGGCGAGCGCCTCGCCGCCATCTGCGAGCCGGTGCGTCTGCAATGGCCGCCTGCCGGGGTGAAGCGCGACCCGCTGCAGCCGCGCCCGCCGGCCGCGCTCGTTCTGCGCGTCGAGCCGGGCTTCGGCCTCGAAATCCAGCACCTCTCGGGGGTGCTGATCGACCGGGTCAACGCGCATCTCGGCTGGCGCTGCGTCGGCTCGCTGAAAATCCGCCAGGAGCGGATCGAGCGGGCGCCGGCGCCGCCGCGGCGTCCGCCGCCGGACCCGCGCGCCCGCGCCGCGGCCGAGCGGCAGGTTGCGGAGGTTGAGGAGGAGGACTTGCGCGCCGCCCTCGCGCGCCTCGGCACCCGCGTACTTGATCGCCACGCCCGAAAATACCCTAAATGTTCTAGCTAGTGTCCGAGCTTGGCCGTCATGATCGGAAACCTCATGTTCGCTGTCTATAAGTCGCGTCGCGACCTGTTGAAATTCGTCGTTTTCGGCTCGGGGCTCGGGGCCGCGGGGCTCATCGAGGTGGCGCCGGCGCTCGCGCAAAACGCCCGTGTTGACGTCGAGCAGTTAATGGCCGAGGGGGCATTGCCGGATGTCGTCGAAGGGCAGGCGAATGCACCGGTGACGGTCGTCGAATATGCGTCGATGACCTGCTCGCATTGCGCAGCATTCGCGACAAAGGTCTATCCCACGCTCAAGTCGAAATATATCGATACTGGGAAAGCGAAATTGATACTGCGCGAGTTTCCGCTCGATCCGCTTGCGACCGCCGGCTTCATGCTGGCGCGTTGCTCCGGCGACAAGCGCGAAGCAATGATCGAGCTTCTGTTCGCGCAGCAGAAGAACTGGGCTTTTGTCGATAAGCCGCTCGACGGTCTGTTGAACGTTGTCAAACAGACCGGCATGACTCAGGAGACATTCGAAAGGTGCCTGAAGGATCAGGCGCTCTACGACAAGATCAACATGGTACGCGATCGCGGTGCGGAAAAATTCGGCGTCAACGCCACGCCGACTTTCTTCATCAACGGCAAGCGTGTTTCAGGCGAAATGACCGTCGAGCAGCTCGATAAAGAAATTGCGCCGCTTCTACCGAAGGGGTGATATGCCGAGTTCTCGCCAGCCTTCGCAGCTTCGCGAACAAACTGTCGAGGCATTCTTCGTGCTGCCGGACGTTTGGCTAAGAGGCAACGAGCGTTGCTGTACAAACGCAGAGCATGAGCATGATTTGCTTGGTGCAACAAAATGACCACCTGTTCACATGGGTTAAGGCGCGCGCTGATTATGAGCATGTAGTGTCGAACTACTGATCGGTGATCCTCAGCCCTCTGATATCGCCGGTCGGTTGCGGACATTTTCATGATGTCCAGCCTCCCAGGACCCCCTGTCGCTTCTCCCTAGGCGACAGGGGGAACTGTGGAGCTGACCGCAGGAACTCGGCCGGGGCGCTTCACAGTGAGCCGAGAAGAAGACCTTCAGCCCACATTCCGTGCGGGGGCAGCGGTCTGCATTGCGTTGAATTCCGTCGCCGCCTTCTGCACGTGCGCGAGCAGATCAAGGGGCAGCCAAGGCTTTCGTAGGAAATCCGCGTCTTCGGGAAGCGTGTCGGACGGCTTTCCGAAGGCGCCCGAGGTGACGATCACGCGAATACAGGGCCAGGACATGTGCGCGCCAGTTCGAGGCCATCCATCGAACCGGGCATACGCACGTCGGTGAAGAGGACGGCAATTTCAGCAGCGCAGTGATTCAGAAGCTCCAGCGCCTGGATGGCGTTGTCGGCTTCGAACGTGACGAGGCCCGCTTCGCTCAGGAATTCGACAGCCATCGAGCGCAGAAGCGGCTCGTCCTCGACAATCAGGACCGCGGCGGACATAAGCCCCTTCCTTCCCCAATAGGGAAGCCGCTGCGAGACGGAAGGTTTCAGCGCAGCATTATTAACTTATGTTATTTCCTTCAACTGAGCCCTTACCAGCGGGTCAAAGCGTCTTCATCTTCTTCCTTGGCGCCCACCCACCCTCCTTCGAAACCCTCGGCGAGCACCTCTTTCTTCCAGAAGGGCGCGTTGCTCTTGAGGTAGTCCATCAGGAATTCGGCGGCTTCGAAAGCCGCAGCGCGATGGGACGAGGCGGTCAGGACAAGAACGATTGGCTCGCCCGGCCGGATCGGCCCATGCCGGTGCACGATGGTGAGGCCGAGAAGTGGCCAGCGGGCGAGTGCTTCATCGGCGACGCGGCCGATCTCCGCCTCGGCCATTCCTGGATAGTGTTCGAGGTTGAGACGCGACAGCCGGCCGCCCTCGTCGCGGCAGAGCCCAATAAAGGTAACGATCGCCCCGACATCGGTGCGCTCGCCGCTCAGAGTAGCGGCCTCGGCGGCAGCATCGAATAGCTCGCGCTGTACACGGATTGTCGCAGGGCGCGCCACCTATCCTCCCGTCATCGGTGGAAAGAAGGCGATCTCGCGAGCGCCGGAAATCGGTGAGTCGTGTTTCACATGCGTGCGGTCGATCGCGGCGCGGATGCTGCGGCTATTCTCGAACGCATAGGCGTATTCCTCGCCGCGCGTCTTCAGCCATGCAATCATGTCCCCAACCGTGGCGATGTCGGGCGGGGGCGCGAGTTCCTCCTCCGCCTTACCGATGCGCTCGCGCACCCACGCGAAGTAGAGCGCCTTCACCTCCTCCTCCTCTTCCTCAACCTTCACTCGTCGACGACGTGCTTCAGCCCGGCCTTCATATAATCCCAGCCGGTGTAGAGCGTCAGCAGTGCGGCGACCCAGAGCAGGCCGAGCCCGACGTCTGTGACGCCCGGCACGATCTGATCGCCGGCCCGCCCGGCAATGAGAAACCCCAGGGCGACCAGCTGCAGCGTCGTCTTCCACTTTGCCACCTTGCTGACCGGCACGGACACCTTCAGCTCGGCCAGGTATTCCCGCAACCCCGAGACGAGAATCTCGCGGCACAGGATGACGATTGCCGCCCAGATGGAGAAACTGGTGATCGTGTGGTCGGCGACAAGCATCAACAGCACCGCGGCGACGAGCAGCTTGTCGGCGATCGGGTCGAGCATGCGGCCGAGCGAGGATTGCTGCGACCAGGCGCGGGCGAGATAGCCGTCGAAAAAGTCGGTGATCCCGGCGACGATGAAGATGCACAAGGCCGTCCAGCGCATCCAGGCGAGATCCGGCCAGAACAAGAGCACGACGACGACCGGCACGGCGATGACCCGGCCATAGGTCAGGATATTCGGCAGCGTCCAGCGCCGATGTGCTCCTGGTTGGATCGTCGTTATCGCCATGGCGCGCCTAGGAACATCCTCGCCCCATGCGCGTCAACCGCGCCGTTCGACAGGGAAACGCGGCAGTGCGGCGCATCCGTTCCGCCGTTACCGCCGCTCATGGAAATAGTCGTAAACGAGCCGCGCGGTAGCGGCGTTGATGCCGGGCACTTTTTCGAGATCGGCCAGCGCCGCCCGCGAGATCGCTTTCGCCGTGCCGAAACTCTGCAGGAGGGCGCGTTTGCGCGCCGGCCCGATGCCGCCGATCTCGTCGAGCGGGCTCTTGGTGAATTCACGTTTGCGCCGTGCACGATGCGTGCCGATGGCGAAGCGATGCGCTTCGTCGCGCAGGCGCTGCGCGAAGTAGAGCGCCGGGTCGCGTGGCGGCAGGTGAAAGGGATCGCGGCCCTCGACGAAGAAGGTCTCGCGGCCGGCATCGCGGTCGCGGCCTTTGGCGATGGCGACGAGAGTCACGCCGCTGACGCCAAGATC
This sequence comes from Beijerinckiaceae bacterium, assembly GCA_036265935.1. Lineage (GTDB taxonomy): Bacteria > Pseudomonadota > Alphaproteobacteria > Rhizobiales > Beijerinckiaceae > JAFASC01. Next base: position 49,116 of record DATAOB010000076.1, read on the forward strand.
GGCGAAGACCTGCCGTGCCGCGTCGAGCTGGCCGCGCCCGCCGTCGATGATGACGAGATCGGGCCAGGCGGGGAAGGCATCGGGGTCATTGCCGGACTTTTCTGGGAGCGCTGCGACCGGCTCCCCCTCATCCTGAGGAGCCGCTGCAAGCGGCGTCTCGAAGGATGGATGAGGGGGTAGCAAGCGCGGCGCCTCCTTGAGCAATCGATAAAACCGCCGGCGCAAAACCTCTCGCATCATGCCGTAATCGTCGCCCGGCGTGAGTTCTTCGCTCTTGATGTTGAACGTCCGGTAATGCGTTTTCATGAAACCGGCCGAGCCAGCGACGATCATCGCGCCGATCGCGTTCGTGCCCATGATGTGGCTGTTGTCGTAGACTTCGACGCGGCGGATCAGTCCCGCCGCACCGACCGCTGCGCCTAATACGCTGAGAAGCTTCGTCTGGCTTGCCGAGTCGGCGAGCTTGCGACCGAGCGTCTCGCGCGCGTTCTGCAAGGCGGCTTCGACGAGCTCGCGTTTTTCGCCCCGCTGCGGCACGGCGATTTCGACGCGGTGTCCGGCTTTCTGACAGAGCGCTTCGGCCAGAAGCTCGGTTTCTTCGATCGCAGTCGAGAGCAAAAGCAGCCGCGGGGCAGGGCGCTCGGCGTAGAACTGCGCCAGAAACGCGCCGAGCACTTCGCCTGTCGTCAGACTCTTATCGGCGCGCGGAAAGTAAGCGCGATTGCCCCAGTTCTGAAACGTGCGGAAGAAAAACACCTCGACGCAGAACTGCCCGGCATTTTCGGTGATGGCGAAAACGTCTGCCTCCTCAATCGTTTTCGGATTGACGCCTTGCGCGCCCTGGACCGCGGACAATCCCGCGATGCGGTCGCGCAACCGCGCGGCGCGCTCGAAATCGAGCTGCTCGGCGGCCTCCTGCATGTCGCGCGCGAGCAGCTCGCGCACAGCGCGGCTTTTGCCGGAGAGGAAATCGTGCGCTTCCTGCACGAGCTTCGCATAATCGATATGCGAAATCTCGCCTGTGCACGGACCCGAGCAGCGCTTGATCTGATAGAGCAGGCAGGGCCGCGTGCGGTTCTCGTAATACGAGTCGGAGCACGAGCGCAGAAGGAAGGCGCGCTGCAGCGCGTTGAGCGTGCGGTTCACCGACCACACCGTCGCGAACGGCCCGAAATAATCGCCCTTGCGGGTGCGTGCGCCGCGATGCTTGGTGATCTGCGGCGCGACGTGATCGCGCGTCAGTAGAATATAAGGAAACGACTTGTCGTCGCGCATCAGCACGTTGAAGCGCGGCTTCAATTGCTTGATGTAATTTGTTTCGAGCAGCAGCGCCTCGGTCTCGGTCTCGGTCGAGACGAAGACCATCGAGGCGGTCTGCGCGATCATGCGGGCGATGCGGTTCGTATGCCCCTGCGCGCGCATGTAGCTGGCGATGCGCTTTCTGACGCTCTTCGCCTTGCCGACGTAGAGGACCTCGCCGTCCTCGGCGATCATGCGGTAGACGCCGGGTCCAACCGGCGCGTGCTTCCAGTGGGCGCGGATCGCCGCCGCCCCGCGCTCGACGGACGTCGGCGCCGCGTCGCCGCCGTCGAGTTCGAGCGCCGGCAGGCTCGGCTCTTCGTCGGTCTCGGCGAGCGGCTCGAAATCTTCGATGTCGGGGGTGTCGGTGTCCTGCGGCGGGCGGGTCATGCGCGCCTGATTTATTCGTGGCTGGCCGTGAATGAAAGGACGCTCGGGACTAGCGGCTCCAGCTTGGCCGCAACTGGACGGAGGGTTGAAAGCCGGATACGAATGCGCGGGTTCGGCGCGCCGGGGGCTTCGACGAATGAGAATCCGCTATTCGCCGCAGGTCAAACAGGACTTGATCAAGATCGTCTCTTACATCAAGCGACGAAAGCCGGCGGCTGCGAAGCGGGTGGCGAGTCGAGACGATATTGCTTGGATTACTTCCCAGTCTTCACCCGCGTCCATTCGCGCGTGACGATCTTCTGGGTCGCCTGATCGTACCCCGTCACCGTGAACAGCCGCGCCATCGTCGCCGGGTCGGGATAAACCGACTTGTTCTCCAAAACTTCCTTGTCGACGAAGTCGCGCGAGGTGATGTCGCCATTGGCGAAATGGGTGATGCTGGTATTGCGCGCGGCAATTTCCGGGCGCAGCAGGAAGTCGATGAATTTCAGGCCCTCGTCGGGATGCTGCGCGTCCTTCGGCATCGCCAGCGTGTCCATCGACATGAGCGTGCCTTCGCGCGGGATCACGTAATTGATGTCGATCCCGTTATTTGCCTCGCGGGCGCGGTTGCGCGCCTGGAAGGCATCGCCGGCCCAGGCGACGGCAAGACAGATGTCGCCGTTCGCCAGCGCATTGATATATTCCGAGGAGTGGAATTTCTTGACGTAGCGCCGCATGCCGCCGAGCAACTCGGCGGCGCGATGAATGTCGTTCCAGTTCCTCGAGTCGGGATTGAGCTTCATGTAGTTCAGCGCGATCGAGACCAAGTCTTCCGGGCTATCGAGCACGTAGACGCCGCAATCCGCGAATTTCTTAAGATTCTCCGGCCTGAAGACGATGTCCCACGTATCGAGCGGCCGGTCGCCGAAGCGTTGCTTCGCCGCCTGGACATTGTACGCGATGCCGGTCGTAAACCACATGTAATCGACGGCATATTGGTTGCCCGGATCGTATTTGGCGAGCCGCGCCATGATCTCCGGCCAGAGATTCTTGTAATTGGTGACCCTATTCTTATCGAGCTTCTGATAAACGCCCGCTTTGATCTGCCGCCCGAGGAAGGTCGCGGAGGGAACGACCACATCGTACCCGGTTTTGCCGGCAAGCAGCCGCGTCTCCAGCATCTCGTTCGAATCGTAGGTGTCGTAGACGACCTTGATGCCGGTCTCGTGGGTGAAATCCTCGAGAACTTTCGGATCGATATAATCGCTCCAATTGTAGACGTTGACAATCTTGTCCGGCGCGGCGGCCTTCGGCTGCTGCGCGTGAGCGAGCGCCGCCGGCAGGATCAAGGCGCAGAGAAAGCCCAGGATTCTCATTAGATGCGTGCTCGCCATGACATCGGTTCCTCTCACGCCGGATATCACGCACACCGGGCTTGCGTAAGCGCGCCGCGATCGGGCAGCCGGTCCTTGCGGATCACGCAATGGATGCCCTTGTTGCCGTCGACCGTCTGGGTCACGCGCAAATCGGCGGCGAGCGAGCAAAGCGTATAAGCGTCGCTCGCGGCAAGCCCGGTCAGTTCGCCGATGAGGGTGATCATGTCGCGCAGCGCGTGCTTGACGGCATCGTCGAGATCCTCGTCAAAGCCCATCGTGATCCACACGTCGCCGCGCTCCGCCCGCGGCGTCACAAGCTGCATGTCCTTGCGCAGCACGAAATCGAACGTGCCCGTCAACGCCGTCTCGATCGCGGTCAGACAGACTTCGCCGTCGCCCTGCAATGCGTGGCCGTCCCCGGCCGAAAACAGCGCGCCTTTGACAAAGACCGGGAAGTAGATCGTCGCGCCGACGCCGAGCTCCTTATTGTCCATGTTGCCGCCGAAGGCGCGCGGCTCTTTGGTGGAAAGCCGGCCCCAGCTCGCCGGCGGCGCGACGCCGAAACAGCCGAAGAAAGGATCGAGCGGGATTAGCTGCCCCCACGGCAGCTTGCCGGTGTTCGCCGCCGCATCGAGCGCCACGTGGATCAGCCGCTTCTCCGGGAAATCCTCGGGCAAGGTGCCCATGCACGGCATCTGCAGGTTCCAGCCCCAGTCCTGGCGTAGTTGGATGTCCGCAACGCGCACTTCGAGGACGTCGCCGGGCTCGGCCCCGGCGATCTCGATCGGGCCGCTCATCGCATGCGGCCCCGGCCCACGCCGGCACTTTTCCAGCGCCTCGCTGTGACCGGGGAGAATGCCGAAACCCGAGTCCGCCTTCGGGAGATGCGCGAAATCGCCGGAAATCGTCTCGATCGTGACGCGGTCGCCCGAGGCGATCCGCAAGACCGGCGCGAGCGAGCCGTCCCAATAGCCCCAATGCACATTGTCGGGAGTGGCTTTGAGATGATGCTGCGTCATGGCTATCCTGTGCGGGCTCGCGTCGCTGGAGGTCGAGAAGATTAGCCTGATTTCGCCATCCGCCGCACCGATCGTACCGCTCGACGGGCGCCAGTCCGAGACGGCGCTGACGATCGCGCGCGGCACGCGCCGGCTGCTGCGCGCCGCCGGGTGGGCGAGCCTCACCGAGCTGCCGCTGCCGAGCGGACGGCGCGCCGACATCGTGGCGCTCGCGGCCGATTCGTCGATCGCCATTGTCGAGATCAAGTCGTCGCTCGCCGATTTCCGCGCCGACCGCAAATGGCAGGACTACCGCCGGCATTCCGATCAGCTGTTCTTCGCCGTCTCGCCCGACATGCCGCTCGACGTGCTGCCGCCAGATACCGGGCTGATCGTCGCCGATGCGTTCGGGGCGGAGATCGTGCGCAAGGCGCCGGTGCATCGCATCGCGGGGGCGACGCGGCGGGCAATGCTCATCCGGTTTGCGACCGCCGCTGCCGACCGCCTGCATGCGCTCGCCGATCCCGGCGCCGTGCTGCCGCGCGAGCTCTAGTCAGCCGCGGATCGCCAGCTCCGCCCCGAGCAGCGCCATGCCGGCGAAGAAGCACAGCCGAAACACGCCTGGGCTGATGCGGCCGCGCACCACCTGTCCGATCGCCATGCCGGCGAGTGCCGGCACCAGCGTCAGCAAGGAAGCGCCGAGCGTCGTCACCGGCAGCGAGCCCTGGGCGGCGAGGCCGGCGCCGAGCGCGACCGTCGACACCGTGAACGAGAGGCCGAGCGCCTGGATGAGATCGTCGCGGTCGAGGCCGAGCGCCTGCAGATAGGGCACGTTCGGGATCATGAACACGCCGGTGATCGAGGCGAGAAGCCCGGTCGCCGCGCCGACGATCGGCGAAAGGACCGGTTCGTCGCGCGCCCGCACGTGGAAGCGGACCGGCGACAGGCCGAGCGCGGCGTAGGCGAGCAGCGACACGCCGAGCCAGCGCTTCGCGCCGGGATATCGCACCGTGCCGAACAGATAGGCGCCGACGGCGATGCCGACGCAGATGGAGACGAGCATCGTCCATTGCCGGGCGAGAAGCGGCCGGAAATTCGGCCCGATCGCGAGCTGCCAGATATTGGTGACGAGCGAGGGCACGAAGAGGAGGGCAACCGCCTCGACAGGCGCCATGACCAGGCTCAGGAGGCCGATCGAGACGGTCGGCAGGCCAAGTCCGATCACGCCCTTGACGAAGCCGGCGAGCGTGAACGCGCCGGTGACGATTGCGATATAGGCAAGCGAGTGCATCGGCCACCTTTGCCGCCGCCCGCCGACAAGCACAATGCGCTATGGTTCGAGCCGCGCCGAAGCGCGCTCGAGCCGAGGCCGTGAGATGCAAGAGAAGCCGCGCATCGCCATCACCTATTGCACGCAATGCCATTGGCTCCTGCGCGCCGGCTGGATGGCGCAGGAGCTTCTCTCGACGTTCAGCGAAGAGGTGGGCGAGGTGGCGCTACGGCCGACGACGGGCGGCGCCTTTCACATCGAGGTCGATGGCGAGATCATCTGGGAGCGCAAACGCGACGGCGGCTTCCCCGACGTGAAGACATTGAAGCAGCGCGTCCGCGATCGTCTCGCGCCGGGCCGCGATCTCGGACATGTCGATCGCTGATCAGGCGACGGTCGCCTCCTCCGTCACCGGAATCACATCGACGCCGACATCGACTTCCTGCTCGCCGGCGCCGAGCACGATGCCGTGGATCGGCGAAATGTCGGAATAATCGCGGCCATGCGCGAGAATGATGTGATCGTTGGCAACGACGAGATTGTTGGTCGGATCGAGATCGACGAAACCCGCCTCGCCGCCGCACCAGAGCGACACCCAGGCATGCGTCGCGTCGGCGCCTTCGAGGCGCGGTTTTCCTTCCGGCGGAATGGTGCGGATGTAGCCGCTGACATAAGCCGCGGGCAGGCCGTGGCCGCGTAAGCCGGCGATCATGATGTGGGTGAAATCCTGGCAGACGCCGCGGCGTTTCTCAAAGGCGACGGATAGCGGCGTACGCACGTCCGTCGCTTTCGTGTCGTAGCGGAAATCGCGGCGGATGCGCGCCATCAGCTCGGATGCAGCCTCGAGGACCGGGCGTCCCGGCGCGAAACTCTCCCGCGCATACTCGATTGCCGGCTCGAACAGCGGCACGAAACGGCTCGGATAAAGGAAATGCGCCGGAGATTGCGGATCGAGACTGTCGGCTGCGAAGGCGTCTTCGCGCACGACTTCCCAGGCCGGCGTGCTTTGCGGCGGACGCGGGCGATCGACCTCGATGCGCCCTCGCGCCTCGGCCCGTAGTTCGCGATGCGGCGTTTCGATTCGCGCGTAGACGACGCGATTGCCGAAAAAGCAGCGTCGCTCATTCGATTCAACCGCCTCGGGCGCAATTTCAAGCCGGCTTTCGATCACGCGCTGCCCGGGCCCATCCTTCGGCAGACAGCGCAGGTTGCAGCGCGAATAGGTAACGGTCGCGCCGTAGGAGCAGATCGTGACGTGGCGAAGATCGTACAGCAAAGCGGCGCTCCGGGCGGCCGGACGCTACGCTGCGGAACGGCTGAGTTCAACATCCCGCTGGCATGCAATCCGCCAGAGCATCTGATGCGATTTGCGACACGCTCAGCTGCAACTTTTCTGAATATGCATGGGTACTCCGGGCAAATACGGAACAAACCTGGTTCCAATCTCGGCTTTAGCCCGCCATCCGGCCTGAGGGAGGAGCCTACCACAGGGAGGCAAATATGAGCGTCCACGCGACAGCTTTGCACGACTCGCAACATCTGCGCTCCCGTGGCGATGCATCGCATTCGGTTTATTCGAAGATCAACTGGCGCATCGTCCCGCTTTTGTTGATCGCTTACATGGTCGCCTATCTCGACCGCATAAATATCGGATATGCGCAATTACAGATGAAGGAGACGCTCGCCCTCGGCGACGCGGTCTACGGCCTCGGCGCCGGCATTTTCTTCCTCGGCTATTTCCTCTTCGAAGTCCCGAGCAACCTTCTCCTGGAGCGCATCGGTGCACGCAAGACGCTTTGCGCATCATGGTGCTGTGGGGGATTACCGCCGCGGCGATGATGTTCGTGAAGACGCCGATGCAGTTCTACATCGCGCGGTTCCTGCTCGGCGTGTTCGAGGCAGGCTTCTTCCCGGGGATTATCCTGTATTTCACATATTGGTATCCCTCGGTCCGCCGCGGTCAGATCATCGCGATCTTCATGTCGGCGACAACAATCGTCAGCGTCATCGCCTGTCCGCTTTGCGGAGGTATCTTGAAATATATGAACGGCTTCGGCGGCTTGGCCGGCTGGCAATGGCTGTTCGTGGTGGAAGGTCTGCCGGCCGCGCTTTTGGGCGTCATCATCTATCTCGTTCTGCAGAACAAACCGGCCGATGCAGATTGGCTGACCTCGACCGAGAAGAACGTCGTACGCTACAATCTCGAGACCGATGTTAAGGACATCGAGAGCGAGAAGAAGGAACGCGCTGGGAGGTGTTCCGCGATCCCAAGGTCTACCTGCTTTCATTGGTCTCCTGCTGCTCGGCGCCACCTATACGATGGTTTTCTGGTTGCCGACGTTGATCCAGAGCTGGGGCGTCAAGGATCTACTCCTGATCGGCATTTATTCGGCGATTCCGAATGCGTTCGGCGTCATCGGCATGATCCTGATCGGCCGCAATTCCGATCGCTGGCATGAGCGGCGCTGGCATTTCGCCGCGTGCGTCGGCATCGCTGCGCTCGGGCTCGGCATCACCACGTTGCTGGCGGGCAACCTTGTCGGAGCGAGCGCCGCCCTGTCGTTTGCGGTCATCGGCATTGCCGCTGCAACGCCGCTCTTCTTCACGTTCGTCTCCGAATATCACTCGGCTGCCGCCGCCGCAGCCGGGATCGCGTTGATCTCGAGTCTCGGAAACCTCGGCCCCGTGGTCAGCCCATCGATCGACGGGTGGATCGTGCAGCATACGGGCAGCACCACTTATGCCTTGTATCTCGTGATGGCCCTCTACGTGCTCTCTGGAGTGCTTGTGCTCGTCACGGTTCACACGGCAAGATCACGCCTGCCGGGTAGCGACTTGCGAACGCCGCGATCGGCCTCTGCTTGAGTCAAGCGCGCTCGGCGGCCGCGCTTTGCGTGACCGCCGGTGAGATGCGCAAGGCGGTGATGCGGTTGCGCGTCTTGCGCAGCACTTCAAACCGGAAGCCGTGGAAGGTGAAGACCTGCCCCGCCTCCGGAATTGCGCGGGCTTCGTGAATCACCAATCCGGCGATGGTCGTCGCTTCTTCGTCCGGCAGGTGCCAGTCCATGACGCGGTTGAGGTCGCGGATCGGCACCGAGCCATCGACCGTGACCGAACCATCGGCATTCTGCCGCACGCCTTGCACGGCGAGATCGTGCTCGTCGGAAATGTCACCGACGATCTCTTCCAAAATGTCCTCGAGCGTGACGAGACCTTGAACCTCGCCATATTCGTCGACGACGAGAGCGAAATGCGTCTTGCGCCGCAGGAATGCCTGCAGCTGATCTTCAAGCGCGGTCGTGTCCGGCACGAACCAAGCCTCAAGCGCGATGTCCTCGATGCGCAAGGCGTTGAAATCGCCATGTGCAGCCGATAGCGCGCGCAGCAAATCCTTGGCGTGCAGCACGCCGACGATATTGTCCGGGCGCTCGCGCCACAGCGGCAGCCGCGTGTAGGGTGAGGCGAGCACCTCGGCGACAAGTTCGCGCGGCGGCAGATCGGCGTTGATCGAACGCATGCGCGTGCGGTGAACCATAACGTCGGCAACCGTCAGCTCAGCAAGATCGAGAACGCCCCCGAACATGTCGCGATCGGCGCGATCGACGCCGCCCTCCCGGTGCAGAAGGTCGACTGCGCTCTTCAGCTCCTCGCGCGGAGAGAGGATCGAACGATGCACCCCGAGTTTCAGTCCGCAAACGCGCAAAGCGCCGCGCACGACGTATTCGACGCCGACCAGAATCGGCCCGAAAATCGCGACAAAGAACGCCATGATTTTCGCGACTAGAAGCGACCACTGGTCGGGGTAATTGATCGCGACCGTCTTCGGCATCACCTCGGCGAAAACGAGGAGCAGGACGGTCATAATCCCCGTTGCATAGAGAACGCCGTGATCGCCGAAAATATCGACGAGGACGTTGGTGGTGAAAGCCGAGGAGCCGATGTTGACGAGGGTGGCGCCAAGCAGCGTCGCGCCGATCAGCCGGTCGCGCCGCTTGAGCAGGCGGTTGACCGTGCGTGCGCGGCTATTGCCGCTGCGTTCCAGCGCGTGCATTCGCGCCCGCGAGGCAGCAGTTAGCGCCGTCTCCGACCCGGCGAAGAACGCCGAAAGCGCGACGCAGAAGAGCACGATCCCAATCGCGGTCCATAGATCGACCGGCAGCGGGCCGGTATCGACGCCATGCATTTTTCAGTCCTGATATTGCCTCTGCGGCGCTCCGCGCAGCTCGGCTTCGAGGAAGTTCCGCACGTCCGCGGCGGCGACATTTTTAGCGATGAAGCTCTCGCCGATGCGGCGTACAAGAATGAGCGTCAGCGCGCCGCGCTGCACCTTCTTATCTTGCAACATGGCGTCGACGATCGCATCGGCATCGCCTTCCCAGCCGGGAATGTCGGAAATAGTCGTGCGGAAGCCGACCGCGTCGAGATGGCGCACCACGCGCTCGCTATCCTGGCCGGAGCATAGGCCTTGCTCCGTGGAAAAACGGAAAGCGCAGGCAATGCCGAGCGCGACCGCTTCGCCATGGACGAGGCGCTCGCTGTCATAGGCGGCGATTCGCTCGAACGCATGCGCGAATGTATGTCCGAGGTTGAGCAGCGCACGGTCGCCCTGCTCGGTCTCGTCGTGGGCGACGATCGCAGCTTTGGCCGCGGAGCTCTTGGCGATCGCGCGCATGCGCGCCGGGCCGCCGGCGAAGACGCTACGCCATTCCGCCTCGAGCCAGTAAAAGAAATCGGCATCGTCGATGAGACCGTATTTCACGACCTCGGCATAGCCGGCGCGGAACTCGCGTTCAGGCAAGGTCGCCAGCACCGATGTGTCGGCGATCACCAGCGAAGGCTGATGAAACGCGCCGATCAAATTCTTGCCATGCGACGAATTGATGCCGGTTTTGCCGCCGACGGACGAGTCGACCTGCGCCAGCAGGGTTGTCGGAATCTGCACAAGCCGCATGCCGCGGCGCACCGTCGCCGCGGCAAAACCGGCGAGATCGCCGACGACACCGCCGCCGAGCGCGACGACGATGTCGCCGCGCTCCATACGCGCGGCGAGCACGTGATCGCAGATGCGCTCGTAATTGGAAAAGCTTTTGGATGTTTCTCCCGGCGCGATGGTAATGTCCGCGTGCCGGATGCCGGCCGCATCGAGACTTGCCGCGAGCGCAGGCAGATGATGGCGCGCGACATTCGTGTCGGTGATGACCGCGCAAGCCGCACCGGGTGCGATTTTGGCGATGAGCGCGCCGCTTTCAGCAAGGAGATTGTCGCCGATTATGATGTCGTAGCGCCGACCCGGCAGCTCGACGCCGATATCGATGCGATCACTTCTCTTCATCTTGCTCCATGCACCGCGCCCGTTGACATGCGTTTCGAGCGCGCTCAGCACGTCTTCTACGACGGTTTCGTGCGATGCTTCGCGTGAATAGACCGTCAGATCCGCTTGCGCATAGATCGGTTCGCGCTCGCTCAACAGCCGCTGCATCGTACCGACCGGATCGGGCGTTTGCAGCAGCGGCCGGGTGGCGCGTTTGCGCACGCGGCGCATCAGCGTGTCGAGATCGGCCTTGAGCCAGATCGAGATCGCATTGTCTGCAATACGCGCGCGGGTCGCGTCGTTCATGAAGGCGCCGCCCCCGGTCGCGACGACGCGCGGACCGCCGGCCAGCACGCGCGCCATCACACGGCGCTCGCCGTCGCGGAAATGCTCTTCGCCGTGGCGGGCGAAAATGTCGGGGATCGGCATGCCCGCCGCTTCGACGATTTCCTGGTCGACATCGACGAATGGCAGCCCGAGCCGCAACGCGAGGCGCCGCCCGACGGTCGTCTTGCCCGAGCCCATCATGCCAACGAGGACGACGGAGCGCCCGTTCAAGGCCTCGACGAGCGCCACCGCCCGATCATCGCGCCTGCCGCCCGGCTCGGCGGCGGCCGGTTGTGCCTCTGGCTCCCTGTAAATCCCGCGCATGACGTCTCGTAGCATGCCGGTGGCGGAGATTTAAGCGGACGTGAACTCGGCGTTCCATTGCCGTGCTATAACTTTGGACGGTCATCCTCCTTGAGGAGGCGCGGCGCCTGATCGGGCTTCTTTTCGATCGGAACCAGCTGCACCACGGGACGGCCATTGCACGTCAAGATCACCTCGTCGCCAGTCGGCGCGATCGACGAGTTCGTCCAGTCTGCTTTCTGCCTCGGTGATCGAAATCTGCATGAATAGAACTCAACCTCAATCTTTGGCCCGTTCCACGTAGGACCCGTCTTCCGTCATCACCACAATGCGTGTGCCCGGCTGGATATGTGGCGGCACCATCGTGCGGGCGCCGTTCGACAACTTCGCCGGCTTGTAGGAGGAGGAAGCGGTCTGGCCCTTCATCGCCGGCTCGGTCTCGACCACCTCCAGCGTCACCCGCTGCGGCAGCTGGATGCCGACGGCGACGCCGTTGAACAGCGACAGCATGACTTCCATGTTTTCCTGCAGGTAGGTCGCCTGGTCGCCGATCACCTCTTTCGGCACGATCACCTGATCGTAATTCTCGGTGTTCATGAAGGTGTAGCCTTCACCGTCCTGGAACAGGTAGGTGAAGGGGCGATCCTCGACATAGGCGCGCTCGACCTGCTCCGTCGTCTTGTAGCGATCGGTGGTCTTCACCCCGTCGGAGAGGCGGCGCATGTCGATCTGCGTCGTCGGGGTGCCCTTGCCCGGATGGAAGCTTTCGGCGGTGAGCACGACGTAGAGCTGGCCGTCGTCCCGCTCGATGATGTTTCCCTTGCGAATCGAACTGGCGATGACCTTCACGTGAGATTTTCCTTCCGATTGCTGGGCGCGGCGAGCGGGTCTATGAACCGCCGCATGCGGAGAGACAAGAGGGCGGCGCGGTTTTGGCAGGGGTGACAGAAGCCTCGCCCTGGTGGGCCCCGCATGTCCACGCAGACCGCCGGCCTTTTCTGAAGGTACGCTCGCGCGTGCTTGCGGCGTGCCGGCAGTTCTTCGCGCGCGAGCACTTCACCGAGGTCGATGTGCCGGCGCTGCAGGTCTCGCCCGGCAACGAAGCGCATCTTTCCGCCTTTGCGACGCAGCTCATCGCCGCGGACGCGAGTCGAATGCCGCTCTATCTTGCCACCTCGCCGGAATTTGCGATGAAGAAGCTCATCGCCGCCGGCGAGACCCGGATTTTCACGGCTTGCCATGCCTTCCGCAATGGCGAGCGCGGGCCGCTGCACCATCCCGAATTCACGCTGCTCGAATGGTATCGCGTCGGCGAGGGTTATTCGCGGCTGATCGAGGATTGCGCCGGACTTCTCTCCGAGGCGGCGATGGCGGCCGGGGTGGATACATTCGTCTACCGCGGACGCACCATGCACGCTTTCGCTGAGCCGGAGATCGTCAGCGTCGCCGATGCGTTCATGGAGCACGCGCTGATCGATCTGCCGGCGACCTTGAACGGTGCGGGACAACGCGATCGCGATTTGCTTGCCCGGGAGGCGGAGCGCCACGGCATCCGCATCACCGCGGACGACACCTGGTCCGACATTTTCAGCAAGGTCCTGAGCCAGGCGATTGAGCCGAAGCTCGGCCTTGGTCGGCCGACCATTCTCATCGACTATCCCGCCTCGGAAGCCGCTTGGGCCCGCCTAAAGGTGGACGATCCGCGCTTCGCCGAGCGCTTCGAGCTGTTTGCCTGCGGCATCGAGCTCGCCAACGCCTTCGGCGAGCTCACCGACCCCGCCGAGCAGCGACGGCGGTTCGAGACGCAGATCGCGACGCGCACTCGCCTCTACGGCGAGAGCTACCCGATCGACGAAGATTTCCTTGCCGCGCTGGCGGCGATGCCGCCGGCCTCAGGCATCGCGCTTGGGTTCGACCGGCTGGTCATGCTGGCCTCGCGCGCCGAGCGGATCGAGCAGGTTTTGTGGGCGCCGGTTGCCGGCGGCACGGCGTGAGCGAGGCTGACCGCACGCTCCGGCGCCCCACCGACTTGGCCGCGGCCGGGCTGATTGGGGCCGTGCATATCGCCGAACTCGAGCTCGTCACCGCCCGCTATGCGCTCGCCTTGCCGCCAGCGCTCGCGCGGCTGATCGATCCGGCCGATTCCGACGACCCGATCGCGCGGCAATTCGTGCCGGATACGCGCGAGCTCACGCACGCGCCCGGCGAGCTCGCCGACCCGATCGGCGACGAAGCGCACAGCCCGGTCGAGGGGCTCGTCCACCGCTACCCCGACCGGGTGCTTCTGAAGCTTCTCGCGACTTGTCCGGTCTATTGCCGCTTCTGCTTCCGCCGCGAGACGGTCGGGCAGGGCGAAGGCGTGCTGTCGCCCGAAGCGCTCGATCGCGCCCTGGCCTATATCGCCGAACGTCCGGACATCTGGGAGGTGATCCTCACCGGCGGCGATCCTTTGGCGCTCTCGCCGCGGCGGCTCGAGGGCGTGGCGCGCCGCCTTGCTGGCATCCCGCATGTCAAAATCCTGCGTGTGCACACGCGCTTGCCAGTCGCGGCACCGGAGCGCATCGACGAGCCGCTCATCGCCGCACTGAAGGCGAGCGGCAAGATCGTTTACGTGGCGCTGCACGCCAATGATCCGCGCGAACTCACTCCGGAAGCCCGCGCCGCCTGCGCCCGCCTGATCGACTCCAGCATTCCGATGCTCAGCCAGACCGTGCTCTTGCGCGGCGTCAACGACAATGTCGAGACGCTCGCCGCGCTGATGCGCGCGTTCGTCGAGGCGCGGGTGAAGCCCTATTACCTCCACCATCCCGATCTTGCCCCGGGCACCGCGCATTTCCGTCTGTCGATCGAGGAGGGCCAAAAGCTCGTCGGCGCATTGCTCGGCCGCGTTTCCGGCCTTTGCCAACCGACCTACGTGCTCGACCTCCCCGGGGGCTTCGGCAAGACGCCGGTCGGTCCGAACCGCGTCCGGCGAGGCACAGCCGGCGGCCTCGAAATCGAAGACTGGCGCGGCAGCGTCCACACCTATCGTGCCCCTTAAGTCCTGGACGCCAAAAGAAAACCGGATTTTTCGGGCCAGCTTCGGCCTTACCAGGCCAATAGAGTTGCGTTTTTGCTCGCTCCGGCGGCCGGACGGATTGCTTGGACCCATTTCATGCGATTTCCGCCCCGCAACGCTCTGCGGCTCCTACCCCTTCTTGCGATTTGCCTGTTCTGCCTCGCGGCGCTGGCGCAGACCGATTCGGCACCGCCGCCCGCTCCGCCGCTCACGCCCACGCATCGCGTCGATCAGGCGCGCGCCGCGCTCGATCAGCTTGAGAAGGAACTTTCGAACCGTACGGTCTCCGACGCGCAGCTCGCCGAACTCCGCGGAAAAATCGATCCGATCGAAACCAGCGCCAAGGAGGTCGATGCCGAGCTGACGCCGGTCCTCGCCGGCATCAAGGCGCGCCTCGACCAGCTCGGAGCGAAACCCGCCGACAATGCACCGCCGGAGAGCGCGCAGGTGACTGCCGAGCGCGCCGAGCAGCAGAAGCGGCTCGCCGACGTCGACGAGGTGCTGAAGCGCGCCCGTCTCATCGCCGTGCAGGCAGATCAGATAGCCGATCACATCGCCTCGCGCCGCCGCGAGCTTTTCACGAGCGCGCTGCTCCAACGCACCAACAGTCTCTTCGATGCCAATCTATGGAGCGATGTCGCGCGCGACCTGCCGCGCGATTTTCGCGGCACCGATATGCTGGCGTCGGACTTCTGGTCCAACGCCTCCGAGCGCCTGACCGGCTGGTGGCGCGCCGCTTTCGCGGCGATGATTCTCGCGCTCATCGCGATTTATGTGGCGGCAACCGGCATCTCGCGCCGCGTCGTCACGCATGAGCCGTCGATCGAGGACCCGACACGTTTTCGCAAGGTGCGCGCGGCGCTTTGGATCGGCATGGTCGTTGCCGTCGTGCCGATCGCGTCGGTGACGCTGTTCTTCGCACTGTTCAACGGCTTCGACCTGATCGGCGGCCGGCTCGAACCGCTGGTGCGCGCAATCATCATCGGCGTCATTCGCATTGCGCTTGCCGCCGGACTCGCGCGTGCTTTGCTTCAGCCCTCGCGCTCGCATTGGCGGCTTGTCGACGTCAACAATTCTGTCGCGGAAAGGCTCTCGCGCCTCGCCATCTCGGTTGCGGCCATCGTTTCCGTGACACGCATTCTCGAAGCGCTGTGGGCGGTCGTCGGCGCGACGCTTCCGGTATCGGTTCTCACCCGGGGTCTCGGCGCGCTGTTTGTCGCGGTCGCAATGGCGGTCGCGCTCTACCGCATCTTCAGGGAGCCTGAAGATGCGAATGAGTGCCTCGGCCCGCGTGTCGTCACACGACGCGACTGGTCCGCACCCCTGCGCTTCGCCGCCTGGGGCGCGATCCTGGTCGTCATCGCCTCGGTTGCTGTCGGCTATATCGCGCTTGCGGCTTTTGTCGTTGACCAGATCGTTTGGGTTGCCTGCGTCGGATCGCTTCTCTACCTCATGCTCGCGCTCTTGCAGGAAGTGATCGCACTGAGCTTCCAGCCGACCGCGCCGCTCGGCCGCTCGTTGATGGCGAGCGTCGGAATCAAACGTGAATCGCTCGAGCAGATCGGCATTCTGTTCTCCGGCGCGCTCCACGTCGTGCTTTTCTGTGTCGCCGCGCTGCTCGTGCTCGCGCCATGGGGCGTGCAGTCGGACGACCTTGCGAGCAGCATGCGTGCCGCGTTTTTCGGTATTACCGTCGGCGGCTTCACGATTTCGCTCTCCAGCGTCGCGGGTGCGATCGTGCTTTTCGGTGTCGTTTATGGCGCGACGCGCGGCGTGCAGTATTGGCTCGAGACCCGCTATTTGCCGCATACGCATCTCGACATTGGCCTGCGCAACTCGATCAAGACGAGCTTTGGCTATGTCGGCTTCATCGTCGCGGTTGCTCTGGCACTCGGCTATCTCGGACTAAGTCTCGAAAAGCTCGCGATCATCGCGGGCGCCCTATCAGTCGGCATCGGTTTCGGTCTGCAATCGATCGTCAACAATTTCGTTTCCGGTCTGATCCTTTTATGGGAGCGGGCCATTCGAGTCGGCGATTGGATCGTCGTCGGTGACGAGCAGGGGTTCGTCCGGCGCATCAGCGTGCGCTCGACCGAGATCGAGACGTTCGATCGCGCGATGATGATCGTGCCGAACTCGAACCTCATCACCGGCGTGGTGAAAAACTGGGTACGCACGGATCGCGTCGGCCGTCTGAAAATCTCGCTTTCGGTGCAGTCCGGCGCCGATCCCGAAAAGGTGCGCGAGCTGTTGATCGGGGCGGCGAAAGCCCACGATCTCGTTCTCTCGATTCCGGCGCCGCAAGTGCTGCTGAACGCGGTCGAGGCGGCGGCGTACAAATACGACCTCTTTGCCTATGTGGATGACGTTGAGACCTCGCAGCGGGTGAAGAGCGAATTGCTCTTCGAAATCCATCGCCGCTTCAAGGCAGCGAATGTCAGCCTGGGCGCGCCGGTCGCGCCGACTGTGGTCGAACTTGCCAATATCGATCGGCTGGAGGGGCTGCTTTCGGGCCAGCGCCCGGAAGGCCCGCGAATCGTCGGCGGGAAAAGCTGACCTTCACGCTCTCTCAACACAGATCAATGATGATAGGACCATGCAAAAACACGCGCCCGCTCTTCTCCTGATCATCGCAATCCTCGCGCTTGGCGGCTGTGCCGAAGCGCCAACACCCTCCTCGGGTGAGCCATCCTTTTATAAGGACCTTGCGGCGCATGAGGCGCGAGTCGATGCCGGTGCGGCGCGCGAGATGATCTCGCTCTATCGCCGCAATCACGGCCTCGGTCCTGTCGCGATCGATCCGAACCTCGAGGATGCCGCACGCAATCAGGTGATGGCTATGGCGCGCGCCGACAAACTGAGCCACGAGGTGGGCGGCAATTTCACCGCACGGCTCGACGGCGCGGGATTTACGAAAAACGCCGCTGTCGAAAATGTCTCCGCCGGCTATCACACGCTCGCCGAAGCGTTTTCCGGCTGGCGTCAATCCAAACCGCATAACGAGAACATGCTCAATCCGCGGATGCGCCGCATGGGCATCGCCACGGCTTACGCGCCGGCCTCCAAATACAAGGTGTTCTGGGTTTTGGTTATGGCGGATTGAGCCGCGGCGTTTTGCACTATCGAGCCGGCTGGGATCGCGATGAGAAATCGGAACTTTCGATCTGATCGACCAGGAACTGCTCGGCGCGCCGCCAGGCTTCGTCATCATCCCCGCGAAACGACAGCAGCCTCTCAAAGGCGACCTTGTCATCGCGTAGATCGATGATCTGCGCTTTTGCCCGGCCGACAAGCGTGCTCATCTTGTGAACCGCTCCGACCAAAAGATAGCGTGCGCCAGAAATCCGCGCCTGGGTGAGAACAGCGGCTGCGTCCTCGTTGCACGGCCGCGACTCGCAGGCAAAGCGGATGACGCGATGCTGATTGGCGAGGTCGCTCCGCAAGGCCGCGCCGAACGCCGCGAGCCGGGCCTCATGCTGCTGGCGCTGGTCCCTCGGCTCGCCCGACGTATCGACGAAACCAAATTCGCCGACGGCGAGGAGAGGCTTCTCCGCATAGCTTTGCGCACATGCGGCGCTCGACAGGAGCGCCGTCGCCAAGATGCTCGCGGCGAGCCGCGCCGCCGATGCGGGACGATGGTTCACATGCAATGATTGCGAATGGCATCGCCCTTCGCAATCTGAAATCCGATCACTTCCCGCCCGCGCCGCCGGCGCCGCCGCCCGCTGTGGAACCTTGCCCCTGGCCCGCGGCATTGCCGCCGGTCTGGCCGGCACCCGCCTGCGCCATCGAGCCGTTGATCGCCAGCAGGCTGACGATGCCGGCGAGTGCGAGTACGTAAACCGTTTTCATTTCCGTCCTCTTTTGCATTCAGCGGCAGGAGAAAGGAGCGGCCACGACTTTAGTTCAAGACCACTGCTTTGCCGTGGTGCAAACGCGAAGCTGAGCCGATGAAGCGTCGATTCTTGACAAGGCGGAAGCCGGGCGCGAGCGTCCGCGGCAATCCACGCAAAACCACCGGATCGGAGCCCGAAAATGTCGTTGAGCCGTGTTGCCGAAGCTCCAGCCCGTTCGGGAATTATCGACAGCGTCGACGATGTCACGCCTGTCGTCATCGCTTCGATCGCCAAGACGAAAGACCCACGGGCGAAGGAGATCATGGAAGCCTTCATCCGCCACATCCACGCCTTCGCCAAAGAGGTGCGCCTCACCGAAGCGGAGTGGGAAATCGGCGTCGATTTCCTCAACCGCATCGGCAAGCAGACGACGGGCACGCATAACGAAGGCGTCCTCTTTTCCGATGCGATCGGTCTTTCGACGCTGGTCTGCTTGATGAACAACGGCCAGAACGGCGCCACCGAAACGGCGGCGGCACTGCTCGGGCCGTTCTGGCGCATGCATTCGCCGCGCACCGAGAACGGCGGCTCGATCGTGCGCTCGCCGACGCCAGGGCCGGAGCTCTTCGCCGATTGCCGCGTGGTGGATCATCGCGGACAGCCGATCGCCGGCGTCGAAGTCGATGTCTGGCAATCGTCTCCGGCGGGCATGTACGAGAACCAGGACGAGGGCCAGGCCGACATGAACCTACGCGGAAAATTCATGACTGGCGCGGACGGGCGCTTCTCATTTCGCTCGGTGAAGCCTGCCGGCTATCCCATTCCGATGGACGGGCCGGCTGGAGATATGATCAGGCTGCAGGGCCGCGAGCATTACCGGCCGGCGCACCTGCACGTCCTCTGCTATAAGCCGGGCTTCAAGACGCTGATCACGCAGGTCTTCGTCGACGACGACGAGCACCTCGAATCCGACGTTGTTTACGGCGTGACCAGCGCGCTGATCGGCGGCTATGTCCGCCATGAGACCGGTACGCCGCCGGCGCCCGGCATGAAGGCGCCGTGGTACAGTCTCGACTACACGTTCCACATGGAGCCTGGCGAAGCGCATCTGCCGAAGCCGCCGATCGCTTAAAGAGCATGGCGTCTGGGCATTCGCTTGCCGGCAAGACGGCGCTCGTCATTGGGGGCGCCGGCGGCATCGGCGCAGCCTCGGCCCGGCTCTTCGCCGAGGCCGGCGCGAGAGTGGCGGTGACGCACCGGCCGGGTGGCGAGGCGGCAGCGCGCGCCGAGCCTCTCGTCAAGGCGATGCCTGGCGGGGGGCACATCGCCATCCCCGCCGATATCACCGAGACTGCAACGCTGATCGCGGCCCGCGACGCAATCCAACGCGGCTTCGGCCGCCTCGATATCCTCGTCAACAGCGCCGGCTTTACGAAACCTATCCCGCATGGGGACCTCGGGGCGCTCGACGACGACTTCATCGATCGCATGTTTGCGGTCAATTGGCGCGGCCAGTTCGCCGCGATTCGCACCTTCGCACCGATGCTGAAGGCGAGCGGCGACGGGCTGATCGTGAACATCTCGTCAATTGCCGCGTTGAACGGGGCGGGATCGAACATCGCTTACGGCGCCGCCAAGGCAGGAATTGACGTGATGGGCAAATCGTTGGCGCGCGCATTGGCGCCCGAGGTGCGGGTGATGACGGTCTCGCCGGGCGTGGTCGCGACCGGTTTCGTGCCGGGACGCGGCGCCGAGTTCAACGAAAAGGCAGCCGCCTCGACGCCATTGAAGCGCGTCGCGACCGCGGAAGATGTCGCCGAGGCGGTGCTTGCTTGCGCGACGCATCTTTCCTATTCGACCGGCGCGACGATCGTCGTCGACGGCGGGCGGGCTTTGTAAATTTGCAGCGCTTTGGCGCTGACGAAAACACTAAGGGAGCTGACGAAATGCACATGCCGCGCGACAAAGTCATCATCACCTGTGCGGTGACGGGCAACCAGACGACGCCGGACATGACGCCGCATCTGCCGATCACGCCCGAGCAGATCGCCGACGCCTGTCTTGGTGCGGCGGAAGCGGGTGCTGCGATTGTGCATATTCATGTGCGTGATCCTTCGACCGGCATGCCGTCGATGGAGCTTTCCTATTATCGCGACGTCGTCGAGCGCATCCGCAAGAAGAACACGGGCCTCGTGCTTAACATCACGACGGGACCTGGCGGGCGCTTCGCGCCCTCCGAGCACGATCCGAAAATCGCCGGCCCGGGCACCAATTTGATGGTGCCGGAAAAGCGTGTCGAACATATTTCGGCGCTGCGTCCGGAAATCTGTACGCTAGATTTGAACACCATGACGTTCGGCAAGGAGGTCGTGATCAACACGCCGCCGAACGTGCGGCGCATGGCGAAGGTCATCCGCGAAGCCGAAGTGAAGCCGGAGATCGAATTGTTCGATTCCGGCGACATCGCGCTGATGACCGATCTCGTGAAGGACGGCACGCTCACCGGCCCGCATTTGGTCTCGATCGTCATGGGCGTGCGCTACGGCTTTCAGGCTTCGCCCGAGACGGTGCTTTACGCGCGTGGGCTGTTGCCGGCGGATACGCAATTTACCGCCTTCGGCACCGGGCGCTGGGGTTTTCCGGGCGTGGCGCTTTCGTATCTCTCCGGCGGCCATGTGCGCGTTGGGCTGGAGGACGGCGTGCAGATCAGCCGCGGTGTTCTCGCCGAATCGAACGCGCAGATGGTGGAGAAGGCGCGCGACATCGTCGAGAAACTCGGCGGCCAGATCGCGACCCCCGCAGATGCGCGTGAGATGCTTGGGCTCTCATCGCAAGCCTCCGGCACGCGCAAGGCGGCCTGAGCGGATGAATATCGCCGCAGGGGCAGGCACGAGGGCAAGCGTCGACGCGCGCGTTCTGCGCTTGCAAGCGAAAGCGGCCGACGCCGGTTCCGTCGATCCGCAGCTTGCGACAATGCGCTTAGTGCGCGCGCGTGACGAAGATGCACTTATCGAGATCGCTGCCGCCGGAGTAAATCCGTCAGACGTGAAAGCCGCGATGGGCATGATGCCTTACGCCGTCTTTCCGCGCACACCGGGCCGCGATTTTGCCGGCCGCGTGATCGACGGCCCGCGCGAGCTTATCGGCACGGAAGTCTTCGGCTCCTCCGGCGATCTCGGCATCCGCCGCGACGGCACCCATGCGAGCCATCTTATCGTCGAGGCCAAAGCGCTTGTGCCAAAGCCGAAGAGCGTGTCGCTCGAGGAGGCGGCGGGAATTGGCGTGCCGTTCGTTACCGCCGCCGAGGGTTTTTCGCGCGCCGGCTTTCCGCGAAGCGGCGAGACCGTTCTCATTCTGGGCGTCAATGGCAAGGTCGGACAGGCGGCGGCGCAGATCGCGACGTGGCGCGGCGCGCGCGTCATCGGCGTGGTGCGCAAACCCGAGTCTTACGAAGGCCATGCGAGCGCGCCGGTGGAGATCATCGATTCATCGCGCCGCGACGTGGCCGATGCGGTACGCGAGATGACCGATGGACACGGTGCCGAAATCGTCTTCAACACGGTCGGCGACCCGTACTTCCAGGCCGCGCATAAATCGCTCGCCAAAAAGGGCCGGCAGATTCTGATCGCCGCGATCAATCCGATCGTCGAGTTTAACATTTTCGAGTTTTACCGCGGCCGGCACACCTATGTGGGCATCGACACGCTGACGCTCTCGTCGGTTGAAACGGCGGACGTGCTGCGCAACCTGCTGCCCGGCTTCGAGAGCGGCGCGCTAAAGCCCTTCGCGATCGAGCTGTCGAGCGTCTACCAACTGGCAAAGGCGCGCGACGCGTATCGAGCCGTCATGGGCTCCGCGCGGGGCCGTGTGCTCCTCGATCCAAAGCTTTGAATGATCTTTGGGAGATAACATGAAAAGAATGCTCGTCCGCTTCGGCGTCGCCTTCGGTTTGGCTGCGGCGCTCACGACCTTCGCCTTCGCCACGCCGCTGCGCATCGGCATCGGCTTCGGCGTCGGGTTCCTGCCGACCTTCATCCTCGAGCAGCAGAAGCTCATCGAAAAACATGCGAAAGCAGCGGGCCTCGACATCGAGCCGACCTATCAGCGCTTCTCCGGCTCGGGCGCGATGCAGGACGCGATCCTGTCCGGCTCGGTCGATCTCGGCGTCTATGGCGTGCCGGCGTTGCTCATCGCCTGGGACAAAGCCAAGGGCACGGCCAACCAGATTTTCGGCATTTGTGGCGTCAATTCGAGCCCGCTCGTCCTTGTCACCAACAAGCCGGATGCAAAATCGCTGAAGGATCTCGGCCCGGGCGATAAAATTTCTATGCCGGCGATCGTCTCGCCACAAATGTATGTGCTGCAAATTCTCTCCGAAAAAACATTCGGCGAGGGACAAAAGGACAAGCTTAAGACGCAGGTCGTCGCGTTGCCGCACCCCGAATCGATCGGCGCGATCTTATCCGGCATCAGCGAGGTAAAGGCGTATTTCTCGACGCCGCCCTTCACGCAAATCGCGCTCGACAGCGGCAAGGCGCATAAGCTCGCTTCATCGGAAGATGCATTTGGCGGCCGCTCTTCGTTTCTCGTGCTCGGCGGCACGAAGAAATGGATCGATGCCAATCCGAAGCTCATTCCTGTGCTCGTCGCCGCGTTCCAGGAGGCGGCCGATTACATCCGCAAGGACCCGAAAGGCGCGGCTGAGATTTATCTCAAGGTCGAGCCTTCGAAAATGCTGGACGAGCCCAAGGTCGAAGCCATGCTGAAGTCGATGCCGGACGATTTCGGCACCGAGGTCCATGCGGTGAAAGCCTATGCCGATTTCATGGGCCGAACGGGCGGCTTGAAAAACGTGCCGGCATCCTGGAGCGACGTGTTCCCGGCGATTAAGGATACGAAGAGCGACTGATAGCGCGGCCGCCTCAATCTCGGTTGATTCATGCAGAGCGGCGGAACGGCAGCGCAAAAGGCGGATGAGCCCAGGGCGGCGAATCCGGCGCGGCCGTTCACGGCGCTGCTCATCGCCATTATCGTTCTGCCGCTTCTGCTCTTTGCAGTCAGCTCGTATCTTTCGTACGAGACTTTCACTCAAGAAGCGCGCGCGCAACTCGAGCGCACGCTCGATGCCATTCACGAGCACGCGGCCAAGGTCTTCGAGACGCACGAGCTCGTCTTCAACCAAGTCGACCAGATGCTCGGCAGCATGTCGGACGAGGAGATTCGCGCGCATGAAGACGAGATACACAACCGTCTTGGTGTTCTTGACGCAAAACTCGATCAAGTCGACGAGATTTTCCTCCTCGGACAAGACGGTCACGCTTTGGCTTCCGGCCACGTCTATCCGGTTCCGCTGACGGCCAATTATTCCGACCGCGAATATTTCAAAGCACATCGCGACGGCTTGCTGCCGCCGGAAGGGATCTATGTCAGCGAGATCGTGACCGGGCGATTGTTGAAACGAGATTTCTTCATCGTCAGCCGCCGGCGCGGCGTCTATGACGGTAAAGCCGACCCGTTCAACGGAGTCGACGCTATCGCGATCGACCCCAATTATTTCCGCGGTTTTTATGCGCAAATTGCGTCGGCCGGTACGACCATCGTGCTGGCGCGCAGCGACGGATATATCCTGGCCCGGACGCCCGAATTGCCCGGCGCTGAGCGTCACCTACCTGCCAACGGCTCGTTCACGGCGAACGTGAAGAAATTTCCCGACCGCGGCCTATATGACAGCAGCGTTTCGCTCGATAACAAGCCCCGCATTGCCGGCTACCGGCGTATTCAGGGCTATCCGATCTACGTCATCGCTGGGATCAACAAATCCGAAATTGCCGGCGCCTGGATGACGAGCATGGGGCGCCACTTGATTTTTGGGCTCCCGGCGACGCTCGGCCTTGTCGTCCTGACACTGCTGGCACGCCGGCGCATGCTGCGCGAGCGGCAATTGTTCGAGGAGTTGCGCACCGAAATACAGCGGCGCGAGGAGACCGAGGCGCAATTGCGTGAGGCGCAGAAGATGGACGCGATCGGCCGGCTGACCGGCGGTCTCGCGCACGACTTCAACAACCTGATGACCATCGTCACCGGCAGTCTTGACCTGCTCAACCGGCGGCTCGCGAGCGACGATCCGCGGCTGAAAAAGCTTGTCGACAACGCCATGGAGGGTGCCCGGCGCGCCGCCGCGCTGACGCGTCAGTTGCTCGCTTTTGCGCGGCGCCAGCCGCTCGAACCGAAGCCGACGGACATCAATAAACTCGTCAGCGAAGTATCGGCGCTATTGCGCGGAACGCTCGGTGAGACGATCGCCATCGAGACGGTCCTCGCCGGCGGCTTATGGCCCGCAAACATCGACCCGCATCAGCTCGAACGCGCCATCGTTAATCTGGCGCTGAATTCGCGTGACGCCATGCCGAATGGCGGTCGCCTGACGATCGAGACGGCGAACGCGCATCTTGATGATGCCTATGCGAAGGCGAATGCGGATGTGACGCCCGGCCAATATACGTCGATTGCGATCACCGACACGGGTGCAGGAATTGCGCCCGACATTGTCGGTAAGATTTTTGAGCCCTTCTTCACGACCAAGCCGGCCGGGCATGGGACCGGACTTGGCCTCAGCCAGGTGTTCGGCTTCGTCAAGCAATCCGGCGGCCATGTGAGGGTTTACAGCGAGGCTGGCAGGGGCACGACGGTGCGTCTCTATTTGCCACGTCATGCGGGCCCGCTCGCGGCGGCTTCTGGAACGGATATCGAGGCTTTTGAGAAAGCAAAAGGCACCGGCGTCAACGTGCTTCTCGTCGAGGACGATGCCGACGTTCGACGCTTTACCGCCGATGCGCTGGTCGAGCTCGGGCATCGCGTGAAGCCGGTCGAAAGCGCCGAGCGGGCGCTTGCCTGCCTCGCCGATGGCGAAGACTTCGATCTGCTTTTGACCGACGTGGTGATGCCCGGGATGGACGGCCGCCGTTTGGCGGATGTCGCGGTGCAACGCAAGCCAGGCTTAAAGGTGCTGTTCATGACCGGCTATACGCCGAATGCCATCATTCACAATGGCGTGCTTGATCCGGGCACGCAACTCTTGTCGAAACCTTTCGCGGTGGCGCAGTTGGCGGAGAAATTGCGCACGGTCCTGGGCAAGGGAGCTATGAAGCAGCCATGAAACACAAGAAATCGGAAGAGCTGCGCTCCTATCGCTGGTTCGGCACGAGTGACATGCGCGCTTTCGGCCATCGCTCGCGCACTTTGCAGATGGGCTATGATTACGAGGATTTCGCCGGCAAGCCTATTATCGGCATCCTCAATACCTGGAGCGATCTCAATCCGTGCCACGCGCATCTGCGCACGCGCGCCGAGGAGGTGAAGCGCGGCGTCTGGCAGGCTGGCGGCTTTCCCGTCGAAATCCCGGCGATCTCGCTCGGCGAAACCATGATGAAGCCGACAACGATGCTCTATCGTAATCTGCTGGCGATGGAGGCGGAGGAGCTTCTGCGCTCCAATCCGGTCGACGGCGCGGTGCTGCTCGGGGGCTGCGACAAGACCACGCCCGGCCTGATCATGGGCGCGATCAGCATGAACATTCCGGCGATCTATTTTCCCGCCGGTCCGATGCTGCGCGGCAACTTTGGCGGCAAGCCGCTCGGCTCGGGATCAGACGTCTGGAAATATTGGGCGGAAAAAGAAGCCGGCCGCATCGACGAGCGCGAATGGCGCGCCATGGAAGCGGGGATTGCGCGAAGCTTCGGCACCTGCATGACGATGGGGACCGCGTCGACGATGGCGGGTCTCGTTGAGACTCTTGGGCTGACGCTGCCCGGCGCCGGCTCGACGCCGGCGGCGGATTCCGGTCATATAAGGCTTGCGACCGAGAGCGGCCGGCGCATCGTCGAGATGGTGCACGAAGATCTGACGCCGAAGCGCATTCTGACCGACGGCTCGTTCCGCAACGCCATCATTGCGCTGATGGCGATGAGCGGCTCGACGAATGCGATCATCCATCTTATCGCGATGGCGCGCCGCGCCGGACTTAAGCTCGATCTCGAAAACTTCGATCGCCTACCGAACGAGACCGGCGTCATCGCCGACATCCGCCCGTCGGGCCGCTTTCTCATGGAGGACTTTCACTATGCCGGTGGTTTCCCCGGCTTTTTGCGCCGGCTCATGCCGCATCTCAAGCGCGACGAGATGACGGCGAGCGGCAAGACAATCGGCGAGGTCTACGATAATGCGTCGATCTTCGATGACGAGATCATCCGGCCGCTGGACAAACCGATTGCCGCGGGCGGCGGACTCGCCGTGCTCAAGGGCAATCTTGCGCCGAACGGCTGCATCATCAAACCCGCCGCCGCCGATGCGCGCTTTTTAAAGCATCGCGGCCCGGCGATCGTGTTCGGCGATTACGATGCGATGAACCGCGCCGTGAACGATATGGAGCTTGATGTCACGCCGGATCACGTCATGGTCTTGCGCAATGCCGGTCCCGTCGGCGGGCCCGGCATGCCGGAATGGGGCATGCTGCCGATTCCGAAAAAGCTGCTCGTTCAAGGCGTGCGCGACATGGTACGCATTTCCGACGCGCGGATGAGCGGCACGAGCTACGGCGCCTGCATCCTGCATGTCGCGCCGGAGGCTTATATCGGCGGTCCGCTGGCGGCGGTTGAGACCGGCGACATGATCGAGATCGATGTCGCGGCGCGCTCGATCAAGCTCGATGTGCCGCAGGGGGAGATCGACGCGCGGCTTGCCTCATACCGGCCGAAGCCGCGGCAGTTCGAGCGCGGCTATGTTCGCCTGCATGCGACGCATGTGCAGCAGGCCGATCAAGGCTGCGATTACGATTTCCTCGAAGGGGATGTCGCGCTGCCGGAGCCGGAGATACATTGATTCAGAATGCCTTCGGCAAACCAGCGTCCTTGAGAATTTTATTGGCCGTATGCACGATAACCGTATTGCTGGGGATGGTGAACTTCCGACGGGTTATCGGACTGTACCATATTTCGTGGGAGCCCTTGCCTTGCCGGACGAACTCGCATTCGGCCTCGATAAGAATTCGGACCAGCTCCCGATAAAGATTGCTGGTCATTCTGCCGCGAGTTCGACCTCGCGCTCAAAAACAATCTTCGACCCGATAAGCTCGCCGCCGATCAACTCGGGTGCGATATCTAAGACGACGTCTACAAAGGCCTCGAACGTTTCCTCCTCGACATTTAGACCAGGGATGTCGGAGGAAAGAACGTAATAGCGGTGATTGGCCTTATCGTAGCCCACACCGACAACGTAGCTCATCGTGCTCTCCTCGCCCTTGCGTGGGCAGGTCAACTCGTCGAGGGTCAAAACGTCGCCGAGTTCCGCCATAACGTGGACATGCTCCGTGAGCTGTCAATGGGTCCAGCGCTCACAAGGCCTTCTCGTATACCCGAAATTTCCGCGTCACCTTCGCCGGCAGGCTCTCCACCAGATTCCGGATCGCGTGATTGGTCTCCAGCATCCAGCTGATTTCCATGTCCTCGATACCGGCTTTTTTGGCTTGCTCGATCGCCTGCGCGAGCAGCATGCTGACCGCGAGCGAACCGACGCGCGTGCCGCGCCATTTGCGGGCAACCCGATCATCGGTACGCGCGAGCGCTTCGTGCCCGCGACATGAATGCGCCACATGAGTTTCGCCCAGCCGAACGGCATGAGGTGACCGTCGAGATCGGCCATCGCCTCATTCACATCGGGGATTTGCGAGACGATGGCGACGGGTTCTCCACGCCATTCGGCGATGCGCGCCCAGGCGGGTTTCGCCACGGGCAGGACAAGCCCGGTGATCCATTTGCCCTCAGCGGGGCTGACCGGGATCGAGCCCCAATTATCGGCCCACGCATCATTGTAGAGGCTGAGAACCAGCTGGAACTTTCGATTCCAGTCCGCGTAGGTGAGGCCGTATGTCCTGAGGCCGCTGCCGAGCCGCGCTTTTTCAGCAAGCTTCGCGACGCGCGCCGGAAAATTCGATTGGGCGACGTTGCAGTGCGCCGCCAGCAGATCGATCGATTTTTTGAAACCCGCCGCTTCTATGTGGCGGCTGTAATAGGGCGGCGAGTAGTTGGTCCGCACCACGTGCGGCTCATCGAACCCTTCGATGAGAATGCCCGTCTCGTGATTGATCGTCAGGCTGAACGGACCCTGCATGCGACGCATGCCTTTACCGCGTAAATCCTGCGCGGCGCGGTCGAGCAGCGCGGCAAAGAGCGCCTGATCGTCAATGCCTTGCAGCAAACCGAAATGTCCAGTGGCATCATTGTATTTGGCAAGATGCGCCCGGTTCACCACGCTGGCGATGCGTCCGATCGGAATACCGTCGCGGTAGGCGACGAAAGCGCGCACATCGTTTTCCCGAACGAGCGGCGATTTTCTCTTGTCGAAAGCCCAGTGCATCTCATCGCGCAGCAAGGGCACATAATGCTTGTTGCCGGCCTGCGCACGGTGCGCCGCCTCGACGAACGCATCAAAGTCGGCGCGGCTTCCCGCCTCGCGGATTTCGATCGTGGACAAGCGTCAGTTCGTCGGGATCAGAATCGAGCGTTCGTCGCCGATTTCCTGCCGCGCCTCGACGATTGCCTCAATCGTGCGATCGATCTGCGCCTCGGTATGTTCGGAGGTCAAGAAAAAGCGCAAGCGCGCCGAGCGCTCAGGCACGGCCGGTGGGATGATCGGCTGCACGTTGACGCCCCTATCGAACAGCTTCTGGCCTGGGATGACCGCGCGTGCGGCACTCGTTCCGATATCGAGATCGGCAGCGCGCGCGCGGTCGGTAAAGTGCTGGCTGTTACGATGCAGGCGCGCCACCCGCTCCGGCTCGCGATGCATGAGGTCGAGCGCGGCGATCGCCGCGGCTGCAAGCGGCGGCGACATGCCGACGCTGAACACGAAACCGCCGGCGGCAAATTTTAGATATTCGACCAAAACCGTTGGTCCGGCGATATAGCCGCCGCAACCCGACAACGTCTTCGACAGCGTCCCCATCCGACGTCATTGGGATCGACGCCGGCATGCTCGAAAACGCCCGCGCCCGTATCGCCGAGGACGGCCAGACTGTGCGCCTCGTCGACCATGAGCCAGGCAGCGTGACGTCGCTTAATCTCAACGAGCCGCGCCAAATCGGGGAAGTCGCCATCCATGCTGTAGAGGCCTTCCACGGCGATCAGGACGCGCTCGTAGCGGTGGCGCGTCGAGGTGAGGAGTTCGTCCAATTCGTCGAGATCGTTGTGCGGGAACAAGCGCCGCTCGGCGCGCGACAGCGTCCCGCCGATGACGATGCTGTTATGAGCAAGCGAATCATGGACGATGAGGTCCTTCGGTCCGAGCAGCGCGCCGATGGATGAAACATTCGTGGCGTGGCCGCTGACGAAGACGACGCAGGTTTGTTGGCTGTAATGCGCGGCGAGCGCCGCCTCGAGCTCGCGGTGCAGCGGACGCTCGCCCGCGACTAGGCGGCTGGCCGAGCAGGAAGTGCCGTATTGCTCGATGGCCCGCACCGCGGCCGTCCGGATTGCTGATCCCGACCACCGTGCCGAACGCGCGCTGCACGCTGATTTCGCTCATGCCGGGCAGCGGGTTGAAATCGGTCATGGCCGCAACGCGCTGATCAATGACTGGCAGAGAGCGGCGCTGCTTGGGTTCGGCGCTCAGACGGTTCATCACCGCGCTTTCCAGCGCTTGCCGCGCCTCCTCGCGGAGCTCCGGCTAGTGCCGCCGGTCGCAACGAAACTTCATTTGCTCACCCCGTGGCGAATGACGTCGATCCTGCAGCGACCTCACGATGTAATCGACGCCTGCCCATCTAATGCCCCGCGAACCAATCGCACTGAACACACAGACCGCATGGAATCCCCACCACAGCGGCCGCAGCCAACAATCGATCGTCCAAAAGCCAGCTAAGCCGGTTGCGAATTCGCGTCCCCAAAGCGCCGTGACGATTCGCCGACGCAAACGAGTGCGTATCGCGCCGAGCAGACCTGCGAGTAACAGGGCACAAAGTGCAAAAATGCTGCCCTGGCATCGCAATCGCCTTGTTGTCGCCCTTGCGCGATCCGCGGCGCGGCCCTACCCGCCGGCGGCGGTGCCGTCCCCAGTAGCTCCGCCCGGACGCGGAGATACCGGGATCGTTCTCGGGCTCGGCCTCTCGCCCCAATGGGCGCCAATCGCCTCGACCGCGGCGTGCGCCTTCTCGCCCGGTAGCACCCTTGGACCCAGGCCGGTCGCCATCATCCCCGCTGCCTCTGATTTCGCCAGAAAATGCCGGGCGAGGGCGAAATCGATGCGGTCGATGCCGTTCGGCGTCACGTTGAGGACGCGCGTCACAAGCCGGGTGATGTCGTAGGCGGTGGAAGGATTCATGCTGGCCGGTCTTGGGGTTCGCCGCGGTTTTAGGCGAAGCTCGCGCGCGACGTAATCTCCAGAGCCCCTAAATCAGCGGGAATGACGATCAGCCCGACCACGCAAGCCCTTGCCGCCCCGCGCTCGCCTGCCGCCGAGCTCGCGCACATGAAGCGCATTGCGACGATCCTTCTTGCGGTCTTCTTCGTCACCACGCTGATCGCGCGCGCGATCCAGCACCTGCATCCGGCGCTCGGCTTCCTCGCGGCTTTTGCCGAGGCGGGCACGGTG
This sequence comes from Beijerinckiaceae bacterium, assembly GCA_036265935.1. Lineage (GTDB taxonomy): Bacteria > Pseudomonadota > Alphaproteobacteria > Rhizobiales > Beijerinckiaceae > JAFASC01. Next base: position 79,908 of record DATAOB010000076.1, read on the forward strand.
GGTGGCCTCGCCGACTGGTTCGCGGTGGTCGCCCTGTTCCGCCATCCGCTCGGCCTGCCGATCCCGCATACCGCGATCATCCCGAACAACCGGCATCGCATCGCCACCAGCCTCGGCGAATTCGTCCAGGTGCATTTTCTCGGCGCCGAAGTCGTCGCGGCGAAACTGAAGAGCATCGACTTCGTCGACGTCGTGCGCCGCTGGCTGGAAGTGCCGCGGAACAGCGCCGGATTGGCGCAGACGATCCTGCGCCTGCTGCCGCAATTCACCCAGGCTTTCGAGCATTCCGGCGCGGGTGAATTTGCGTTGCGCTTCGTGCGCGGCCAGGCGAGCCGCATCGATTTCGCGCCGCTCGCCGGGGATTTCATCGATCTCCTGATCAGGCAGGGCCATCACCATCAGCTCTTCGACGCCGGCCTCGCCGCCGTCGCCAAGCTCTTGGGCGACAAGGGTACGCTCGAGACGATCCGCGCGAAGATAAAAGAGGAGCTGCCGGCGCTGTTCAATTTCTTCCGTGCCGATGCGATTCTTTTAAAGCGCATCGTGACGTCGACATTCGCGCTGACCGAAGAGATCAGGAACGATCCGGACCACCCGCTGCGCGCCGAGTTCGATGCGTTCTTGCAAAAATTCGCGCGCGATCTGCACGAGAATCCGCAGCAATATTTCGGGACGATCCGCGATTTCGCCGAGACGATCGGCAACAACCCCGAGCTCGCCAATATCCTGGGAAGACTGTTTTCCGCTTTTATGGAAGCGATCCGCGACGGCGCGCGCGAAAGCTCGTCGCAGCTCACGCTGTCGCTGACGCGGATGCTGGTCGAGGCCGGCGCCGGGATCGACAGCGAGCCGCATCTGAAGACCTATTTGAACGAGGCCGCGGCAACGGCGCTGGCGACGATCGTCGAGCGGCGCAAGAGCGGCATTTCGCGCTTCATCTCGGACCAGGTCGATTCCTGGGACATGAAGGAGCTCATCTCGATCATCGAGGTGAATGCCGGCCGCGATCTGCAATATATCCGCTTCAACGGCACGATCATCGGCGGCCTGGCAGGGCTGGCGATTCACACGGTTGAGTATGTGGCAAGGCTGTGAGCCACTCACGTAACCTAACGGTTTGGCGTCATTGCGAGCGACCCCGGATTAAATCCGGGTGAAGCAATCCAGGATCCACACTTCTTAGATACGGAGAGTTTGCCCGTGGATTGCTTCGTCGCTACGCTCCTCGCAATGCCAGCCCTCGCCGGCCCGGCGCGGCATGTGGCTCATGTTGGGCGCTAGTCTGGTGAGTTGAGCCGCCAATGACGCGCAAAGCGGAGCGTCCGACGCTATGACGCAGGACACCATCATCGACTTTCCCGAGACGCCGGTGGCTTACGCCGCAGGCGATCGCGAGCGGCCGATTCATGAGCAGGCGCCGGTCGCATTTCAAGCCCTCGAAGCGTCCTTGCCGACGTTGCGCCGCAGGCGCTTCTTCGCAGCGCTCGTCGGCCCCGAATATCGCGCCTGCGTCGCCACCGAAGACGGCAATGCCGACCCGATGCTCTCGCGCTGGGTCATTCCCGGCGAGCGATATGCGCGCCGTAAAATTCGCGACTATCATGCCCAAATCCCGGCGATCGGAACGACGTTTGCCGAGATGCGTTGCCGTTAGGACTTCGATCCGTCGCGCCCATTGCGTCGAAGTCTATCGCTCGCAACGCGACATGTATGTCATGGTGCCCGTGCGCTGAGTTGCCCCTCTGTTTAGGGAGGAAGCGGAATGGATGAAGAGCGCGATCCCGAGGCTTGCTATCGGCGCGGCTTTGCTCACGGCGCTGAAGAAGTTTTCCGCGCCGTCTCGGCGGTGCTTCCTGAGGATGTCTCCGGCAAGGTCGAGCGCTGGCTCAAAGGCGATCTTGCCATCTGGCGGGTGGCGAATTTGCGCGGGCTCGATTCGACGCGCCAATGCACGCCGCGTTTCGACCCGAACGCGATTCGCGCGAATGCGGAGGAACCGTTCTTTTGGTAATGGCGCGACCTGAGAGGTGCGCGGTCCGCGCAGCCCACCGCGCGTGCGTTGCCAGCGCGAAGGTCTGATCTACGGCGGCACGACGCACGAGCAGATGGGCGGCACTCCCGGGCCAGCCGGGCAGGTGCATGAGCAATGACTGCCTGACGGGCAGAAGATTTCCGTCTTAATCCCAAAACAGTCCCAGTGGCAGGCAAAGACGGATTGGACCGGCGTGAAGTTCTGAATCCTCGGTGCCGGTGCCTGTAGAAGCAGCGCTTGCCTCTCTTGGGCGTGACCTCCGGTCCAAGGACCGAGCGCGGTGACAAGGACAAGTCCGAACAGCTTCGCATGGCGCATTGCATTCTCCTGCCTGGCGCGAAGACCCCGGCCCTCAGGGGCGCATTTAGCTCACCGGCTCTGGAGTCAAGGCTCGCGAAGCGCGTCGGCGCGCGAATTGAGGCTTACGGCGCGTGCGCCGCGAGCGTGCACTCCATCGCCTCGGACTCGATCTGCAGCGTCACGTGGCCGATGCCGAAGCGCCGCTGCAATTCCGCGCAGGTGCGGGTGAGGAAGGCGTCGCCGCCACCCCCCGGCATGACGAGGTGGCCGGACAAAGCCGTCTCCGTCGTGCTCATCGCCCAGATGTGCAGGTCGTGCAGGCGCATGACGCCCGGCAGGCTTTCGAGGAAGCGCCGGACCTCGTCCGGCTCGATCGCCGGCGGCACGGCATTGACGCTCATCGCGAAGGAATCGCGCAAAAGCGTCCACGTGCCCCAGACGATCAGGGCATTGACGACGAGGCTTGCCACGGGATCGAGCCAAGCGGCGCCGGTGAGCTTGATCACGAGCCCGGTGACGACCACGCCGGCGGCGATCACCGCATCGGCGAGCATATGCGTGAAAGCGCCGCGTATGTTGAGATCGCCTTTGCGGCCGGAGGCAAACAAAAGCGCGGTCGCGCCGTTCACGGCAACGCCGATTGCGGCAACGATCATGACAATGTCGGCCGCGACAGGCGCGGGATGCATCAGGCGGATAATCGCTTCCCAGGAAATCGCGCCGACGGCGATCAACAGGAACAGCGCGTTGAACAGAGCGGCCAGGATCGACGTGCCGCCGAGCCCGTAAGTGTAGCGCGGCGTCGGCGGACGCCGCGCCAACGCGATGGCGCCCCATGCGACAGCGAGGCCGAGCACGTCGCCGAGATTATGTCCGGCATCCGATATCAGCGCGACGGAATGGCCATAGATGCCGTACGCGATTTCGACCACGACGAAGGTGAGGTTGAGCGCGATCCCGATCGCGAAGGCGCGGCCGAAATCGCTCGCCGCATGACCATGCGAATGGGCGTGAGCCTCGCCGTGCCCATCGTGATGATGTGCGTGCATGGCGCTGATCTAGTCGCTTGAGCGCAAAAGATCGATCCAATCGCCCCTAGGCGAACGGCTCCTCCGCACCGTCCGGCAGCGGCACTTCGAAAGCGCAGATCGTCATCGAGATGAGGCCGTAATAGCCGAGAATGCCGACGAGATCGACGAGGGCGCGGCGCCCCAGCACTTTCTCAGCTTCCGCATAAGTCTCCGGCGCGACGCGATGCGTCGTCCAAAGCTCGTGCGCGAAGGAATAGACGCAGCGCTCGTCGTCGCGCACGAATTCGGGGGTGGCGCCGCGGCGGATTTCCTCGATGAGGCCCGCCGACAATCCCGTACCCGCGGCAATCGGCGCATGGACATGCCATTCGAATCCGGCGCGCCAGAATGCGCCAGTGATGAGGATCGCGAGTTCAGAGAGCCGCGGCTCAAGCGACGTGCCAAAACGGCAGAAGGCGCCGAGCGCCTGCGCCCGATCAGCCAGCGTCGGGGAGTTCAGCCAAACGCGCAGCGGTCCCTGCACCATGCCGCGCGGGCCGGCGACGATCGCGTCATGGACGCGCTTCCCCTCCTCGTCGAGCGTGGCGGGATCGATGTCGGGCAGACGCGGCATGGCATTCCTTCGGGTCATTGGATGAAGGTCGCGAAAACCATATCGTCCTCGCATGGGAAGAGTGAATGAGTGACCGCCCGCTCGCGCATGGCGGCGATCTCGACTGGGCGCGCCGGCGTTTTCCGGACGCGCCGGAGCCGTGGGTCGATCTGTCAACCGGCATCAATCCGATCGCCTATCCGCTGCCGCCGCTCGCGCCGGAGGTTTGGGCGCGGTTGCCGCAGCCTGATGAGCTTCGCCAGCTGGAGGCGGTCGCTGCCGGGGCTTATGGGGTCGCGTCCGGCGCCGAAGTAATCGCTGCGCCCGGGACGCAGGCGCTGATCCAATGGCTGCCGCGGGTGTTTGCGGCAAAGCGCGTCGTGATCCTCGAGACCACCTATCGCGAGCACGCCGCGGTCTGGCGGGCATCGGGCGCTACGGTGGAAAACGTCGGCGACATCCGCGCCCTGGCGGACGCGGAAGTCGGCGTTCTCGTCAATCCCAACAATCCCGATGGAAGGCTGATCGCCCCTGCCGATCTGCAGCCGCTCGCACGGCATTTCGCCGACAAGGGCGGTCTGCTGGTCATCGACGAAGCCTTCATGGAGGCGACGCCGGACCACAGCTTTGCGCCGCATCTCGCAGCGCGCGGCGCGATCATCCTGTGCTCCTTCGGCAAAATGTACGGGCTCTCCGGCCTGCGCCTCGGTTTCGCGATCAGCGGACCGGAGCTGGCAGGCGCTCTCCGCCAGGCGCTCGGGCCGTGGCCGATCTCCGGCCCGGCGATCCGGATCGCTCTCCAGGCGCTCGACGACATCCACTGGCTGACGCGCGCGCAAGAGCGGCTTGCGCGCGACGCCGCACGCCTGGACGCTCTCCTCGAGCAAGCCGGCTTTGCGATCATCGGCGGCACGCCTCTCTTTCGCCTCGTGCGTCGCCCCGATGCGGCCGACTGGTTTGAACGGCTCGGCCGTACCGGCATTCTTGTCCGCTGCTTTGAGGCGCGGCCAGGTGAATTGCGCTTCGGCCTGCCGGGACCGGAAGAGGCCTGGAGCCGGCTTGAACAGGCGCTGCTTCTGACCCACGATCCAAGTTAATGGCGCAAAGCCGCGCGAAAAATAACGGGGAGAGACAGCTGATGGCGTCGCCATACGATACCGATCTCGATCGCAATCCCGCCAATTATCAGCCGCTGACGCCGCTCACCTACCTCTCGCGATCGGCACTCATCTTTCCGGATCATGCCGCGATCGTGCATGGCGATTTGCGCCGGACGTATCGCGACTTCTATACGCGCTGCCGGCGGCTTGCGTCGGCCCTTGCGAAGCGCGGCTTCGGGCGCGGCGACACCGTCTCGGTGATGCTCGCCAATACGCCGGCCATGCTCGAATGCCATTACGGCGTGCCGATGTGCAAAGCCGTGCTCAACACGCTGAATACGCGGCTCGACTCGGCGATCCTCGCTTTCACGCTCGACCATGCAGAGACGAAAGTGCTGATCGTCGACCGCGAATTTTGTGGCGTCATCAAGGAGGCGCTCGCCGGCGCGAAGGTGAAGCCGCTGGTCATCGATTATGACGATCCCGTCTATGACGGGCCGGGCGAGCGGCTCGGCAAGATCGACTACGAGGATTTTCTTGCCGAAGGCGATCCAAATTTCGACTGGCCGATGCCGGACGACGAATGGGACGCGATCTCACTCAATTATACCTCCGGCACGACTGGCGATCCCAAGGGCGTCGTCTATCACCATCGCGGCGCGCATCTCCTGGCGATCGCCAACGTCGTGACCGGCGCGATGGCCCGCCATCCGGTCTATCTCTGGACGCTGCCGATGTTCCATTGCAACGGCTGGTGCTTCCCCTGGTCGATCAGCGTCATGGCCGGCACGCATGTGTGCCTCCGCCAAGTGCGCGCCAATCTGATGTACCAGCTCATGGCGGACCACGGCGTGACGCATCTCTGCGGCGCGCCGATCGTCATGTCGATCCTGCTCAACGCATCGGCTGCGGAGAAAAGGCCGCTGTCGCAGCGCGTCGAGTTCTTCACCGCCGCGGCGCCGCCGCCGGAAGCGGTGCTCGCCGCGATGAAAGCCAACGGCTTCAACGTCACGCATCTCTATGGGCTGACCGAGACTTACGGCCCGGCGGCGGTGAACGAATGGCACCGCGATTGGGACAAGCTCGATGCTTCCGAGCAGGCGGCGCGCAAAGCACGCCAGGGCGTGCGCTACGTGACGCTGGAGGATCTCGACGTGAAGGACCCCGAGACGATGCAAAGCGTGCCGGCGGACGGCGAGACGCTTGGCGAAGTCATGTTCCAGGGCAACGTGGTGATGAAGGGCTACCTCAAGAACAAGGCGTCGACGGACGCCGCGTTCGCCGGCGGCTGGTTCCATTCCGGCGATCTCGGGGTGAAGCACCCCGACGGCTATATCCAGCTCAAGGACCGCTCCAAGGACATCATCATTTCCGGCGGCGAGAACATTTCCTCGATCGAGGTCGAGGATGCGCTCTACAAGCACCCGGCGGTCGCGGCGGCGGCGGTCGTTGCCAAACCCGACGACAAATGGGGCGAGACGCCCTGCGCCTTCATCGAGTTGAAGCCGAACGAGCAGGCCACCGAAGACGAGATCATCGCCTGGTGCCGCGATCAGATGGCGCGCTACAAAGTTCCGCGCCGCGTAGTCTTCGGCGATTTGCCAAAGACCTCGACCGGCAAAATCCAGAAATTCGTCTTGCGCGAGCGGGCGAAAAGCGCCTGAGGCGTAAGGCCAATCGTGCACTGATGCCTTCCCGCCATAACATGGTTAGTGAAGCGAGAATTTTTCTGGTTAAGGGTTAGGGTTAAGTCTCATTTAAGACATTTCGGCAAAAGTCCCACAAGCAGCGCGAAACAGAGCGAATCCAGCCCAGAACTGGTGAGCCCAGGTCGTCCGCGAGGGGGGCGAGCGTCTTCTTCTGCGCCGCCGCAATTTCCTCTATGGCCTGCACTATTGCGGATCGCGTCGACATCTTGCCGTTCGTCTGCTTCGGAAATGGGCTAGCCCGGAAGCAGATTAACCACAAGGTCCCGGCGGAATCGTGGTGAATGAGCCGGCTTAAAACCGAACCTCGCCCCACTGGATCTTGGCGAAAGCCCCCTCGTCGATGAGCACGTAAGCGTCCGCGCTTCTATCGTCCACATAGATGGGATCGTACGTCGCGCGCGGATCGAAGCCTTCGCTCGCCAGAGCCTGCTTTCGGGGTTTGAAGGTTTCGGTCATGTCGATCTGCGCGCAGATCCGGACGAAGAGCGGCCGCGCACAGGCCGGCAAAATACCGGCACCGCCTCGCGCGCCTCGGCGAGATAGGGATAGGGGTCGTCGAGATACGCCGCGTCGAGCGGATCGAAGCGGGTGCCGATCGCCGGCCTCTCTGCCACTGCCGCAAGCACCATATGCCACCTACGAGCGCCGGCGCAGTAGACGACGATTCCCGAGTGCAGAAAAGGCCTGGGAACCGCGAGCGGAAAGCGGTCGGGTTCGATCCACCGGACGGCTAAAGCGCGAGCCCTGGGCGACGGCTTCCGCTTACGGCTCGGCTTGCGGTCCTCTTGGCCCTCGTGCATTTGAAAGCGCGCCTTACCGCCCCGCCGGTATCCGGCGCGGGCGCTCGGGAGCTTTATGAAGCGCATACTCGAATACGTCTGGCCGGTCGTCGGCCTCATCGCGGTCTGCGCTTCGATCTATCTGCTGTATCGCGAATTTAAGGGCGAGTCGGTCGGGCCGGCGGTTTGGGCGGACCTCAAAGCGATCCCGTCGCACCGCTATGCTTTGGCGGCGCTATCGACGCTCGGCGCCTATGCCGCGCTCGCCTGGTACGATCGCATTGCGCTCATCCATCTGCATGTGCGGCACATTTCCTGGCTGTTTATCTCGCTGTGCTCGTTCACAACTTACGCGCTGTCGCACAATATCGGAGCGTCGGTCTTTTCCGGCGCCATGGTGCGTTACCGCGCCTATACGTCGAAGGGCCTGTCGGCGACTGAAATCGCGGTTCTCGTAGCGCTCTGCTCGTTCACCTTCGGTCTCGGCACGGTGCTTCTCGGCGGCATTGTGCTGACCTTCGAGCCGGAGCAGCTCTCCCGGCTTCACGGCCTCTTGCCGGCAGTTCTGACCAACGAGACGACGGCGACGATCCTCGGCGTCGTCTGTCTCGCCTTCGTCGCGTTGTATGTGATCGGCTCGATTTTACGGCTGCGGCCACTGATCCTCGGCGGCTTCCGCCTCGAATATCCCCGCCCCGAGGTGACGATACGGCAATTATGTGCCGGGCCCTTGGAGCTGCTGGGTGCTGCCGGCATCATCTATTTCGCGCTGCCCGAGGCCGGCAATCCCGGCTTCTTCGTCGTGCTCGGCGTGTTTCTCGCCTCATTCACCGCGGCGCTCGCCTCGAACGCCCCCGGCGGATTGGGCGTGTTCGAATTCTTCTTTATCAAGGCGATGCCAAGCGTGCCGCAATTCGAGGTGCTCGCGGCGCTACTCGTCTTCCGGCTCTTCTATCTTTTGATTCCGCTCTGTTTCGCGATCGTCGTCGTATTCCTATTCGAGCGGCGGCGCTTAAGCGAAGTTATCCACGCCCGTCACGAAGAGCATGTGCATCACGCTCAAGCGACGCGGAACCTTCCGACGGAAAGGACCGGGACCGGCGATTGAAGCGCGTTACATCCGGTATTGTTGGATTCGCGTCGTCCGCAATCCGGCAAGTCCGTGCTGATCGATGGACATCTGCCAGCTCAAGAACTCGTCGACAGTCAGCGTATAACGGTTGCAAGCCTCGTCGAGCGACAATAGGCCGCCGCGCACGGCAGCGACGACTTCGGCCTTGCGGCGAATGACCCAACGCTTTGTCGAAGCCGGCGGCAGGTCGGCAATGGTCAGAGGACTGCCGTCAGGTCCGATGACATACTTGACCCGCGGCCGATGGAGTTCCGTCATATTGCCAACTCACGCACTCGACTGGCCAACACGCGTGAGAGGCTAAACCTGTCCCATTTAAGATTTACCTAAGTAGAAGTTTCGGATTCGTGGTCAAACTGTTGACGAACCATTGCTATGGCGATCGTTAGGCGCGCCGCACAAGGCTTTGTGTACCTCTTCGAAACACGCGCGAAGCTTTGATTAACCATGTTGCGCTTGCACGAAGAGGAAACGCCCGCATCGCGCGTCAGCGGACGATCGCCCCATCGTTACGTCCGCGGCAGGAACTTCACCGCCGCAATGATCGCCAGGATCACGACGATCGCCAGGATCACATAAATGACGATCGTAGTCGTGCGGTTCTGCGCGCCGCCTGGCCTGCCGCGATAGGCATACGCCGAACGATCGCCCGACTTCCCTGCGGCCGAAGGCACGTCGGGCCCACTCCCGGCAAGCGTCGATTCGGCGAGATGCCGATAGGTCGCAAGCCGCCGCGGCGTTGCCTCGCCGATTATGTAGGCGGTGTTCTCGTGCTCGTTCGGTTCGCGCCCAACCGATCGCTGAAAGGCGAGAAGCCAATCGAGCTTGTTCTGCTTGTAGATCGAGTAGGCGACGAGGCCGACAATATCGTTGTCTGCGGTCACGAGACTGGAGAACACGGGATTGCGGTCATTATCCTCGGCAGCGCCGACGGAGGGACGCGTCTCGACATAATCGCTGCTGCCCACCGGGCGGACAGCGGTGCTGTCGCGCGTTACCACATCATCATCGTCCATACCCACCGCTCCTTGGGAATTTGACCAGCCCTCCCCTCGGCCTGGCGGCAATCTAGCCCAAAGCAGCGGCACTCCGCTACCGGGCAGTTCGGGCCCGCGGGACGGGACCTCACCCGTGCATAATGTGAACAAATCGCCCCTCCCCGTGGAGATCGCTCCCCTTCCCAAACGAATCCCGCTAGAGGAGGCAGCCGAGCATGGCGGCAGCGGGAAGATGAAGCGGCTAACCTACAGGATCGAATCGCGGCTCCTCGCAAAAGGCCTCGGACCGATCGCAGGGATGGACGAAGCCGGCCGCGGTCCGCTCGCCGGGCCGGTCGCCGCAGCCGCCGTCATTCTCGACAAGCGCAGATTGCCGCGCGGCGTCAATGATTCGAAGGCGCTCGATGCCGAGACTCGTGAAACGCTGTACGAGGAGATAATGTCGCGCGCGCTTGCTGTGTCGGTGGCGTTCGGCGCGGTCGCCGAGATCGATACAATCAACATCAGGCAAGCAACATTCGCCGCAATGCGGCGCGCCTGTGCCGGCCTGTCGCTGCGCCCCGCTTACATCTTAATCGATGGTTGCGATTTCCCCGATCGCCTCGCCTGTCCGGGCGAAGCGATCGTCAAAGGCGATGCGAAGTGCATGTCGATTGCGGCGGCGTCGATCGTCGCGAAAGTCACGCGCGATCGGCTGATGCGCCGGCTCGGCTATCAACATCCTGTTTACGGTTTCGAGCGCCATTCCGGTTATGCCACGGAATTTCATGTGACGGCGATTGCAAAAAACGGTCCTTCGCCGTTCCATCGGATGAGCTTTTGGCCATTTCGCGCCGCCGCTGACTGAGAAACTTTAACGTTCTGTGAATGCGAGCTTTTGTCCCAAATTCGTTCAAATAGGGACGCTGCGGCGCTAACAAGCTAAACGGCACCTTTACCGCGTCGGGCGCATCTTCGTCATCGTTGAGTCGCGTCTGTCGGTATCGAGTTCATGCGTATCGCTCATGCCGGAGCAGCCGGCGCGAAGTCCCATGTTCAGGTCACGCGTACTGGGACTTCCACGCGGCGCTCCGGCGAGCATCCCGCTCCTCATCGAACAGCGCCGCGCAATACGATATTGCGCGGCGATTGCGTCGAGGTGATGCGGGATTTGCCGGCAAGCAGCGTTGATCTCGTGTTCGCCGATCCGCCCTACAATCTGCAGCTCGAAAACGCGCTTTCGCGGCCTGATCAAAGCCGCGTCGATGCCGTCGACGACCACTGGGACAAGTTCGCGAGTTTTGCCGATTACGATTCGTTTACGCGCGACTGGCTCGCTGCTGCGCGTAAATTAATGAAACCTGAAGCGACGATTTTCGTCATCGGCTCCTACCATAACATCTTTCGCGTCGGCGCGATTATGCAGGATCTCGGATTCTGGATTCTGAACGACATCGTCTGGCGCAAGGCCAATCCGATGCCTAATTTCCGGGGTCGCCGCTTCACCAATGCGCACGAGACGCTAATCTGGGCGGCGCGCAGCGCGGAGGCGAAGCGCTACACGTTCAATTACGAAGCGCTGAAAGCCGGCAACGAGGATTGCCAGGTGCGCTCCGATTGGTTCCTGCCGATCTGCACCGGCGCCGAGCGGCTGAAGGATTCTGCCGGCCGCAAGACCCATCCGACGCAGAAGCCGGAGGCGCTGCTCAACCGCGTACTCCTCAGTGCGACCAAGTCCGGCGATGTCGTGCTTGATCCATTTTTCGGTACCGGTACGACGGGCGCCGCCGCCAAGCGCCTGCGCCGCGCCTTCATCGGCATTGAGCGCGACGCCGATTACATCGCCGCCGCCGAGGCGCGGATCGCCGACGTCGGCCCATTGCCGGAGGCGGTGGTCGCGGCAGCGCCCGCAAAGCGCAGCGAGCCGCGCGTCGCTTTCGCCGCCCTGATCGAGGTCGGCCTCATCGCCCCGGGCGCGATCCTCCTGGATGAGAAGCGCCGCCACCGGGCGCTGGTGCGCGCCGACGGCGCCGTCGCGGTCGGCGATATCGTCGGCTCGATCCACAAGATGGGGGCGCTGGTGCAGGGCCTGCCCGCTTGTAACGGCTGGACCTTCTGGCATTGCGAATGCGCTGGCCGGCTGGAGCCGATCGATTCGCTCCGCGCGGCTTTCCGCAAAGACATGCGAAAAGCCTCAGCCGTCTGAAGCCGCCGGTGCGGCTTCCCGGAACCTAGCCCGACGCCTCACGTTGCCCGCGCGAGCGCCGGCGAGGGAGGAGAGCCGTGGAGAACGACAGGAAGGTGGTGGAGACGAAGACGGAAGCCCGCCAGGGCGTCACCGGCACCGGCGTGAGTTCTGTGCTCGTCTGGAGCCTCGGGCTCGCCATCCTCGCTTTCGTCGTCATCATGGGGTGGTTCATCTTGGCCCGGCAATAGATTGCGGTTGGCGCTTCTGAGGGAAGAAAAGCCCCGCCGGCTGCACCGTCGGCATGCGGGCGCTGAAGCCTCAGCGATGCTGGAACCGCAGCTATACTGGGGCGTTTCGACCGCGGGCGGGCTGGGCGAGCGATAATAATAGAGCGGCTTATGGACGAAAAACGCAGAACCTCGACACGCGGATTCGCCTCAATGGATCCGGAACGCCAGCGGGCTATCGCCCGAAAGGGCGGCGAGAGCGTGCCCAATGAGAAGCGGAGCTTCTCACAAAATCCTTCGTTAGCTGCGGAGGCAGGGCGCAAGGGCGGACAGAGCGTCAACCCCGAGAAGCGAAGCTTCTCGCAGAACCACAGCCTAGCCTCTGAAGCAGGCCGCAAAGGCGGCCATGCTTCGCATGGATCGCGGAAAGCTGGCGGCTAATTCACTTGTCGAGGTGAACGAGAACGCGGCTTAGGCCGCATTCTCGAGAAACTCTCAGCGCTGCCCGACGGCACGCCGTCCGTGCGACATGTGGCCGCCTTTGCGGCCTGCTTCGGATGCGAGCTGATGGTTCTGTGAGAAGCTGCGCTTTTCATTGGGGACGCTACGGCCGCCTTTGCGCGCAATCTCGCGTTGTTTTTCGCGATCCATAGACGCAAACCCGCGAGTGGATGTTTTGCGTTCCATACTCATCCGGCTCTCCCTTCTATTATGGCAAAGTAACGGCGAAGCGCGGCAGCGGTTCCACTGCCAAGTGCGGATGCGCTTGAATTAAGGGCATTTCTCACAACAAGCGCAGCTGAAACAGCAGCTTAGCGCTTCGAAAATTTGTCGTGTTTTTGCCACTATTCGGCCGAAACACGCTCCCTGGAGCGATCCCGCGCATAGGCGGGGGAGTGCCCGACGGCCGCCCCGATAAGAAGCAAGGCCGGACCGGAAGGGCCCGCGGCGGCGACTTTGCTAGGCAGCTGCGACAAGTGCGCAGCGATGATGCGCTCCTCCGCCCGTGTCGCCGACTCAATGAAGAGCGCGGGCGTTTCAGGCGCGACGCCGGCCGTTAGCAGCCGTTCCACTAGAACCGGCAGGGTTTTGACGCCCATGTACACAGCGGTCGTGGCGCGCGGATCGGCAAGTGCCCGCCAGTCGAGATCGTCAGGGAGCCGGCCCTCTTTGGTGTGGGCGGTAATGAACTGAACCCGGCGTGCGATATCGCGCTCGGTCAGCGAAACGCCGGCGGCCGCGGCGGCACCGGACGCGGCTGTCACACCAGGAATGATTTCGAACGGAACACGGCTGGCACGCAAGGCTTCGATTTCTTCGTTGGCGCGGCCGAAGATGGTCGGGTCGCCACCCTTCAGGCGAACAACCTTCTTCTTCTCCTCCTTCGCCAACTTCACCAGAAGCGCGCTGATCTCATCCTGCCCGCAGGATGGTTTGTGGCCGCGCTTGCCGACGGTGATCCGCGTCGCCTCGCGACGCGCCATGTCGACGATCGCCGGCGAGACCAGGTCGTCGACGAGCACGACGTCCGCCGATTGCAGGGCGCGGACGGCTTTCAGCGTCAGAAGTTCCGGATCGCCTGGACCGGCGCCGACCAGGAGAACCGTGCCGATCTCTTTCCCGTCGTCAGTGCGGGTGCCTGGCTGGCCGACCCGGTCGAGCAATTGATTGCGAACGTGCTCCGAGGGCACTTCGGTCGGGTGGGTAAACGCCTCGCGGGTAAACGTCTCCCAAAACGAGCGGCGCTCGCGGAAATTGAAATTGAGCGCCTGCACGGCAGGCCGCCATTCCCGCGCCGCCGCGGCCCAGCGGGCGAATCCGGCCGGAAGCAGCGTCTCGATCTGGGCGCGAATCGCCTGACCGAAGACCGGCGCCGCGCCGGCCGTCGAGATGCCGACGACCAACGGCGAGCGGTTGACGATCGAACCGAATTGGAAATCGCAGAGCGCCGGCCGATCCACGATGTTGACGGGTACGCCGGCGCGGTGCGCGGCCGCCCGGAACGAGGCTGCCGCGGCGTCGGAATCGAACTCGCCGATCGCCAGCGCCGCGCCCTTGAAGTCGGCGTCGATCCAATGGCGTCTTTGGCGCCGCACGCGCTCGCCGAGCGCAAAGTGCGCAAAGTCTTCGCCCCGATATTCGCCGAACAGGTCGACGCGAGCACCGGCGGCCTCGAGGAGCTCCGCCTTCCACAACGCGCCCGCCGACGAGCCGGCGAGGATAACGCGCCGGTCCTCGAGCATGAAGAAAACCGGGAGCGTCGCGAGTGCGCCGATGCGGCTTGCGCCAACCTTGCCGGGGCGCCGCGCCTGGTCGGGCGAGGCGACTTTATCTGTAGGCGACAGCATCAGAAACCCCGAGCAAAAGCGATGCCGCCTTACTTGAGGGTTCGGAAGGTCCCTGTCGAGCCCCGCGCTAAGCGGCGGGCGGCGCGACCAGCGCGAACATGGCGCCCTGCGGATCGAGACATTGCACTATCCAGCTTCCACCCGGCACCTGCATGGGCCCGTTGATCACCTGCCCGCCGCCGGCCTTTACGCGCGCTTCCGCCGCCTGGATCTCGGGGACATTGAAATAGTAGACCCAGAACGGCTGCGGCGATTGCGGCATTTTCGTCATCATGCCGCCGACCGGCACGCCGTCGACGGCGAAGAGCTGGTAGACACCCATCTCACCCATTGGCATCGCGTCGGCTTTCGTCCAGCCGAACATCTCCGAGTAGAAAGCGAAGGCTTTTTCGCCATCGAGTGCATGCAATTCGTGCCAACCGGCATGGCCCGGTGTTCCGGGCGGGACGGCAGGCGGCGGCGTACCCGCGCCTTTAAACAAAGCAAACATCACGCCCTGCGCATCGGAAACGATGGCGAAGCGCCCGACGTCCGGAATATCCGCCGGCTTGCGATGAATCGTGCCGCCCTTGTCGTTGACCCGCTTTGCATAAGCGTCGACGTCATCGACACCGATATACCCGATCCAGCCGGGCCGCGCGCCTGCGGCGGCAGCATCTTGCGGGATCGGGATGAGCCCGGCGACATGCGTCTCGCCTGGCCCGAGTAGCGTATAGGATTGGCCGGGCATCCCGGCATCTTTCCCGTTCCAGCCGATCACCTTGCGATAAAACGATTCGGCCGACTTCGTGTCGGTCGTCATCAGTTCATACCAGACGAATTTGCCCGAACCTGCCATTGCCGTTCTCCCTTGTTGCCTGTCAGTCATCGATCGCCTGATAGGCGAGCGACAGGAAAATCATCGATGATGTTCGTGTCATTTGGACAGGCGCGGCGTCGCCGGCGCATTGCACCGGGGCGCGATCAGGCTGCCGTCGATACGTGCGCCGGCGCCTCATACTCGTCATGACGGCGCACGAAATCCATCGTGCGCTTCTCATTGCGTCCTCTAGGCGCGCGATCGAGAAGCATCAATGTGCCGATGAGTTCTTCAAGGCCGCGCGTATAGCTTGAATAGGTGTGGTACACGTTTCCCGCGTCGTCTTTGTAGAACGCGCT
This sequence comes from Beijerinckiaceae bacterium, assembly GCA_036265935.1. Lineage (GTDB taxonomy): Bacteria > Pseudomonadota > Alphaproteobacteria > Rhizobiales > Beijerinckiaceae > JAFASC01. Next base: position 95,481 of record DATAOB010000076.1, read on the forward strand.
AAGACCGGGCTGCTCCTCCGAAGCATTCGATGAGTCGAGCTTGGTGAAGTTGTATTCGGCCCTGCCTTGCGCGATGTCTTCTTTGTCGAAGGAGACATGGAAATCGTAGTTGAAGTCGCTCCCCGACGATGACACCCAGGGAAACCGCCAGCCCATGCGCTTCTTATAGGCTGCAATCTCGCTGAGCGGCGCACGCGACACCGCAGTCAGCGTAACGTCGTGATGCTCGAGATGCGGCAGCGCGCCGTCGAAATGATCCGATACGAAAGAGCAGCCGGGGCAGCCCGCCGCCCAGCCAGGCCCGAGCATGAAGTGATAGATGATGAGCTGGCTGCGCCCCTCGAAGAGGTCCGCAAGCCGTTTCTTTACTGTCGGCGTGTCGAAGACATAGTCTTTTTCGATCTTCACCCACGGCAACGCCAAACGCTCGGCGTTGATCTCGTCGCGCAAATGCGTGAACTGCTTCTCCTTGAGAAGCAGCGCCTTGCGCGCGGCTAGCCATTCGTCTTGCGACACAATCGTGTTGAGCATCGTGGCCTCCCTCGCTATTCCGCTTGACCATTTATGTTGATATCAACATAATAATGGCATGTCAAAGGCCGAGCCCATTCCGTTCGAGGTAAGCCATCATGTCCGCGACACATGTCTTTGCCTGCATGTGCAGCGCACCGCGCGTGCGCTGGCGCGCCGCTTCGATGAAGCTTTTCGAGCCCTCGATCTGACGAGCGGGCAGTTCTCGTTACTCGTTTCCTTGAACAGACCGAACCCGCCGAGCATCGGCTCGGTCGCCGCGCTGCTGACCATGGATCGGACAACCTTGACCGCGGCGCTCAAGCCGCTCGAGCGGCGCGGGCTCATAACGGTGATCGTCGATCCCGGGGATCGCCGGACCCGGCTGCTGAAGCTGACGGCCAAAGGACGGACGCGGCTGTCGCGGGCGGTGCCGATCTGGGAAGAAGCGCATTCCGCGATCGACAAGCAGCTCCCGAAAGGCGATCCTGAAAGCCTCAGAGGCAACCTGCAGGCACTCTCCGCATTACCGGCGTTCACGGCCGTCCGCATGGGCTGATTCCGGTTCTCTCTTCCCATAATCGCCGTTCTTGTGCAGAAGGGAGCGATACTGCGACTCTCCCCTGAGCCCTTCCCCATGACCCGACCACTCGACAACATCCGCGCCTTCCATGACGAACTGACGACATGGCGGCGCGATTTTCACGCGCATCCGGAGATCGGGTTCGAGGAGGAGCGCACCTCTGCGGCGGTCGCGGCGAAACTCGAAGAATTCGGCTGCGAAGTGCACCGCAACGTCGGCAAGACCGGCGTCGTCGGCGTGCTGCGCGCCGGCAATGCGCCGCAAAGCATCGGCCTGCGTGCCGACATGGATGCGCTGCCCATCCTTGAGGCCAACGACCTGCCCTATCGTTCCCGGAATGATGGCCGCATGCATGCCTGCGGTCACGATGGCCACACGACCATGCTGCTCGGCGCCGCCAAATATCTTGCGGCAACGCGCAATTTCGACGGCACGGTCAACTTCATTTTCCAGCCGGCGGAGGAAGGGCTCGGCGGCGCCAAGGCGATGCTCGCGGACGATCTGTTCACGCGCTTTCCCTGCGATTTCGTCTACGGCATGCACAATATGCCGGGGCACCCCGTGGGCACGTTCGCGATACGCCCCGGCACGATGATGGCGGCCGGCGCTTTCTTCGATATTTTCATCGACGGCAAGGGCTCGCATGGCGCCCGGCCGGAGGACGGTGTCGATCCCGTCATCATCGCGGCGCAGATGACGATGGCCCTACAGACGATCGTCTCGCGCAATGTCGAACCGATCGAGCCAGCGGTCGTCAGCGTAACGCAGATTCATACCGGCGCTGCCTATAACGTCGTGCCGGACAATGCGGTGCTGCGCGGCACGGCGCGCGCTTTTTCGCGCGACGTCATGGCGCTGATCGAGAGCAACATGCGCCGGCTCGTCGAGAATGTCGCGGCCTCATTCGGTGCGCGGGCGCGGCTTGATTTCCGCGATCTTTTCGCGCCGCTGGTCAACGAACCCGAGGAAACGCAGGTCTTTGCCGACGTGGTCGCCGACATGGTGGGCGAGAACAATGTCGATCCCAAAAGATCGCGCGTGCTCGGTTCGGAGGATTTCTCCTTCATGCTCGAAGCCTGCCCCGGCGCTTACATCAACATTGGCAACGGCACGGAAGGCTCGCATGCCGCGCCGCTGCACAATCCGCGCTATGATTTCAATGATGCGGTGCTGCCCTTCGGCGCAGCCGCTTTTGCTGCATTGGTGGAACGCAAGCTCGCGCGAATGGCAAGTAACGCGTAAAGCACCGCGCCTAGACGCTCGCCTTGCTCCCGGAAAAGCGGGCGAATTCGGTGACAACCTTCTGATACACTTCCCGCTTGAACGGGATGATCAGGTCGGGCAGCCGCTCCATCGGCTCCCAGCGCCAAGCGTCGAATTCCGGTTTGTGACCGCCGGGCTTGATGTTGATCTCGCTCTCGTCGCCTTGAAAGCGTAGCGCGAACCATTTCTGCCGCTGGCCGCGATAGCGCGCGCGCCATGAGCGGTGCAGGATTTCCGGGGGGATTTCATAGGTGAACCATTCCGGCGCCTCTGCCAGCAGCGAAACGCTCAAGACGCCGGTCTCTTCGCGCAGTTCGCGCAATGCCGCCTGGTATGGCTCTTCGCCGGCATCGATGCCGCCCTGAGGCATCTGCCATTCATAGCCAGGTGCTACATGCTCGCGCTGGCGCTTGTTGCGGCGGCGGCCGACAAAGACGAGTCCATCGTGGTTGATGAGCATCATGCCGACACAGACGCGGTACGGCAGCCGCTCCTGCAGCATCATCTCGCGTCCACGCTCGGCCGCGCTTTCACGGAAGCGACCGCGCTCACCGGAACGAGCGCGATCCCCTTGTCTTCGAGCGAGCGTGCGAAACGTGCAATGCGCTCGATGCTGAGGGGCAGGCCGGTGGCCCAGCCGATCGCGCTGCCGTTTTTGCGCGCCGCCGCTTCGAGGCGGGCGAGGGCCGCGTCGATCGATTCAGCGGTTTTGTCGGCATCGAGGACGACGTCGGCGCGCGCGAAAGGCAAATCGGCGCGTGTCGCGATCGCCTCCGCGATGCTGCGGGGCGAGGTCGCGTCGTCGACGTAGAGAAGTCCGCGCTCTCTAGTTTCGCGCAGCACCGGCGCGATTGCCGCCTCATCCGAAGTGAACCGGCCACCGAGGAAATTCGTCACGCCGACATAACCGGGAAAGCGCGTCATCAGCCAGTGCAGGTCGTCGACGATGGCTTCGGGTGCGCGGGCCGAATGCAACGTATGTGGGCCAGGATCGGCGTCGGCCGCTGCGAACGTGTCCATCGGCAATTGCAGGAGAACCTCGTGGCCGGAATCGCGGGCGCGCGCGACCTGCGCTTCGAGGTCGACGCCATAGGGCGCGAAGGCGAGCGTGACCGCACCGGGCAATTTGTCCGTCGCCTCCTGCGTCATGGCACGGCTCAAACCCATGCCGCCGACGAAAATGGCGATGCGAGGCGCACCAGACTTGAGAGTCGGCGGCGTGATGATCGGCCGTGCATAGACGGCCGCCGGACGCCCCCCGTCTGCGCCGATTCGAGGCAGCATGCCGTAGCGGCTCTTCTCGACCAGCCGCGGATCGGGCGCGGGCTTCAGGCGTATAGTTTTTGCGTCGGGGACTTTGATGATAAGCGGATTGGGCGCATCGGCGCCGGCTGGGCGCGTGACCTTGACGCCGCTCGAGCGCTCCACATCGGCGGCGTTCGACTTAGCGCCTTGCGGACCGGTGGCCGTCGGCTCCTCGCGTGCAGGCGCCATCGCGGTGACGGCCGCCGGCACAGTTGCGGTAGTCGGCTTCTCCGGCTCGATCTGCGCAAGGGCAAAGGGCTCGCCCGCATTGCGGTCGCCGGTGATCACCACAAATGCGACCAGCGCCACCGCCACCATCACCAAGCCGCCGAAAGCCAGCGGCAGCCATGCCACGGGCCTGACGAAACGGCTTGCCGGCTCGCGGGCCAGTCCCAGAGGTCTGTTGAGGTCGTCCGCCATCCTCAAAGTCGGCCGGCTTCCTGGTAAGCGCGCGTTCGAATCAGAAGCCCGGCAGCCATCTTAAGTGGCGTGCCGGGCGCGTTCATAGAGAGCACGGGCGAAATGCCGCCCGTGTCAGTTCGGTACTTTGGCGGACTTCAGCTGATCCGGGCTGATTGCGGCCTTGTTGCTGCCGCGCAGAATGTCCTCGGCGGCGATCAGCTGCTTGTCGTTCTTGGGATCCGGCGGGACGTAGGCCTGCGAGCCGCCCTTCTCCTCCTCGCCGTTCTTCAGGTGGCCTTTCAGCGCGGCTTCGCCCTTAGTGTCGTCCTTGCCCTTCAGCTCGTCCGGGACATCCTGCAGGACCTGCACGTCCGGATCGATGCCCTTCGCCTGGATAGAGCGACCCGAGGGCGTGTAGTAGCGCGCCGTCGTCAGCCGCACCGCCCCGTTGTTCTGGCCGAGCGGGATGATCGTCTGGACGGAGCCCTTGCCGAAGGAGCGCGTGCCGACGATCGTCGCTCGCTTATGGTCCTGCAGCGCGCCGGCGACGATTTCCGACGCCGAGGCCGAGCCGCCATTGATCAGCACGATGACCGGCTTGCCCTTGGACAGATCGCCCGGCCGCGCATTGTAGCGCTGCGTCTCATCGGCGTTGCGGCCGCGGGTCGAAACGATCTCGCCGCGATCGATGAACGCGTTCGAGACGGCGATCGATTGGTCAAGCAGGCCGCCCGGATTATTGCGCAGATCGAGGATGTAACCCTTGAACTGGTCGTTCGGGATTTCGCTCTGGAATTTCGCCATCGCCGCCTTCACGCCTTCATAGGTCTGCTCGTTGAACTGCGTGATGCGGATGTAGCCGATATCGTCGCCTTCCTTGCGCGAGCGCACCGACTTGATTTGGATGATTGCGCGCGTGAGCTTGATGTCCTGCTTGTCCTTGCTGGGCCCACGCAGGATCGTCAGCGTAACCGACGTGTTCACTGCACCGCGCATCTTGTCGACGGCCTGGTTGAGGGTCATGCCCTGGACGGTCTCGCCGTCGATCGCGGAAATGATGTCGCCGGAGAGAATGCCGGCCTTGGAAGCGGGCGTGTCGTCGATCGGGGTGACGACCTTGATCAGCTGATCTTCCTGCGTGACCTCAATGCCGAGGCCGCCGAACTCGCCGCGCGTCTGCACCTGCATGTCGCGGAAGCTTTTCGAATCCATGTAGCTCGAATGCGGATCGAGCGAGGTGAGCATGCCGTTGATCGCCGACTCGATCAGCTTCTGCTCGTCCGGCTTCTCCACGTAATCGGAGCGGACCTTCTCGAACACGTCGCCGAAGAGGTTGAGGCTCCGATACGTATCGGAAATCGCCGCGCGAGCCGAGCCGCCGGCGAAGAGATGACTTTGCTGGCCGATCGTGACGGTCGCAGCCCCAGCCATGGCGCCAAGTACAACGAGAGAAACCTTGCGCATCATCCGCGAACCTTCTTCATTTCCGGTCGTGCCCACCATGGGCCCGGATCAATCGGCGTGCCATCCTTCCGGAACTCCACGTAAAGGACAGGTTGTGCCGCGCCTATGGCGATCGCCGCCGCCGTTTTCGCCGTGCCGTCGCCCATGGTCGCGACGGGCTCCCCCGTCAGGACAAATTGCCCGACGTCCACGTTGATACGTTCCATGCCGGCCAGCACCACATAGTAGCCGCTGCCGGCATTAATGATCAAGAGTTGGCCATAAGTGCGGTAAGGCCCGGAATAGGCGATCCAACCATCGCAGGGGGCCGTGACGACCGCCTGAGCACGGGTCGAAAATGACAGACCCTTCTCGGTCGAGCCGAACCCGTCGGGGGAGCCGAAACCCTTGATCAGGCTGCCATTCACCGGTAGCGGCAGCAGGCCCTTCGCATCGGCGAAGGTGACTGCAGGCGCCAGGCGGGCAACATCATTGAAGGGCGAACCGGGTAGCCCCGCGACCCGGGTTCTGCTCTCGGTTTTGGCCGCACCTGTCTGTTTGCGCGTGGTTTCTGCCTTTGCCGCGTCGTCGGCCATGCGTTGATTGGCAACATCGCTCTCGACCGAGGCGATGAGGTCGCGAACATTCGCGGCTTTACGCGAGAGGTCGCGGGTCTTTTCCCGCTGGGCATCGGCGTCATGCTCGGCCGCCGAGAGCGCCTGCTGGCGCGTCTCGACCAGCATCGACAGGCGCTGGCGCTCCTCGCGCATGCCGGCAATTTCGCGCGACAGTGTGTCGCGTTCGCTACTGATCGCGGTGCGCAGCTTCACCAATTCGCCGAGATCGGCGGTAAGCGCTTCGGTTTCTGCCCGCATTTCAGGCAGAACCGCGCCCAAAAGCATCGAGGTGCGAATCGCCGACAGCACATCCTCCGGGCGCACGAGCAGTGCCGGCGGGGATCGCCGGCCCATCCGCTGCAATGAGGCAAGAACCTCGCCGATTATGGCGCGGCGATTGTCGAGCGAGACGCGAATCGCCTGCTCGCTACCCCTGAGCCCGTCGAGGCGCTTTTGTGCGGCATCGATACGCGTCTCCGAGTCGCGGATTTTACCCGTGGTCTCGATCAGCGACGCATTGAGGTGAGCTCGATCGGTGCGGATAGCCTCCATCTCGAGTTCGAGCTTGCGCCTTTGACCCTCCGCCGCGTCGATCGTCTCTTCGAGGCTGCGGAGTTCGGCCCGCCGGTCGGCGAGTTCGCGCGATTTCGGATCGGAAGCGGCAGGAGATGAGGAGCCGGAGGGCGGGGAGGTGCCTGTTTGGGCGAAACCTTGCGAGGCCCAGAGGATCGCAAGGGCGAGCGCGCAGGCGGCGCTTCGCCCCGTCCCTCGACCTATCCAGCCCGCCATCGCCGTCCTGCTAGCGCCCTTCAATTCCGGGGTATAGCGGGGTTAGGGGGCGAAACTTGGACGCCGGGATCAGTCTTCCGCGTCGTCCTCTGCGGCTGCAAAGCAGGCGAACGTGCACGCCCCGCGCCCGGCTGTCATTTCCGTCAAGGGTCAAGGGGAGTTCTCGCCAAAGCCGGATTACGCTGTTCTGAATGTTGGCGTCGTCACGACTGGTAAGACCCTGGAAGAGGCCGCGAAATCTCATGAGGAGCGCTACGCGCGCGCTCGTTAGAGCGGAGTGAATTTCGCTTAAACGAGGTTCGGCCTCCTGTGTCGCCCCCACCTACGAACCAACCGCCGTCAAAGCCGCCGGAGCCGACCTTCACCGCATCGACGACCTATTTTCTAAGGGCGATCCCTATCGACAAGCTCAACGTGCTCGTAAGGAGATTGGCAGAGTCCGGCCTGCTGAACATTCGGTCGGTGTCGTACAAAGTCGAACAAGAGCGCCAGGCGCTCAACCGGGCGCGTCGCGCGGCGATGGCAGAGAGCAAGCCGCAGTTTACGCAGATGCCGGCGATTTCTGGCTGGTCGATATCGCAGAGGTGACCGACGGCGAAGCACGGGCCGCAGTGGATGTGCAAAATGACCTGCCTTCGCGGGGGCGGCCCTTCGTGCAGATCATTCCCCCAGCAACAGTCACATTCACTGACTCAGTGAATGTGACCTGGCGGATCGCGCCGAAATGATCCGTGGCTGTCAGTCTTCGGCGTCCGTCTTCGACTTGATCTTCAGGACCTGCCGGCCCTTGTACATGCCAGTCTTGAGATCGACGTGGTGCGGGCGGCGGAGCTCGCCGGAATCCTTGTCCTCGACATAAGTCGGCGCGGCAAGGGCATCGGCCGAGCGGCGAAAGCCGCGCTTCATCGGGGAGGTTTTTCTCTTCGGAACGGCCATGAGGGTCTCCAAACGCGGGCACGGGCGCCGCCTGCGGAGACGGGCCGGGAAAAAGGGAAGGCGCGCCTTCTATACCGGAATTTTCGGGCTGGCTACCCGATGTCGCAGGGCATCGGGCGAACCCGAGCGCGGGCGTCGCGGTTCCGCTTCTGATTTCTGCGATACTGGAACGTGAGCGTGAGCGCGAGAGCCAGAACCCGCCCTCTCGATGATGCGTGGCGCTCTCTTGTGCGATCGCGTCAAATGCGCATCGCCGCAAGGACGACGACTTGAGCCAAGCGCAGATTGCGACCTGGATCATCGTCGCACTCGGCATAGCAGGAGTGATCCTGCGGCCGTGGCGATTGCCGGAAGCATTGTGGGCCGTCGCCTGCGCAATTGCGCTCGTTGCCTTCGGCCTGCTTCCGGTCTCCGACGCCTGGACCGGCATCGCCAAGGGCGCCGACGTCTACTTCTTCCTGACCGGGATGATGCTGATCGCCGAGCTCGCGCGCAGCGAAGGGCTGTTCGATTGGCTCGCCGGGATTGCCGCGTCGCATGCGCGCGGCTCGCCGACGCGACTGTTTGCGCTCGTCTATATCGTCGGCATTGTTGTCACCGCGTTCTTATCGAACGACGCGACGGCGGTCGTTTTGACCCCTGCCGTTTACGCCGCGGCGCGTGCGGCGCGCGCCGATCCTCTGCCCTATCTCTATATCTGCGCGTTCATCGCCAATGCGGCGAGCTTCGTTCTGCCGATCTCGAACCCGGCAAACCTCGTCGTGTTCGATGGGCACATGCCGCCGCTCCTGCAATGGCTGGCGCGGTTCGGGCTGCCATCGTTGGTGTCGATTGCGGTGACTTACGCGATTTTGCGGTGGACGCAGCGCGCGCATCTGCGCGAGCCGAGGGACGAGAACCCTGATGTCCCTTCGCTGACGCGCGAAGGCATGATCGTCGGCATCGCGCTGATCTTGGCGGCGATCTCGCTGCTCGTCGTTTCCGCGCTCGGTCTCGATCTTGGTCTGCCGACATTCGTCGTCGGAGCGCTGACGCTGATCGTTGTGATGTTTTTCCGCGGCTTCGGAGCGATGGAAGCGCTGAAACACATTTCCTGGGGCGTCGTACCTCTCGTTGCGGGCCTGTTCGTCTTTGTCGAGGCGCTCGATCGTACCGGTCTTTTAGGCTTCCTCAGCGATCAGCTACGGCGCGGCGCGCAAGATGCGCCGGCACTCACCGCCTGGGCCTCGGCGTTCGTCGCCGGCTTCGGCAGTAACATCGCCAATAACCTTCCGGTCGGGCTTCTGGCCGGCGCGGCGATCCAGCTCGACTCGCCGCCGCCGCTCACCACCGACGCGATCCTGATCGGCGTCGATCTCGGGCCGAATCTCTCCGTCACCGGCTCGCTCGCGACGATCCTCTGGCTGGTGGCGCTACGGCGCGAAGGCGAGCATGTGAGTGCGCTTGAGTTTTTGAAGGTCGGCGCGCTGATCATGCCGGTATCGCTGGTGCTCGCAGTGGCGGCTTTATTTATCGGCAGATGAGACGCGCCTCACACCAACTCGCCGCGCGCGCCCGCAACGGCGCGCCGGATCTCGTCGATATTGTCGCGATAGCGCGCTTCCGTTCCGCCCTTGAAAATCGACGAGCCGGCAACGAGCGTGTCGGCGCCCGCCTGCACCGCCTCGATTGCCGTTTCCGGCGTGATACCGCCGTCGACTTCCAGCCGGATCGGCCGCCCGGCGGTCATCGCGCGGACGCGGCGGATTTTTTCCAGCTGCGAACGGATGAAAGTTTGGCCGCCGAACCCCGGATTGACAGTCATCACCAATACCAGATCGACGTCATCGAGCACGTGCTCGATCGTCGTCTCCGACGTCGCCGGGCAAAGCGTCACGCCGGCCTTTTTGCCGAGCGCGCGGATCGTCTGCAGTGAGCGATGCAGATGCGGCCCCGCCTCGACATGCACGATCATGCGATCGGCGCCGGCATCGGCAAAAGCCTCGAGATACGGGTCGGCCGGTGCGATCATCAGATGCACATCGAAGAGCTTGTCCGTCAGCGGCCGGATGGCGCGCACGATCTGTGGCCCGATCGTGATATTCGGGACGAAATGCCCGTCCATGACATCGACATGAATCCAGTCGGCGCCGGCGGCGATAACCGCGCCCACCTCCTCGCCGAGCCGCGCGAAGTCGGCCGAAAGAATGGAAGGGGCGATCAGAACTTCGGCCATGTGATTTCCGTCTCCGGCACCTATAATGGGCGGGTTCGCCGTGACTGCACGCCCGCAAAGGAATGTTCGATGACGCTCATGCTGGCAAGCGTGACCGGCCCCACCGAGGCGGAACTGGTGCTGGAAGCGGGAGCCGACATCATCGATCTGAAGGACCCGAGTGCCGGCACGCTTGGCGCGGTGTCGCCGGAGGTCGTCCGCGCGACGGTGGCGCGCGTTGCGGGTCAGCGGCAGACGAGCGCCGTCACCGGCGATCTGCCGATGCAGCCGGAGCCCATGCGAGACGCCGCCGAGACGATGGCCGCGACCGGCGTCGATTACGTGAAGATCGGCATTTTTCCTTCAGAAGGCGCGCGCGCCGTGATCGGCGCGCTGAAGGAAGTAGCGCGGCGCACCAAGCTGGTAGCGGTGCTTTTTGCCGACCTCGCGCCTGACTTCGACCTGATCGAAGATAGCGGCGATGCCGGTTTTGCCGGCGCGATGCTCGACACGGCGCAGAAAGGCGGCGGGCGGCTGATCGAGCATCTCGATTTTCTCTCGTTGGAAAAATTTATCGGGCGCTGCCGCGCGGGTGGCCTCATCGCCGGCCTCGCCGGCTCGCTGGAGGCCCCGGACGTGCCGCGGCTTCTGCCGCTCAAACCCGATCTTCTCGGCTTCCGCTCGGCGCTCTGCCGCGCCGGCGACCGTAAGAGCGAACTCGATACGACTGCCGTGGCGATCATTCGCGGGCTGATTCCGGCGCAAATTTCGCGCGGCGCAGTCGACAACATCGATTGGCGGCTGCGCGCAGCGCGCGGCTACACGGTCGGACGGGAAAGTGAGGCCGGAACCGACCGGGTCTTCATTCGCGATCTCGTTGTGAACGCCAGGATCGGCGCCTATTCGCACGAGCGTGCTGTCGAACAGCGCCTGCGCTTCAATGTCGAGGTCGATGTGCGTCGCCCCGACCTGAAGAGCGGCGATATGCGCGATGTCTTCTCGTATGACACGATCCGCGATGCGATCGAGCTCAACATTGCGCGCGGTCACGTCGCGCTTGTCGAGAAACTCGCGGAAGAGATAGCCGACCAGATTTTGCGCGACGCGCGCGTGCTTGGCGTCACCATCCGCATCGAAAAGCTCGACATTGTGCCGGGCGCCGTCGGCGTCGAAATCAGGCGCGAGCGGCCGAAATCATCGGCGAAAGTGCACCAGCTGTTTCCAGGTCTCGCGGAAACGGGAAAGCCGAGTTGAGGCGTGGGCTCGCGCGGTCCGATCATCGTGAAACTCGGCGGCAGCCTGGCGCGCGAGCGGCAGTTTGCGCGCTGGATCGAGGCTTTGCGTCACTGCAAAGAGGGCGTGATCATCGTGCCGGGTGGCGGACCCTTCGCCGACTGCGTGCGCGAGACACAGCGATACATGCGCTTCGACGACGCCGTGGCGCACCGCATGGCGCTGCTCGCTATGGAACAATATGCGATCGCCTGCGCCTCGTCTTTTCCGGAAGTGCTGCTGATCGGCGATGAGGCGCAATTGCGCTTGATCGGCGAGGGGCGCGTTGCGTTCTGGCTGCCGAGCCGCATGGCGCGCGGCGCCGACGATCTGCCGGAAAATTGGCAGGTCACGTCGGACAGCCTCGCGGCGTGGCTGGCGATGCGTCTCGATGCGCGGGTGCTTCTCATTGTGAAGAGCGTCGACGCCAAAGCCGACCCGATCAGCGCCGGCGCGCTGGTAGAACGCGAGATCGTCGATCCGCTGTTTGCACGTTTCGCGGCGCAGACGAACGCGGAGATCCGGATTGCCGGACCCGCCGATCTCGCCGGCGCGGGCGCCGAGTTCGCGACGGGAGACTTGCCCGGCGCGCGCGTCCTCGTCCATTCCAGTGCGCATGCCTGAACGCGTGCTCTTTTTGACGGGGCATTTGGCGCATGAGCGGCTCGAGCGCGTGCTCGCGGGCCTCGGCCCAATGCCGTTCGAATGGCGCGTGCACAATATCGGCGTGAAGGTTGCGGCGCTGATGACGGGAGAGATCATCCGCCGGCGCTTGCCGCGACCGGTGGAAGCCGATCGCATCATCGTGCCCGGGCGTTGTCACGCCGATGTCGGTAAGCTTTCGGCCGATCTCGGCATGCGCGTCGAGCGCGGGCCGGACGAAATCACCGATTTGCCGCGCTATCTCGGCGCCAAGGGCAAGCCGCCCGATCTCGCCCGCTACGATATCCGCCTTTTTGCGGAGATCGTCGACGCGGCGACGATCGATGTCACGCATATAGTTTTGCGCGCGGAAGCACTCAAGGCCGCCGGCGCCGATGTAATCGATCTCGGCTGTTTGCCCGACACGCCGTTCCCGCATCTCCAAGAGAGCGTGCGCGAGCTAAAGCATCGCGGCTTCGTAGTCAGCGTCGATTCTGCCGACCCGGACGAGCTCGAACGCGGCATCCAGGCCGGCGCCGATCACGTGCTGAGCCTCGATGAGGCGACGATTGCGCTCGCAGAAGGCACGTCGTGCATACCGGTTCTGGTGCCGCGCCCGCACGGCGATCTCGCTTCGCTCATACGCGCGGCGGAGGCGGCGAAGGCACGCGGCATCGCCTGCATTCTCGATCCCATTCTCGATCCAATCCATTTCGGCTTCAGCGACTCGCTGGCGCGTTACGTCGAGCTCCGTCGCCACCTGCCCGACGCCGAGATGATGATGGGCACCGGCAACCTGACGGAATTAACGGAGGCCGATACGAGCGGCATTACCGCCGTGCTCCTCGGCATCTGCTCCGAGCTTGCGATCCGCAATGTGCTCACCGTGCAGGTGAGTCCGCATACGCGCCGCACGTTGGAGGAGCACGACGCGGCGCGCCGCCTGATGTTTGCCGCGCGCGAGGATCAGGCGCTGCCGAAGGAATATGACGCCGGGCTTTTGCAAATCCACGACCGGGTTCCCTTTGCAGCGACACCGGAGGAGATCGAAGCGCTGGCCGAACAGGTGCGCGATGCGAACTTTCGGATAGAAACGGCGGAAGACGGGATTCACGTCTATGCGCGCAGATTTCACAAGATCGAGCAGGACGCCTTCGCGCTTTTCCCCGATCTACACGTCGAGCAGGATGGCGCGCATGCTTTCTATCTCGGCGCGGAACTGACCAAGGCGGAGATCGCGTTCCGCCTAGGCAAACGTTACGTCCAGGACGAGCCGCTCGATTTCGGCGTGGCGGCGCCGCGCCAGCGCGATGAGCGGCTGAGATTGAAGGAAGCGGGAACCACGCTGAAGCATCGCGGGGCACACGCAGCAAAACAACCGGCCGAGGAAAACGACTAAATGCCGATGATCCGCGAATGCGTCGTCACCACAATCGACGCGACCGGCCACGTTCACATCGCGCCGCTCGGATTGATCGAGGATGGCGAGCAGTGGATCATCGCGCCGTTCCGGCCATCGGCGACGCTGCACAATTTGCACGTCGTGCCGTTTGCGACGGCGAATTACGTCGATGACGTGCGCATCATTGCCGGATGCCTCACCGGCCGCCGCGACTGGCCGATTGCCGACGTGCCTGGTCATCCAGTACCACGCCTCGCTACGGCGCTGGCGCATGGCGAGCTGAAGGTTTCGTGCTTCCAAGACGATGAAACTCGTCCGCAGTTTCACTGCAGCGTTTCGAAAGTGGCGACCCACGCGCCGTTCCGCGGGCTCAATCGCGCCAAAGCGGCCGTGCTTGAAGCGGCGATTCTCGTCAGCCGTTTATCGATGCTGCCGCGGGAGAAGATCGGGGGCGAAATCGCCTATTTGCGGATCGCAATCGACAAAACAGCCGGGCCGGAAGAGCGCGAAGCCTGGGACTGGCTGATGGACGCGGTGACGCAGTTTTATGCGAAGTGATTTGCCGCAAGTTTCGCCACTGCGGCGGCGGGCGCACAGTCGGAAACCGCGCCTGCGCATTCCGGCGTGCTGTCGAAGCACGATTCGAACGGAATGAAGGCGCGATCAAAACGCGCCGCTATCTTCTTCAGCACAAAACGCCCAACCCCCGCTGCAACAATCGGCGCATGATCGGGAATAACACCGCGCGAGAGAACGAGGTGCAGGTTCTCTTCGATCTGCCGCGCCTGGGCATCGGCGAAAAAGCGCGCAAGCCCCCGCCAAGTTGCCTCGTCCGCATCTCCGATATCGCGCCCGATCATCCGCGCCAATCGCGCGCGTGAGGATTCGACCGACTTGTCGCGATTATCGGCTGTCGGCATGACGTCGAAACCTTCGGGCAGCTCGCCCAAGATGCGATAAACATCGCCCGCGCTGGCGAACCACTCGTTCATCAGATTGACCCAGCGGCCCGCAAACGGGACTCGCGGGATCCCAGCGAAAAGGTACGAGCGCACCACGCCCGCATAAACGAGTTCGCCATGTGCGAGCCGCTCGGCATCGCTGTAGCCGAGCGCCGCGACGCGGCCGCCGGTAATGGGGATAAGGTCGGTCGTGGTCGAACCCATGTCGGCAAGGAGCGCGTGCGGATGAATCGCCGCCACGGCGGCCGCACTCGCATGCCAATTAGCGGAGGCGATGTCGGCCGAGTGCTCGGGCACGCGATCATATGCGACAAAGCCCGCACGGCCGGCGTAAAAGTGTATGGGCGAAGAGAGTCGCCGCTGCGCAAGCGCCGCCAGGGCCGACACGCCCTCCGTATGCGTCGCGAAAATATCGCAGAGTTCGCCGGTCATGGTCACCGCGTTGATATCGGCTCGTCCGATCTTCGCGTCCGCTTCGTCGAATGCGCGCTCGGCCTCGTGCAGTCCTTGCCAGAGTAGCAGCGCCACCTGTAGCGCCGCGATGATACGGCCGCCTTCAATTCGCGCGGCTTTGAGATGCGCGCCGCCGATGTCCCAGCCTATGATGCTCTGCGCCGGCATTCCTCGACCTTGTTGATGTGTCTGGGCGTGAACGCTATTCGGAAGAAATGGAAATCATACCGGTCCTCGATCTGAAGGGCGGCGCCGTTGTCCATGCGAAGCACGGGCAGCGCGAGTCTTATCAGCCGATCGTGTCACGTCTCTGCGCAACGAGCATACCGGACGAATTGCTTGCCGGCCTTCTGCGGCTTCATTCATTCCAAACAATCTATATCGCCGATCTCGATGCGATCGAGCAAAAGGGCGAGCACTCGCGGCTGATTGCGGAACTGGCGCGTTCGCACCCCGCGATGGCGTTTTGGGTCGACAGCGGGACCTCAGGCTACACCGATTGCAAAAATATCCAGCACGTCCTCGGCAGCGAGAGCATCGATCGCAACGGAAGCTTGCAAGCAATCGACCGAGCTAAGATTCTTTCGCTCGATTTCCGCGACTCCGACTTTCTCGGGCCCCGCGGTTTGCTCGAACAGCCGTCGCTTTGGCCGGACCGCGTCATCCTCATGACACTCGCGCGGGTCGGCGGCGGCGCCGGCCCCGATCTCGAGCGGCTCGCGATGATAAGGCAGCGCGCCGGGGCGCGCCACCTCTATGCCGCAGGCGGCGTCCGCGGCCGCCACGATCTCCAGGTGCTGCGCGACGCCGGTATGGCCGGCGTCCTTGTCGCTTCGGCACTACATGACGGACGGCTCACGTCCACCGACCTTTCGGAGTTCAGTTAGCGAGCCTCACGAGGCCGCGGCGAACGGGTGCTTCGCCGTCTTGTACTTCTGCTGCACCTCGGCGGCTTTCGGCGTGCCCTTGACCGCCCGCTCGATCGATTCCTTCGTCGCCTTGTAATTATATTCCTGGATCTTCTTGTCGTCGGCCGCCTCCCAATGGATGAAGACGCCGACGCAGATGAACACGTCGTCGGCCTCCGCCGCCGGGATCGTGCCCTCGGCG
>DATAOB010000077.1:0-20329 GCA_036265935.1 Beijerinckiaceae bacterium
GATCTCGCCGTCGAGCAGCTCATCACGCAGCCGCGCATTGAAGGATTCGACATAGCCGTTCTCCCAGGGACTGCCAGGTTGGATATAGGCCGTCTTGGCACCGACTGCGGCAATCCATTCCTGAACCGCACGCGCCACGAACTCGGGTCCATTGTCGGAACGCACGTGGCCGGGTACGCCGCGCAAGATGAAGAGGTCCGACAGGGCATCGATCACGTCGATGCTTTTCAGCCTACGCGAGACGCGGATGGCCAGGCATTCGTGGGTGAACTCGTCGATGACGTTGAGCATCCTGAACCGCCTTCCGTCGTGGGTGCGATCTTCGATGAAGTCGTAGGACCACACATGATTGCGATGCAAAGGCCGCAGCCGGATGCACGAGCTGTCCGTCAGCCATAGTCGCCCGCGTTTGGGCTGTCGGCGAGGAACTTTGAGCCCTTCACGCCGCCAGATCCGCTCGACCCGCTTGGCATTGATCAGCCAGCCCGCGTCACGCAGCAGCGCTGCAACCTTGCGATAGCCATAGCGTCCGTACTGGCGAGCCAGTGCGATGATGTCGGCGGTCAGCCGCTCTTCGTCGTCCCGGCCCCGCGGCGGCTTGCGCTGTGTCGAGCGATGCTGTCCAAGCACCGCACAGGCGCGGCGCTCGGAGACAGACAGTTCCCGTCGGACATGCTCGATGCAGGCGCGCCGGCGCGCGGGGCTCGTAGTTTCCCCGGGCCGCCTCCGTCAGGATCTGCTTATCCAGCGTCAGATCGGCAATGGCCCGACGAAGACGGCTGTTCTCGGTCTCCAGGTCCTTCAGCCGCTTCACCTGATCCGACTTCAGCCCACCAAACTCCTGGCGCCAGCGGTAATAGGTGACCTCCGTCACTCCAATCGAGCGGATCGCCTCCGCGACCGTCTTGCCCTGCGAGACCAACACATCGACCTGGCGCAACTTGGCGACGACCTCCTCCGGCTTGTGCCTCTTCTTCCCCATAGCGCTCCTCCTCAGGCCTAAAGCCATACTCCCAGGCGGACCACTTCAAAGGGGGAGGATCAATGCGAAGATATCCCTCGGCAACGAGCCACCTTGCGCGGCGCTCGTTGGTGTTAAGGCGCTGCGAGATCGCATAGAGCCCCGTGTAAATTGCGTTCGACTTCATCATTCTTGGGTGGTCCTTTCGATGGATTGTCGGTTACTGGCGCCACAGGTGCCGGCGAAATCAGGCATGCGTCGGCCGCGAGCGTGAAGTTGACGAGCACCATGAACGTCCGGGGAACAGAGTCCCCCAGTTTTCCCCCAGGCGGCTGGGGGAATTCATGATGCGTTCGCGTCTGAGCGATGGGGGAAACGGGAGTGCTCTGCCCCAGAACCCTTGACTCCTAAAGGGTTTTCTGGTGCTGCCGGACAGGATTGAACTGTCGACCTCTCCCTTACCAAGGGAGTGCTCTACCACTGAGCTACGGCAGCAGGCGCGACGGGCCGCAAAACGCGCGGCTTGACGCGGAGGCGCCTTGTGCCACACGCGGCCCGCGCGAGGCAAGGCGCGGGGCGGCGAACCCCCTGCCCCACATTGACTTCGCCCGCGCCGGCGCGCTTCAACGGGCCCTCCATTCAGCCGGAGGGCGAGCGTGCCGGAAAAACCCAAGGCGCTGTTTTTCGACGTGTTCGGCACGCTGGTCAACTGGCGCTCCGGCGTAGGGCGCGGAGCGCGCGCCGTCCTCGCACCGAAAGGCTTCAATCTCGATTGGGCTGCCTTCGCCGATGCCTGGCGCGGCGAATATCAGCCGGGCATGGAGGAGATACGCGCCGGCCGCCGGCCTTTTGCACGGCTCGACGTCGTGCACCGGCGCAATCTCGAGTGCATCCTGCCCCGCTTCGGTCTGGAGCGGACCGACGAGGCGACGCGTCACGCGCTCGTCCTCGCCTGGCACAAGCTCGACGCCTGGGGCGATGTCACCGCCGGACTCGCGAAGCTCCGAGAGCACGCGCTGCTCGCGCCGGTCTCCAACGGCAACATCTCGCTCATGGCCGATCTCGCCCGCCACAATGACTGGCGCTGGGACGCGATCCTCGGCGCCGAAGTCGCCGGCGATTACAAGCCGAAGCCGCGCGTCTATCTCACCTCCTGCGAGGCGTTCGATCTCAAGCCGCAGGCCTGCATGATGGTCGCCGCGCATTCCGCCGATCTGGCAGCCGCGGCGAAATGCGGGCTCATGACCGCGCATGTCGCGCGCCCGGACGAGCATGGCCCGGGCACCGGCGAAACGGCGCCGCGCGTGCCGGTCGACGTCGCGGTCAAGGACTTGGGCGAGCTCGCGCGCTGGCTGGCGGCGTAAAATTTTCCGGGACGAGCCACAAAAATTCCGGCAGCTGGTGGCGCGCGAACGTGAACTGGCGCTTGACGTAAGCGCGCGTGTCGCGCTTGCCGAGGTTTGCCGCCTCTTCGAGGCTCATGCGGCCGTCTAAATGCGCGATGAGATGCGGCACGCCATGGGCGCGCATGACCGGCAGCGCCGGATCGAGCTTGCGCCGGCGGAGCGCCTCGACCTCGTCGAGCGCACCGGCAGCGAGCATAGCGTCGAAGCGCGTGTCGATCGCCGCATGAAGCGCGGCACGCGGCGGCGCGATGAACAGGCACAGACATTCTTCTGCGTCGAGCAGCGGTTTTGCGCGCGCGCCCTGGAAGGACGACAGCGAACGCCCCGTCGCGGCAAAAACTTCGAGCGCGCGCAAAATGCGCTGCGGATCGCTCAGGCGAAGCCGCGCAGCAGTGATCGGATCGCGCGCCGCGAGCTTCGCATGCAATTCGTGCGGGGTAAGTCGCGCATTTTCTTCGCGCACCTGTGCCCGGACGTCAGCGGGAACGGACGGAATATCCGACAATCCCTGCAGCAGCGCCTTCAAATATAGCCCGGTGCCGCCGGTAAAGATCGGCATGCGCCCTGCCGCGCGGGTCTGCGCAAACGCTCGCGTTGCCGCAGCGAGATATCGGCCGACGGAAAAATTCGTCGCGCCGTCAACGGTGCCGAACAAGAGATGCGGCACGCGCGCTTCCTCCGCTTCGCTCGGGCGCGCGGTAAGGATGCGGAGGGCGCGATAGACCTGCATCGAATCGGCATTGATGATCGTGCCGCCGAGCCGCTCGGCGAGATGCAGTGCAAGGGCCGACTTGCCGCTTGCCGTCGGGCCTGCGATGAGGATCGCCGAATACAAGTGTTTCCCGCGCGAGTTCCGCCCGCTTATGACGCATGTCTTGACGCTCGTCACCCCTGACGACCAGCCCGTCCTCACCGACGCGGTGCTGGCGCGCGCCGCTTTATTAGTGCC
This sequence comes from Beijerinckiaceae bacterium, assembly GCA_036265935.1. Classification (GTDB taxonomy): domain Bacteria; phylum Pseudomonadota; class Alphaproteobacteria; order Rhizobiales; family Beijerinckiaceae; genus JAFASC01. The sequence goes on from DATAOB010000077.1 coordinate 3,317, forward strand.
GAACGCGAAGCGCACCAATTGGCTGGCGCCTCAAATTGCTGCGGATATCGCATTCGCACCGGCAGCTTCATTCGATTTGCGCGAAGCCACGGACCGAATTCGCGCCGCACTCGCCGGGCTGCCTGTCGATGTTTTCGTCCAGCCGATCGCGCATCGGCGCAAAAAACTGTTCCTCGCGGACATGGATTCCACCATGATCCGCCAGGAATGTATCGACGAGCTGGCCGATTTCGTCGGTCTCAAGGAGAAGGTCGCGGCGATTACCGAGCGCGCCATGCGCGGCGAGATCGAGTTCGAACCCGCCTTGCGGGAGCGCGTCGCGCTGCTGCGCGGCCTCGAGCACAGAATTGTCGATCGCATTCTCGAGGAACGCATCGTCCTGACGCCCGGCGGCCGCGCGCTTGTCGGAACAATGCGCGCGCATGGCGCCCATACCGTGCTCGTCTCCGGCGGCTTTACCTTGTTTGCAGAGCGAATAGCCGAGGCGATCGGCTTTCACGAGGCCCGCGCCAATGTTCTCATGATCGACGGCGCGTTTTTCGCCGGCACCGTCAACGAGCCCATTCTCGGACGCGAGGCGAAAGTGGCGACCCTGATCGAGCTCCGCTCAACCCTCGGCCTCGATCGCGCCGACACACTCGCCATCGGCGACGGCGCCAACGATCTCGCCATGCTGCAGGAGGCAGGGCTCGGCGTCGCCTATCACGCAAAGCCCGCGGTCGCAGCAGCGGCGCATGCGCGTATCGATCATTGCGATTTGACCGCGCTTTTGTACGCGCAAGGCTACCGGCGCAACGAATTTACGGAATCGCCATCACCCGGATGATCGCCGGCGTAATAATGACAACCGGCAGAAAGAACAGGATCATCGGCACGGTCAGCTTCGGCGGCAACGAGTGCGCCATCTTTTTGACCTTGCGAAAAGCATGCTCAATCGACATGCCGGATTCGACGCAGATAAGCAGCAAATCCATGGCGTCGGGAAAAGCCCGGCGCATGGAAACCTGGCGTTTGCCGGTGGCGTCCTTTAGGAACAATTCCGGCGCCTTGATGCCGAGATAAGCGGCAAAGATGGCGATGCCCAGCTTGAGCAGCATCGGCCAATCGGAATCGTCCAGGACGAGCATATAGAACGTCGCCACAACAAATAGCCCGATCGGCACGATCAGCCGAAAGAACAAAAAGGCGATTTCCGCCTGCGGACCGCGATACCCGGCCATCGCCAGTTGTTGCTTGGCTTTTTCGGTGCCTAGCCACTTCGTCAGGCTGAAACTATCGACGATCTGCTTCATTTAAATCTTCGGCTCTTGCCGCAGGCTCACGCTCTGGCGTGCGGCGAGCCGTTCGCGTTCGCGCTGGCGGATGCGCTCGCGTTCCGAACTCACCGATTTCAAGCGCTTGCTAAAATTATCGGTCTGCAAGAGCGGCATTGCCGGGCTGAGCACGGCGGCCACGACCGCAATCGCAACAAGGATGCTGAGAAGCATCTGCCGACTGTCCAGCGTGTTGACGATTCCGTCCATGGCTCAACCTACTCGCACTCGCGTCCCTACACCTCGAAATTGATCATCTTGCGCATGACCAAGCAGCCGACCAGCATCCAGGTCAGGCAAACGCCGATGACGATGCGTTCGCCCGAGGTCAGCCATAGAAGCTCGATGTAGCGCGGTGAGATAAACCAGACCAGAATGCCGACGATAAAGGGCAAACTGCCGATGATCGCGGCGGACGCTTTGGCCTCGCTGAGACCGCCTGCACCTTCTGTTTCAGCTTTTTCCGATCACGCAGAACGCGGGAGAGATTGCTCAGCGCCTCGGAAAAATTACCGCCGGCCTTCTGCTGAATGTTCACGACGATTGAAAAGAAGCTCGCCTCCGGCACCGGCACGCGTTCGACGATCCGTTCCGTCGCTTCGCCAAGCGACAGGCCAAGCGCCGTTGCTTCGACCATCAGGCGAAACTCCGTTCGCACCGGCTCGGCGGATTCGCTGGCGATGACGCGCATGCAATCGCCAAGCGGCAGACCGGCCTTGACGCCGCGGATGATCACGTCGACCGCTTTTCCGCCTTGATGTCCCCGAAAAGATAGTGATAGACGAACGCGTAGAACAGCCCGCCGACCGCAACCATTGCCAGGCCGGCGACGATGAGCGCGGTTTCATCCATGCGCGCCTCCGCTCAGCTTGCCAGCTCGGACGCGTCGAGCGCGGCAGCAAGGCGCTCTTCGTCGCCATAGTAGCGGGCACGCTCCCAAAAACGTGGCCGGCCGATGCCGGTTGAGCGGTGCCGCCCCTTAAGTTTGCCGTTCGCGTCCTCGCCGAATGTCGTAGACGAGCAGGTCTTGCGTAATGACGACGTCGCCCTCGAGCCCGAGCACTTCGGTGATGTGGGTGATGGCGCGAGCCGTCGCGCAGGCGAGACGCCTGGATGATCACGTCAACCGAAGAGACGATCATCTCGCGGATTGTGCGCGGCGGCAGGGCAAAACGGCCCATCGTGATCATTGATTCAAGACGGCTCGGCGCCTCGCGCGGCGAGTTGGCGTGCAGCGTTCCCATCGAGCCGTCGTGGCCGGTATTCATTGCCTGCAAAAGGTCGAACGCTTCGGGTCCGCGCACTTCGCCGACGATGATTCGCTCGGGGCGCATACGCAGGCAGTTTTTCACGAGATCGCGCATCGTTACCGCGCCCGACCCTTCAAGATTGGGTGGGCGCGTCTCAAGCCGCACGACGTGGGGCTGCTGCAGCTGGAGTTCGGCGGCGTCCTCGCAGGTGATGACGCGCTCGTCTGTCTCGATATAATTCGTGAGGCAGTTGAGCAGCGTCGTCTTGCCTGAGCCCGTGCCGCCGGAAATCAGCACGTTGCAGCGAACACGAACGATAATTTTGAGGATTTCTCCGCCCTCGGGCGAGATCGAACCGAAGCGAATGAGCGCAATCTCATTTGCTCGAGCTCGTCGGGTGGAACGAAACCGGCCAACGCGTTGCCGGCGCTCATCGACTGCTCGAGGCTCGTCATCGACGTACGGGTTGCAAGCAACTTTTCGTCAACCGACACGTCGAAGACGGTTTTCACTAATACCGGTCAGGCGCAATTCAATCCGGGAGGACCAAGTACGATCAATGTCGTACGTGTTCTCTATCAGCTGCCGACCTATCTCTCGGTCTTGGGCGGAGCCAGCAACATCTTCGGCGTATCAGGCGGCACGATGACAAACGTCATCATGGCCACCGCCGTATTCCAGACCGAGCCTTACAGTTCATGACGAACGGGTGTTTGTCGATCTGGGCACGTTTCGCGCAGACCCGACAGGATCAGCGCGGAATCTCAGCTGTCGAGTTCGCGCTCATCCTGCCGTTCATGCTGACGCTCTATCTGGGCATCGTCGAGCTATCGAAAGGCCACATGGCAAGCCAGCGAATGACGCTCGTCGCCCGCACGCTGGCTGACTTGACCGCGCAACAACAGCAATTGCAGTCAGGCGGCACGACGAATGTCACTGAAACAATAATGACCAATATTTTCGCCGCGTCGAACGCGATCATGGCGCCGTATTCGACGACGAAACTCACGATGACCGGCTCGCAGATCCTGCTGAGCATCCCCGGCTCAGCTTCCAGATCTGGAATTGGAAGGTCTCGAAGACCTTCAACATGGCGCAGACGCAATATATGCTTCCGCGCGGCTCGAGTTCTCTGACTTATGCGGCGACCCCCGGAGCGAAGTGTCCCTAAGCAAGGCTCGCTGGCTCATAGGGTTTGATTGTATTCGCCGACTTCTGGATTTTCGCGGAGAATTTTGTCCACCGCATGGAACATCTCGCGCATTCGGCTCTCCGACACCGGGCTTTCGACGACGACAACCAGCTCCGGCTTGTTCGACGAAGCGCGTACCAGCCCCCAGGTTCCGTCCTCGACGGTGACACGCACGCCATTGACGGTGACGAGGTCGCGGATCTGGGAGCCGATCAGCGGTTCGCCGGCTTTTTCCATTTCCTTGAAACGTGCGGTGACCCTGTCCACCACAGCATATTTCTTTTCGTCGTCGCAATGCGGCGACATGGTCGGCGAGCCCCAGGTGCGCGGCAGCGCCGCATATAGGTCGGCCATCGACTTGCCGGGATTGCGGTCGAGCATCTCGATCACCTGGATCGCCGTCAGCAGGCCATCGTCATAGCCGCGCCCGATCGGTGCGTTGAAGAAGAAGTGACCGGATTTCTCAAAACCAGCTAACGCTTTCAAGTCGGCGACACGTCGCTTGATGTAGGAGTGTCCGGTCTTCCAATACTCCGCTTTGACGCCGTGCGCCTGCAGCTCGGGATCCGTCGCGAAGAGCCCCGTCGACTTCACGTCGACAACGAAGGTCGCGTTCGGATGCAACTTCGACAGATCGCGTGCCAGCATCACGCCAATCTTGTCGGCGAAAATCTCTTCGCCATTATTGTCGACGACGCCGCAGCGATCACCGTCGCCATCGAAACCAAGCCCGACATCGGCTTTGACCTCGCGGACCTTGTCGGCCATCGCGTGCAGCATTTTCATGTCTTCGGGATTGGGATTGTAGCGCGGAAAGGTGTAATCGAGGTCGCAATCGAGCGGCACGACATCGCAGCCGAGCGCCTCGAGCAGCTTCGGCGCGAACGCGCCGGCAGTGCCATTGCCGCAGGCGGCCACCACTTTGAGCTTGCGCTTGATCTTTGGCCGCGCCGCGAGATCGGCGAGATAACGATCGGGGAAATTCTCGACAAAGCGATACGAGCCGCCGTCGCGGTACTCATATTGCCCGGCAAGGACGAGTTCCTTCAGCGCCGTCATCTCGTCGGGCCCGAAAGTGACCGGCCGCTGCGCGCCCATTTTGACGCCCGTCCAGCCGTTGTCGTTGTGCGAGGCGGTGACCATCGCAACCGCCGCGACATCGAGATCGAATTGCGCGAAATAGGCCATCGGCGACAGCGCGAGTCCGATGTCGTGCACCTTCACGCCCGCCGCCATAAGCCCGAGCACAAGCGCGTGTTTGATGGAGGAGGAATAGGAGCGGAAATCGTGTCCCGTCACGATCTCCGGCTTAACCCCCATTTGGTGCAGGAGCGTGCCAAGTCCGAGGCCGAGCGCCTCGATGCCCATGAGGTTGATTTCCTTGCCGAAGAGCCAGCGCGCGTCGTATTCGCGAAAGCCGGTGGACTTCACCATTGGTGACGATTCGAACGCGTAGGTATTGGGCTTCAACTCGGCAACGGGTTTCGGGAACATGCGAGACCTGGACGGGAGGGAGCGGGATTGCGCCGCCTTCTACTCTGCCCGATCCGGCAACGGAAGCCGTGATCTTTCCGCCTACTGGATCAGCCGCAACCGATCAGGCTGCGCCTCGAACCGCGTCAGCCGCCGCAGGAAGCTCATGCCAAGCAAGCTGCCGTTCATCGCGCCCGGCTGCGCCACGATCGCATCAACGTCGTAGACGGAGAGCGTATCGATGTGCACGGCATGCAGCCGCACCGGCGCCGCTTTGGCAGGGCCGTTAGCGGTGTACATCGTGATGGTGAAGTCGGAAGGCCGCGTAATGACGCCGAGGCGGCCGGCGTCTTCGGCCGAGAGCGCGACATAGCTCGCGCCGGTATCGACCAGCATCGGAATCGTTCGTCCGCCGATCTCGACATCGGCGCGGAAATGACCGCCTGGTCCGACCGGTAGATCGACGCGGCGGAAGCCGAAGCCGTCCTCGCGGGAGGCCACAGCGACAGGGCGTGGGGCAGGCATGGGGGCCGGAACGGAAGCGGCCTCCCGCGCCGGCGCCGCAGCGGCAATCTGCGTCGGCGCCGCCGTCGTCGGCACGCTCGCATGGGTGGCCGGCGCTGGATGGTTCGCACTCAAACGCGCCGCCACCCGCGGCAAAAACGCCGCCGCCGCGAACGCCACAGCGCAGAGAAAAACAGCGAATTTCAGCGCGAAGGACATGGATCGCCGGCGAGAACGATTGCATCTAATATCGAATGTATCTCACCCCTCGATTAAACCGATGTCGCGCAATGAAGCACGCATATCATAGGTTCTGTTTACGATTGCAGTTCGCCTCACGTTCCGCGTGGTTTTGCGCGCGTCGTCGGTGCGGCTGCCGCCGGATTTTCGGGCCACACGTGTTTCGGATAGCGGCCTCTCATCTCCGCGCGAATTGCGGCCCAGGAGCCCCTCCAAAAACCCGGCAGATCGCGGGTGATCTGGATCGGCCGGTGCGCCGGCGAGAGCAGCGCGAGGACGAGCGGTACGCGGCCGGCGGCGATCGCCGGGTGCATCGACAAACCATAAAGCTCCTGCACGCGCACCGAGATTGTCGGCCCGCCTTCCGCTTCGTAGTCGATCGGCAGCGACGATCCGGCCGGCGTGGTGAAATGCGTCGGTGCTTCTTGCTCGAGTCGACGCTTCAGGTTCCACGGCAGAACAGCGCCGAGAACCTGGTCGAGATCTTCAGCGGCGATGTCAGCAACACTGGTGCGCTGTCCGAGAAATGGCGCGAGCGTCTCGTTCGCATTTGCCGCGAGGGCCGCGTCGGAAAGATCGGGCCATTCCTCGCCTTCCGCCGCGCGAAGAAATGCGACCCGGTCGCGCAACTGCTTTTGCGCTGATGTCCACGGCAGGCGATCGATGCCTGTTGTCGCAATACCTTGTGCGAGAATGCGCGCGCTTTCCGGTCCGGTCTCCACCGGCAGATTTTGTTGCGACAGCGCGATCGCACCGAGCCGCGACACCCGCCGTGCGCGCAGCGCGAGGCGCTCCCGGTCGAAGCTCGTTTCGGTTTTAGTGGCGATCTCGCCCGCTTCGATGGCCAGCAGTTCGGCTTCAGGCAAACCCGCCGCCGCGAAAATGCGTGCACGATCCGCGCGACCGGCGACCTCCGCAATCGCCAGATAAGGCGCGCTTGCAAGTGCATCATGCGGCTCCAGCGTCGCAGCGCGCCCGTTCGCCATCAGGAATTGCCCACGCTCGCCACGCGCTTTGGCAACGCGCTCGGGATAAGCGTAAGCCACCAGTCCGCCGACGGACAGCCGCTCGCTGCTCCACTCAGGCGCCGCTGAAGCGGCGGCACGCGCCCAACCGGCAGCGAGCCGCCGCACCGCCGCGGCCCGGGGCGAGCGATCACGCGCGAGCCGCTCCAGCCGGTCGGCCAAGTCGGTGGAACTGCCCGCGAGCCCGCGTTCGGACAGGAGCGCGGCGATCCGCGCCGCCTCCTCCGCCTGTCCATGCGTCGCCGCCTCGATCACCATTCGCGCCAGACGCGGCGGCAGCGGCAGATCGCGGACGCGCCTTCCGGCTTCGGTGATGGCGCCCTGTTCATCGAGCGCCCCAAGCCGACGGAGGAGAGCGCAGGCCTCGTTCCAGGCCGGCATCGGCGGCGGATCGAGCCAGGCGAGGGCAAGCGGGTTGCGCACGCCCCAATGCGCGAGGTCCAGGACGAGCCCCGACAAATCCACGTCAAGGATTTCCGGCCGGGCGAAAGGTTCAAGCGCACCATTGGCCGCCTCTTGCCAGAGGCGGTAGCAGACGCCCGGCTCCGTGCGCCCTGCCCGGCCGCGGCGCTGATCGGCGGCGGCGCGCGAGACACGCACCGTTTCCAGGCGGGTCAATCCGATCCCCGCCTCATAGCGCGGCACGCGGGACAACCCGCTATCGATCACGACGCGCACGCCTTCGATCGTCAGCGAGGTCTCGGCGATCGATGTGGCGAGCACGATCTTGCGCCGGCCCGGCAGTGCCGGTGCGATGGCGCGATCCTGGTCCTGGCGTTCGAGCGCGCCATAAAGCGGCACGACGTCCACTGCAGGAACGTTTACCTGCGCGGCGAGCCGCTCGGCGGTGCGCGTGATTTCTCCCTGCCCCGGCAGGAAGACGAGCAGCGATCCCGCATCGCTGCGTAGCGCGCGCAGGACCGCACGCGTGACGGCATCTTCGATGCGCTCGTTGGAATCGCGCCCGAGATAGCGCGTCTCGACGGGATAGGCGCGCCCGGCGCTCTCGATTACTGGGGCGTCCTTCATGAGCGACGCAACGCGCGCGCCGTCGAGCGTCGCCGACATGACGAGAAGCCGGAGATCGTCGCGCAAGCCGCTTTGCGCATCGAGCGCCAGCGCAAGGCCCAAATCGGCGTCGAGCGAACGCTCGTGAAATTCGTCGAACAGAACCGCCGCAACATCCGCAAGCGAGGGATCGTCGAGGATCAGACGCGCGAACACGCCTTCGGTGACGACCTCGATCCGCGTTTTCGTCGAGACTTTGGTCTCGAGCCGCATGCGAAGACCGACCGTCTCGCCGACGCGTTCGCCGAGCGTAGACGCCATGCGCTCTGCCGCCGCGCGTGCGGCAAGCCGCCGCAACTCGAGCAGGATGATGCGTTTTCCCGCCGCCCATCCGTCTCTAAGCAGGACGAGCGGGATACGCGTGGTCTTGCCGGCGCCGGGTGGGGCGACGACGACGAGGCGCGAACCCGCCGAGAGTGCGCCGGCAATGTCATCGAGAACGGCATCGATCGGAAGCGGAGGGTCGAAGCCCAGCATTAAGGCTCAATCGCAGGCGCGTTCCCGGCGCGCAACTCGGTTGGCTAGAAGGATGTTAGAGGCGAGGCTGCCGCCGCTTCTCCGCCCGGGAGAAAAGGCGTATAGCCGCGCTTCCGCGGGCGCTGTCCGCGCATCCAGGCCCGTCAATGGCACAACACATCGTGCACGAGTCGCCCGCCGGGCCAGCCGGAATCGCCCCCGCCGAAGCCGCCCATTCTCCTGGCAGAAAATCCAGCCTCACCGCGCTGGCGGTCGGCTCCATGGGCGTCGTCTACGGCGACATCGGCACGAGCCCGCTTTATGCGCTGCGCGAATCGCTCGTTCATGTGCAAAGCACCGGCGTCACCGACACGACGGTTCTCGGCACGGTATCGCTGCTCATCTGGGCTTTGTTCATTATCGTCACCACGAAGTACATTATCTTCATGATGCGCGCCGACAATCGCGGCGAAGGCGGCACGCTTTCACTGATGGCACTCGCGCAAAACGCCCTCGGCCGGCGCGCCGCACCTGTCTTGTTTCTTGGCATTGCCGGCGCCGCGCTGTTTTCCGGCGACGCGATGATAACACCGGCGATCTCGGTTTTGTCCGCCGTCGAAGGTTTGAAGCTCGTTACGCACAGGTTCGAAGATTACGTTTTGCCGATCACGGTTCTGATCCTGATCACGCTGTTTTGGGCACAAAGTCACGGCACAGCGCGCGTTGCCGCCTTCTTCGGTCCAATCATGGTCACCTTTTTCATCGTGATGGCCGTTCTCGGTATCATGCACATTCCGGACGCGCCGCAGGTTCTCTACGCTTTCGATCCCCGATACGGACTGCACTTCCTGTTCACGCACGGACTTATTGGCTTCACCGTCCTCGGCTCGGTCTTCCTTGCCGTGACGGGCGCGGAAGCGCTCTATGCCGATATGGGCCATTTCGGACGCACGCCCATTCGACTTGCCTGGAGCTGCTTTGTTTTGCCTGCTCTACTCTTGAACTATTTAGGCCAGGGCGCACTGATCCTCAGCAATCCCGCGGCAATCGAGAATCCGTTTTATCTGCTCGCGCCCGATTGGGCGCTCTTTCCGCTTGTGATCCTCGCAACGGCAGCGACCGTTATCGCCAGCCAGGCAGTGATCACCGGTGCGTTCTCGATTGCCCGGCAAGGGATTCAACTTGGGCTGCTGCCCCGTCTTGAAATCGTGCATACGTCGGAGATGCAGGAAGGCCAGATTTTCATTCCACGCATCAACCGGCTGCTGGCGATCGGCGTCATCGCGCTCGTTATCGCGTTCAAGAATTCGAGCGGCCTTGCCGGCGCCTACGGCATAGCGGTGACCGGCACGATGGTGGTCGACACGTGCCTCTTGTTTGTCGTCGCCCTGCGACGCTGGCATTGGCCGCTCTGGGCGTCGTTCTTGTTTGCCGGCGCGTTTCTTATGGTCGACCTATCGTTTTTCTCGGCGAACCTTCTCAAGGTTTTCGGCGGCGGCTGGGTGCCCCTGCTGATCGCGATCTGCTCAATGATCATCATGTGGACCTGGGTGCGCGGCAGCAATCTGCTTAGTGTCAAAACGCATCGCGATTCGATCCCGATCAGCGATCTCATCCGCATGCTAGAGAAATCGAAACCGACGCGCGTGCCGGGAACGGCAATTTTCCTGACCAGCAATCCCGAGGTGGCGCCGTCCTCGCTTATGCACAATCTCAAACACAACAAGGTTCTGCACGAACGCATCATCATCATGTGCGTGCGAACCGGCGAGACGCCGCGCATTCCGTCGAAGCACCGGTTCGAAATTAGCAACATTGCCGACCGCTTCATCCGAATCACATTGAATTACGGATATATGGAGAGCCCGCGCGTGCCGGCGGCGCTCGCCAGCATGCGCAAAGCCGGGTTGAAGTTCGACATCATGACGACGTCGTTTTTCCTCGGCCGGCGGACATTGAAGACAAGCCGCACGTCGGGCATGCCGCGCTGGCAGGATAAATTGTTTGTCGCGCTGTCGCGGCAGGCGGCGAACGCGACCGACTTCTTCTCGATTCCCTCGGACCGCGTCGTCGAGCTCGGCGCGCAGGTAAAGGTCTGACCGGCGACGCCGTGGCCTACGAACTTTACTATTGGCCATCGATTCAGGGACGCGGCGAATTCGTGCGCCTCGCATTGGAAGAGGCTGGTGCCGAATATGTCGACGTTGCGCGCGACTCCAACAAAGGCATGCGCGCCATGGACTTGCTCATGGACAAGAGCGAACGCCCACCTTTCGCACCGCCGTTCCTGAAGGACGATGATTTTATCGTCGGCCAGACCGCGGCAATCCTGTTCTATCTCGGCGGCAAGCACGATCTCGCGCCGAAGGACGAGCCGGGGCGCTTATGGACGCATCAGATCCAGCTGACGATCGCCGATTTCGTACTCGAGGCCCACGACACGCATCACCCGATTGCCTCCAGCCGATATTACGAGGATCAGAAGCAAGAAGCGGCACGCCGTGCGGAAGATTTTCGCGACAATCGCGTGCCGAAATATTTTGGTTGGTTCGAAACCATTCTCACCCGCAATCCCGCCGGCCCGAAACATCTTGTCGGCGACAAGATGACGTATGCCGATCTATCGCTGTTCCAGCTGGTCGCCGGATTGACCTACGCATTCCCGAAGCTGATGAAGCGCGAGTTGCGCAAATATCCGAAAGTCGCCGCGCTGCATGATGCAATCGCAAAGCGTCCGCGCATCAAGGCCTATCTCGCCAGTCCGCGTCGCATTCCCTTCAACGAGAGCGGCATTTTCCGGCATTATCCCGAGCTCGACGCGTAATTCCACGCGGATGCCGAAACGCAGCGCCGGCCTTCTTCTATTCAAGCGCGACGACGGCGAGCTGCGCGTCTTCCTCGTTCATCCCGGCGGGCCGTTCTGGAAGAAGCGCGACCAGGGGAGCTGGTCGATTCCCAAGGGCGAATATCTTGATGGCGAAGAGGCACGTGCCGTGGCGCTGCGCGAATTCGAGGAAGAGACCGGAATCGCGCCGCCCGCCGGCGAACTCATCGCATTAGGTGAGGTGCGTCAGGCCGGCGGGAAAATCGTCACCGCCTGGGCGCTCGACGGCGATATCGATGCGGAAAAAATCGTCAGCAACACATTCGAGATGATCTGGCCGCCGAAGACCGGCAAGACGCAGATATTTCCCGAGATCGATCGCGCCGGCTGGTTCGCGCTTGCAGAGGCGCGCGGCAAAATACTCGACGGCCAGCGCCCGTTTCTAGAGCGGCTGGCCGTCATCGCTCGCTAGAGATTATGGGCAGGGATGGCGGACGCCATCCGAGCCGAGGAAGGTCCCGCTGCGCACGTCGTAGGAACGGTAGCGCCGTCTGCAGTAGGCTTCATCGATAACGGGCTCCCCCGGAGCCGCTGCCACCGCTACGCCTGGAGCCGGAGCCGCCACCGCCGCCGGAGGCGCCGCCGCGCCTGCCACGGCGCCCGCCGCGCCGGCAACCGCACCGCCGACGAGGCCGCCGACCGCGGCGCCGACCGCGGCCGGGCCGTAATAGTAGGGGCCGGGGCCGTAATAATACGGGCCGGGGCCGTAATACGGACCGGGGCCGTAATAGTAGCCGGGGCCCCACCATTGCACGCGTTCGATCGCGGTCTGCCCAGCCGAGGTGAGACCGGCATCGATTGCCGCGGGCCCGGCCGTGGCCGCCGTCGCAGAGCCGAGAGCAAGAAGCAGAGCCGTTGTCGTCAGTAAGCGCATTCAGTCACTCCCACGCATCGGGCCCGAGCCGCCCGGATTGCCGCACGCGGCGAATATTGGGCGAAAGCCCGCGAAAGTCCTGCCCGGCCGCAAGAAATTTCTGCCGACAATAAATGCGGGGATGCGCCGCGCTCCGCCGCCGAACCGTTCGTGAACCATCTGCCTTGTCAACGGTTTGTGGCGCGGGGGCTCACCTAGCATGCGCCCGCCCGGCTGAATGGGCGGGGTGCCCTAAAAGGAAGGACATAAATGCAGAAATTTCCTCTGATTGCGGCTGCGGCAGGTGCCATCGTGGCGGCGAGCGCGCTCGGCGCGAACGCCATGCCGGCAGCCCCGGTCTCGAGTGACATGCCGATCGTGCATGTGGCGGGCGGCTGCGGCCCGGGCATGCATCCGAACCCCTGGGGGCGCTGCGTCCCGTTCGGCTGGCGCCGCGGGCCGGGACCGGTCGTGGTGGTGCGCCCGGGCTATCGCCGCGGCTGGGATGGCGATCGGGTCTACCGCCGCTGGTGAGAGCGGTCTCCGGGTTGAAACGAAACAGGCGCCCCGCAGGGCGCCTGTTTTTGTTTGTATTGCGGCGCCTACGCCCCCTTCGGGAAGCGCACGACGGTCCCCGGCTCCTCGCGCTCTTCCGCGGGCGCGCGACCCCGCCCAACCGCGCGGCCGTCGATCAGAATGCCGGAGCGATCGGCGGAGATCGTCACGGTCTGCCCGTCGGCGATTTCGCCGGCCAAGATCATCTCGGCAAGCGGGTCCTGCACTTCCTTCTGAATGACGCGCTTCAACGGACGCGCGCCGTAGGCCGGATCGTAGCCCTTGTCGGCGAGCCAGGCGCGGCCCTTGGCATCGAGATCGAGCGTGATCTTGCGATCCTCGAGAAGCCGCGCGAGGCGGCCGAACTGGATGTCGACGATCGCGCCCATATCCTCGCGCCGCAGCCGATGGAACAGGATGATCTCGTCGACGCGGTTCAAGAATTCCGGGCGGAAGTGCGAGCGTACGATGCCCATTACCTCATCATGAACGGCGGAGGAATCCTCGCCCTCCTTCTGCATGACCAGGAACTCGGCGCCGAGGTTCGAGGTCATGATAATGAGCACGTTGCGGAAGTCGACCGTGCGGCCCTGCCCGTCTGTGAGCCGGCCATCGTCGAGCACTTGCAGCAGGACGTTAAAGACGTCCGGATGCGCTTTCTCGATCTCGTCGAACAGCACGACCTGATAAGGCCGGCGACGCACGGCTTCGGTCAGCGCGCCGCCTTCCTCGTAGCCGACATAGCCGGGAGGCGCGCCGATCAGCCGCGCGACCGAGTGCTTCTCCATGTATTCCGACATGTCGATGCGCACGAGCGCGGTCTCGTCGTCGAACAAGAACGACGCGAGCGCTTTGGTAAGCTCGGTCTTGCCGACGCCGGTCGGCCCCAAGAACATGAACGAGCCGATCGGCCGGTTCGGATCCTGCAGGCCAGCGCGCGCGCGGCGCACCGCGGTCGAGACCGCCTGCACGGCTTCCTTCTGGCCGACGACGCGCTTTGACAGCGCGTCTTCCATCTTAAGCAGCTTCTCGCGCTCGCCTTCGAGCATGCGATCGACCGGCACGCCGGTCCAGCGCGACACGACCTGCGCGATGTTGTCGGGCGTCACCGCCTCCTGCACGATATCGATGCCGTCGCGTGACTCGATGTCGGCGAGCTGCTTCTCGAGTTCCGGAATGACACCGTAAGTTAGCCGCCCGGCCTCGGCGTAATCGCCGCGGCGCTGCGCTTGCGCGAGACCGTTGCGCGCATCCTCAAGTTTCTTCTTGAGGGCGGCCGCCTTGCCGAGCTTGTCTTTCTCGGACTGCCAGCGCGCCGTGATCGCCGCCGACTGCTCCTCAAGCGCGGCAAGCTCTTTCTGAAGCCGCTGCAGCCGATCCTTGGACGCCGCATCGCTCTCTTTCTTTAGCGCCTCGGCTTCGATCTTCAGCCGGATGATTTCGCGGTCGATCGAGTCGAGCTCCTCCGGCTTCGAATCGACCTGCATGCGCAGGCGCGCCGAAGCCTCGTCGACGAGATCGATCGCCTTATCCGGCAGGAAGCGGTCCGTGATGTAGCGGTTCGACAAAGTCGCGGCCGCGACCAGCGCCGAATCCTGGATGCGCACGCCGTGATGCTGCTCGTATTTTTCCTTCAAGCCGCGCAGGATCGAGATCGTGTCCTCGACGGTCGGCTGCGACACGAACACCGGCTGGAAGCGCCGCGCCAGCGCCGCGTCCTTCTCGACGTGCTTGCGGTATTCGTCGAGCGTGGTTGCGCCGATGCAGTGCAACTCGCCGCGCGCGAGGGCCGGCTTCAACAGGTTCGAGGCGTCCATCGCGCCGTCGGCTTTGCCGGCGCCGACCAGCGTATGCATCTCGTCGATGAACAGGATGATGCCGCCCTCGGCCGCGATGACTTCCTGCAGCACGGCTTTCAGCCGCTCCTCGAACTCGCCGCGATATTTCGCGCCGGCGATGAGCGAGCCCATGTCGAGCGCGAGCAGCTTCTTGTCTTTGAGACTCTCCGGCACGTCGCCGTTGACGATGCGCAGCGCCAATCCTTCGACGATCGCCGTCTTGCCGACGCCGGGCTCCCCGATGAGAACCGGGTTGTTCTTGGTGCGCCGGGAGAGGACCTGGACGGTGCGGCGGATTTCCTCGTCGCGGCCGATGACCGGATCGAGCTTGCCCGTGCGCGCGGCTTCGGTCAGGTCGCGGGCATATTTCTTGAGCGCGTCATAGGCGTTCTCGGCCGAGGCGGAATCCGCGGTGCGCCCCTTGCGCAACTCCTCGATGGCCGCATTCAGCGTCTGCGGCGTCACGCCGGCATTGCCAAGAATTTTGGACGCGTCGGCGCTCTTCTCCATGGCGAGCGCCAGGAGCAGCCGCTCGACGGTGACGTAGGAATCGCCGGCTTTTTCGGCGATCCGCTCGGCCGAGTCGAAGACCCGGGCGGTCGTCGGCGCGAGGTAGAGTTGGCCGGCGCCCGAGCCCTGGATCTTCGGCAGCTTGGATAGCGCGAGCTCGGTCTGGACCAGGGCGTCGCGCGAGCGCCCGCCGGCGCGGTCGATCAGACCCGCGGCCAAGCCTTGGTCGTCTTCGAGGAGCACCTTGAGGATGTGCTCGGGCGTGAACTGCTGATGCCCTTCGCGGCGCGCCAGCGACTCGGCCGACTGGATGAAGCCGCGCACGCGCTCGGTATATTTCTCTAGGTTCATATCTGACCTCCTAGACCGCCGGACCGGCCCCGAAGCGGTGGCCCGGCGCATCAAAATTGGATTCGGCTCCTTGCGGCAGCCGTTATGTCAGATGTAGGTGCGCTGCGGTGCAGGTGAAAGGGTGCGGGGGTGGCTGAGATCAGATGATTTGTGCCCCAAAGCGCGGTAGATTGCGCTGGTTACAGGACGTGCACCCATGGCCCAAAGCTCCGTCGAAATCACCGTTCCCGAGGATATCGCCGAGCGCATTCGAGCAAAGGTCGCTTCGGAGCCCTACGCCTCGGAAAGGGAGATAATAGGCGAGGGTCTGCTGGCGCGAGGCGCAGGAGGCGGACATCGAGCACTGGCTGAGGGAGACGGTCGCGCCGACCTACGATCGCATCAAGGCGGGCCAAGAGGCCCTGATACCGATCGATGAGGTCTTCGACGGCTTGCTCAAGCGCTCTGAGGCGAGGAAGACGCAGAAGACTTCTTAAGCTCACATCGGCGGCGTCAGCCCATCGCGCCCGTAGGTGATGGCCGCGGCTTGCAGCCCCATCCTCGCCGCGTGTGGCGGAGAAAATCATGATCTTGACGCCGGGCTTCAGCTCGCTCTTATTTCCCGCGGCATAGGCAACAATCGGGGTTTCGGGCGTCAGCCTGATCTTCGCCTCCTGCCCTTTGTAAGTGACCGTTAGCACCTGGCCCTGAACGCCTTCGACTTGGCCGACATTGACAGCGCCCGTGGTCATCTTGCTGTCGGGCAGAAGATCCCAGGCGGCCCGGCCTTCGGCGGTGCCGCGCCGCTCCTCCGGAAAGATGTGCACGGATACGGCCTTTTCGCTGCCGTCCGGCGCCGGCACGCTGGTCACGCCGACATAGGTGTTCGGTTTGAGCTCGGCGACACTTGCCTTCACAAATGAGGTGACGCGGGCGTTGTCCGCGAGCCGCACTTTTACGGTTTCGCCCGTGCGCGACCTGATCGTCAGGTTCGGCGCATCAACCGCCTCGATGGTACCGCGCACGCGAATGAGCGGCTGCGGCTGTTGCGCCGAAGCCGGCAGCGCGAGTGCCAAAGCTGTCGCGACGAAGACAATAACGGACGCGCGTTGCATGCGGACCCCTCCCACGGTTTCAGGCCATGACGCCATGTTCGCTGCGACTATTCCTCGCGCCGTACTGTCTTCGGGTTGAATAAATCCGGGCGCCGCTCGCGCGTGTGTCGTTCCGCTTCGGCGCGGCGCCAGGCTTCGATGCGGGCATGATCGCCGGAGAGCAGAACCTCGGGAATGGGGCGGCCCTCCCATTCGCGCGGGCGGGTATAATGCGGATATTCGAGGACACCGTGCTCGAAGCTCTCTTCTTCGCCGGAGGCTTCCTTGCCCATGACGCCCGGCAGAAGCCGGACGCAGGATTCAATGATAGCCATCGCGGCGATCTCGCCACCGGCCAGAACGAAATCGCCGATCGAGACTTCACGTAAGCCGCGCGCCTCGATCACGCGCTCGTCGACGCCTTCGAA
>DATAOB010000078.1:0-56103 GCA_036265935.1 Beijerinckiaceae bacterium
TCGGCTACGTCAGCCCGGTTGAGTTCGAAAGGAAGATCGGATTAGCTTAACTTGCTGTCCATCAAACCGGCAGCAGGCCAAACCTACGGCGTAGAACCGTAAGACAGCTTGGACCGAGCTACTTTGGGGCAGCTTGGGGCAGGTATTTCTGTTTAGGACGTATTCGTGCGTGCGTGCGCCATACGTGCAAATCAGTAAGTGCTGCCCCAAGCTGCCCCAAACTTTTTAGGTTCATTGTTTTCAATGGGCTTTCCGCCCTTGCGGCGGTTAAGCTAGTCAGTCCAGTGAGGCTCGGGCTTGACCATTAACCCTTTGAATTGGCGCTTCCCCGCGTACTTCGTCTGCTTGAACCCTCGTGCCTCCAAGGCGTCATACCACCTAGTGCTTGTAATCAGAGCTTCATTAGCGGCTGTCGCCCACGCACTCCACGACTTGTACAGGGCGTTGCGGTCCGCAACGGCGTTGCGATGAACGTCGCAGCGCTCTTCCAGCCAAGCGCCCACAGCATCCTGTGCGTCGAGATAGGCGGCGGTCGCGTCGCGTACGGCAGCGGGAGGGTTGAGGCCGATGCGCTGCCACTCCAAGCACCCATCAATCATCCACTTGAGGATTGCTGGCCACTCGCTCGTAAGCGTGTCGGCATACCCTAAAATCCGCTCCTCCGGTGGGATTGTGATGGTGAAAGGTAGGAGGTGAAACCGCCTCCTGATTGCCTCATCGACAGAACGAAGGCCGGGCTTGTGATTGCCGGAGATGAGCAATTTCAGCTGCGGCACAAATCGAAAGTATCCTGCCGCATGAAATTTGCCCGCATTGGGTCTCCGCCGGTCAGTTGTTTTATCTTGCTTTCCGCCCATCGGCGGCCTTCTTCCGTTTCAGGGACCGTGACGAGCCTTGCGCCTCGCAGAACAGCAAGCTCTGTTTGCGTGACGATCATTTCTGCTCGCCGTGAACGTTTCGACGCTCGCCGTTTGCGCATAGTCTTTGAGGATACCGGCAATCGTGTTGATAAGGGCCCCTTTACCGTTTGCGCCGGTACCGTAGCAGAAGAAGAGCGCATGCTCGGTCGTGACGCCGGTCAGAGAATATCCAAGCATCCGTTGCACATAAGCTATCAGTTCAGCGTCAGCATTCAGGATACGATTGAGGTGCGCCTTCCATTTCGGGCAATCGTCGGTGCTTGGACCGACAGCTGTTGTCTTTTGTGAGATAGTCCTTCGGCTGATGCGCACGCATCTTGCCGGTTCGCAAATCAATGGTGCCGTTCGGCGTGTTCAGCAACCGCGGGTGTGCGCCCCATTTGGTTTGTTGTTGATGCATGGCGTCGATCCGCTTTGGCCAACTTCTCGACTGCTGCAACCGTCTTCGCGCTCGCAATAGTTTTTGCTGGACCCCCTTTATTGCACGCAGCTGCGGCCTCTCGGCAGATTTCCCGAGCATCATCGAAGGCGTGCAGCGTGTCATCGAACACCCAACTGATTCCGTCATAGCGGAGCCACTGCCCCCACGCCGCCACGTAACGAGCTTTCGATGCGTGACGCTCGGTGAATTTCTGGGCCAGGGCTTCCTCTGAATATAGGGGCGCCATATCGTTCGTGGCCCCATTGCCGGTGTCGCCGGTCTGCTTTGATCTGTTTGAAGACGATCTGCGCTCTGTCTGGACGGTCGCGATCTCTTACCAAGCTCTCGTGGGAGGATACCTTTAATCATGGACGCCTCCCCGCCATGCGGTGCGCATCGTTGAGGTCGTCGCCGATTTTCGGTAGTGAGGGAACGCGGTTCATGCGGCGCGCTCCAGTTTTCGGGCAATCCCCCAAAGCCAATCGAGTTGTTTTCGTGTCGGCTCGCCACGCCAGTTACACATGCCGTTTACGAAATAGCTTTCCCGTGCGGGCAGCCTCCCGAAGTTGTTGTCGCGACACCAAGCGGCCAGTTCCATCCAATCAAAAACCACGCTTGCTATCGTGATGTGCTATGGGGGCGCCGCGCTCGAGCACGGCGGCGACCGTATGGAAATCGAGACCTGCAGATTTAAGTGTTTTGTCGAGCGCCCGTACGGCGTTCAAGGCTTCGTCATCTACGGGGGAGCCGAGCAGCGGGATTAATCTGATGATCGTCGACGGAAAGGCGCTCATGATTGGCGGCCTCGCTCTTCTTCTTGGGCGAGAGTGTCCAACACGTGCCCGACGAATGAACCCAGTGCGCCGCCTTCAATGCGAGATATCGACCTGCGTAGAGCTTCGACCGACACGCGATGCTGCAGCGACAAAGAGATGATGATGGCTGTATCGATCGCATCTGCTGCTGCATCGCTGCCGAAGCGTGCCGGATCGACAAAAGCTTCCGCAATTGCGCCATTAGCGAAGCGACCGATTGAAATCGTGTATGTGCGAAAATAGGTATCGTTGCGAGAGGGAGCGCTAAATGGTAATGCTTGTCATGCCCGACGCCCTGTCTTTACTCTGCAGGGCGCTCGGGCTTCATGGCGAAATGCGGCGGGGCGACCTCTTTCGAAGATCGGGGCCGCCTCTTTGCTTTCTGCGTTAATGCAACGAAGCCGACATCGTCATCGACGTTAAGTTTGATGCTGTTGCAATTTTTTCGGGGATGCTTCATCGTTACACCGTTCGCGACTGGCGTTTCGAACCTGAACTGACGGCTGCCGCTCATCCCCTGTGCGACAGCCGTTTTATTTCTGGCCAGTTATTACCTCATTGTTGTTGAGCCCTTCGCGATCTCCCGGATGCCTTCGGCGGCGAGCTTCGGCGAACACACCCAAGATGCACCGCATCGCCACACGCCCGGCAGCAAACCTTTGACGGCCTTGTGGTGCGTTTGTCACAAGGTTAGGCTGTAAAATCTAGCGATTGCATCACGGATGTGGTGCCGCATACGCTGCGCCACACGGCTGCGACGTGGCTCATGCAGAACGGATGCGATCTGTGGGAGGCGGCGGGCTTTTTGGGCATGAAGCCGGAAACGCTGCAACGGGTGTATGGGCATCATCACCCGCACCATCTGGGACGCGCTCGCCGCGCCATCGCGTACCGGGACCGCACCGGGACCGATAAACGTGAACCGAAACAGAACGTGGTGTCCTGATTAGAACCGTGCACAGAGGGAAACCGCACACCGGAAAGCGCAGGGATGACGTTTACACCGAGAGGGTCGGCGGTTCGAGCCCGTCACCGCCCACCAGCTTTCTCCTTGCAACGTGAGGGTCGGGGCGGGACACGGGCATGACCAGCGTCCTCGTCTTCGGCTCGATCAATATGGATGTCGTCACCGCATGCGAGCGACATCCCCGCCCCGGCGAGACGCCCCTCGCCAAAAGCCTCGCCTTTCATGCGGGCGGGAAAGGCGCAAACCAAGCGATCGCCGCGGCGCGATGCGCCGGAAAGAGCTATCTTTACGGCAGCGTCGGCGCGGACGATTTTGGCGGGCGGATGCTTGCTTATCTGCAAGAGAACGGCGTCGACACGTGCGGCGTGAGCGTGGAAAGCGGCGCTTCGACCGGCCTCGCTGTCATCACTGTCGATGCGCAAGGCGAAAACACGATCGTCGTGACGCCCGGCGCGAATGTGCTTGCGAGAGCACCGGAGCATTTGCCCGAGAGTATGACCGGCGCGGCGGTTGCGCTGGCGCAGCTAGAAACGCCAATCGCCGAGATCGCGGTCCTATTTGCAAGAGTCAAAGCAAACGGCGGTACGACAATCCTAAATCCATCGCCCTATCGGCCGCTAGCGCAGGAGCTTTTGCAGAACACCACTATGCTTATCGCAAATGAGGAGGAATTAGCCCAGCTCACCGGCAGGCCGGCTAGCGCTGACCCGCGGGACATCATCACTGCACTGAAAACAACCGACTGTCCCCTGCCCTCCTGCATCATCACTTTAGGATCGGCAGGCTTGATCCTTGCCGAACGGGACCGCGCAGCGGTCCACTTTGGCGGCCACGAAGTCGAAGCAATCGACACGACAGGCGCCGGCGATTGCTTGGCCGGCTGGTTTGCCGCGGAACTCGCCGCCGGCCGCAGCCTGGAAGACGCAGCGCGGCGCGCCAATGCAGCCGCCGCGATCAGCGTCACCCGCGCCGGTGCCGGACCTTCAGTCCCGACGAAATCGGAAGTGGAGAGTTTCTTAAACCGTTAAGCGGCGTCTCACTTGAGACCATCACCCGGCCGCCGATGCCGCCGGGTGAAGTCTCTTCAGTCGGCCTCAGCGGCCCTTGTTGACGGCGGCCTTCAGCGTCGCGCCGGCCTTGAAGCGGGCATTCTTCGACGCGGGAATCTTGATCGCCTCGCCCGTTGCCGGATTGCGGCCCTTACCGGCGGCGCGCTTCTTCACCGTGAACGTGCCGAAGCCGGTAATGCGGACCTCTTCGCCCTTCTTCAGCGCCTTCGTAATCCCCTCGATGATCGTGTCGACTGCACGATTTGCCGCCGCGCGCGACATTTCCATCTCGCCAGCCACATGCTCGATCAGGTCCATCTTATTCATACGCATCTCCTTATCGTTCGCGGAGGCCGTCTCCGTCGGCCAGCAAGCCCTCGATGTCCGCGCGAATTGCGCCGCGAATCACACCCTGCCGGCACCGTCCCGTGTTGGGCCGAGACACGCTGAAACGCAAGGCGCGCGCGCAGGCCATAGCCGTCTTTCCCTTGAAAACCGGGGCCTGCAGCCCGACGGCAACAAAAAGGCCGCAAGCCCTGGGGCTTGCGGCCTTGTCATTTTGGAAACGCGGATCAGTGCGCGATGACTCCGGTTTCCTCGCTCTTGGTGAGCGCCGCCGCCGGGGCGACGATCGCGTTCACGTCCTCTTCCCATTTGATCGGAACAGGCGCGCGCACGAGCGCGTGTCTGAGCACGTCGTCCATGCGCGACACAGGGAAGATTTCAAGCGCGTTCTTCACCGAAGCGGGAATGTCGACAAGGTCCTTCGCATTCTCCTCGGGGATCAGCACCTTCTTCAGTCCGCCGCGGAGAGCCGCAAGCAGCTTCTCCTTGAGACCGCCGATCGGCAGGATGCGCCCGCGCAGCGTGATCTCGCCGGTCATGGCGATGTCGCGCTTGACCGGAATGCCGGTCATGACGGAGACGATCGCGGTGACCATCGCAACACCTGCGGACGGACCGTCCTTCGGCGTAGCGCCTTCCGGCACGTGGACGTGGATGTCACGGCGATCGAACAACGGCGGCTCGATGCCAAAGTCGATCGCGCGCGAGCGCACGTAGGACGCTGCGGCGGAGATCGACTCCTTCATCACGTCCTTCAGATTGCCCGTCACCGTCATCTTGCCCTTGCCGGGCATCATGACGCCTTCGATGGTCAAGAGCTCGCCCCCGACTTCCGTCCAGGCGAGGCCGGTGACGACACCGACCTGATCCTGGTCCTCGGCCTCGCCGTAGCGGAACTTCGGCACTCCGAGATAATCGGAGATGTTCTCCTCCGTCACCACCACCTTCTGCTTCTGTTTCTTGGCGAGCAGCAGCTCCTTCACCGCTTTGCGCGCGAGATTGGAGAGTTCACGCTCAAGATTCCGCACGCCGGCTTCGCGCGTGTAGCGGCGAATGATCGTCAAGAGCGCACCATCCTCGATCGACCATTCATTGTCGGTGAGGCCGTGCTTTTTGACGGCGTTCGGGATCAGGTGGTTGCGCGCGATCTCGACCTTCTCGTCTTCCGTGTACCCGGCGATGCGGATGATCTCCATACGATCCATCAGCGCCGGCGGAATATTGAGCGTGTTCGCCGTCGTCACGAACATCACGTTCGAGAGATCGTAGTCGACCTCGAGATAATGATCGTTGAACGTTGAGTTCTGCTCGGGATCGAGCACTTCGAGCAAAGCCGACGACGGATCGCCGCGGAAATCCATGCCCATCTTGTCGATCTCGTCGAGCAGGAAGAGCGGATTGGAGGTCTTCGCCTTGCGCATCGACTGGATAATCTTGCCGGGCATCGAGCCGATGTAGGTCCGCCGATGGCCGCGGATCTCCGCTTCGTCGCGCACTCCGCCAAGCGACATGCGCACGAATTCACGACCGGTCGCGCGCGCGATCGACTTGCCGAGCGAGGTCTTGCCGACGCCGGGAGGTCCGACGAGGCACAGGATTGGCCCGGTCAGTTTATTCGCGCGGCTCTGCACCGCGAGATACTCGACAATTCGCTCCTTGACCTTATCGAGACCGAAATGGTCGGCATCGAGCACTTCCTGTGCCGAGGCGAGATCCTTCTTGACCTTGGAACGCTTGTTCCATGGGATCGACAGGAGCCAATCGAGGTAATTGCGCACGACCGTCGCTTCCGCCGACATCGGCGACATCTGCCGGAGCTTCTTCAGCTCCGCAGTCGCTTTGTCGCGCGCTTCTTTCGACAGCTTGGTATTCTTGATGCGCTCCTCGAGCTCGGCGAGATCATCCTTGCCGTCTTCGTCGCCAAGCTCCTTTTGGATCGCCTTCATCTGCTCGTTGAGGTAATATTCGCGCTGCGTCTTCTCCATCTGACGTTTGACGCGCGTGCGAATGCGCTTCTCGACCTGCAGGACCGAGATTTCGCTTTCCATCAGAGCAAGGCACTTTTCGAGGCGCTGCGCGACCGATACCGTTTCGAGCACCGCCTGTTTATCGGCGATCTTCACCGCGAGATGCGAAGCGACCGTGTCGGCAAGCTTCGAATAATCGTCGATCTGCGTCACCGCAGCAACGACCTCGGCCGAAACCTTTTTGTTGAGCTTCACATAGCCTTCGAACTCGGAGACGACGGAGCGCGCCAGCGCCTCGACTTCGACCGCGTCGGCATTCTCATCGGCGACGAGTTCGGCCTCGGCCTCGTAGAAATCCTCGGTGCGCGTATACCCGCGGATCGCCGCGCGCGCGGTCCCTTCGACCAGCACTTTCACGGTGCCGTCGGGAAGCTTCAACAACTGCAGTACGGAGGCGAGTGTGCCCGCCGTGTAGATAGCCTCGGTCGTCGGATCGTCGTCGGTGGCGTTCTTCTGGGTCGCGAGCAAGATGAACTTGTCGGCCTTCATCACCTCTTCGAGGGCGCGAATCGATTTCTCGCGCCCGACGAAGAGCGGCACGATCATATGTGGAAAGACGACGATGTCGCGCAGCGGCAGGACGGGATAATTGTCTACCTGTCCGAGCGGCGGCAGCTCACGTTTCTGGGTTGTCATTCTGTAATCCTATCTCCAAAGCACTCGCCGAACGCCTGAAGCCATCCGCCGAGCCGGACGCCTCCTGAGACCAAGCGCCAACCGGACCAGCCGGTGGGAGACGCGGTTCAAGAGCGTCCCCGCCCGAAGCCCCTGAGGCACTCCGGCGGTGATTGACATACTCGTGAGATGGCGTCTCACAGAGGCAGTTTCAAGCTGAACGCTCAAGCTGCGCGGGCCGCGCAGCCACCGGACGCTGACACGAACGGCCACCGCGGATTAAGCAGTGGCGCCACTCTTCTCGGCACGCTCGGAGTAGATGTAAAGCGGGCGCGCTTTGCCATCCACGACTTCCGGGCCGATTACGACCTGCTCAACCCCTTCCAGGCTCGGAAGGTCGAACATGGTGTCGAGCAATATGCCTTCCATGATCGAGCGTAAGCCCCGCGCGCCGGTGCGCCGTTCGATTGCCTTCTTGGCAACGACGTTCAGCGCCTCATCCTGAAAGGTGAGCTCGGTGTTTTCCATTTCGAAGAGCCGCTGATACTGTTTGACCAGCGCGTTCTTCGGCTCGGTCAGGATCTTCTTCAGCGCATCCTCGTCGAGGTCCTCAAGGGTCGCGATCACCGGTAAGCGGCCGACAAATTCGGGGATCAGTCCGAATTTCAGCAAATCCTCCGGCTCGACCTTGCGCAGGACTTCACCAGTGCGGCGATCGTCCGGCGACTGCACTTTCGCGGCGAAGCCGATCGAGGTGCCCTTGCCGCGGCTCGAGATGATCTTTTCGAGGCCAGCGAAGGCACCCCCGCAGACGAACAGGATGTTGGTCGTGTCGACCTGCAGGAACTCCTGCTGCGGATGCTTGCGGCCACCCTGCGGGGGAACCGAGGCGACGGTGCCCTCCATAATCTTCAGGAGCGCCTGCTGGACGCCCTCCCCCGAGACGTCGCGGGTGATCGACGGATTGTCGGACTTCCGCGAAATCTTGTCGATTTCGTCGATATAGACGATGCCACGCTGTGCCCGCTCGACATTGTAATCGGAGGCCTGGAGCAGCTTGAGGATGATGTTCTCGACGTCCTCGCCGACGTAACCGGCTTCGGTCAGCGTCGTCGCGTCCGCCATGGTGAACGGCACGTCAAGAATGCGCGCCAGAGTTTGGGCGAGCAAAGTCTTGCCCGAGCCTGTCGGCCCGATCAGCAGGATGTTCGACTTCGCCAGTTCGACGTCGTTGTGCTTCGAGGCGTGGTTCAGCCGCTTGTAATGATTGTGAACGGCGACGGAAAGGACGCGCTTCGCCTGGGCCTGTCCGATCACGTAGTCGTCGAGAACCTTGCAGATTTCCTTCGGCGTCGGGATTCCATCCCGCGTCTTGACCAGCGAGGACTTGTTCTCCTCGCGGATGATATCCATGCAGAGTTCGACGCACTCATCGCAGATGAAAACCGTCGGACCGGCAATCAGCTTGCGGACCTCGTGCTGGCTCTTGCCGCAGAATGAGCAGTAGAGCGTGTTTTTCGAGTCGCTGCCGACCTTGCTCATCTTGGTCTCCTGTCGGCCGGTTCGCGGGACGAATCGGCCGGATTGTCACATTAGTTTGCGCCGGCCTAATAAAAGGTAGACCCGATCGTTTCCTTCACAAGTGCCACAGGGAATCCCTGCCCTGCAGCCTTCCCTCCTTTACGATTCCTAGCCCGCCCAGCCGGGATCCAAGCACGCACGTCCCTAACCGATCAACCAATCAAGGCATTTTCCGGTCTCACCGAGGCCGTTGCACCAAATTGCGAACGGCTCCGCTTCCTAACCGGGCAGGGATCAAGCGATATGCCATCCGAGGGCCCCGCGCGCCTGGAGCATTTTTCTCGACGAACGTCGCCGAAATGCTTCGCGCGTCGGGTGTTGCCGAAACGCTTCGCGCGAGTCAGGCAGCCTTCACAGGTACCTGGTCTTCCGGACGCTTGTCGTAAACGTTATCGACGATGCCGAAGGCCTTCGCCTCCTCCGCCGACATGAAATGATCGCGGTCGAGCGTCGTTTCAATCGTGTCGTAGTCGCGCCCGGTATGCTTTACGTAGATCTCGTTCAGGCGCCGCTTGATCTTCATGATGTCTTCAGCGTGTCGCAGGATATCCGACGCCTGCCCCTGGAAGCCGCCCGACGGCTGATGGACCATGATGCGCGCATTGGGTAGCGCAAACCGCAGGCCCGCATCGCCGGCTGCGAGCAGCAGCGAGCCCATCGATGCCGCCTGGCCGACGCAGAGCGTCGAGACCTTCGGCCGGATGAACTGCATCGTATCGTAGATCGCCAGGCCCGCCGTGACGACCCCGCCCGGCGAGTTGATGTACATCGACACTTCCTTCTTCGGATTCTCCGCCTCGAGGAAGAGAAGCTGGGCAATAATGACCGAGGCCATATGGTCCTCGACCGGCCCCGTGAGGAAGACGATGCGCTCCCGCAAAAGGCGCGAATAGATGTCGAAGCCCCGCTCGCCCCGGCTTGTATTTTCAATGACTTGCGGGATCAGATACTGGCTGTAAACTTCGAGCGGATCGCGCATCGTTTTCCTCGGTTTGGCCGGCGGCGAATCCGCCGGCCCGGCTGTGCCAACATAATCGTCCGGACCTCCCGCGCAATGGGCGAAGGTTGAGGAGGAGATTGCGGAAATCGCGAGGCCAGGCCTTAAAACCCGAAATCGCGCAGGAACGCGGAAGAAACTAGGCCGGCTTCGCGTCCTCCTCCATCTTGAACAATTCGTCCTTGTCGACCTTGCGCTCGCTGACCTTCGCCCGACCGATAATGTGGTCGACGACCTTGTCCTCGAAGATCGGCGCCCGCAGTTCCGCAAGCGCCTGCGGGTTCTTACGGTAATGGTCCCATACCTGCTGTTCCTGGCCGGGGAAGGCGCGGGCGCGCTGCACGAGGGCCTGCGTCACTTCGTTCTCCTCAACCTTCACCTCCGCCTTCTCCCCGACTTGGGCGAGAAGCAGCCCCAGGCGGACGCGCCGCTCGGCGATACGGCGGTAATCGGCGCGGGCCGCCTCCTCGGTCGTGCCCTCGTCGGCAAAGCTCTTGCCGGTCTGCGCCTGCTCGGCCTGAACCTGCTTCCAGATGCCGTCGAATTCCTGGTCGACGAGGCCGGCCGGCAGCTCGAACGAGTACATCTTGTCGAGCGCATCCAAAAGCGCACGTTTCAGCTTCTCGCGTGAGGCCCGCGCCCATTCGGCTTCGAGATTGCCGCGGATTGCGGCCTTCATCGCGTCGAGCGAGTCGAAGTTGAAGCCCTTGGCGAAGGCGTCGTCGATGGCGAACTCGCCCGGCGCCGCGAGGCTCTTCGCCGTCACGTCGAAGGTCGCTTCCTTGCCGGCCAAATGCCGCGGCAGGTAATTTTCCGGGAACGTGGCGGTGACGGTGCGGCTCTCGCCGGCCTTCATGCCGACGACCTGCTCCTCGAAGCCCGGAATGAAGCTGTTCGAGCCGATGATCACCTCGACGTCGGTGCCGGTACCGCCCTCGAACGTCTCGCCGCCGATCTTGCCGACGAAGTCGATCGTCAGCTTGTCGCCCTTCTCGGCCGCCGCCTCCGCCTCTTTCGGCGTATAGGTGCGGTTCTGGCTCGCCATGCGGTCGAGCACCTGCTCGACTTCCGCTTCCGGCACGTCGACGACGAGACGCTCCAGCTCTAGGTCCGCGAACGAGCCCACCTCGAATTTCGGCAGCGTCTCGAAGGCGACGGTGAAGGCAAGGTCGCCCTTCGCCTCCATGACCTTCTCCATCTCGCTCTGGCCGCCGGGAAAATCGAAGCGCGGCTCGACGGCAAGGCGAAGCTCGTTCTCCTCGACGATCTTCTTGTTGGCCTCGGTGACCGCCTCCTGGACGACGTCGCCCATGATGCTGCGGCCATAGACGCGTTTCAGATGCGCGACCGGCACCTTGCCCGGGCGGAAGCCCTTGAGCTGCGCCTTGCTCTTGAGATCGGCGAGCTGTGTGTCGAGTTTCGCCGCCAATTCCTCGGCTTGCAGCACGACCTTAAACTCGCGCTTCAATCCCGCCGAAGAGGTTTCCGTGACCTGCATCGTGCCAAACCTTCCAAACCTGCTGCGCGCTCCTCGCGCCGAAATCTCAAAGCCGAGGCGACCTCCGGAGCGCGAACCATTGGTGCGGGCGGAGGGACTCGAACCCCCACGACTTGCATCACTGGATTCTAAGTCCAGCGCGTCTACCAGTTCCGCCACGCCCGCGCCGGCCGGTGGCGCCTGCGCCTCACTCGATCAGCCAGCCCGGCCGCCTCGGGTGGCGCTCTATAGCAATGGGTTTTCCGGGATGCAGCAAAAAAGTTGGGAGGGATTGCCTGGCTGCGCTCGGGCCAGAACCAGGGTTGCTGTCGTTTTATCGGCTGCGCATGCGCGCATCCTTTTTTGTAGCACAGAAAAAGTCGGAAGGCTCAGAACGTAGTGCTAGAACAGGACGATGTCGTTTGACTTCGATCCGAAGAAAGACGCCGAGAACCGGAAGCGCCATGGAATATCGCTGGCCGAAGCGGATGGCTGCAATCGTGGTCGAAGACGACCGCGAACACGATGGCGAGCAACGCTTCTTCGCGATCGGTCAGCTTAGATCGGGCAAGATCGTCGCCCTTTCCTACACATATCGGGACGATGAAATGCGTCCGATCTCATTGCGAAACGCCACTCCAAAGGAGCGCCGCAGATGGCACGAAGGATGAAACACACCTCTGGCGATACTGATTTTCCGGAATTGACGGACGAGCAATTAAAAGCGATGCGGCCGGCGCGCGAGGTCATGCCTCCCGAATTCTTTGAAGTCGTGAAGCGCAAGCAGGGCCAACGCGGTCCAGGTAAAAAGCCGGCCAAAGTCTTCGTGTCGCTTCGGCTCGATCCGCTTGTCGTCTCGACATTCAAGGCACGCGGCAAATACTGGCAACGCGACATCAACGAGACACTGCTGCGGGCCGTGAAGCGGCGAAGGGCGTCGCGCGGAGCAGGCTAGAGAGCCTGCTCGGCGCCTCATTCCATCGGCACGAGCTCGAACCTTTCACTGAGCGGCGGACCCCGTATTCCGTCTCGCCTCGATTTGCGCCGTTCCCGGTCCACGACGTTTCACCGCTTCGCGCACGTCGGGATCGGAAGCTCCGCTGGCGGGTCGCAGCATCACGCTATTAGCAGTCATTGCACCCAGCGGGAAATCTCAAAAATGCTGTGCGGAATGCTTCGAGCGTAACGGAAAAACTGAAGCGAACGCATCTGCGTCGGGAACTCCGAGTCGACCATCACGGCGCGATACCCATTGGCTAGCGCGGCATCGCGGGCCTAAGCCCCCGCCATGCCGGACTTTCCCCAGATGGTACATCGGCCGATGGCGCACACGCGTGACGATCACGCGATCAGCACCGGAAGCGCGTCGGGCGATGACACCACCCTGGTTTGGCGCATCATTGCAGCCTACAGGCGATCGGTCGACGCCCAGTCTGGCGGCGGGTTTTGGCAGACTGATTTCGCACAGATGAAGCGGGACGTTCACGACGCCCTGATGTCGGGTGACGTGCAGCTCGTCGCGCAGCATCTGCGTAATCCAGCTGGCAACCGCTTGTTCTACGGCTTCGAGGCGATCTTTAAAGGCGCGGTACCGACCGCGGCATGGCTCTCCGAGTATTCACGGCTTGTTCACAACCAGCTGATGCGCCTTTGCGAAGCAGTCGGAATTATAAAGCTGGCTAACCCTGAAGCTTACAATCCTGGCGATCCGCCGCCGACACTGGCATCGCCGGATGAATTGCTGGCATTTGCAGACGAAGCTTTCGGGTTCAGGATTGAGTTCCCTAATCCCTACGCCGAAGAGTTCGGACTGTTGACATCGCGTGGGATCGCGACCCTGCGCAGCATCGATGCGCTTTATCAGGCGTGGCGCCTCTGGAGCCTTTGCGGCAGAAATGCCGGCGCGCGCGATGTCGAGATCGGCGGCGGCTTGGGTCGCGCCGCCTATTGCGCGCATCGGATCGGCATCGGGTCTTATACTATCATCGACATTCCGCTGACCTGCGTCGCGCAGGCATATCACCTCGGACGCACGTTTGGGGATCACGTCATCGAACTGGAAGGCGAGAGCTTAGGCCGCCCGATCCGAATCAAGTCGCCGACGTTCTCCTTCGAGCAAGCGGACAGATACGACATCGCGTTCAATTCGGATTCGCTGCCGGAGATCGATCCCGAAACAGCATCGCGATACGTCGAGGCGATGAAAGCGCGATGCGGCATGTTCCTGTCGATCAATCACGAGTGCTTTATGCCTGTGCGGCAGACCATGGGCGTTCCCGCGGAATATCGGTTCCCGTACTGGATTCGCCGCGGCTATGTAGAGGAACTGTACCGCTTTTCCTAGCCGCACGTCGAAGACCACCGCGAAGATCGAAGATCATCCCATCATCCAATGCTCATCCCAGAGAGCGGCGCACATGCGCCGACCGCCATGCGCGCCTAATTATATCTTGCGAGCTTCGCTAGCTTATTGCGCCTGGCGCCGTCTCTGCGCTCGCTCTTCATCCGCGGCACGATTATCGCGCAGAAAGCCGTTCAGCATTTTCGCCGCCGATTGCGCCATTGCCGCTGCATCGTCGGGGTCGATCTGCGCGGCCGCGCCGATCCGCCGCTGGCCGCCATTCGCCAGCAAGCCGTTGATGAGATCGGCCGCGCTGCGCGCGGCGGCCGCCGCCTGATCGGGCGTCACCTCGGGAATTTGCATCGAACGATTGCCGTCGGGGCGAGCCGGACCGAGAAAGCCGTCGAGACGCTGCGTCGCGCGATCGCCCGCGCGCGCCTCCTGCGGCACGACGGCGCCGATCTGCGGCGGGTCGGCGGGTCGGGGCGCCTTGGTGGCGGCCTGCGGCGCAGGCAGCACTTTCGGCGCCGGCCAGGCGGGCTCTTGCAAAGCCATGGGCGAGAAGAAAATCGGATCGCTGAAATTCAGGCCGTGCGCGCAGACGAAGGCGAACCCGGCCGCGGCAACGGCGAGCGCACCGAGCGGCAGCAGCACTTTTGGGGAGGATGCGCGCATCTCAAAAAATCTCTTTCGGCCGCTGTCTAGGCCGACAAAGTAGCGCCGGCATGGCCGAAAGGCGGTGCGCCCCGGCACGCCGCGCACGGCTTGTCTCCCGCAGCGTTTCCGACCACTTTGCCGGCCTGCTTGACCGAACGCTCCGTTTCATTAATCGTACGGATCGTTCTTTATACCGCACACTTCGGAGCACACATGGCCGACACACCTGCCCCGGGCTTTGCTACCCTCGCCATCCACGCCGGCGCCCAGCCGGACCCGGCGACCGGCGCGCGGGCGACCCCGATCTACCAGACGACGTCCTTCGTCTTCGACGACGTCGACCATGCGGCCTCGCTGTTCGGCCTGCAGGCCTTCGGCAACATCTATAGCCGCATCACCAACCCCACAAACGCGGTGCTGGAGGAACGCGTCGCCGCGCTCGAGGGCGGCACCGCGGCGCTCGCGGTCGCATCAGGCCATGCCGCGCAGGTCGTCGTCCTGCATGCGCTGATGACGCCCGGCGACGAGCTCATCGCCTCGACAAAACTCTATGGCGGCTCGATCAACCAGTTCAATCATTCGTTCAAGAACTTCGGCTGGAACGTGAAATGGGCCGACCCCGACAATCTTTCGACATTCGAGCAGGCCGTGAGCCCGAAGACGAAAGCGATCTTCATCGAATCGATCGCCAATCCCGGCGGCATCGTCACCGACATCGAGGCGATCGCCGCAATCGCCAAACGCGCGCGCGTGCCGCTCATCGTCGATAACACGCTCGCCTCGCCCTACCTGATCCGGCCGTTCGAGCATGGCGCCGACATCATCGTGCATTCCGCGACGAAATTTTTGGGTGGGCACGGCAATTCGATCGGCGGCGTCATCGTGGACGGTGGCAAGTTCGATTGGCTTGCCGACAAGCGCTATCCCATGATCTCCGCGCCGCGCCCGGAATATGGCGGCATGATCTTGGGCGAGACTTTTGGGAATTTCGGTTTCGCCATCGCCTGCCGCGTCCTCGGCCTGCGCGATCTCGGGCCGGCTTTGTCGCCGTTCAATGCGTTTTTGATTCTGACGGGGATCGAGACGCTGCCCTTGCGCATGCAGCGCCATTCCGAGAATGCGCTCGCCGTGGCGACGCACCTGCAGGGGCACAAAAAGGTGAAATGGGTGAGCTATCCCGGCCTCGCCGGCGACCGCTATCACAATCTGGCGAAGCGCTATTGCCCGAAGGGCGCCGGCGCGGTGTTCACCTTCGGTCTGACCGGCGGCTACGATGCCGGCGTGACGCTCGTGCGGAATTTAAAACTGTTCTCGCATCTCGCCAATGTCGGCGACACGCGCTCGCTGGTTATTCATCCCGCGTCGACGACGCACCGCCAATTGGCCGACGAGCAGAAGGTCGCCGCCGGCGCCGGGCCGGATGTGGTGCGGCTGTCGGTCGGGTTGGAGGACACGGCGGATCTCATCGCGGATTTGGATCAGGCGCTCGCGGCGTAGTGATTGAGCGCCACTTCGCCAGACGCCGAAGGCGATCCGGGGTCCAGGGGCGGGTGCGCGACATCCCCGGACGCCCGAAGGGCGATCCGGGGTCCAGGGCAGAGTGCGCTCTGTCCAAGATAGATCCGGTTGCTCTGGGTCCCGGATCGCGCTTCGCGCGTCCGGGACAGTGGAACCACAAGGGGAGGCGCACATGCTTGTGCTGAAACCCGGCTGCGAATGCTGCGACAAGGACCTGCCGCCGGACGCAATCGACGCGATGATCTGCACGTTCGAATGCACGTTCTGCCGCGATTGCGTCGACACGCGATTGAACGGCCGCTGCCCGAATTGCGGCGGCAACTTTTCGCCGCGCCCGATTAGGCCGCCGGCGATGCTGGTGAAATACCCGGCGTCGAGCGAGCGGGTGTTTAAGCCGCAAGGGTGTGGACGTGCGGCGTAACCACTCTTAAGCATGGCATCCAAATGGAACAGCTATCGCTTGCTACGATTGGATTCTCCGCAGGAGTTTCTCTGATCACTGCGATACTTACTGCAGTTGTTACTTCGGTACTGACGCGCCGCAGAGAACATCAAGCCGACTGGCGCAGATTAAAGTTCGCGCAATACCAAGAATTCGTCCTTGCTCTGTCAGGCATCGTAGAAGGTCGCGCGACTCCCGAAGGACACGCCGCTACACTGATGCCGTGAATAGTATGACGCTTATTGCCTCATCACCCGTGTTGACAGCTCTCAGCGAATTCCAAGCTGAGATTTCGTTTGCTAATGTCGAACGCAGCGCCACAAAACACGATCGCCTCGATCAGCTATTTCGGGCGATGCGCACCGATCTCCACCCAGAGCGAGGTGCAAATGATCTGAGCTTCACGCTCGGGGTAATTGGGGTGCCGCCTCAGTAACGCCCCCTCTCATCCTTCGCGAAAACTTGCCTTCACCGCAGCAACAGCTTCATCCGACGCAAAGCGCCCTTGTCGCGCGTCAGCGAGCCCCCGATCGATCGCAGCAAGCTCCTCTGCCGTCGCGTGATATACGCCCGTTCGTTGAGCTTCTATCTCGCGCGCGGCCTCGACCAGCGCCTCCTGGTCCTCCTCGGGCCAGGTCTCGGCGGCTTGGAAGGCGTCTTTGAGTGCGCTGATCATGCCGGCCACTTTATCCCGATGCACAGAAAATATCCAGCCAAGGGGCTGGAGGTAAAAAATAGCGTGCGGGGACAGTTAGACAAAACCTTCATTCCAACGTCCCGCCAAAAAACGCTGAGCTTTAACTCTCGTTTTTGTCGCGAACTTGCGTAGCTTAGTGCTCAATTAAATTTCGTTCATGAGCGCCAAAAATGTCCGACACAACGCTATCGCTCTCGACGCCGAGCCGGCAGGGCCTGACCGAGGACTGGGTCTCGCTCGGTATCGGTTTGTTCGTTCTCATCCTTGCGCTTGCCGGAACTGCAGGCCCCGATCTCCTGGGCTGGGTCGTCACCACGTCGGTTTGGACCGATGTCACGCACGCGCTGGCGCCGACGGCAAAATCCTACGCATGGCTCGGTGGCGGCGCGAGCCTGCTTGCGACATATGTCGCGCTTCTCGCCGTACTCAGTATCGCGGCCGCAGCGCTGGACATCGACGTGAAGCGCTTCGCCATTGCGTTCACTGCGGTGTTCTGGATCGCTTATACCGCCTGGATCATCGGCAGCTACGCGCATTTTGCCGCGGTGACGTCGGCAGACTACAACAAATTCGGCATCGACTGGTCGCTGCGGCTCACCAATGAAGGAGGCTTTGTCTTCGCGCTGATCGCCGGACTGGTCATCGCCAATTTTTTCCCGCGTTTCGCCGAATGGCTGAAAGAGGCGGTGCGGCCGGAACTCTACATCAAGACGGCGATCGTCATTCTTGGCGCGTTCCTCGCCGTGACGATCGCCGGTCGCCTGAGTTTCGCGTCGTCGATCGTACTGCGCGGCGTCGCGGCGATCGTCGAGGCTTATCTCATCTACTGGGCCGTGGTTTACTTCGTCGCCCGCAGATATTTCGGCTTCAACAGGGAATGGGCGGCGCCGCTCGCCTCCGGCATTTCGATCTGCGGCGTCGCGGCCTCGATCGCCACCGGCGGCGCCATTCGCGCGCGGCCGGTGGTGCCGGTGCTTGTCTCTTCGCTCGTCGTCGTCTTCGCCGTCGTCGAGGTGTTGATCCTGCCGTTCCTCGCGCAGACTTTCCTCTATCACGAGCCGCTCGTCGCGGCGTCGTGGATGGGACTTGCGGTGAAGACCGACGGCGCCGCGCTTGCCGGCGGCGGCATCACCGAGGCGCTGATCCTCGCCAAGAATTCGGCGGAAGGCGTCAATTATCAGCCGGGCTGGGTGCTCGGCACGACGGCGGCGATCAAAATCTTCATCGACGTGTTCATCGGCATCTGGGCGTTCGTGCTCGCCTTCATCTGGACGAACTACATCAATGTGCGTCCGGGCGACCGCGTGCGGCCGATCGAAATCTGGCAGCGCTTTCCGAAATTCATCATCGGTTTCGTGCTGTCCTTCGCGATCGGGCTTTATCTGGCGCTGACCGCCTCGCCCGCAGCACTGGCGAAACTGACGCCGGCGATCGGCGAAGCCAACACGTTCCGGGTGATCTTCTTCATCCTGACCTTCTTCTCGATCGGCGTTCTCTCGAACTTCAGAAAACTCTGGGAGGACGGCATCGGCAAGCTCGCCGCGGTCTATGTCGTCAGTCTGTTCGGCTTCGTGATCTGGGTCGGCTTGCTGATCTCGTGGATTTTCTTTGCGGGAGTCAAACCGCCGCTTGCCGGCTGATGGAGGCACAAATGTCGGAAGAAAACTTCAAGACCGCACTTGGCAAGGCCGAGTACGAGCCGCTCCTGCCAATCGAGAAGAAGCTGATCGGCTGGAGCCTTGGACTGGGCGTGACGCTGCTCGTGCTGTTTGCGGTGCTGAGCCGGGTGTTTCCGGTGGCGTGAGCAGGCCGCAGATTTTCCAGTATCAGCTCGGCAGAGCAGCAGCCTCCGGTCGCGCCTCGGCGCGCTTCTTGCGCGGCCGCTCGGTCTTGTAGTGCCGGCACCATTCGCGATAGTCGCTCTCCACGGCGGCGGCGGCTTCTTTGGCGCTGTCGTATAGCCAATTGGGCGGCCGGCCTGCGAAATCGGCGCTTATGGCTGCCGTCGCGTCATCGGATGCATGGATCGAGCCGGTGTCGAATCCCATTTGCATCAACACGCGCATTTCCAGCAGGAATTTAGGCGCTTCGCCCAATTCCAGTTTGCGCGAGTCGGGCGCGAGGCGCCGGAAGATGAATTTGTCTTTCACTTTGAGGTAGGGATCGGGGGCGCGATGTTTTTGCGTCGCAAGCCGCTCGAAATACAAGGTCGGCGAAGGATCGCCGCGTGCCCAGTCCCAGGCCGAGGAGACGAGCGCTTTCGCCTCGCGCACCACCTTGCCGCCACGCCAATCTGCCACCGCGACGTATCGCGGCCGCCCCAGGCTGCCGCCGCCGGCCCGCCGGGCGCGGTAGATTATATTCTCCGCGCCGTCAGGTAGGCGGCTGGCAAGGTCCTGCTGAACTTGCGGGGGAATTGGCTTTTTCAGTTCGGGATATTTCGCGACTTTCTGCCAGAACGCGCTGCGCTCGCTGACCGAGCACGCGGTATAGCGACGCATCCAGCGGTCTCTTTCATCGAGCAGGGTCGGGCGCGGCTTGGCGAGGCCCCGGCTGTATCCTTCCGCGATCGCCATCGCCGCGATGCGATGACTGGTTTTCCGCTGATCCGTCGCGGCAAGGCGAAGGCTCGTCGCCAATCTCACGAGATCGAAGGCGTAGGGTATGCGGCTTGCCTCGTCGAAATCGTTGACGCCCCAAACAAAGCGCCCATCGTCGTCGCGCCACGTGCCAAAATTTTCGGAATGCAGATCGCCGACTGTGAGAACCTCTGGCGTTCTCATCAATTCCGGGAAGAGGACGGGCATCTGTTTCGCCCAGCGGAAAAATGTCGCCCGCAAGAACATGAACGGGCTGTCAAACATCCGTTTGTGCTTGTAGTCGAGATCCTCTTCGACGACATCGCACTGCGTCCGCAGCCACGATTCAAACGCATCGTTATCGGCAACGAAGGACATCATTGCCTCCAAAGGAGGAACGCCACGCGCAACAATTGTTTGAGCTTAGCGTAAGCCGCGCTATCAGACCAGCCTGCTCTGCACCACCGCCGCGGCGATGAAGCTGGCAAAGAGCGGATGCGGCTCGAACGGCCGCGACTTCAGCTCGGGATGATATTGCACGCCGATGAACCAGGGATGGTCGGGAAATTCGACCGTTTCCGGCAGCAACCCGTCCGGCGACAGGCCGGCGAAATGCATGCCCTTCTCCTCGAGCCGCTGGCGATAGGCCGTGTTGACCTCGTAGCGATGGCGATGGCGCTCGGAAATCTGCGTATCGCCGTAGATCTGCGCGATGCGCGAGCCTTCGTTTAGCCGTGCGGTGTACGCGCCAAGCCGCATCGTGCCGCCGAGATCCCCCTCGGCCATGCGCTGCTCCAGCTGATTGCCGCGCATCCATTCGGTCATCAGGCCGACGACCGGCTCGTCGCAAGGACCGAACTCGGTCGACCCGGCGCCTTCAATGCCGGCGAGCGAGCGCGCCGCCTCGATCACCGCCATCTGCATGCCGAAACAGATGCCGAAATACGGCACCCTGCGCTCGCGCGCAAAACGCGCTGCGAGGATCTTGCCCTCGGTGCCGCGCTGGCCGAAGCCACCCGGCACCAAAATGCCGTTGACGTGCTCCAGATGCGCGGCGGGATCGGCAGATTCGAACACCTCGCTCTCGATCCAATCGAGATTGACGCGCACGCGATTGGCGAGCCCGCCATGCGCCAGCGCCTCGTTGAGCGACTTATAGGCGTCTTTCAAGCCGGTATATTTGCCGACCACCGCAATCGTCACCTCGCCCTCGGGATTGCGGATGCGATCCATGACCGCGTTCCAGCGGCTCATATCCGGCTTCGGGGCCGGCTCGATGCCGAAAGCCGCAAGCACCTCGCGGTCGAGCCCGGCGGCGTGATAGGCGCTCGGCACGTCATAGATCGAATCGACGTCGCGCGCCTCGATGACGGCGCTTTCACGTACGTTGCAGAACAGGCCGAGCTTGCGCCGCTCGTCCGGCGGAATGGGCCGATCGGTGCGGCAGAGCAAAATATCCGGCTGGATGCCGATCGAACGCAGCTCCTTCACCGAGTGCTGCGTCGGTTTGGTCTTGAGCTCGCCGGCGCTGGGGATGAACGGTAGCAGCGTGAGGTGGATATAAACGCAATGCCCGCGCGGCAGGTCGTTGCCGAGCTGGCGGATCGCCTCGAAGAACGGCAGGCCCTCTATGTCGCCGACCGTGCCGCCGATCTCGATCAGAACGAAGTCGCTGCCCTCATTGCCTTCAAGGACGAACTCCTTGATGGCGTTGGTGACGTGCGGAATGACCTGCACGGTCGCGCCGAGATAATCGCCGCGCCGCTCCTTGGCGATGATCTCCTGGTAGATGCGCCCGGTCGTGATGTTGTCGTCCTTGCGCGCCGGGCGGCCGGTGAAGCGCTCGTAATGGCCGAGGTCAAGATCGGTCTCGGCGCCATCGTCGGTGACGAAGACTTCCCCATGCTGATAGGGGCTCATCGTGCCGGGATCGACATTGAGATAGGGGTCGAGCTTACGCAGCCGGACCGTATAGCCTCTGGCCTGAAGAAGCGCCCCGAGGGCTGCGGCCGCGAGCCCCTTGCCGAGCGAAGACACCACGCCGCCGGTGATGAAAATGTACCGCGCCATGGGAGCCGAGACTTAACCTCTTCGAACGCGCTTGGGGAGGGGCCGACGAGGGCACTCCACAAGCGAAGCCTTTTCCAAATGAAAAGGGCCGGCGAACCGGCCCTTTTCGGGTTATTGCGAGCGCGGCGGCTCCGGTGCCGCCGGGGCGGCGGGGGGCGCGGCCGGCGATTGCTGCAGCTGCTTCAGCTGATCGAGCACGCCGCCGCCGGAGGCGGGCTGCTGGCCGGCCGGCGCAGTCGGCGGATTGACGCCCTCGAAAATCGATTTCGGCGCGCGGCCGTAGCTCGCCATGACGGTGAGCGCGATGCTGGTCGCAAAGAAGATCGCCGCCAGGATGGCGGTCGCGCGGGTCAGCACATTGGCTTGGCCGCGGCCGGTGAACAGGCCGCCGGTGCCCCCGCCGCCGCCGATACCGAGGGCGCCGCCCTCCGAGCGCTGGAGGAGCACGGTCACGATGAGGCCGATCACCACCATGAGGTGGATGACGATGAGAACTGTCTGCATGAGCTGGTCCGAGAGCCGGGCTTTCGCCCCGCGGCTGATATGGGCGGCGTCTTACACGACGCAAGCCGAGGGGGGAAGGGTCGGGAAGACCGCAACCCGAATGTGATAATCTGCCGGATCGGAGGCTTGATGCACATCGATTTGGCCGAAGCCGCGGCAAAGTTGCCGGAGCTTATTCAAGCTGCCGAGCGCGGGGAGGACGTCGCGATCACGCGTGACGGGCAGCCGGTCGCAAAAATTGTCGCGGTTGCCTCGCCTCAAGCAGCGCCGCAGAAGGAGCGGGTTTTCGGTGCCTACAAGGGTCGGTTTAAGGTCGGGCCGTAGTTCTTCGAACCGCTTCCCGAAGACGAACTCGCGCTATGGAATGGTGATGACCCGCGGACTCCTAACACGCCGTCTTGATTACCATTCAATCAAGCGGCGCCAATGGCCAACGGCGTGCTTATGCCCATTTGACGAGGAAGACATTCAGCGCCGTAATGGACGTTCACAAACACCAACGCGCGAAAATTCTAGAAGCTCGTTTAAGCCGCTGGCGCTGGTGAGGTGCATAGCCTCAATATAAGCAGACGGGAATCTGAATTATTATTAAATCTGCGATCTGGGCCTCCTTTCTTATTAGCGTATTCCAGGTATTCTCGTCAGATTGCTCTTGATTCCTCTATGTAGCTTGTACTTCAACGCAGTAGGCTTGTTTCTAATCAGGTGCGTAGCACCCGCATTCCGTTTCCAGGTCGTTCAAATCTCTCACCGCACCCTGCACGTAGTGGCCGCGAGGCCCGGTCCCGACGCGAAGCCCTTTCACGCCAACAGAGACACCAACTCCGCCCTTCGAGAAATTGAAGCGAAAGGGTCCCGCACTAACGGAGTTTCGAATATAACACGGCATCCACTCTACTCCCGGTAGCGTGGCTTAGGATGCTCCTCCATCGAGGATTATCAAGTCCGCTTCAGTGATGACTCCTGGCTTTGTCTAGCGATACGTCCCCGCAATCCCCATAAACTCTGCGGCCTTCAAACTGGCGCCGCCGACCAGCGCGCCGTCGACGTCGTCCACGCTTATCAACTCGGCGGCGTTGCTCGGCTTCACCGAGCCGCCATAGAGAATGCGCACTTTTTGCGCGCCGCTCGCGACAATCCCGGCAAGATGCCGGCGGACGAATCCGTGCACCTCCTCCACATCGGCCGCGCTGGGTGTCAATCCGGTACCGATCGCCCAGACCGGCTCATAGGCGATGGCCAGCCGCTCGCCGGCCACACCATGCGGCACTGAGCCATCGAGCTGGCCGCTGACGACCGGCAGCATCTCGCCCGCCTCGCGCTGCACCTTCGTCTCGCCGACGCAGATGATCGGCGTCAGCCCTGCCCGCAGCACGGCTTCCGCCTTGGCGCGCACCACGTCGTCGCTCTCGCCGTGGTCGGCGCGGCGTTCGGAATGGCCGACAATAATGTACGCCGCCCCAGCATCCCCGAGCATCTCAGCCGAAATGTCGCCGGTATGCGCGCCGCTCGCATTCGCGTGACAATCCTGCGCGCCGATGGCGACGGCCGAGCCCCTGCAGAGGTCCGCCGCCGCGGCGATCAGCGTTGCCGGCGGACAGATAAGCACCTCGGCGCGCCCTGCCCCGCCCTGCCGGACGGCATCGCGGATCGCGGCGATCTCGGCGAGGCTCGCGCGCATGCCGTTCATCTTCCAGTTTCCCGCGACAAGCGGCTTTTCTCGTATGGTCATGCGGCCCGCTTAGCAGAGGCAGCCGAGCGTGCCTATCGGCCCGCCGGCGCGCTGCCGGTCATACCAACTCGACTTGCGCGCGGTGGCCGGCAGCGGCGGCCAAACGTCTGTCGCGCGTCAACAGTGGCGCGTCGAGCGCCTCCGCCAGCGCAACATAGGCGGCGTCATAGGCCGTCAGATTGTTCCGCAAATCCCAAATGCGCGACAAGAGAAAATCGTGCGGGTACCGCCGCAGCGGAAAATCCGCCAGATCGGCCAGAGCCATGCGGCCGCGCTCGCCATCGATTTCGCCATTCGCCGCGGAGCGCCGGATCACCTGTGCGACTTCCACATCGACGAGATGCGGAGCGTGAAGCGTGCGGCCAGGGGCGAACAGCCGATCTTCCATGTCCCTAGCCGCAGGCGTGCGGAGAAGCGCTTCGAGCATGGCTGAAGCGTCGACGACGATCACGCGCAGTCGCGCTCGGCCCGAACCGCGTCGGCGGGCGATATAGACGGAGTCGTTTCCGCGCGCCCGCGCAAGCGCGCCCGCAATTCATCGATCGTCGGACGCTCCGCCACCTGACGAATCTCACTCAGCAGATAATCCGATAGCGACATCCCGGCCAAGGCGGCGCGGGATTTGAGCCGGCGATGCAACGCCTCCGGCACATTGCGGATTTGAATCATCACGTCCATGCGAGCAGCATGGGCGCATGTTTATCGCATGTCAACGCCGTCGCGAGCGTCAACACTCGCGTTGCCAGCCCAGGCCGTTTCCGCTAGTCCGGCGCTCACTTTTCTCGCGGACTCCAAGGACATGCTGCAGGGACTGCGCACTGCCTCTCAGAGCTGGTACGGACGGGCGATCCTCGCGATCGTCATGGGCTTCATCGTCGTGAGCTTTGCAATCTGGGGCATCGGCGACATTTTTCGCGGCT
This sequence comes from Beijerinckiaceae bacterium, assembly GCA_036265935.1. Taxonomy (GTDB): domain Bacteria; phylum Pseudomonadota; class Alphaproteobacteria; order Rhizobiales; family Beijerinckiaceae; genus JAFASC01. Next base: position 24,675 of record DATAOB010000078.1, read on the forward strand.
TCGGCTCGAGCAAGCTCGCGCAGGTGGGCTCCATCGACATTTCCACCCAGGATTACCGCACCGCCTACCAGAACGAGCTGCAGCAGCTGCAGCGCCGGGCCCGGCGCGCCATCACCAACGAGGAAGCCCGCGCGATCGGTCTCGACCGCGAGGTGCTGAGCCGGCTCGTGACCGACGCCGCGCTCGATCAGAAGGCGCGCCAGCTCGGCCTCGCCATGGGCGACGAGGACATCGCCAAGACGATTTTCAGCGATCCCTCATTCAAAGGCCCGAACGGTCAGTTCGACCGCGCCCGCTTCAACGACGTCCTGCGCAATTACGGCTATTCGGAGCGCGCCTTCATCAACGAACAGCGCCAGTCTTACCTGCGCCAGGAAATCCTACAGGCAGTCGCCGGCAATATCGCCGTGCCGCAGGCGATGCTGGAGGCAATCAACCGCTACCGCAACGAGACGCGCAGCGTCGATTACGTCGTGCTGCCGCCGAGCGCGGCCAGCGAGATAGCCGCGCCGTCACAGGAGGTGCTGCAGAAATACTATGACGAGCACAAGCAGACGTTCCGCGCGCCGGAATATCGCCGGCTGGTGACGCTCCCCGTCACGCCATCGAGGGCGGTGAACCCGGAAAGCATTTCCGACGCCGACGCGCAGAAATTCTATGAGGAAGTAAAGGCGGCGCGTTTCTCGACGCCGGAACGCCGCGACGTGCAGCAGATCATCTTTCCCGACGAAGCCAGTGCGGCGGAGGCGAGCGCGAAACTCAAGTCCGGCGCGACCTTCGAATCGATCGCAGCCGATCGCAAGTTGACCCAAAAGGATTTCGACCTCGGGCTTCTGACGAAGGGCGATATCGCCGATCCGGCGCTCGCCTCCGCCGCCTTCGGCTTAGCCGAGAGCGAGGTCAGCCAGCCGGTAAAGACCGCCTTCGGCTACGCCATTCTGCGCGTCACCAAAATCGAGCCCGGCAGCACAAAGCCGTTTGCCGACGTCAGCGCCGATCTGAAGAAGGAAATCGCCGCACAACGCGCAAAAAGCCAGGTGCAGAAGCTGCATGACGCGATCGAGGATCAGCGCAGCGCCGGCAAATCGCTGGGCGAGGCGGCGAAGTCCGTCGGCCTTGAAGCACACACGATCGAGGCGATCGACGCGACCGGGCGTGACAAGAACGGCAAAATGGTCGAAGGGCTCGTCGCAGGGCCGGATCTTCTCAAGGCGGCGTTCGCTTCCGATATCGGTGTCGACAATGACACGGTGAACACGCCGGATGGCGGTTATGTCTGGTTCGAGGTGGCGGGTATCGATCCGGCGCACGAGCGCAAGCTCGAAGAGGTGAGGCCGGAAGTCGAAGCCGCCTGGCGCAACGACGAGACGCAGCGCATCCTGTCGCAGAAAGCCACCGACATGGTGAAGGAGCTGCAGGGCGGCGCGAATTTCGAGACGCTCGCGGGCGCCGCCTCGTTGCAAGTGCAGCATTCCAACGAGGTGAAGCGGTCGGGTGCACCCGGCTTCACGCCGGCGGCGATCGTGCAGATTTTCAACGTGTCGACCGGAGGTGCCGGACAGGCAGCGGCGGAAGGCAACAGCCGCATGGTCTTCCACGTGCTTGACAGCGTCGTGCAGCCCTACGATCCGGATAAACCGGATTCAAAGCAGATCGCCGAGCAGCTGAAGAGCGGGCTCGAACAAGACCTGATCGCGGAATATGTGCGGCGGCTGCAGAACGATTACGGCGTCTCGGTCAATCCCGGCGCGCTGCAGGCCGCTACCGGCGGTGGCGATCAAGGCTTCTGAACATGTTCGAGCCGCCGTTCGATGCGTTTGCGGCGGCCTATGCACGCGGTGAACCGAGCCTTGTCGCGACGCGGCTCATCGCCGATCTTGAGACGCCGGTTTCGGCTTTTCTGAAACTTTCCGCCGGACGCAACGGCAATTGCTTCCTGCTCGAATCGGTCGAAGGCGGCACGACGCGCGGCCGCTACTCGATGATCGGACTCGATCCCGATCTCATCTGGCGCGCGGATAATGGACGCGCCGAAATCAACCGGCGCGCACTCACCGACCCCGGTGGGTTCGAGCCCTGCGCGGCGAAGCCGCTCGACTCCTTGCGCGCGCTCGTGCGCGAATCCACGATCACGCAAGATGCAAGCTTGCCGCCGATGGCGGCCGGCGTGTTCGGCTATCTCGGCTACGACATGGTGCGCGAGATGGAGCGACTTGCTCCCGCGAAAGCCGATCCGATCGGCGTCCCGGATGCGATCATGGTCCGCCCGACGATCATGGCGGTGTTCGACTCGGTGAAGGACGAGCTCTGCGTCGTCACGCCGGTGCGGCCCCGCTCTGGTGCCAGCGCGCGCGCCGCTTACGATGCGGCGATCGAGCGCCTGGAACACATCGTGCAGGTTCTGGAAGGACCGCTGGCCCATCCCGGCACCGCCGATCCGATGCTGCTCGCGCATGAGCCGGTGTCGAACACGCCCGAGCCGCGTTTTCTCGACATGGTCGAGCGCGCTAAGGAATACGTCCGCGCCGGCGATATTTTTCAGGTCGTGCTGTCGCAGCGCTTCACGTCGGCATTCACGCTGCCAGCCTTCGCGCTTTATCGCGCGTTACGGCGCGTCAATCCGGCGCCGTTCCTCTGCTATCTCGATTTCGGCGGCTTTCAGATCGTCTGCTCAAGCCCGGAAATTCTGGTGCGCGTGCGCAACGGCAAGGTGACCATTCGTCCGATCGCCGGCACGCGCTGGCGCGGCGCGACGGCCGCCGAAGACGAGGGCCTCGCCGCCGACCTTCTCGCCGACGAGAAGGAATGCGCCGAGCATCTGATGCTGCTCGATCTCGGCCGCAACGATGTCGGCCGCGTCGCCGAGATCGGCACGGTCAATGTGACAGAGCAATTCGCGATCGAGCGCTACAGCCACGTGATGCACATTGTCTCGAACGTCGAGGGCAAGCTCGATCAGCGCTTCGATGTCATCGACGCGTTGGCGGCGGGTTTTCCCGCCGGCACGGTTTCCGGCGCACCGAAAGTGCGAGCGATGGAAATCATCGACGAGCTCGAAATCGACAAACGCGGCCCTTACGGCGGCTGCATCGGTTATTTCGGCGCCTCAGGCGAGATGGACACCTGCATTGTTTTACGCACGTCGATCGTCAAAGACGGCAAGATGCATGTGCAGGCCGGCGCCGGGATCGTCTACGATTCGGATCCCGCCTACGAGCACCGCGAATGCGTGAACAAAGCAAAGGGTCTGTTCCGCGCCGCGGAAGAGGCGGTGCGCTTCGCGACGCGCGCTAAACGCGGGCAGTAACTACAGATTCTCTATCTTTTCGGCCTCGAAAATCGAAATCGGGCTCGCCTCCGCCGCCAGCGTTCGCGCCGCTTTGACGAAGCCGCGCGATTCCGGCACGGCGAAATGCGCGCGCAACGCCTCCCGGTTCTCCCATTCTTCGACGAAGACGAGACGCAGCGAATTTTCGCAGTCGACATGCACCGCATGCGAGAGACAGCCGGGCTCCTTGCGCGAGCGGCGGACGTGTTCGAGCGCTTGGGCGCGCAATTCCTCAAAAGTATTTTCGCGCGCGACGAGACTACCTGTTACGATCAGCATGGATTGCTCCCTAGCGATTGTTTCCGAAGGAAGACATCATGCGGCTGATCGCGCAAATCCTGGTCGCGCTCGTTGCGCTCGAACATGTCTGGTTTCTCATCCTGGAAATGTTTCTCTGGACGACGCCGCTGGGGCTTCGCACCTTCGGACAGAGCTTGGAAAGGGCGCGGGATTCGGCCATTCTCGCCGCGAACCAGGGTCTCTACAACGGCTTCCTCGCCGCCGGCCTGATCTTCGGCTTCCTCTATCCCGAGCCGCGCGCCGGCCTGCACATTGAGATGTTCTTTTTGATCTGCGTTGTCGCAGCAGGCGCCTATGGCGGTTATTCCGTCAGTCCGAAAATCTTTGCCGTGCAGGCCATGCCGGCGCTGATCGCGCTCGTCCTGCTCTGGTTTTCCTAGGACTCGAGCTCGGGATCGCGCTCGCTCTCGTCGGACGCGTCGTCTTCCTGCGCGTCGGCTAAATCGAGCTCCTGCGCGTCGGCTTCCAGCGGATCCTCGTCCTCGCGCAGCTCCAGAGCATCGCTCGGCTGCGGCACGCCAAAGCCCTGCGGCAGGCGGCCGTCGAACAGCCCGGCGCCTTTCAGCTCTTCGAGGCCAGGCAGATCACCGATCTGCTCTAAACCGAAATGCAGCAGGAACTGCTCGGTCGTGCCGTAAGTGATCGGCCGGCCCGGCGCGCGGCGGCGGCCACGCAACCGCACCCATCCGGTCTCGAGCAGCACGTCGAGCGTGCCTTTGGAAATCGCGACGCCGCGAACGTCCTCGATTTCGTGGCGCGTCACCGGCTGGTGATAAGCGATGATGGCAAGCGTCTCCAAAGCCGCGCGCGAGAGCTTCTTTTCGTCGGTCTTTTCGCGCGACAGAATCCAACCGAGATCGGAGGCGGTGCGGAACAGCCATTTGCGCCCGACCCGGACGAGATTGATGCCACGATGCGCATAGTCTTCCTTGAGCCGCGCCATCACAGCATTGAGATCGGTTCCCTCAGCAAGGCGGCGGGCGATCTCACCCTCGTCCATCGGCTCGCTGGCCGCAAAGAGCAGCGCCTCAGCGATGCGTGTTGCCTCGCGCAATTTTTCCTCCGCTTCGGCGCGCGCGGCATCGTCGCGCTCCTCCTCGAAGCTGAACATGCGGATGACGTCGGCCACCGATTGCTCCCTAGATCACTACGGAAAGCGCCGGGCGCTCGGCCTGGCGCCGTTTGCGTATCCAAAGCGGCGCGAACGGCCGCTCCTGGCGCAGATCGAGTTCGCCCTCACGCACCATTTCGAGCGAGGCGGAGAAGGCGGAGGCGCGCACGGTGCGCGCCATTTCGGGGCTCACGCAGTATTCGAACAGATAATCGTCGAGCACGGTCCAATCGAGCGCCCGTCCGACGATGCGCTCCAGCGCTTCGCGCGCCTCGCCGAGCGACCAGACGACCCGCTGGCGCACGGTGACATGCGCGAGTGCGCGTTTTTGGCGTTGGCTGGCATAAGCCGAAAGCAGGTCGTAAAGGCTCGCCTGCCATTGCGTCGAGACGATCGTCTGGATGCCTTCGGGCTCGCCGCGGGCGAAGATATCGCGGCCGAGCCGCGGCCGGTTGACGAGTTTTTCCGCCGCCGCGCGGATCGCCTCGAGCCGGCGCAGACGCATGGCAAGCGCATTGGCAAGATCGGCGGCGTCGGCGTCCTCGCCCTTGGGCGGCTCGGGCAGGAGCAATCGCGATTTCAGGTAGGCGAGCCAGGCCGCCATGACGAGGTAATCTGCAGCAAGTTCCAGCCGGACGCGGCGGACCGCTTCGATGAATTCGAGATATTGCTCGGCAAGCGCCAGCACGGAAATGCGGTGAAGGTCGACTTTCTGCCGCCGCGCCAGCTCCAGGAGAAGGTCGAGCGGGCCCTCGAAGCCGTCGAGGTCGACGAAGAAAGCGGGCTCGCTCTCGGCCCGCTCAACGGTCTCGCCTTCGAAGGGTAGTTCTTCGGCCATCCTCTCCGCCCGAATCACTCACCAAGTATTGTGAGCCTTCAGAGCGGCGGAAAGTGGTCTTTTCAGCCGGCCATCGCAAGGGCGCAGTTTAGGCGTGCCCGCGCGTCCACGGAATCGAAATTTGCCGGCGGCTGCAGGCGGCCGAGCGCCGCTTCGGCGCGTTCGAGAGCCCGGCCGGCAAGCGGCGGCGTCACTTTCGCGACGGTCTCCATTTCGTCCGGATTGCCGTTGCAGTGGAGGACCACATCGATCCCGGCCCTAAGCGCGGCTGTCGCGCGTTCGGGCAGCGTGCCGGATAGCGCCTGCATGGAAAGATCGTCGCTTAGCAACAGGCCATCGAAGCCGATCTTTCCGCGGATGATCTCGCCGATGATCTTTGGCGAAATGGTCGCCGGGCGCTCCGGATCGAGCGCGGGATAAACGACATGAGCACTCATGCCGATCGGCAGGTCGGCATTGACGATGAAGGGGGCGAAGTCCGAACTTTCCAGCTCGCGGACCGGCACATCCACGACCGGCAGTTCGAGGTGGCTGTCGCTCTGCGCGCGACCATGACCCGGCAAGTGTTTCATGACGGGCAGGACGCCCGCGGCCAGAAGCCCATCGGCGGCGGCCCGGCCGAGGCGCGCAACAGCAGCGGGGTCGCGCCCATAAGAGCGATCGCCAATCACCTTGTGGCTCTCGGGATAAGTGACGTCGAGGACCGGCAGACAATCGACAGTGATGCCGACCGCGAGAAGATCGCTGGCGATGAGTTCCGCGGTGAGGCGCACGAGTTTTTCCGCGCCTTCCACGTCTCCAGCGGTCGCAAGATAGCTCGCCCCGGACGGATAGAGCGGCCAGTGCGGTGGGCCGAGCCGCTGCACCCGACCACCTTCCTGATCGATGAAGACGGGCGCATTGCCGCGTCCAACGGCATTTCGAAAAGAAGCTGTCAGCTCAGAGAGTTGCGCCGGATTATCGACATTGCGCTTGAAAAGGATCAGACCCCAGGGCTGCGCCTCGCGGAAGAAGCTTTTTTCCCAGGCTGTAAGGCTCAGCCCCGCGCATCCGCAAACGAAGGCCAAGACCGGCATCGTCTAAATCCTGGCTCAGATCAGTTCTTGGCGACGAAGCAGGTGCCGCCCTCGGCCTTCACCTTCTCGCAAAGAGACACGGCTTCTTCGCGCGATAGGCTGCTCACACGCACGCGATAAATCGACTTATCGCCCACTTCCGCTTTCACCACGATCGGGCGGCGGCCGCCGAGCGGCTCGGCGAACTTGGCTGCGAGCTTGGCCGATGCACTACGTGCGTCCTGCTCCGTGGCCGGCGCGGCAAGCTGGACCGCAAAGCCGCCGCCGGTAGAAGCCGTCGTCGCGGGGGCCGCATCGCCAGTGCTGTTCTCCTGCGCGGAGGCGACTTTGACCGGCTTCGGCGCGGCCGCAACCCTTGGCTTCGCAGGCGGCGGCGTTGTCGCGGCCGGCTGCTCGCCGGCGACAGGCGCGGCCGGCTCGGTCTTCGGAGTGGTGGCAACCCGCGCGGTGGTTTTGGGGGTGGCGCTCTTCGGCATCGCGCTGTCAGCGCCAGGCGCCGTCGGCGTGGGCCGGCCGGCAGCAATCGCGGCGATCGGATCGGCATAGGCGGTGGCAGTCGGCGAGGCATCCGCCACAATCAGCGAACCGTCCGGACGGACCGAGACCGTCTTCACGCGCTTCGGCTCGGGGAAGCCGTTATTGCTGGTCGAAACGCTCGCAGCGGGCGGCGGCGGAACCGGCACGGAAGCGGCACCTTGACCGCTCACGCTCGAAACGGAACCGTCCTTCGGCCCGCCGAGCGTAATGACCCGCATCTGCTTGACCTGCTGGTCGAGGTCGACCGGCTGCTCTTCGCGGCTGACAACCTTGCTGACCGGCGCACCGGCCGAACGATCCAGGATCGAGGCGCTCTGATTCGGAACATCGACGCCGCCCGGATTCTGCGGCTGGACTTTTACCGGTCCGACCGGGGCCTTAACGAGCGCAAGCTCCGTTGAGCCCGGCACCTTGCTCCGCATCGCAAAGCTCGCGCCGATACCGACGAGACCGGCGCAAATGATTGCGCCCATGGCATAAAGCGGACGACGCGAGCGGCGGGCGGCCGGTACCTGCTCGGCAGCCTGCTGCTCCCAAGCGGCTGGATCGGCATATTCGCTTTCTGCCTGGAGCGTTTCCGGTGCCGCCACTGGAGGGGCATGGCTTGGAATGACATCCGGCGGCAGGTCGGACCCGTGCTGGCCGTCGAGCGAGCCGCGGAGATCGGCGAAAAAGGCGTGTTCGCGGCCAAGCGAAGCGGCGGGAGGGGCCGGACGGGCCGGCGCTTTGCGCGGCTGGGCAAAAAGGGCGCGGAAGGGATCGGCATCGCCGGAAAGGTTCTTGCCGTCGACGAGACGGGCGAGCTCGGCGAGCGGATCGTCGTAGGTCGCCGCAGGCGCCGGAGCGCGCAGGCGCCGCTCGAATTCGGTGACGTCAATTTCAGAGCGAAGCTTGTTTCCAGACTCACCCATTTTCCACCTCGCGAGGCGACGCAGCACCGGGGACTTCAGCTTTATCCGCCGTCAGGCAATCAGCGCATTTCATCCGGGGCATTCACACCAAGAACATTCAGGCCCGACGCCAGTACCGAAGTTAACGAGCAGACCAAGGCCAGTCTGGCGTTCGACAAATCTCTCTCTTTCTCATTAAGAAAGCGTAATTGTGGCTGATCTTTGCCTCGGTTCCAGTGAGAATGAAACAAAGCCGCGAGATCGTGCAGGTAAAATGCGACCCGGTGCGGTTCATGCGCAAATGCCGCGGACTCGATCACGCGCGGATACTGCGCAATGAGTTTGATGAGGCCAATTTCGCCATCATCCGTAAGCCGCGCCAGATCGGCGCGAGCCAGCGCGGCAGGCGATAAATCCATGTCCTGGAAAGCGGCCGAAGCTTGGCGAAACACGGACTTAGTCCGGGCGTGGGCATACTGGACATAAAAGACCGGATTGTCCTTCGACTGCTCGATCACTTTGGCCAGATCGAATTCGAGCGGCGCTTCGTTCTTGCGGAACAGCATCATGAAACGCACCGCATCGACGCCAACTTCGTCGACGACTTCGCGCAGCGTGACGAAATCGCCCGACCGTTTCGACATCTTCACCGGCTCGCCGGCGCGCATCAGCTGCACGAGCTGGCAGAGTTTTACGTCGAGCTCAGCCCTACCCCGCGACAGCGCCGCGACGGCGGCACGCATGCGCTTAACATAGCCGCCGTGATCGGCGCCCCAGACATCGATCAGGTTCAAGAAGCCACGATCGATCTTGGATTTGTGATAGGCGATATCCGAGGCAAAATAAGTATAGCTGCCGTCGGATTTCTTCAGCGGCCGATCGACATCGTCGCCGAACTCGGTCGAGCGGAACAACGTCTGCTCGTGGTCTTCCCAATCCTCCGATGGCGCGCCCTTCGGCGGCGCCAGGCGGCCTTCATAGACGAGGCCACGCGCGCGCAATTCCTCGATGGCTTCGGCGACAAGATCGCGTCCGCCATGCCTGAGGGAGCGCTCGGAAAAGAATACGTCGTGTCTGATGTTGAGCGCGGCGAGATCGTCGCGGATCATGTCCATCATCGCGTCGATCGCGGCTTCGCGCACCGGCTCGAGCCATTCTTCTTCGGGTTTATCGAGAAGCGCGCGTCCGAATTTTTTCGCCAGCGCCGCGCCAACAGGTTTCAGATAATCGCCGGGATAAAGACCCTGCGGGATGTCGCCAATATTTTCGCCGAGCGCCTCGCGGTAGCGCAGATATGCGGAGCGCGCGAGTACATCGACCTGCGCGCCGGCGTCGTTGATGTAATATTCGCGCGCGACCTCGTGTCCCGCGAAAGCAAGCAGATTGGCGAGAGCATCGCCGAAGACGGCACCGCGTCCGTGGCCAACGTGCATGGGCCCGGTCGGATTTGCCGAAACATATTCGACATTGACTTTGTCCGCGACGCGTCCTGCCCGGTCGGCCGGTGCGCGGCCGAAATCCGCCCCGAGCGCCAACACCTCACGAAGAACCGCGATGAAAACGTCGGGTTTCAGTCGAATGTTGAGGAAACCGGGCCCGGCGACTTCGGCCGTGTCGACATCCGCTTCTTCGGCAAGCAGACCGGCAATTTCCATTGCAAGCTGACGCGGATTGGCGAAACGCGCCTTGCCTTCCTTGGCGAGCACCATCGCGACATTCGAGGCGAGATCGCCGTGGCTCGGATCGCGCGGCGGCTCGACGACGAAGCGCGTCTTGTCGATATCCGCCGGCAATCGACCCGACGCGGCGATTGCATCGATATGCCGATCGATGCGCGCGTGAAATTCGGCGAAAATGTTCATGGGGCGGCGCTAGCGCAGATCGATGGGATCGTCAAAGAAGCGGCGGTAGAGCGTCACCGCATAGCGGTCGGTCATTCCGGCGATGTAGTCGGCGATGACGCGCGCCCGCTTCGCTTCGGTTTGCGCGGCGCCGGCCTGCAGAACCCAATCCGGGGGCATGCGTTCGGGTTCGGCCATGAGCTTTCCGAACAATCGGGTCACCACGCGTGTGGCTTCATCGCGAGCCGGCAGGACCTGCGGCGCGCGATACATGTGCGCGAAGAGGAAGCTTTTAACCTCTCGCACCGCCGCTTGCATCGGCTTTGAGAAGGCGACGACCGGCTGCCCCGCAGCGCGGATCATATCTATGCTGGACGGAGAGAGCGCTTCGATCCTGCGCGCCGATTCGGCGATCGCATCCTCGACGAAGCGCGTGATGACGCGCCGAACTAGCTCGTGGGTGCGGCGGGTTTCCTCAAGGCCGCGATACGAAGTCTCGACCTCGGCGAGCACGCCCGCGATGAACGGAATTGCCTTCGCCTGATCCAGCGAGAACAGTCCGGCGCGGAGGCCGTCATCGAGGTCGTGTCCGTTATAGGCGATGTCGTCGGCGAGTGCTGCCGCCTGCGCCTCGGCGCTAGGATATTTGTGAAGATCGAGCGGCCACACCGCATCGAATTCCGCGATCGGCGCGGGAATCGGACTCCCGCCCTCCGCGCGCAGGGGGCCGTTATGCTTGACTAGACCCTCCACACTGTCCCAGGTCAGATTGAGCCCGTCGAAGCCGGCATACCGCCGCTCGAGACTCGTGACGATCCGCAGCGCCTGGGCGTTGTGGTCGAATCCGCCGTAAGGCGCCATCACCTGGGCGAGCGCGTCCTCGCCGGTATGGCCGAAAGGCGGGTGACCGAGATCGTGGGCGAGCGCCAGCGCCTCGGCGAGATCGTCGTCGAGCCCGAGCGCCCGGGCGAGCGCGCGGGCGATCTGCCCGACCTCGATCGTGTGCGTCAGCCGGGTGCGATAGGCGTCGCCTTCAACGAGGACGAAGACTTGCGTCTTGTTGGCGAGGCGGCGAAATGCCGTCGAGTGCAGGATGCGGTCGCGGTCGCGCTGAAAATCGGTGCGGGTCGTCGAAGGCGGCTCGGCAAAGAACCGGCCGCGGCCCGCCTTGGGGTTCGCCGCATAGGGCGCGCGTCTGTAGGTCGGGCCGGGAGGAAGCACGGATTGAAAGCCGGGGTTTGCGGGCATATCTTTGCCGTACCTTGAAAATCAAGCGCCTGCGCTGCGGATGAGCGCCGGCCAGAGAGCCTCATGAGCGAAACCTCTGCCCTTTCCCCTGTCGAGGTGACCGACCGCGCCGCCCGCCGCGTCGCCGCCATCCTTGCCAAGGAGGCGCCGGGCTCGGCGCTCCGCGTCGCGGTCAATGGCGGCGGCTGCTCCGGTTTCCAGTACGCTTTCGATGTCACCCAGGAGCGCGAGCCGGAAGACCTGGTGATCGAGAAGGAAGGCGCGGTGGTGCTCGTCGATTCGGTGTCGCTGGATTTCCTGCGCGGCACGCGGATCGACTTCGTCGACGACCTGATCGGGCAATCCTTCAAGATCGACAATCCGAATGTGAAGGCGTCCTGCGGCTGCGGCGCGAGCTTTACGGTCTGACCAGCCCATCATGACCGGCCGCAAATGGACGAAGGCCGGCGGCGCACGCTAAAGGGGCCGAATGGAAGCGCTCTTCATCGGCCATTCCTACATCGATGTGACCGTGCAGACCGGCGGCATGCCGAGCGGCGACGAGAAGGCCGTCGCCGAGGACTATGCCGTCTCGTTCGGCGGCAATGCGGTGACCGCCGCCTTCGCCTGTGCCAAGCTCGGCCACCGGCCCGACCTGATCACGACCTGTGCCGACGACTGGCTCGGCCGCATGTTCATCGAGATGGCGGCGCGCTACCGTGTCGCCCTGCACACGCGCGAAGTCCGGCGCTCGTCGCTGTCCTTCATCCTGCCGCACGAGGGCAAGCGCGCCATCCTGCGCGCCCGCGACGAAGTCTTCTTGAGCGATTTCCCGCGCCTCGATCTTAGGGGTTGCCGCGTCCTGCATCTCGACGGACATCAGGCCGACGCGGCTATCTACTATGCCAGGGAATGCCGCGCGCGCGGCATCTTGACCTCGCTCGACGGCGGCGGCGTGCGCACCAATACTGGGGAATTGCTCGAATATATCGATGTGGCGATCGTCGCCGAGCGGCTTTGTGAGCAGATGGAATTGTCGGCGACGCAGATGCTCGATTTCCTGAAATCGAAGGGCTGCAGGATCGGCGGCATTACCGAAGGCGAGCGCGGTCTGCTCTGGTACGACGAGAGCGGCAAGGTCTCGCGCTTGCCGGCCCTGCCGGTGCCGCGCGAAGCAGTCGTCGACACGTCGGGCGCCGGCGACGTGTTCCATGGCGCCTATGTTGCATCCTATCTCGATCATCCCGATGCACCATGGCGCGAGCATTTTGAGTTCGCGAGCGCCGCTTCGGCATTCAAGATTCAGTATCTCGGCAACGAAAAGGGGCTGCCGACGCGCGCCGACATTACCAAGCTGCAGAACGCGCTCGCCATAGAGGCCTGAGGGAAACCGACATGCGTGTGATCCGGTTTGCGCTGCTGCTCGCTGCTGCGATATTTTGTGCGCAGGTCGGCAGGTTCGGCTCTGCTTTCGCGCAGATGCCCTCCGTCGCGCTTGACAACGTGACGATGGATGCCGGGTTTGCGCTCTATCGAATCAGGGGAATCGAGGTTTTCGGCAGCACGTTAACGGCGGCCGACCTGCGTCAGCTGTTCGACGCGAACGATCCGAAGCCCCTGCCCGACCGGCTGCGCGCGATCACGGCCGATCGCATCGTCGCGCCGGAGATCGTCGCCGAGTTGAAGGCGGGCACGCCGGGTCAGACGGTCACCTATCACAATCTGGTGCTGAGCGGAGTCAATGCCGGTCGCGTCTCCGATGCTTCGGCGCAGAGCATCTCGATGGCGCTCAGCGATGAAAAATCCGGCAAAATTTCCGGCGATTTCGGTGCGCTCGCCGCACACAATATCGATCTCGTCCTCGCCGGCCGCATCGCTTCATCGAGTCGCGGTCCCGACGAACAAAAGTCGCCTCTCTACGAAAGCTTTTCTCTCGACGGCGGCGGCTTCGTCGCGCCAAAGGAAAATTTCGAGATCACCTTCGGACGCATTTCCGGCGCGAATATCAAGGCGCGTCCGTTTTCGACTCCGCTCGCCTCGTTGCCGAAGCAGAACGGCCCGTCGCATGAACTTACGCCGGAAGAGAAGCGGGTCATGGCCGGCGTGGGCGCCGATGCGCTCGACAGTTTCGATATCGGCAATTTCGAAATGCGCGACATCGGCTTCAAGGGACTGTCCGACGCAAAGCCGTTCAACGGGCATTTCGACCGCATAACACTTACCGGCGTCGGCGATGCCAAGATCGAGGAATTTTCCTTCGCCGGATTTTCGACCAACACGTCGGATGGCATTCGCGTCAGCTTCGCCAATGTCGCCTTCCGCGGTTTCGACATGAGCGCGACGCACGCGCGGCTCAGGGCGGCAGCGGCGGCGAATGGGCAACCCCTCGACGAGGCGAAGCCGCGCGAGCTCATGCCGAACTTGCGCGAATTCAGCCTCAACGGCTTCGAATATCGCGGCGCGGGTTCTGGTGGCGCGATCGTCGCCGGCAGCGGACGCAACGCGGTGCGCCTCGACAAAATCGAGATGCACGGCAGCGATCTTTACCAAGGCATGCCGACGGCGCTCACCACCAGCATGGACGGCCTGTCCTTCGACGTGTCGGCGACCTCGCCAGACGACACCCTGCGCACGATCGCCGGCCTCGGCTATTCCCGCGTCGATGTCGGCTCGCGCATAGATGTCGCGTGGAACCAGTCCGCGCAAGAGTTGGCGGTGAATGAGGTCTCGATCGCCGCAAACGGCATGGGCGCGCTGAAACTGAAAGGCACGCTCACCAACGTCTCCAAAGACCTGTTCGCGCCGGAGCCGGCGGTGGCGCAAGCCGCCGCGCTGGCGACATTAGTGAAGAACCTGGATATCACCGTCACCGATCAAGGCCTCGTCAATCGGGTGATCGCCAACGAGGCGAAACGCTCCGGCCGCACGCTCGATGCGGTGCGCAGCGAATGGGTGACGGCGGCGGGGGTCGGCATTCCGGCTTCGCTCGGCGATGCACCCGCGGGCCGTACGATCGGCGCGGCGATATCGAAGTTCATTGCGAAGCCGACGACACTGCACATCACCGCGAATGCGCCGAACGGCATTGGCGCGGCGGATTTTATGTTATTCTCGCAGGATCCGGCGGCATTTTTGAAGCGGATGGACGTGCAGGCGAGCGCGGATTAGCGCGCCTGACCAAGCGTGGAATATAGACCGAATTGTCGCAATTGTTTCACACTGGCGGACGTTTGGTCTGCAGCAGCGTTTGACAATTGTGCGCAGCGGCGCCTTGATATCCACCTAGCCGACGGCGGGCGTTTGCCCCTCAGAATTGGCGGTATTCCAGGAGGACTCGATGAAGCTTCGTCTGCAAGCAAGTGTAGCGCTAATGACGCTGGCCGCCTGGCCAGCTGCCGCCCAGCCCGCGCCCCCCGGGCCAAGCTCGAGCGCGCTTGAAACGCTCGGCGCCATGCACCAGACGGGAGTTCCGATCGATTGGCCGGAAATCCCGCAGACCGGCGCGAAAGCGGAGCAAGTCAAGCAGAACCTCAAGAAGATCAAACTTCCCGACGGCTTCCATATCTCGCTCTACGCGCTTGTCCCCGATGCACGCCATATTGCCGTCGGGCCGCAAGGGGTGGCCACCTTTGTCGGAACACGCAAGTCGAAGGTCTGGGTGGTGACCGATCGTTCGCGCGGCGGCGTCGGCGAGGAGGTCAAGGAATTCGCACCGACTTTGCCGAAGAAAATCCCGAACGGCGGATGCTTCTCGAAAGATGGTTTTCTCTACATCCCGGAGCAAAACCGGGTGCTTGAATATGCGGCCGCCGAGTTTTTCTATGAGAGCCCGGATGTTGTCGCCGGCGTCGTCGTTCCCGAGGGCGAACTCATCCCGAAGTCTGAAGAGAGCTACAATCACACGGCGCGTGTCTGCCGCGTCGGTCCGGACAACAAGCTCTATATCCAGCTCGGCCAGCCCTACAATGTGCCGGCAAAGGAGAAGCTCGATCTATACCGCAAATGGGGTATTGGCGGCATCATTCGCATGGACCGCGACGGCAAGAACCGCGAAGTCTACGTGACCGGATTGCGCAATCCCGTCGGCATGGATTTCAATCCGAAGGACAAGACTCTCTGGACCAACGACAATCAGGTCGACGGCATGGGCGACGATCAGCCGCCGGGCGAGATGAATCGCATCACTGCCGCCGGTCAGGATTTCGGGTTTCCCTGGTATGGAGGCGGGCGGACGCGCACGACCGAATACAAGAACGACACGCCGCCCGCGAACGTCATCTTTCCGGAGGTGGAGCAAGCGGCTCACGCGGCCGATCTCGGTCTGATCTTCTACACGGGCAACATGTTTCCGAAGAAGTATCAGGGTGCGATTTTCTCGACCCAGCATGGATCCTGGAATCGTACGGTGCCGGTCGGCGCGCGGGTAATGGTGACGTTCCTCAAGGAGGATGGACACGCCGCCGGAAAATCCGAGCCATTTGCCGAAGGCTGGAACGAGAACGGCTATTATTTGGGCCGCCCCGTAGATGTGGCGCAGCTGGCTGATGGTTCGCTTCTCGTATCGGATGACCTCGTCGGAGCGCTCTATCGTATTTGGTATGATGGAAAGTGACGCTGATCTGATTGGTGGCCCTGAAACCAGGGCCACCAATCATCTCGCGCGCGCTCTGAAGGGCGATGCGGTGATTCCGTCGCGCAGCAAGGTGACGCGGCCGGTCACGTTCATATTCACGTCGCTTGCTGCCGCCACCATCGGCGCTGGGCCGTGTACAGCCGGTGACGTCAAGGCCGGTCGCATGAAGGCACAAATGTGCCAAGCATGTCATGGGCTCGACGGGCTTTCGAAAGTTCCTGACGCGCCGAACATTGCCGGACAAATAGAGCCTTATCTCACCGCACAACTCCAAGCCTTCAAATCGGGAGCGCGGAAGAACGATGCGATGTCGCTGGTAGTCGCCAATCTATCAGACAAGGACATCGATGATTTGGCGGCGTATTTTTCTGCTGTCGAAATCATCATCGGCAAGCTTCCGGCCGAATAGTCGGGGAACGTCGTCCAAGCCGGAGTGTCATCGCCAGCGGCGCGCGCCGCCGCCTCAGCCCTTCTCCGGCAAATTCAGGCGAATGTGCAGCTCGCGCAGCTGCTTCGGGGAGACTGGCGACGGCGCGCCCATGAGCAAATCCTCGGCGCGCTGATTCATCGGGAACAGCACGACCTCGCGTAAGTTTTCCTCGCCGGCGAGCAGCATCACGATGCGATCGATGCCGGGCGCGATGCCGCCATGCGGCGGCGCCCCGTACTGAAAGGCGCGGTACATGCCGCCGAAACGCTCCAGCAAAACGCTCTCGTCGTAGCCGGCGATCTCGAATGCCTTCTTCATGATGTCGGGGCGGTGATTGCGGATCGCGCCGGACGACAGTTCGACGCCGTTGCAGACGATGTCATATTGGAAGGCGAGAATGTCGAGCAGGTCCTTTGTTTCGAGCGCCTCAAGGCCACCCTGCGGCATCGAGAACGGGTTGTGGGAGAAGTCGATCTTCTTCTCGTCCTCGTTCCACTCGTACATCGGGAAATCGACGATCCAGCAGAACTCGAATACGCCCGGTTTGGAGAAGCCGAGCTCCGTGCCGATGCGCGTGCGCGCCGCGCCGGCGAGTTTTGCCGCCTTCAGCTCCTGGTCGCAAGCGAAGAACACGGCGTCGCCAGGCTTGACCCCGGCCTTCACCGCGATCTCGATCAGAACTTCGCGCGGCACGAACTTGGCGATCGGGCCGCGTCCGGCGAGACGGCGCAGATGCGCGAGCTCACGCGTCGTCGCATCCGCGTCTTCGCTCATCGCCGACAAGCGGCCGGAAATCGCAACCCACTCCTCGTGCGCAATCTCATCGCCCTCTTCGAGCACGATGTATCCCAGCCCCGGCGCGCCTTCGCCGCGGGCCCAGTCATTGAGCTTGTCGAAGAACGAGCGCGGCTGCGCCGCCGCGCCGGGCGCGGGAATGGCACGCACGACGCCGCCTGACTTGATGACATTTTTGAAAGCGTTGAACGTCACGTCGTCGCGCGCAAATTCCGCCGTGACATCGGCAATGATGAGCGGGTTGCGCAAATCCGGCTTGTCAGTGCCGTATTTCAGCATCGCCTCGCGATACGGAATCAGCGGGAATTTCGGCGTCACCAGCTTGCCGCCGCCGAACTCTTCAAAAACCCCGCGCAGAACCGGCTCAACCGCGTTGAACACGTCCTCCTGCGTGACGAAGCTCATCTCGATATCGAGCTGGTAGAATTCGCCGGGCGAGCGGTCGGCGCGCGCGTCCTCGTCGCGGAAGCACGGCGCGATCTGGAAATAGCGGTCGAAGCCGGCGGCCATGATCAGCTGCTTGAATTGCTGCGGCGCCTGCGGCAGCGCGTAGAATTTCCCCGGATGCAAGCGCGACGGCACGAGATAGTCGCGCGCGCCTTCCGGGCTCGACGCGGTCAGGATCGGCGTCTGGAATTCGAAAAAGCCTTTGTCGCGCATGCGCCGGCGAATGCTTTCGATCACCTGCCCGCGCAGCATGATGTTGGCGTGGAGCTTGTCCCGCCGCAGATCGAGGAAGCGATATTTGAGGCGCGTCTCCTCCGGGTATTGCTGATCGATGGCGACCGGCAGCGGCAGTTCGGCGGCCGGCCCGAGCACCTCGATCTCGGTTACGTAGACCTCGACCTGCCCGGTCGGCATTTCGGGATTCTCGGTGCCCGGCGGGCGTTTTCGCACTTGCCCATCGACCCGCACCACCCATTCGGAGCGCAGGGTCTCGGCGGTCTTGAAGGCCGGCGAATCCGGGTCGGCCACGCATTGGGTGATGCCGTAATGGTCGCGGAGATCGATGAACAGCACGCCGCCATGATCGCGGACGCGGTGGCACCAGCCGGAGAGGCGCACGACCTCACCGATCTCGCCCTCGCGCAATTCTCCACAGGTATGCGTGCGGTAGCGGTGCATTTTCCTCTCGGATTGGAAGCAGGCGCGGGCGGTCCGGCGCGGAGCGCGCGGACAACCGCATGCGAGGCCGGACCTGTCAAGGCGAGGCCGCTAGCGGGCCTCACGCCTTTCCACTATGTGACCCCTCCATGAGCCTCATCACCTCGACGGACGAACTTTTGTCCGTCTGCCATCGCCTTGCGGCCCATTCCTTTGTCACCGTCGATACCGAATTTTTACGCGAGACCACGTTCTGGCCGAAGGTGTGCGTCATCCAGCTCGCCTCGGACGACGAGGCGGTCGCCGTCGATGCGCTGGCCGAGAGCCTCGACCTCGCCCCTTTCTTCGAGCTGATGGCCAACCCGGGCGTGACGAAGGTCTTCCACGCCGCGCGGCAGGACATTGAGATCGTCTGGCACCTCGCCAAGCTCATTCCGGCGCCGCTCTTCGATACGCAGGTCGCGGCAATGGTCTGCGGCTTCGGCGACCAGGTTTCCTATGGCGAGCTCGTCCAGTCGGTCTGCAAAGTGACGATCGACAAGTCGTCGCGCTTCACCGACTGGGCGCGCCGGCCGCTCTCCGACGCGCAGATCGCCTACGCGATCGCCGATGTGACCTATCTGCGCGATATCTACCGTTACCTGCACGCCCGGCTCGAGCGCTCCGGCCGCCTGCACTGGCTCGCCGATGAGATGTCGACGCTGACGTCCCCAGCTACTTATGAGCAGCATCCGGAAAACGCCTGGGAGCGGCTGAAGCACCGCGCCCGCAAGCCGCGCGATCTGGCAGCACTGATGGAGCTCGCCGCCTGGCGCGAGCACGAGGCGCAGACCCGCGACGTGCCACGCTCGCGCGTGCTCAAGGATGACGCCTTGATCGACATTGCGCTCGCGGCGCCGCGCGACGCCGAGGCGCTCGGCAGCCTGCGGTCGTTTCCGCGTGGGATGGAGCGCTCGCGCGCCGGCGTCGAGATTTTGGCCGCGATCGAGCGCGGGCTCGCGCGCGACCCGAAAAGCCTGCCGCGTCATACGCGCGAGCAGCGTGGTGGTGGTGGTGCGACGGTGGAACTTTTGAAGGTGCTGCTGCGCCAGGTCGCCGAGCGCCACGGCGTCGCGGCGAAGATGATCGCGACGGTCGACGACCTCGAGGCAATCGCCGCGAGCAACAAAGCTGACGTCGCCGCACTATCGGGCTGGCGGCGCGAGCTGTTCGGCCAGAAAGCACTCGAACTAAAGCAGGGGCGCCTGGCGCTCACTGTCGAGAACGGCAAGGTCGCAACGCTCGAATGGCGCGAGGCGCCGAGCCAGGAAGTCGCGTGATTTATTGATCCGTGCGGATCGCCGCATCTCGTCCGATCAATCGCGCCAAGCGCTGCAACCGGTTCTGTAGCCGCTCGCTGGCAAGATCGGCGAGTTCCGGCGGCAGCGTCAGGTTGACGACGCCGCGGGCGCAAAGCATCGGAGTTCGCGGCAAGATGCCGGGAGTTCCGGCGGAGATTATAAACGCGACGCGCATCGCCGCGCCGAGAATGCGGGCGCGATCGAGAAGCCGCGCCGAGACAAGTCTGCGCAGCTCCGGCCCGATTGATTCCTCCGGGCCATCGTAGCGGAACGCGATGCAGAGCGCGATGAAGGCGCGGCCGGGATGATCGACGCCGACGATCGATGCATTCGCGATCATGTTGAGCGATTGCTCGCCGCGATAATCGGGATGACCGCGCCAGCCGATATCGGCCAAGAGACAGGCGGCATAGCGTAACCGGACCTCTTCCGCGCTTTCGTCATTGAGGCCGATCGAGCGCATGAAAGCATCGACCCAGGCAAAGAGCTCTTCGCCGTGCTCCGGCGCACGTGAGCGCAGAACGTTGAACTCACGCGCCGCGGCGATCAATGCGTCCTCACGGCGTGTCGTCTTGTCCAGCCGTTCGTAGAGCAAACCTTCACGCACCCCGGCAACGGAGATCACGATTTCCTTCGGCTTCGACCTGCGGATGATCTCGTCGAGAACGACCGCACCGTAAGCCAGCAGCGGCCGCCGCGCGGTGGAAATTGCCCCGATCGCAACGAGGTTGTCGGAATCGATCCGCTCGATGAGCCCAAGGAAATCGACCGCGTCCCGGACGGGGATCGTGTAATTGTGCATGATGTTCAGCGGATAATTGCGCTGACGCATGTGCAGTCTGGCGAGCGCGCGCCATGTACCGCCGACGGCATAAAACGTGCGGCCGGACAGGCTCTTCAGCGCTTTCGTGTCGCCGATAGCCTCGCGCACGATTTTAGCGGCTTGACGCGGCGATTTGTTCGAGGCGTCCATCAGCGCAAGTCCGCCGAGCGGCAAGGACGCGCCCTTGCCGATGCGCGAGCGCTTCACCTTGATCAGCTCCAGGGAGCCGCCGCCGAGATCGCCGACGATGCCGTCTGGCTTGTAAATCGCCGAGAGCACGCCGAGCGCGGAAAGTTCGGCTTCGCGCCGGCCCGATAAAAGCTCGATCTTAGTGCCGATCGCCTCTTCTGCGGCGGCAAGAAATTGCCGGCCGTTCTTAGCTTCCCGCGCAGCGGCCGTGGCGACGACCTGCATTTCCGAGAGCTGCATGAATTCGCCGAGAATGCGGAAACGCCTGAGCGCCTTCAGCGCGCGATCAACCCCTTCCTCCGGCAGTTCGCCCGTCGTGACGAGGCCGCGACCGAGACCGCACAAGACTTTCTCGTTGAAGATCGGCGTCGGCGCGCGCGTTCGCGCCTCGTATGCGACGAGGCGAACCGAGTTGGATCCGATGTCGATAATGCCGACCGGATGCTTTGCCGGGGACGCTTCCGGAACGTGCGCCGGAGCCGATTGCGGCCCCAGGTCCTCGTCTGTGGGGAAAAGTCTCGCGATTGCGTTTCTCACTCACTTGCCTCTTTGAAGGATCGCGTCACTGCCGGCTTTCGGCGCGTTTGAACAAAACCTTGGGGCCGGATTCCTTTAGGCTTTTGCCGCGACCGGAGAGGCTTGGATTGGTCATAAAATATTTGTGCGCATTGAACGGCTCGACACCCTTTGGCGGCTTGATGCGCAAGCTGGAGCCGTCCGGAAGCAGGCGGTAGCTCTGCTCGTTGTCGATAAGATTGGCGACCATGATCTGCTCGAGCACCTGCTGATGACAGGTGGGATTGAGGATCGGCACCAGCGTCTCGACGCGGCGATCGAGATTGCGCGGCATCAGATCGGCGGACGAAATGTAGACATGCGCCTTTGCATGCGGCAGGCCGTGTCCGCCGCCAAACGCATAGACGCGCGCATGTTCGAGGAAGCGACCGATGATGGATTTGACGCGGATATTTTCCGATAATCCGGGCACGCCCGGGCGCAGGCAGCAGATGCCTCGCACGACAATTTCGATGTTAACGCCAGCGCCGCTTGCGGCATAAAGCGCATCGATAATTTCGGGGTGGACAAGCGCGTTGCATTTCAACCAAATCGCAGCGGGTTTGCCGGCCCTCGCAAATTCCATCTCCTGCTCGATATGATTGAGCAGCTTCTTCTTCAGCGAGATCGGCGATACCGCCATCCTTTCGAGCCCCCCGGGCTCGGCATAGCCGGTGATGTAATTAAATATCCGGGACACGTCGCGGCCGATCACCGGATCGGCGGTGAAGAAGGAAATGTCGGTATAGATGCGCGCGGTCACTGGATGGTAATTGCCCGTGCCGACATGGCAGTAGCTGACAAGCGACGAGCCTTCGCGGCGCACGACTAGCGACAGCTTGCCGTGCGTCTTCAATTCGATGAAGCCGAACACGACCTGCGCGCCGGCGCGTTCCAAGTCGCGCGCCCAGCGGATATTGGCTTCTTCGTCGAAGCGCGCCTTCAATTCGACCAGGGCTGTGACGGATTTGCCGGCTTCCGCCGCCTCGACAAGCGCGCGCACGATCGGACTATCGGAGGACGTGCGATAAAGCGTCTGCTTGATCGCCAACACATTCGGATCGCGCGCCGCCTGCGAGATGAATTGCACGACGACGTCGAAGGACTCGTAAGGATGATGGACGACGAGGTCCTTCTGCTTGATCGCGAGAAAACAATCGCCGCCATTGTCGCGCACGCGCTCGGGAAAGCGCGGATTGAACGGCTTGAACTTCAAATCCGGCCGATCGAGAGCGACGAGCTCGGAAAGATCCTTGAGCGCCAGCATGCCGTCGATGAGGAAGACGTCCTCCGCCTCGGCATCGGATTCTTCGGCGACGAAAGCGCGCAAGTCCTCCGGCATATGCGAATCAACTTCGAGCCGGATCACCGATCCGCGGCGGCGACGCTTCAGCGCCGTCTCGAACAGACGAACCAAGTCCTCCGCCTCTTCCTCAACCTCAAGATCGCTGTCGCGGATGACCCGGAAGACGCCCTGACCGCGCACGAGATAGCCGGGGAAGAGCCGCGGCGTGAACATCACGATCACCGCCTCGACCGAGATGAAACGAGCCCTTCCCTGCCCTGTCGTGTCGGGCAACCGGATGAACCGCGCGATCTTGCTCGGCACGCGGACTAGCGCGCGCAATGTCTTGCGGTCGCCGGGACGTACCAGCTCAAAGGCAAGCGTGAACCCGAGATTGGGAATGAACGGGAAGGGATGGGCCGGATCGACGGCGAGCGGCGTCAGGACCGGAAAGATGTGCAGCAGGAAATGATCTTCGAGCCATTCGCGTTCAGCTTTGCTGATCTCGCCGCCGTCGACGATGGCGAGTCCGGCGGCGGCAAGGTCGACGCGCAGATCGCGCCAGCGTTTGAGCTGCTCCTCGACCAGCAGCACGACGCGCTCGCGGATTTTCTCAAGCTGCTCGGCCGGGGTCATGCCCTCCTGGGACGGCGTCAGCACGCCGGTACGGACCTGACCGCGCAGACCCGCGACCCGCACCATGAAGAACTCGTCGAGATTGTTGGCGGAGATCGAGACGAAGCGCAGCTGCTCGAGCAGCGGGTGATTGCGATTGGAGGATTCTTCGAGGACGCGGCGGTTGAATTCGAGCCAGGAGAGTTCGCGGTTGATGAAGCGATGCGGCGAGGACGCGAGTTCTTGCGGGCGCTCCGTCAGCTCCGGGAGGACGTCCATGACGGAAATGTCAGCGCCGATGCGGGTGGCGGCGAGGTCGTCCTGAACATGTCGCGTCACGTCGATCCTCTTCTCACTCGCCGTCCTCATTGGCCGTCTTCTCGGCCGTCTTCTGGGCCGTCTTGGCCTTCCTGCAGTGCCCCCAGAACGTCCGCCGCAATGGGCCTTGTAATCCGCCGGCCGCGGGAAAGCGCCTCACGATCGAGGCTGTCCACAAGGCGCCGCACGGCATCGAGCGTCGGCTCAAGCCGGGTTAGCACGTAATCTATGACACTAATGTCGATCGTCAGCTGACGATCCACCAGAAGCTTAACAAGAACGGCGCGGATGAGGTCGTCGTCCGGCGGGAAAATCTCCGCGATCGTGGCGCGCCTCAGCCGCGAAAGCAGGTCAGGCAGCTGAAAGCCCCAAAAAGCCGGAAAAGCGCAGGCGGTCAGGAGCAGGGAGCCGCGCGTCTCCGCCAAAAGGTTCATCAGGTGGAAGAGGCGCTTGTCCTCGCCGGCCAGGCGGTCGGCGTCTTCGACGAGAACATGGCCGCCGGCGAGGGCCGCAACGTCGGCCCGACCAAAATCGGCTGCCGCCAGGATGGTTCCGCCGGCACGCCGGGCCCAGATCGCGCCAAGATGGCTCTTCCCCGCTCCTGGCGGGCCGACCAGCACGAGGGTGCGGTCCGGCCAGTCCGGCCAGAGTTCGATTGCCGCATGGGCCGACCCGTTTGATCTCGAGACCAGGAAATCCTCGTTCTCGTAGCGCGGCCCCGGCGCGATATCGAGGACGAGCTGGCGGGCCGGTTCGCGAGCGCTCAAGGCCTCAGCCCTCCCGAGCGGGAGGAAGGCCGTCGGCGGCTTCGGCAGCCGCGAGGTAGAGCTCGCTCGCCCTATAGCGCCGCACAAGATAGCGCAGGATGACGCCGGCCGCGGCCGCAACCGGCACCGCCATGATGAGCCCGGTGAAGCCGAAGAGCGCGCCGAAGGCCAAAAGCGCGAAGATCACCCAGACCGGATGCAAGCCGACCGAGGAGCCAACGAGTTTCGGCGAGAGAATGTTTCCTTCCAAAAACTGGCCTGTCAGGACAACGGCGAGCGTCAAGATCAAAAGCTTCCATTCCGGCCAGCCCTGCACAATCGCGACGATTGACGAGAGGATCAGCGCAGTCAGGGAGCCGACATAGGGAATGAAGCTCAGAACACCGGCGGAGAGGCCGATCAACAGCCCGAAGTTCAGATGAATGAGCGACAGGCCAATCCCGTACCAAAGGCCGAGAAATAGGCAGACGAGAGATTGGCCGCGCACGAACCCGGCGAGCGCCCGGTCGATGTCGTGGGCAATCGCATGGACATCGGCGCGGTTGCGCGGCGGGATCAGTGTGTCGAGCGTGGCGATCATCCGGTCCCAGTCGAGAAGCATGTAGAAGGCCACGACCGGCATGACGACCAGCAGCGAAAGGATGCCGAGAAGCGCCGACCCGCCGGAGAGGAGCGAGCGTGCAAAAGCGGCCGACCATTGCACGGCTTGGCCGACGAAATCGCCGACCGTTTTCTGCAGCTCGGCAGGCGAGAACCCGCCGCTGAGGCCGAGGTAATCTAGAACCTGGGCCCCAAAACCTTCGGTCGCGCGGCTGCTCAGCTCGCTCGCAAACTGCGGGAGTTTTGCGACGTAGCCGGGCAGAACCCCGATCAACGCCGTCAGCTGATGGATCAGAACCGGCACCAGCAGAAACAGAACGAGCGCGAAGATGATCGTGAACACGACCAGCATGAGCAGGGCGGCGCCGAGACGCGAAAAGCCGACGCGCTCGAGGCGGTCCGCCACGGGATCGAGGAGATAACCAAGCGCAATGCCGGCTGCGAAGGGCAAAAGAATGCCGCTTAAAAGCCAGATGCAAAGGATCGTGGCGGCGAGGATCAGCGCCCAAAAACCGAAATGCCAGGTGAAGCGGAATTCCTCGGCTCGTGCACCGGATTCAGGCGCTACAACGATCGTCTCGACGATTGCCGGGCCCGCCGTCACGGGCTCTTTTCTTAAAGACCCATGTGCCTGATCCATTGGTACAGATAGGCGCCGGCCGAGGCCAACGTCAATGCGGCGACGATCGCCAGAGATGCCTCGAACCAGAGGCCGAGTTTTAGCCCAAACGCCTTGGCGCCTAGTACCAAAGCGGCGAAGGCGATCTGCGCCATCGTATTCGCCTTCGATACCAGAAGCGGGCGCACCTTCATCGGCTTCCCCATAATCCACGACACGAGGAAAGCCGCGATGATCATGAGATCGCGGAAGACGATCAGGATCGCGATCGTCGCCGGGACGGTCTCGGATACGGCGAGCGCCACGTAGATCGAGACGAGCAGCACCTTGTCGGCGAGCGGATCGAGATAGGCGCCGAGCTCGGTTCGCAGATTGAAGCGGTTGGCGAGCCAGCCGTCGACGCCATCGGATATGCCGGCGGCGACAAAAATCAGGAAGGCGCCGATCCAGCGGTCGGTCACGATCATCGAAATGACGATCGGAACGAGGACGAGCCGCAGCAGGGAGATGAGGTTCGGCAAGCTGCCGAAGGAGGAAATGCTCATGATGGGTATGGCGTCGGGTGCTCAAAACACATGCAGGCACGCCGCGGTCAAGGCCTGCGCCCGCGTCGCCGATCAGCCGACATGGACCAGGATCAGCACGAAAACGCCGATGAAAATCGTCTCGGCCACCATGAGCGCGATTGCCCTTGGGCCGACATGGCCGAGGGCGACGAGCGATGTCTTGATCCCGAGCGCTGCGATCGCGACGACGATGCACCAGCGCGAACCGTCGCCGAGCGCCGTCTGCACCGAAGGCGGGATCAGATGCGCGCTGTTTAAAAGCACGATGGCGATGAAAGCGACGAGAAACAGCGGGATCAGCGCCGGACGCTTGCCGCCTTCCGGGATATCGATGCGGCGGGACAGCAGCGAAATCACCAGCACCGCCGGCACGAGCAGCGCGACGCGCAACAGCTTGATGATGGTCGCGACGTCGCCGCTCTCCTGCGACACGGAGTAGCCGGCGCCGACCACCTGCGCGACGTCGTGGATCGTGCCGCCGAGGAACACCCCGGTCTGCGCATGCGTGAAGTGAAACAGCACCGCGATCAGCGGATAGAGCACCATGGCGAGTGTGCTCAGCGCCGTGACGCCAATGATCGTGAAGGCGGTGTCGCGGTCATGGGTCAGGCTCCGCGGCAGAACCGCGGCGATCGCGGCGGCGGCCGAGGCGCCGCAGATGGCGACAGCGCCGGCGGTCAACACCCCGAAGCGCCGCTGCATGCCGGTTAGAGATGCGCAGATCAGGCCGAAGAGGATGGTCAGGGTCACGGCGCAGGCGACGCCGAGCATGGTCTGCCAGCCAAGCCCCGCAATCTGCTCGAACGTGATGCGGCCGCCAAGAAGCGCGACGCCGATGCGCAGGATGGAGCGCGCCGACAGCGCCACGCCGGGCGCAAAGCGCGATTCGGCCGAGATGAAGTTGAAGGCCATGCCGAGAAGCAGCGCGAAAAGCACCGTCGGGCCGCCATAGACATTCGAGATGAAGGTCGCCGCCATCCCGACGGTGACGCTGATGAGGACGCCGGGCGCATTGCGGACGAACCAGTCGCGCACCCGCTCGCTCGCGGGGCGCGCCGCAAGTGTCTGTTCCGACATGCTCTCCTCTTGCGGCGCTTTCTTGCGCCCGGCGCTTCCCTGAAGCTTCCGGCGGACAATTGCAATCGGCGGCGGGTTGCGCTGTTGCGCCGCGCCGGGCGAGCGGCTAAGGCCGGCTTCCCCTTCAAGGACGCACGATGAACGAGGCCCCGCGGCCGCTCACCTATGCCGATGCCGGCGTCGACATCGATGCCGGCAATCGCATGGTCGAGCTCATCAAGCCGCATGTGCGCTCGACCCGCCGGCGCGGCGCCGATGCGGAAATCGGCGGCTTTGGCGGGCTCTTTGACCTGAAGGCCGCGGGCTTTTCCGATCCGATTCTCGTCGCCGCGAATGACGGCGTCGGCACTAAAGTGAAGATCGCCATCGAGAGCGGCATTCACGATACCGTCGGCATCGATCTCGTCGCAATGTGCGTGAACGATCTCGTCGTGCAAGGCGCCGAGCCGCTGTTTTTTCTCGACTATTACGCAACCGGGAAACTCGATCCGCAGGCGGGCGCCGCGATCGTGCAAGGCATTGCCGCAGGCTGCCGCGAGGCGGGTTGTGCGCTGATCGGCGGCGAGACGGCGGAAATGCCGGGCCTCTATGCCCAAGGCGACTACGATCTCGCGGGATTTGCGGTCGGCGCGGCGGAGCGCGGGCACCTGTTGCCGCGCGATGATGTCGCCGCAGGCGACGTTGTTTTCGGACTACCGTCTTCGGGCGTGCATTCCAACGGTTTCTCGCTGGTGCGGCGGATCGTTGCACGCGAAAGCCTCGCTTGGGATGCGCCCGCACCGTTCGACAGTACGCGTTCGCTCGCCGAAGCGCTGCTGACCCCGACGCGCATCTACGTAAAGCCGCTACTCGCCGCGTTGAAGCACACACAAAACATCAAAGCGCTGGCGCACATCACCGGCGGCGGCTTTCCCGAGAATCTGCCGCGCGTCTTGCCAAAAAATCTCGGCATCGCCCTTGATCTTGCAAAAATTCCTGTCCCAGCGGTTTTCAGCTGGCTCGCGAAAGCCGGCGGCATTGCCGAATCCGAGATGCTGCGCACGTTCAACTGCGGCATCGGCATGATTGTGATCGCCGCACGCGATGCGGCAGATGAGGTCGCATCGGCCTTGTCGCATGGCGGCGAGACGCCGATTCGTATCGGCGAGGTGCATGATGCCGGCGGCGGTCCGCGCGTCGTCACGCGCGGACATCTCGCGCCGTGAACGCGCGCCGCCGCACCGCGATCCTGATTTCCGGCCGCGGCTCGAATATGCGCTCGCTGATCGAGGCGGCGCGCGCGCCGGATTTTCCCGCCGAGATCGCGCTCGTTGCGTCGAACCGGCCGGAGGCGCCGGGTCTTGCCATCGCCAAGCAGGCCGGCATCGCCACCGCCGCTGTCGATCACAAAATCTACGCCGGCCGCGAGGAATTCGAAGCCTCGCTGCAAAAGCTCCTCGACATTCATCGCATCGAATTGATTTGCCTCGCCGGTTTCATGCGGATGTTCACGGCGGGCTTCGTCGAGCGCTGGAGCGGACGGATGATCAACATCCACCCTGCTTTGTTGCCGGCCTATCGCGGCCTCAATACGCATGAACGCGCGCTCGCCGACGGCGTGAAAATCCACGGCTGCACGGTGCATTTCGTGGTGCCCGGAATGGACGAGGGGCCGATCATCGCGCAGGCGGCGGTGCCGGTGCATGCTGACGACAATGCGGAAACGCTCGCCGCGCGCGTGCTTGAGCAGGAGCACGTTCTTTATCCGCAGGCGCTGCGGATCGTCGCATCGGGAGAGTATTCGGTCGACGGCAATCGCGTGCGGTCGAAACTCATAACAGCGCCGAGTCCCTCCGGACCGGAATAGCAATGAACGTGATTGTCGTCATCGGCAACGACTTTGCTTTTGTGCACTTCCCGCGGACTTAGACGCGCGGGATTAACGTCATTGCGAGCGAAGCGAAGCAATCCAGAGGCAAAGGCGTCGATGATTTGTAGCACTTGCTCGTCGGATTGCTTCGTCGGCTTCGCCTCCTCGCAATGACAGAGTGACGCGTTACGCCGGCTTCAGCCACACCCTGTTGTCGTGCACCGCGGCGCCGCCGAACGG
This sequence comes from Beijerinckiaceae bacterium, assembly GCA_036265935.1. Lineage (GTDB taxonomy): Bacteria > Pseudomonadota > Alphaproteobacteria > Rhizobiales > Beijerinckiaceae > JAFASC01. The sequence continues at coordinate 53,628 of DATAOB010000078.1, forward strand.
CGCGGGGGAATCGTCGCCGGTCAGCACGTTGATCCCCTGGCCGTCGATAAACGCATCGTTCGGCCAGATGCCTTCGGAGATGAGCACGCCGTGCTGCACGCCGTCGAATAGGCGCGCGTGCAGGCGCACGCGCCCGCGCTCATTGCCGAGCGTGACGAGGTCGCCGTCGGCGATCCCCTGCTCCGCCGCGTCGTCGGGATGGATCATCACCTCCGGCCGTCCTTCGCGCGCCCGCGACGTCGGACCTTCGTTGAAGCTCGAATTCAGGAAATTGCGCGCCGGGCTGGTCGCGAGCCGGAACGGATGCGCCTCGTCCGTCTCCTCGATGACGCGCCAGTGATCGGGCAACGACGGCATCTCGTGATAGGCACCGCGCGGCGCAAAACCTTTGAACGGCACGCGCGGCCAATCAGCCTTGAAGCGGAATTTTTTGTCCGGCCAGGCGAAGCCGTCGATGTAGTGCGAGGTGGCGAAGTCTGGCTGCACGTCGAGCCAGTTCTGCGTTTCCGCTTCCGCCAGCGTGCCCCAGCCCGAAGATTGCAGCGTCGCGTCGATGAGCTCGCGCGGGCTCATGTCGAAGCCGCGATGTGCGACGCCGAGCCGCTCCGCGAGCCCGTTGATCATGTCGTGATTGGAGCGGCATTCGCCCGGCGGCTCGATCAGCTTCAATCCGAGGCCGATATATTGATGGCCGCCGCCGGTATAGAAATCGTCGTGCTCCAAAAACATCGTCGCCGGCAGCACGATGTCGGCGACGCGCGCCGTCTCGGTCATGAACTGCTCGTGCACGGCGACGAACAGATCCTCGCGCGCGAAGCCGCGCCGCACCTTGTTCTGATTGGGCGCAATCGAGGCCGGATTGGTGCTCTGCACGAGCAGCGCCTTGACCGGCGGGCCGCCCTCCAGCACGTCGGGCTCGCCGCAAAGAATGGCGCCGATGCGCGATTGATCGCGCGCGCGGGTTTTCGAATCGAGGAGGTCGGCGCCTTCGAGGAGGCGCTTGTCGAGGTGGAAGATGGCGTTGTTGTTGTGGAAGGCGCCGCCGCCCTCGTATTGCCACGCACCCGTTATTGCGGCGATGCAAGTCGCGGCGTGCATGTTGGCCGCGCCGTTGCGGCTGCGCGAGAAGCCATAGCCGAGGCGGAAATAGCTGCGTTTCCGCGTCCCCACGATGTGGGCGAATTCCTCAATCTCCGCGACCGTCAGGCCGGTGATCGCCGCCGCCCATTCCGGGGTGCGGGTCGAAAGATGCGCCTCGAGCTCACCGGGTACATCGGTAAAGCGCTCGAGGTAGACGCGGTCGGCGTGTCCGTCGCGGAAGAGCACGTGCATGACTGCGCAGGCGAGCGCGCCGTCCGTGCCGGGCCTCAGGCATAACGCGAGATCCGCCTGCTCTATGGTGGCATTGCGGTAGACGTCGACGACAACGATCTTCGCGCCGCGCTCTTTCCGCGCCCGCATTGCGTGGGTCATCACGTTGACCTGTGTCGCCGCGGCATTGGTGCCCCAGATGACGACGCAATCGGCTTTCGCCATCTCGCGCGGATCGGGTCCGGCCATTCTGCCGGTGCCGGCGATGAAGCCCGGCCAGGCGAGGTTGACGCAAATCGTCGAGAAGAAGCGCGAATATTTCTTGGCGTTCGTCAGCCGCACAATCGCCGAGCGCATGACGTGGCCCATCGTGCCGGCATAGTGGTAGGGCCAGATGCTCTCAGGCCCGAACTCCGCCTCCGCACGCATGAATTCGCGCGCGATCATATCGAGCGCTTCGTCCCACGTGATTCGCGCGAACTCACCAGACCCTTTCGGCCCGACGCGCCTCATCGGATAGAGCAGCCGCTCCGGATGATGCGCGCGCTCGGCGTAACGGGCGACTTTGGCGCAGACGATTCCCGCCGTGTAGGTCTGCTCCTTCGCGCCATGCACGCGGCCGATACGGTCCGGCGCCAGCACCTCGACGTCGAGTGCGCAGCACGAGGGGCAATCGTGCGGACAGGTCGAGCGGAGGCGGGCGATCTGGACGGGGGCGTTCATAGAGCTCTCGGGCGCCCTTATGCCTCGCCGGCGCTTTCGCCGCAACGCAAGTGTGGCTAAGCTCGCGCCAGCATTGAGCCACAACGACTTTGCGGAATTTTGCCCATGCCCGATTTTTTGAACGCTGTCGTCGACATATCGCACTGGGATCGCGACGTCGATTTCGAAGCCGTCGCCGGCAGCGGCCTGCTCGGCATCATGCAGAAGGCCACGCAAGGGCAGCTCGACATCGATCCGACTTACGCCGGCAATCGTATCAAGGCGACGCAAGCCGGGCTTCTGTGGGCCGCCTATCATTTCGCACCGGCGACGAGGGTGTCCGCCAGGCGGAGCATTTTCTCTCAGTCATCGGCGATTATCGCAATGTATTGCTGGCGCTCGATTTCGAACAGAATCCAACCGCCCCCAGCATGGACCTCGAACAGGCGCGGGCTTTTGTCAC
>DATAOB010000079.1:0-4077 GCA_036265935.1 Beijerinckiaceae bacterium
CAACCCTCGGCATGCCCGTCGTCCTGACGGATAGCGACCGGCCTCGGAAAGTGACGACGTCTGAAGCCGCCCTTATGCGCCTGCGGGAGAAGGCTTTGAAAGGCGATGGCCGATCGCTGGTCGCGGCGACAATGCTCGCGGTTGTCCCTCCGGCGCTTGCTGCGTGGCCGCCTGCGCAACTTCAATCAGCTGCGCCGGCCACGCTTCTGTTGCACATGCGACCAAACCTAAACTAACATCATACCCGGACCACTCAGTGGGGGCCGATCATCTGAGGCGAATGCGCCCAGAGTTCGCGATATCGACTGCATGCCAGCCAGGCAGTGTGTCGGCTCGTTAGTCTCCCGGACCTAGGCTATTGATTTGATACCAAATTGTCTGGTCTTGGCTAGCGGGGTGGGGGAAAGCACGCCGGGTGTTTACTGTCTTTCGAGCGAAGGACTGTTCGCAACGTTTTCCCGCCCCAGTCCCTGCAGCTTTTCGCCATGAGGCGGAACTTACATCGGTCCGGACCCAATGACTAAACTCACCGATACGCAAAGGTAATGAGACAATGACGGTGCGGATTAGGGGCTCAGCCTTCACGGCACTCACCTTTCCCGAGTGAGCAGCGCGCGTAGCTCAGACCCGCTCGGCATGCGCGCTGCAAAAACGATCAAAGAACAGCTGCTCAGCGCCATCAAGCAAGCTGTTGCAGGCTGGACCCGTACGTGAAAATGTGCGCCGGATGAGGTGAAGCGTCCAAGCGCAACGTACCGGCAAGCGCGGAGCCCAGGGCTTGGGCCCGGGACTTGCTTAGCGCGCGGGACTCGCCTGTTGGAGCTGCCTATGACCGCAAATCTCTCCCGCCGCACCGTGCTGTCGCTGCCGCTCGCCGCCCTTGCTACCACTAGCCTCGGCGCGCGCTTCGCGTCTGCCGCGGAGCCCGTGAAAATCGGCCTCGTTGCCGCGCTCTCCGGCGCCTCGGCCAAATCCGGCGAAGGCATTACTCGCGGCCTCTCGGTTGCCATTGACGAGATCAATTCCCGCGGCGGCGTGCTCGGCGGGCGCATGGTGGAGCTGATCCGCCGCGACGACGAATCCAATCCCGCCAAGGGCCAGACCGCGGCGCGCGAGCTCATCGACAAGGAGGGCTGCGCAGTCCTCTTCGGCGGCATCGACAGCCCCGTTTCGCTCGCCATCGTGCCGCTCGCAAACAGCGCCAAAGTGCCGTTCATGGGCGTCTGGGCGGCGGCGACCAACATCACCCGCAACAATGCCAATCCGAATTACGTCTTCCGCGTCTCCGCCGTCGACGTGCTGGTCGACAAGGCGCTGATCAAGTATGCGACGAGCCGTTTCGGCTCGAAGACACCGGGCCTGATCCTCGTCAACAATGCCTGGGGCGACTCCAATTTCTCGGGCCTGACAGCGGCGGCTGAAGCCGCCGGCATCAAGCTCGCAGGTTCGGAAAAATTCGAGGACAAGGATGTTGATATGACGCCGCAGCTGCAGCGGCTGCGCAGTGCGGGCGCGGATTGTCTGATCTTGGTCGGCAATGCCGCGCCTGGCGCGCAGGTGATCAAGTCGCTGCAGCGCTCCGCCTGGAGCGTGCCAATCGTTTCGCATTGGGGCATTTCCGGTGGCCGTTTCCCCGAGCTCGCGGGCTCATGGGCCGGCAAAGTGCATTTCGTGCAGACCTACAGTTTCTTCGGCCAGCAAAGCGACATCGGCAAGAAAGTGCTCGCCGCGCTGATGGCCAGGTATCCCGACATCAAAGGCCCGGGCGATGTCAGCCCACCGGTCGGTGTCGCTAATGCTTACGACGCGATGCAGCTCACGGCGCTGGCCATCGCCAAGGCGGGCTCGACCGACGGATCGGCGGTCCGCGAGGGCTATCTCGGCATCGAGAACTATAAAGGCCTGATCAAGAATTATGCGAAGCCGTTCACCGACGCGAACCACGACGCGCTCAACGAGAACGATTATGTTATGGTGCGCTACAACGGCGAGCAGATTGAACCCGTGACCGGCTGAGATGCTCGGCACCGCGCTCATCTCCGGATTTGGGCTCGGCAGTATCTACGGTCTGATCGCGCTCGGTTTCACGCTGACATTCTCGGTGTCAGGGACGGTCAACTTCGCGCAGGGCTCGTCGGTGATGCTCGGCGGCGTCCTTTGCCACACGCTCTATGTCGGCATGCACTGGCCGTTCGCGCCGGCGGCGCTGCTGGCACTTCTCGGTTGTGCGCTTTGGGGCCTTGTCGTCGAGCGCATCGCCGTGCGTCCGTTCGTGGCGCGCGGGTCGAACGCATGGCTGATGGCGACAGTCGCGCTTGGCATCCTCCTCGACAATTCGGTGATGGCTTTGTTCGGCAAGGAGCCGCGCGCTCTGCCTTCGAGCCTTGCCGATGAACCCTGGGTGATCGGCAATATGGGCGTCTTTCCGCTGCAGGTGATCATACCGGTTGTCGCATTGGGCCTTGCCGGCCTCGTCCATCTCGGGATGCAGCGCACCGCGCTCGGCCTCAAGCTGCGCGCGGCAGTCGACAATCCGAACGCCGCGCGACTGATGAGCATCGATGTCACGCGACTCATCGCGCTGACGTTCGCGGCGGCGGCGCTGCTTGCCGGGATAGGCGGCATTCTCGTCGCGCCGCTCTTCAATGTTGCCTATGACATGGGCACTTTGTTCGGCATCAAGGCATTCGCCGTTGCGATTCTTGGCGGCCTGACAAATCCTTGGGGCGTCGTCGTTGCCGGATTGAGTTACGGCCTCATCGAGGCCTTCGCCACCACCTGGCTCGGATCGAGCAGCACGCAGATGGTGACGTTCGCGGCGGTGATTGCAGCGTTGGCGGTCGCCCCCTCCGGCCTGTTCGGCGGCAAGACACTCGCGCGCGTATGAAGCTTGTCGTTCTTGTCCTGGCGGTACTTCTGGCCGTTGCGGCTTGCATCTGCCGCTTCGCGCCGGGCTATTACGCGTTTCTTCTCGGCCTGATCGCCGTCACCGCTCTCGTCGGCATCGGCCTCAATATTCTCTATGGGCTTGTCGGCGAGGTCTCGCTTGGACAAGCCGGATTTCTCGCGCTCGGCGCCTATGGCGTAGCGATTCTCACCACCAAAGCCGGACTGGATTTTTGGGCGGCGCTGCCGCTCGCAATCATATTTGTCGCGGCGATCTCCGCCGCTCTGTCGGTGCCGGCGCTTCGCGTCACCGGTCCGTATCTCGCGATGGTGACGATCGCTTTCGGCTTCATCGTCGAATCTGCTTCCATCGAATGGGCGGATCTCACCGGCGGCTCGAGCGGCATCGCCAATGTCCCCGCACCGTTCACCACGAACGGCATGGCGATGCTCACGTGCGTGTTCGCCGCGATTGCCGTCGTGGGCTTTTATCAGGTCGCGCGCAGTCCACTTGGTCTGGCGATGCGCGCGGTTGCCTCCGCGCCGGCTGCGGCGCGCGGCATCGGCATCGGACCGCTGCCGGTGCGCGCCGCCGCCTTCGTGCTGGCCGCCGCTTGCGCGGGACTTGCTGGCGGATTGCTGGCAGCGCTCACCGGATTTGTTGCGCCGAGTTCCTTCCCGTTCTCGCAATCGATCCTGTTTCTGCTTGCCGTGGTGGTCGGCGGCGCGGGCCGTACATGGGGGCCGGTTATCGGCGCGGCGATCGTCGGGCTTTTGCCGGAACTGCTCGCAGGTCTTGCCGAATATCGTCTGCTCGTTTTCGGCGCAGGGCTGCTTGTCGTTCTGTGGCTCGCGCCAGGAGGCGTAGCCGGTCTTCTCGAAATTTTTCGCAAAGCGTACCGCGACCGATGCGGCGAAATCGATGCGGCACCCGCGCTCGCCTTTCTTGAAGGGCGAGGCAGTGGACTGCAGGCGCGTGATCTGCGCGTCGCCTTCGGTGGTGTTGTCGCCGTCCGTGATGTGCGTCTCGATGCACCCGCGGGACGTATCACCAGCCTGATCGGTCCGAACGGCGCCGGCAAGACGACGCTGCTCAATCTGGCGAGCGGGTTTCAGCGCGCGGATTCCGGCGCAGTGCACATCGGCAATGTCGATGTAACTAGCCTACCGGCGCATCAGGTCGCGCGGGCA
>DATAOB010000080.1:0-5423 GCA_036265935.1 Beijerinckiaceae bacterium
CGAATAGTGCCGGCCGATGCCCTTCGCCCCGCCGGTGACGATCGCCGTGCGGCCGGACAGTCGCGCCATGCCTTTATTCCTTCGCACTCACGCGGCGGATGAATTGCTCGAAGGCGGCGAGCTGCAGCTTGATCATGTCGATGGCGGTCTTGTCCTTGAGCTCCAGCGTCTTCTCGTCGAATTTCTGCGCGGCGAAGGTGACGATGACCTCGGGCCGGCCGAAGAGAATTGCATCGATCGACGTCAACGACTGCCGCAGGTGATATTGCATGCGCGAGCCGCCGAGAATGCCGCCGGCGGCCGATTGCAGCGCCACCGGCTTGTCCTTGAACGGCTGCTCCTTCATACGCGAGACCCAGTCGATGGCGTTCTTCAATCCGCCCGGGATCGACCAATTGTACTCCGGCGAAACGATGATCAACCCGTCGGCGCTGCGGATGGCATCCGCCCAGGCGTTGACCTCGCCGGGAAAGCCGGTCGTGTTCTGGATATCGAAATTGTAGATTGGAAATCGCTCGAACGGCGGCGCATCGCGCAGCTTTATTCCGGCGGGTGCCAGCGCCGGCAGCATGCGCGCGAGCGCGGCGTTGTAGGAGCCCTTGCGCAACGAGCCGCAGATCACGAGCACGTCGAGTTGCTGGTCGGTCATAATCCCCCCGGTGCGGCGTTTAGCTCTTCGGCGCCACGCGCGCGATAAAGGTCGCAAACGCTGCGAGCTGCTGCTTGAGAAAGCCCCGCGTGGCCTCGTCCTTGAGTTCGCCGGTCTTCTCGTCGAATTTGGACGCACAGCTGCCGATGAATATCTCCGGCTTGTTCAGCGTGAAAGCGTCGAGAAACATCATCGCCTTGCGCAGATCGTACTGCACGCGCGCGCCGCCGACGGGTCCGGGGGACGCCGATTGCAGCGCCACCGCCTTGCCGGCGAACGGCTGGTTCTGCAGCCGCGATACCCAGTCGATCGCGTTCTTGAGGGCGCCGGGAATGCCGAAATTGTATTCGGGCGTGCAGAAAATCACGCCGTCGGCGGCGCGGATCGCATCGGCAAGCGTGTTGACCGGCACCGGGAAGCCGGTCGAGTTCTGGATGTCCGCGCTGTAGAGCGGAAACTCGGCAAAGGACGGCGCCGGCTTGATGTTCATGCCCTCGGGCGCGAGCGACGGCAGCAGCCGCTGCACCATGGCGTTGAAGGAGCCTTTGCGCAGCGAGCCGCAGATCGAGACAATATTCAAATTGGCCATGACACTCTCCAGCTTGTCGATGAAATGCAGTCGTCCGGGGTTACGACGGGCTGCCACATCGTCCCCTTCCCCGCTTGCGGGGGAGAGAGAACACCGAGCATGCAGCTTGCGATGATCCCATTTCGCCGAAATCGGCTTAACCGCGTTACTTCTCGTTCGCGATCGGGTTGACGAGCACGCCGACGCCCTCGATCTCGATCTCGCAGGTATCGCCCGCTTTCATCCACACCGGGTTCGGCTTGCGCGCGTGGCCGACGCCGGAGGGCGTCCCGGTGAAGACGATATCGCCGGGCTCGAGCGTCATGCCCTGCGTGATATAGGCGATGGTCTCGGCGACAGGGAACATCATGTTGTCGGTGTTGTCCGACTGCATGACCTGTCCGTTGAGCCGGCTCTCGATCTTCAACCCCTTGCCGCCGGGGGGCACCTCGTCGGCCGTGACCATCCAGGGGCCGAAGCCGCCGGTGCGGTCGAAATTCTTGCCCATGTCCCACTGCGTGGTCTTGCGCTGAAATTCGCGCACCGAGCCTTCGTTGCCGCAGGAATATCCGGCAATGCATGAATACGCATTTGCAGTCGTCAGGTGCTTGGCCCGCTTGCCGATGATGAAGATGAGCTCGGCTTCGTAGTCGAGCGTCTCCGACGCCTTTGGCCGGATGATCGGTTGCCCGTGCGGCACGAGCGAGGTGCGGCCGCGCATGAAGATCGTCGGGAATTTCGGAATGTTATCGCGCTGGGAGCCTTCCTTGACGTGTTCGAGATAGTTGAGGCCGAGACAGATGACCTTGCCCGGCGCCGCGACCGGCAAGCCATAGGTCAGCCCTTTGAGCGGGCGGCGAGCGGCCGCCGGCGCGCGTTTCGCCGCATCCTTGACCGGTGAGAGATCGCCGTCGTTTCGACGCAGGCATTCACCGAGATCACCGGGAATGCTGCTGTCCACCGCCTGCAGGTCGATCACTTGCTCGCCCTCGACCACGCCAAGGCGCAATGCGCCGTTGGCTTCGAAACCCACAATTTTCATGGTCACCCCCTGGCTTGGCTTCGCCGTCCTTTTAGCAACAGGCGCTAGGATCGGCAAAGGCGCAGAGCGCAAGTCGACACGGCAACGCGTCGAGCGCCTTTGCCCGCCCTACAACTATGACGATGGCGGTCACGCCGCGCGGGAGAGGAAATGCGTGCGCAGCATCTCGCGTGCGGCTCGGCCGGCCTCGAGATCAAAGGCGTTCACCACGGCGAGACGAAAGCCGCCGGGCGGCATGGCGTGGCGCTCGGGCTCCTTGTTTTCGTGAAATGTGATTTGCACGCTCGATACTGCCGGCGTGCGCCGCACCTGCGCCACAAGCGCAGGAGGCGGATGGCGATAGCGCCGCCCATGTGGACCGAACAGCACCACGCTGTATCCGTCGCGCCGGTCCGCGTCGGCGAAGTCCCATCGCCCCTCGTGATAGAGGCGCACGACCGCCTCGACCCAGCCGGCGCCGTAGAGGTCTGGCCACTGATCGCTCATGCGCAGATGCACTTCGATGATGCGCCCACCGATAGTCTCGGTGTTGATGATGCCGGTGTAGCCCTTGAGATGCCGGCGGATCCACGCGCCGCAATAGTCCTCGATGGCACCATCGCGCGCGGCGTGCACTGTCCAATGGTCGAAGGTGCCCTCTCTGCCCGGCTCGCCGGTAACGTGACGCCACCAGCGCGGCTCGCCGTCAACGACGGCGGCGTCCGTACTGACATGACGGCCCTCCATGAGCGTCATCCACATGTGCCCGGCAGTGAGGCTTGCTTCGTACTCGGCCTGCGAGGAGAGAACGCGGCTCGCGATCCCCATGCCCTTGAGATTGACGATCGGCTTGGAAAAGACGGGGAAGGACGGCGGCGGCACACCATGCGGCCCGGCATCGAGGCCCTGGCTCAACGCGATCGCGATCTTGTCATAGACCCAGCGATGATCGGGATACCAAAGCCAGGCGTCGCTGTCTTCGGTCGGAATGTTCACATCCGGCGGACAGGCGACGCGCTCGAAATATTGCAGGCGCCAGGGGTCAGCTTCGCAGATCGGCATGCGCGCTCATTCGATTGGAAAATCGTGCTTATAATTTGGCTTCGGTAGGTTGGGCAAAGGCTCGCAGTTGCGCGCCGTTCCACGCGAAGCTCCTCAAGATGGAGTCGCGTGGGTAGGTTTCGCTTTGCCCACGCTGCGAAGCTACTCAGCGGTTCTCGAAGGCCAGCGCGTGAATTGAAAAATTCGTTCCGGCGTCGGTCCACAGCGCGCGAGGAGTCCATCCCGCCTCGCGCGCCAACGCGGTGAAGTATTCGAGGGTGTATTTGTAGCTGTTCTCGGTGTGAATCGTCTCACCAGGGCGAAATTCGATCACCCATCCGGCTATGCTGACCTTCTGGCGTTCCTTGCTGACGAGGTGCATCTCGATGCGGTGGCGCTCGGCGTTGTAGAACGCCTGATGCTCGAAGCTATCGAGATCGAAATCGGCGCCGAGCTCGCGATTGATGCGGGCGAGCAGGTTGAGATTGAATTTTGCGGTGAGCCCGGCTTCGTCATTGTAGGCGGCATGAAGGATGCTCGACTCCTTCACCAGATCGACGCCGATGATCAAAGCTGCGCCGCGTCCCAGCATGCGCCCGGCATGGCGCAGGAACGCGCACGCTTCGTGCGGCTCGAAATTGCCGATGGTCGATCCCGGGAAGAACCCGGTATGTGCCATCCCGGCCGCAGCCGCAGGCAAAGCGAAGGGCTTGGTGAAGTCCGCCTCCACTGGAAGCACAGCAAGGCGGGGATAGTCGCGCCGAAGCTCGTGCGCCTCCTGAATGAGCATCTCTGAGGAAATGTCGACCGGCACATAGGCCGCGATGGTCGGCACCGAAGCCAGCAGCATTCGCACTTTCTTGCTCGAGCCGCTGCCGAACTCGACCAACGCTGAGCCCGGGGGAAAGAAGCGCGCGATGTCACGCGCCCGCTTGCGCAGGATCTCGAGCTCGCAGCGGGTCAGATAATATTCCGGCAAGGCTGTGATCTGGTCGAACAGCTGCGCGCCGGTCTCGTCGTAGAAGTATTTGGGCGGAAGCCGCTTGGGCCGCGCCGTCAAGCCGGCGATGACGTCGCGCCCGAACGAGGAAGCCGCCTCGGCGACGTCGTAGCGAACAGCAGCCTCAATCGGCGCAGCCATGACTCAACTCCGGTCGTCACCCGAGCGCGTTATGCGAGATAATCCAGAAGTCTCAGCCCGCTGAACTGCCAGCGCGCCGACGGATAGAAGAAATTGCGGTAGCTCGCGCGCGCATGTCCGGCGGGCGTGGCGTGCGAGCTTCCCCGCAAGACCATTTGGTTGATCATGAACTTGCCGTTGTATTCGCCGAGCGCGCCACCCGCCGCGCGATAGCCCGGGTAGGGCAAGTAGGCGCTGCGCGTCCACTGCCACACGATTCCGAACGCGTCATCGAGGAGGTTTGCACGCGCTGCCACTTCCCATTCCGCTTCGGTCGGCAAATGCTTGCCGGCCCAGCGCGCGAAGGCGTCCGCCTCGTAATAGCTCACATGCACAACCGCGGCATCCGGATCGACTGGTCGCAGCCCGCCCAGCGTGAACGCCTGCCACACGCCATCGACGTTTTTCCAGTAGCCCGGCGCTTTCCAGCCTTCCGACTCGGCCGCCGCCCAGCCGTCGGAGAGCCACAGCGAGGGCGTCGCATAGCCGCCGTCGGCCATGAAATCCAGCCATTGCGCATTGGTCACCAGGCCGCTGGCGATGCAGGCCGGCTGGAGCAACACCGGATGGGGCGGCCCCTCGTTGTCGAAACTGTATCCTTCGCCCTCGAAACCGATGCGGTGGATGCCAGCGGGCAACTCAGCAAATTTGCCCGACGCGGACGGCGCACTCGGCGAGCGCCAATCGGCCGCGTAGGCGGGCGCCAGCGGGTTCTGCGCAAAGGCGTGCAGGATATCGGTCAGCAGAAGCTCCTGATGCTGCTGCTCGTGGTGCAGGCCGATCTCGACGATCCGCACCACCTCGGCCAGTTGCGAATCCTCCACGCTCGCCAGCAGTCGCTCGACTCCCGCATCGACATGGGCGCGGAACGCCGCAACGCGTTCGCAGTCCGGCCGCGTGATGAGCCCGCGCCTAGGCCGCGCGTGACGCGGTCCGGCCGCGACGTAGTACGAGTTGAAGAGAT
>DATAOB010000081.1:0-81336 GCA_036265935.1 Beijerinckiaceae bacterium
GGGTCGCCGTCGAGACTTCCAGCGCCAGAAGCTGCGGGGCATGTAGCCGTGATCAAGAATACTATCATGATCATATAATTGACCAGGGACACAGGGCACAACGCGATCAGTATAACGCCTGCGCCAATGAAGACCGTGCTCGGTGCGGACCCCAGAGTGGAATGCTCGAGAAATCCATAGCCGAGAATGTTCTCGGGATGAGTATGGTGTTCGCGAGCGATCGCAATCGCGCGCCCGAGTGAGCGCTCACTGAACCACGTCTCCATTCCCCAATGAACTAAGCCGGAAGCAAGATCAGCGACAAAATAGCCGGCCAGGAGAGTAAAAGAGACATAAAAAAGGCTTGGACCTACCGGCGACCAATTCCAAATAAGATAAAATGTACAATAGCACATAACGAGAAGGTTTCCCCCGACGCTTCCGTACATGATTGTTTTCTGAAATCCATCAGAAGCCAAGAAATAGGGTCGAACGTGATTCATAGGTTTTCCTGCTGTGCTTTTCCTCTCTACCTGGTTGGTGTTAGGCCGTAATTTTATAAACGGGATGCAGAATTTTTTTTGCAGAAGATCCTTCAAAGCAACATTGTCGAGCATGGCATCAGCAAGGAGCCGCTTCAGCTTGGCGTTCTCGTCTTCCAAGCTCTTCCGGATGGTTGGCGACGCTGCCGGTGAAATGGTGAGTACGACGCCCTCATTCCGACGCCGCTTTCGAATGCTCCGCGGCGATGTAGATGTCGGCGAATAGCTCGCGATGACGCATCCGCGAAGATCACCCGAGCTCGATGATCACGTGCGAGGTATCCGACCCGGCTTCGGCCGGACCTGTGTGAAAGCCGAGCTCATGCGCCATGCGCAGCATGGTCGTATTTTCGCGCAATATCTCGCCGTAGACTCTGCTGAGGCCGCGGCGGCGCGCATAATCGAGAACTTCGGATAATAAGGCATAGCCGAGACCGTGGCCCTTCATGTCCGAGCGCACGATGACGGCGAATTCCGCCGCCTCGCCGCCGGGATCGTTGACCAGGCGAACGATGCCGTAAACCGGACCCTCGCCGTAGGCGCTGCCGACCGCGACGGCAACCAGCGCCATCTCGCGATCGTAATCGATCTGCGAGGCACGGCTTGCGAGATCGTGGGAGAAATTGTGAATCGCTCGAAAAAAGCGCAGGCGAATGTCCTCGGGCGTGCATTGCGCCGCCATGGCAATCAGCGCGCCTTCATCTTCGGGTCGGATTGGGCGGATCAGATAGCGGCTGCCATCGCGCAGCACGATCTCCCGCTCGAGCTCGTGCGGATAAGGCAGGATCGCCAGACCCGGTGCGCTTTCGCCCTGCCGGTACAGGAACGCCGCGGCGCTTTTGGCGCTCACTCTGTGGTGGTCGGCAAGGCGTAGATCGAGCCGCATGGCTTTGATGAGCGGCAGGCCGATCAGCAATTCCGATAAGCGCACCAAAAGCTGACTGAGCGCATCACACCACGCGGCCGGATCAAGAGCGTGGTCGGCGATACGCTCCGCCGCGCGCGTTCGTTGGATCATCTGAGCCGCCACCACGGAGTTCAGCGGCGGTAAAGCGACTGTCTCATCCTCGTTGCCGTCGCCTCCGAAAAATACGACCCGGCCAAAGGTGAGGTCGGTTGCGATGCCAGCGGAAAAGCGGGGAACATCGTACGTGGTTGCATCAGCTTGGACGATCCCGAACAGCGACAGAAGCGACGTGGTCTCCGCATCGGTTAGTTTGTCCCGATTTTCCTGGCGCGCGGCCTCGACGAGGGCTGTGGCTTGCTCGACAGTCGGACGTTCGACAACCAGGCCCGCCGATGGCGTCTGCAGCAACAGCTCCTGGTTTCGTCGGTACTGAGCAAGATGTGAAAAGGCGCGAACAGCTTCGTCGGGCGTTGCAAAGACCGGAATATTGTGACCTGCCAGGAACGCACGCGCGGCCGTCGCCGTATGATCCCCAAGCCAATTGGCGAAGACTGGCGGTCCCGCGCGTTTCGCGAGCACGTCGGCGATTGCGCGAGCGATTTCCATCCGGTCGGCAAAGATTGTCGGCGCGTTGATCACCAGAACGGCATCGCTTCCACCATCTTGCAGGAGGGGAACAAGCGCCGCGGCGTAATCCTGACCGGTCGCATCCCGCCGCAGGATCACAGGAGGACCGCCCGCACGCGCGCCATGCCGTTCCAGCGCATCGACTGCAACGTGAGCAGGGCCATGGCCGTTTGCCAATATCGCGAGCCGGTCGCCTGCGAGCCGCACGCGGCTGGTTAACGTCGCGGCCGCTTCGAAGAGCTCCTCCAGCCCGTGGACTCGCAAAAGGCCGGAGCGACGGAACGCCGCATCATAAACAGCGTCGGAATCGACGCTCAGCGGACGCGGCGCGGTGCTAGCTCCGCTTGCGGAGAGGCGGACCTGCGGCTTGATGACGAGCACCGGCTTCGAGCGTGCCGCAATGCGCGCCGCCGACATGAACTTACGGGCGCTCGTCACGTCTTCGACGTATAGAAGAATCGATCGCGTCGCCGCATCCGAGGAAAGAAACGCCAGAACGTCGCCTAAATCGACGTCGGTCATCCTTCCCAACGATACGATATGCGAGAATCCGATCCCGCGCTCGTATGCCCAATCGAGCATGGCGCTCACGATCGCCCCCGACTGACTGACGAAGGCCATATTGCCTTGCGCCGGCATCAGATGCGCGCAGCTGGCATTCAGATGATTGCGTGGCGAGATGATCCCGAAGCAATCCGGACCGATGATGCGCATCGAGGACGGCTTCGCCGCCGCAAGGGCGTTCTGCAGCCATGCTCCCCCGTTTGGCGTATCGAGGCCGGTATCGATGAGAATCGCCGCGCGGCAACCGTTTCTGCCGAGTTCGGCGATAACGGATGGAATTCTGTCGGGGTGTTCGGCGATGATCGCCAGATCGGGCGGAGCAGTCAATTGAGCGGAAACGCCGGCATCGATCGTGTCGGCCGAATTCACCGTCATGATAGTGTGGGAGAATCCGGCTTCGCGCAGGTTGCGCAGCAGAATCGGTTCGAACTGGCGCGCACCCTCCCGCGCGGTGACAATCACGATTGTTTTCGGCTCGAACAAGGCATCGAAATTCCGAATGCTCATGAGCTTCGATCATCTCCGGCCCGGTAGCGCGGCGGTGAGCAGACGTGATCCAGCCGCGTAGCGCAAGCCGGCAAGAACGCGCCCGATAGGCATTGATCTGCCTCAAGGGCGGCCGGGCCTACCGCGCCTATCCTGGCCGGACGTTTCGGAGACGAATCATGATGGATCGAGCTGATTTCGAGCCAACCGGTGGGCCACCGCCGGCGACAGCTGTGCGCGACGGAACGCCGACTGGAGAGGCCCGGGACACGCTGTCGGATTCCGGTCTCAGACTGATCACGTTGGATCTCGCACGCTGCGCCGATTATCCGATAGGCAGCGTCCGTCATGGCTATTCTTTCGTCGCGCCGCTCACCGCGGACGGACATCTCGATGCCGGAGCATGGCATGAGCAGCGCCATCGCTGTTATGTACGGCGGTTCTGGGCAGGCGAGCCTGATCGCATTGGCCGTCTCGTGCATCGGCGCGGCGGCTCGGGTGGAGCGACTTGGTGCTTCGAGTACAATGATGTAATCGGGACCGAGGCGGAGGCCGGACATCACTTGCAGCAGCATTGTTTCGTGCCAGGAGAGTATGTGTCGATCCTGCAGGACGACGAGGAATTGAAGACGTTCAAAGTGGCGGACGTGCGAAAGGTATGTGCTCGATGAGGCGCGCTTCGCTGCTGTTGATGGCAGGCGTTGCGGCAAGCACTCTCCTAAGCTTACCGGCAGCGGCTCTCGAACCGCGTGAGCAGCGCGGGTTTACGCTCGCCAAGGCCGATTGCGCAAAATGTCACGCGATTGGCAAGACGGGGGAGTCTCCGCTGCGCGAGGCGCCCCCATTCCGTACGCTTCACCAGCGCTATCCAATCGAGGACCTCGCAGAATCGCTGGCGGAAGGGATAAGCACCGGCCATCCGACCATGCCAGAATGGCGCTTCGATCCCGGCCAGATCGGCGATCTCTTAGCTTATTTGAAGACGCTGGAATAAGCCCGTAGACACGCTCGGCGATTGCCTGCGCAACTGGCAGCCTACTTATGTAGAGCTGCCGATTTCCTGGTTTTTGGCAGAAGGACTCGTCGCGCGCGTGGCCTTAATGGCTGCAAGCAGCACGTCCTGCGAAAGCGGCTTCTCGATGAGCTCGACTCCCGCTTCTCGAGCTTTACGTCGTATCAAAGGATCGGGATGCCCCGTCACCAGAATGACCGGAACGTCGATTTCAAGCTGACGCAGACGCAAGAACACTTCCAGCCCATTCATGTTCGGCATTTTGTAATCGATAACGACGCAACTCGGATCAGCCTCCGGAAAAATTGCAAGGAGGTCCCGCCCGTTCCTGAAGGTAACGACGGTATATCCCTCGCTTTCCAGCAGAAAACGCAGGGAGTTCAGGGCGCCGGGATCATCATCAACAACAAAGATGGACAAGTTAAGCTCTATATGATTGCGCGCGGACGGGAGAACACGCGCGATTTTCCAGTCCACCAGCTTCGCATCACGGAAGCATTGATTTGGATCAAGCGATGCCGGCGCGCACCGCAAAGCGGACCAGCTCAGACAGGCTGGACGCCCGCATCTTGCTCATGAGCTTGGCGCGATAGATTTCGACCGTGCGCGGGCTGATGTCGAGATCGATCGCGATCACCTTATTCGCATCGCCTGCGATCAGCCCGTCCAAGACCTGTCGCTCGCGCTGGCTTAACGTGCTCAGCCGCGTCTTGAACTCGGCCAAACCCGGATCTGCCGGTTCGCTGGCCGCGGTTTTTTCGAGCGCCGAGCGGAGCAAAGCGACGAGCGCCTCGTCGTCGAACGGCTTTTCGACAAAGTCATGCGCGCCCAATTTCATCGCTTCTACCGCAAGCGGCACATCGCCATGTCCGGTCATGACAATCACAGGCACGGGTCTAGAACTCTCCCTAACCCGCCGCAGCAGCTCAAACCCGTCGGTTTCAGGCATCCGGACATCGGTCAGAATACATCCGGACGCGATACTATCGAGCGCGTCCAAAAGCGGCTTTGCCGAATCGTATAGCCGCACGGAAAAACCGGCCGATCCCAAAAGAAATTCGAGCGATTCGCGCATCGCGTCGTCGTCGTCGACAACATGAACAAGCATGTCACTCGGCATAAGCCGCTGCCCCGTTTTCGGCCGCAGGAAGCGTCAAATGGAAGCTCGCACCGCCCGCGGGGTTGCTCTCCACCCACAGATTGCCGCCATGCGCCTCGGCGATGGTTCGGCTGATCGACAGCCCCACACCCATGCCGCTCGGCTTGGTCGTGACGAATGGCTGGAAGAGCTTGTCGGCGACCTCCTCCGCGATTCCGGGCCCGGTGTCCGACACGACGATCTCGACCATCCCCTCGGAATTCGATCTTGCCGCGACGGTGAGCTCGCGCCGGCTGGAGCTCTGCATCGCATCCATAGCGTTGCGCAGCAGGTTAACAAGGATTTGCTGGACCTGGACGCGATCGACCATCACCGACTGCGCTTGATGGTCGAACTCGAATCGCGTGATGACACCCCGCTCTCGCCCGCCAACCAGTGCCAGCGCACTTGCTTCCTCTATGAGCTGCGCAACTCTTTCAAAACGCTTCTCGGTCTCTCCGCGGGATACAAAGTCGCGGAGACGGCGGATGATCTGGCCGGCGCGAATTGCCTGCTCGGCAGATTTTTCCAGCGCCTCGCTGATTTTAGGAAGCGCGTTGCGATCGCCTTGCTCGAGGAGACGCTTGCATCCTTTCATGTAGTTGCTGATTGCGGCGAGCGGCTGGTTCAGCTCATGAGCCAGCGTCGAAGCCATCTCGCCCATCGCGGTTAGGCGCGACATATGAACAAGCTCGGCCTGAATTTCCCTGAGCCTCACCTGCGTCGCCTGCCGCTCCGAAACGTCGTTGATAAAACCGGTATAAAAGACGCGGTCGCCGGAACGCATTTCGCCGACCGACAGCTCCATCGGAAATACAGAACCATTCCGCCGCAATCCGGTCACCAGACGGCCGATACCGATGATCCGCTTCTCGCCGGTTTCCTGATAGCGGCGCAGATACGAATCATGACGGCTCTGATCGGGCTCAGGCATGAGCATCTTGATATTTCTGCCGATCACCTCCTCCGCCATATAACCGAACAGCCGCTCGGCCGTGGGGCTGAAAGATACCATGATGCCATGCTCGTCGATGACGATCATTCCCTCCGGCACCGTGTCGAGAATCGAGCGCAGATGTTCTTGACGCGCGCGCAATTCGTCTTCGGCCTGTTTCCGCGCATCGATATTGAGAACCACGCCTCTGAGGAGAAGCGGGTGTCCGGACGCATCGCTCTGAACGCGGCCACGCGAGCGCAACCAGCAGACCTGACCATCGGGTCGTACGACGCGGTAATCGATATCGTATGCGTCGCCGCGTTCGATCGCATGCTGGATCGCGTTCGCCCGCATTTCGCGGTCGTCGGGATGGATAAGATTTTGGAGAACCTCCGGGTGCTCCCCGTCCAATTTGGTCGCGCCCATAAGCTCGGCGCAGGTCTTAGAGAGGCTGATCTTCCCAGCCACAAGGTCCCATGACCAGGTGCCGATCCCGGCGTTGTCCAGGGTGCGACGCAGCTCGCTTTCGCCCTGCCCAATGATGCCGGCCTGATCGGACGGAAGAGATATCGGTTCTGGGCGATTCATCGCAGCTAGGGAAACGCGGAGCCTCATCCTCACCGGGATGGCTACCTAGTCAAGCCGGGCAACGGAGGCGGGAATCTCGCCCTCCAGCAGGCCTCCAGGCGCCCAGCGCGTGCTCGGCGTAATCGCGGAACTTTGCGGCAAATCAAAGCAGCGGGAGGCACAAACCGGCAGGTTAGAGCTCATTGGACCCCCCCGATCGTGTCCGCGCTTAGGAGCGACTGCAATGATCAAAGACATTCTCGTCGTCGTGGACAATGCCAGCGAGCGGGCCGGACCGTTTGCGTTGTCGCTGGCGCGGCAAGTAGATGCCTTCGTGACGGGCGCTTCGGTGACGGCGGCCGAGCCTTTCGAGCCCCTCTACTATTCGGAAGCGCGCTATGATCTCATCGAAGCCGCGCAAAACGATGCAATCGAGCTCGCCCGCGCTGTCGTCGAATCTTTCGAAGAGCGCGCGAAGGCCGCCGGGTTGAACGCCGACATCAGAACGATCAGCGGGGGCCACGAAACCGAACGCAAGCTGCTTGCGCTTTGCCGGACCTATGATCTGATCGTCCTCGAACAGACCGATCCTGACGCGAAGAAGCCGGCCGATACTTACCTGGAACCGATCCTGCTGCGCTCCGGACGCCCGGCATTGATCGTTCCCTATTTCTACGGCAAAGCTCCTTCCTTTGAGACGATCACGATCGCTTGGGATGGGAGCGCGACCTGCGCCCGAGCATTGGCGGACGCAATTCCGCTGTTGCAGAGGGCCAGTAGCGTTTCCGTCGTCAGCGTGCTGCGCGATCAACCGAACGATTGCGATGAGATCGGAGCGCGGCTGGTTCAGCACCTTGCGAGGCACGGCGTCGACGCGGACTTCCGCAGCCTGCCAAGCACCATACCCGTGGCGGAAACGCTATTGTCGCACATCGCCGATGCGGGCTCCGACCTCCTCGTCATGGGCGCATACGGCCATTCCAGGTTCCGCGAGGCGATTCTCGGCGGCGCCAGCCGTGGCATCCTCGGTTCCATGACCGTTCCGGTGTTCATGTCGCATTGAAGAGCATTTCGCCGGGGCCGGCCTATCTGCCCTGGTGGTCGGGGGCGATGCGCGAGCAACTGCCCGGCCGCAACCGGAAACGAGAGCTGGCATGCAACTTGAATGAGGTTTCGGCTGAAGGGACCTCATGGATCGTCGCGCATTTCTCCGATCAACCGGCGCTGCCGCCGCGAGCGCTATCGCCGCGCCGGCCGTCTGGTCGCCCGCCCGGGCGCAATCGCGCCAGGAGACGCTGCTCATCGTCTCCGAGAGCGGGCCCAACAATCTCGACATTCACGGCGTCGGCACCAACGTGCCGGGCTACGAATGTTCGTGGAATTGCTACGACCGGCTGATCTCGCACGAGATGAAGAGCGTCAACGGCGTCCCGTATTACAATCGCGACAAATATAAGCCCGAACTCGCCGAAGACATGTCGATCGGCGACATGTCGGCGACGTTCAAATTGCGCAAGGACGCCGTCTTCCAGGACGGCACGCCGGTTACCGCAAAAGACGTGAAATGGTCGCTCGACCGCACCGTGACCGTCGGCGGCTTCCCAACTTTCCAGATGAAGGCGGGGTCGCTGGAGAAGCCCGAACAATTCGTCGTCGTCGACGATCGTACGGTGCGCATCGATTTCATCCGCAAGGATCGGCTGACGGTTCCCGACCTCGCCGTCGTCGTGCCCTGCGTCCTGAATTCCGGGCTTGTGAAAAAGAATGCCAATGCCAACGATCCCTGGGGGCTCGAATATGTGAAGCAGAATACGGCCGGCAGCGGCGCCTATCGCGTCGCGAAATGGACGCCGGGCACCGAAGTGGTTTTCGAACGCAACGACAAATGGACGGGCGGCCCGCTGCCGAAAGTGCGCCGCGTGATCTGGCGCATGGTGCCGTCGGCCGGCAACCGGCGCGCGCTGCTCGAGCGCGGCGACGCCGACATTTCCTACGATCTGCCGAACAAGGATTTTTCCGAGCTGAAATCGAACGGCAAATTGTCGATCGTCTCGGTACCTTACTCCAACGGGGTGCAATATATCGGCATGAACGTGACAAAGCCGCCCTTCGACAATCTCAAGGTGCGGCAGGCGGTCGCGTATGCGATTCCCTATCAGAAGATCATGGACGCGGTGCTCTACGGTCTTGCCAATCCGATGTTCGGCAAGGGCGAAGGGGCGCCGACGGAGGTGAAATGGCCGCAGCCCTCGCCTTATCTTACCGATATGACCAAGGCGAAGCAGCTGATGGTCGAGGCGGGCTATCCCAACGGATTTGAAGTGCCGATCTCGTTCGATCTCGGCTTTGCCGTCGTCAACGAGCCGCTCTGCGTCCTCGTGCAGGAAAGCCTCGCCGAGCTCGGCATCCGCACCACGATCAACAAGATTCCCGGATCGAACTGGCGCACCGAGCTCAACAAGAAAGAGATGCCGCTCTTCACCAACGTCTTCTCAGGCTGGCTCGACTATCCCGAATATTTCTTCTTCTGGTGCTATCACGGCCAGAATTCCGTCTTCAACACGATGAGCTACAAGAATCCGAAGATGGACGCGCTGATCGACGGCGCACGTCAGGCAGCGGCAACCGGCGACAAAGAAGCCTATGACAAAGACGTGAAAGGCTTCATCGATCTCGCCTTCACCGACATTCCGCGCATTCCGCTGTTTCAGCCTTATGTGAATGTCGCGATGCAGAAGAATGTCTCGGGTTACGAATATTGGTTCCATCGGCGGCTCGATTATCGCGCGCTCCTGAAGGGTTGAGGCGCGCGGGTCGGCGGGGGTTGCGCCATGCGGTCCATCGTCCTGAAGCGGCTGGCGACGGCCATTCCGAGCCTCGTCGGCGTGATCGTCATCAGCTTTCTGTTGACCCGCGTCCTGCCGGGTGACACCGCGTCCTATTTCGCCGGGCCAGCGGCAACGCCGCAGGCGATCGCCGAGGTGCGGAAGCAACTCGGTCTCGACAAGAGCCTGCCCGAACAATTTGCACGCTATGTCGTCGATCTCGCGCACGGCGATCTGGGAAATTCCCTGACGACGGGGCAGCCGGTGGTGACGGAGATCGCCAATCGGCTGCCTGCATCCGGCGAACTGACGCTGCTCGGTCTTCTCATCGCGCTCGGCATTGCCGTGCCGCTCGGCATACTCGCGGCGATTCGCGAGGGATCATGGATCGATCACCTCTGCCGTGTGATTGTCACGACGGGCGTGTCGCTGCCCGTTTTCTTCACCGGACTCTTGCTCGTCTACCTCTTCTATTTCCGACTCGGCTGGTCGCCGGCGCCGCTGGGCCGTCTCGACGTCTTTTATAGCGCGCCGCCGCAAGTCACCGGCTTCTACCTCATCGATTCTTTGATCGCGCGCGATTTCGAGACATTCCGCGCCGCGCTGGCGCAGCTCATTCTTCCCGCCGCGACGCTAGCGATCTTTTCGCTCGCGCCGCTTGCACGCATCACCCGCGGCTCGATGCTCGCGGTGATGGGCTCGGATTTCGTGCGCACCGCGCGCGCCAGCGGGCTCACGCCAAAGACCGTGATCCTCACCTATGCGTTCCGTAATGCGATGCTGCCAGTCATTACCACGCTCGGCATGGTCTTCTCGTTTCTGCTTGGCGCCAACGTGCTCGTCGAGAAAGTGTTCGCCTGGCCCGGCATCGGCTCCTACGCGGTCGAAGCGCTGATCGCCTCCGATTACGCGCCGGTGCAGGGCTTCGTGCTGGCGATGGCGCTCCTTTACGTCGCGCTCAATCTCATGATCGACCTTCTCTACGGCGTCATCGATCCGCGCGTGAGGCTCGAAGCATGACGGCGCTCGACACAACCGCAGTCGAGCCGGACGCGCGGCCGGCAACCGGCCTTTCCGCGACACTGAAGCACGCGCGCCATGTCGTCACCGGAAATCCGATCACCGGCTTCTCCTTCACCCTGTTCATTCTGTTGGTTGTCTGCGCTTTATTTGGCCCATTCCTTGTCCCCTATGATCCCTTGGCGACCAATACCGCTGTCGCCCTGAAGCCGCCGTCGCTGCATCATTTGATGGGCACCGATCAGCTCGGCCGCGATCTCTTGAGCCGCGTCATCGTCGCGACGCGGCTCGACATGGCGGTTGCGGTCTTCTCGGTTGCGCTCGTCTTTGTGCTTGGCGGGATTTCCGGCATTGCCGCGGGATATTTCGGCGGCTGGACCGACCGTTTGGTTGGGCGGCTCTCCGACACGATCATGGCGTTTCCGCTTTTTGTGCTGGCGATGGGCATCGTCGCCGCGCTCGGCAATACGGTGACAAACATCATCATCGCCACCACCATCATCAATTATCCGCTTTACGTCCGCATCGCGCGCGCCGAGGCGAATGTGCGCCGCAATGCCGGCTTCGTGCAGGCCGCGCGGCTCAGCGGCAACGGCGAGATACGCATCCTGCTCACGCAGATCCTGCCGAACATCCTGCCGATCATGATGGTGCAGATGTCGTTGACAATGGGTTACGCCATCCTCAACGCGGCTGGCCTGTCGTTCATCGGTCTTGGCGTGCGGCCGCCGACGCCGGAATGGGGCATCATGGTCGCCGAAGGCGCGGCCTTCATCGTTTCCGGCGAATGGTGGATCGCGCTTTTCCCCGGCCTCGCCCTCATGCTTGCCGTCTTCTGCTTCAACCTGCTCGGCGACGGCTTGCGCGACATCGTCGACCCGCAGCGGCGCACGTAATGCTCGATATCGTTCACCAGCCGCTTCTCGACATTCATGATCTCACCGTCGACTTCGCGACGCGCCGCGGCACGGTCACCGCCGTGCGCAACATCGACATCAGCGTCGGCAAGGGCGAGACGCTAGGTATCGTTGGCGAATCCGGGTCGGGCAAGTCGGTCACGTCGTTTGCGGTGATGCGCATTCTCGACCGCGCCGGTCGCATTGCCACGGGCAGCGTCACGTTTTCCGGGATTGACCTGCGTGCGGCCAGCGACGGCGACATGGCCGATATGCGCGGCCGCGAAATGTCGATGATATTTCAGAATCCGCGCGCCGCGCTCAACCCGATCCGTAAGGTGGGGCATCAGATCGAGGACGTGCTCCTGCGCCACGTCCAGGCGGTGCGCGCGAACGTCAAGGAAAAAGCGATCGACATTCTGAAACAGGTGCGGATCGCCCGGCCGGAAGAGCGATACCATGCCTATCCCTTCGAACTGTCGGGCGGCATGTGCCAGCGCATCGTCATAGCGATTGCACTCGCCTGCAAGCCGCAGCTGCTCATTGCCGACGAGCCGACGACCGGCCTCGACGTCACGACACAAAAGGCGGTGATGGAGCTTGTCGTCGAGCTTACCCATGCACGCGGCATGTCGACCATCCTGATCACGCACGATCTCGGTCTTGCCGCGGCTTATTGCGACCGCGTCGTCGTCATGCAAAAGGGCGAGGTCGTCGAAACCGCGCCGTCGGCGACCATCTTTAAGGCGCCGGCGCATGCCTATACCCGCAAGCTGATGCGCGCGACGCCGCGGCCCGGAGCAACTTTGCGCGATCTGCTCGATGAGGAGCGTCCTGCGCCACCCCCGATCGGCGTGCAAGCCGACGGCAGGCCGCTCCTGAAAATCGCGAACCTCGTCAAGGAATATCCGCGCCAGGGCGCGACGAAGAGCATGGCGCACCTCTTCCGCCGCAAAGCGTCGGAGGCCGATGCGCCGCCGTTTCGCGCGGTCGACGCAATCAGCTTCGAGATCATGCGCGGACAGAGCGTCGGCCTCGTCGGCGAATCCGGTTGCGGGAAGTCGACGACGTCGATGATGGCCATGCGCCTCCTCGATCCGACCTCCGGCTCGATTATTCTCGATGGCGAGGACATCGGCGCGATCCCGGCGCACGCCTTCGCCAAAATACCGGCGCGCAAGCGCATCCAGATGGTGTTCCAGGATCCGACCGATAGTCTCAATCCACGCTTCACGGCGGCGCGCGCCATTGCCGATCCCATCCTGCGGCTCGGCGATGTCAGGAGGCGGGACGCGCTGCGCACCCGCTGCGAAGAGCTCGCACAACTTGTCGGACTGCCGCGGCATCTCCTCGACCGCTTCCCGCATCAGCTCTCTGGCGGCCAGAAGGCGCGCGTCGGCATCGCCCGCGCGATCGCGCTTCATCCCGAGCTGGTTATTTTGGACGAGCCCACCGCGGCGCTCGACGTCTCCGTGCAGGCGATCGTGCTCAATCTGCTCGACGAATTGAAAACGCGGCTCGGGATGAGCTACCTCTTCGTCAGCCATGATTTGCATGTGGTGCGGCTCCTATGCGACCACGTGATCGTCATGAAGAGCGGCCGCATCGTCGAGGAAGGCTCGGCCGAGCAGGTGCTCGAAGCGCCGCAGGACCCTTACACGCGCGAGCTCATTGCGGCGATCCCGCACCCGCCGGTATGATCTCTTCCCATGGCACCTGAAAAGCTTGCCTCCGCAATCGCGCTCGATCCGGAGTCCTTGAAGCTGCAAATAGACGCCGCGATCGCGTCCGGCGGATTACGTGTCGAGCCGGAATGGCGCGCGGGCATCGAGGCGCATTTCGAGGCGATTGCCAGGGCCGCCGCGCTGGTCATGGAATTCCCGCTCGATGACGAACTCGACCCGGCATCGGTCTTCTCGGCATGATCGACGGATCGGCAGGCGCAAGCGAGATAGCGTCCAGAATTTCTTCCGGCGAAACGACGGCGCGCGAGGTAATCGAGACGACGCTCGCGCGCATCGCAAGCATAAATCCGAAGGTAAACGCCTTTACCGACATCACTGCGGAGCGAGCGCGACAAGCCGCAGATGCTGTCGATGGACACCGGAAACGTGGCGAGAAGCTCGGGCAGTTGGCCGGCGTGCCGTTCGCGGTGAAAAACCTCATCGATATTGCCGGCCTGCCGACGCGCGCCGGCTCGAAAATCAACCGTGACCTGCCGCCCACCTCACGCGACGCCATGCTGGTGCGGCGCCTTGAAGCAGCAGGCGCAATTCTTGTCGGCGCGCTCAACATGGGTGAGTACGCCTACGACTTCACCGGCGAGAATGTGCACGACGGCCCGTCGCGCAATCCGCATGCGCTGGATCATATGACGGGCGGCTCGTCGGGCGGATCGGGCGCGGCGATTGCGGCAGGTCTCGTGCCGCTGGCGCTCGGCTCGGACACGAACGGCTCGATCCGCGTGCCGGCGGCCTTCTGCGGCTGTTTCGGATTGAAGCCTACCTATGGCCGCCTCTCGCGCGCCGGCAGCTTTCCGTTCGTCAGCAGTCTGGATCATCTCGGGCCATTCGCGCGCTCCGTCGCCGATCTCACGCTTGCTTACGACGCGATGCAAGGACCCGATCCCGACGATCCCGTCGCGACCACCCGCGAGCCGGAGCCGGCGCTGCCCGAAATCGAACGCGGCATATCGGACTTGCGCCTTGCAATTGTCGGTGGGTATTTTTCCAAGCACGGCGATGCGGATTGCTTCGCCGCATGGTCGAAGGTGACCCGCGCGCTCGGCGTCACACGCACGACCGAAATCCGGGAAGCGGCGCGGGCGCGCGCCGCGGCTTACGTCATCACCGCCGCCGAGGGCGCGGCGCTGCACCGCGATCGTCTGCGCGATCGCGCTGCCGATTTCGATCCGGCCGTGCGTGATCGACTCATTGCGGGCAGTGCAATTCCCGCCACTTGGGTCACGAAAGCCCAGCGCTTCCGCCGCTGGTATCGCGAACGTGTGCTTCAATTGTTCAACGATGTTGACGTCATTCTCGCGCCAGCAACGCCGTGCCGCGCACCGAAAATCGGTGAGACCACGTTTACGCTCGACGGCGTGACCATGCCGCTGCGACCGAATATTGGCATCTTTACCCAGCCTATTTCGTTCGTCGGGTTGCCGGTCGTTGCCGTGCCGGTTTGGATAGACGGTGACCTGCCGCTTGGCGTGCAGGTGATCGCGGCACCATGGCAGGAGTCGCATGCGTTACGCGTAGCGCGTGCCCTGGAACAATCGGGGATCGCAGAAGCGCGCGTTGCGTCGCTGTGATTGAGATTTTGAACTTTCGTGTGTGCGCTCGGAATATCTGATTCAATTTCTAGCCGATCGGCATTAACAAGAATCTTCGTTTGGTACTTGGCATTGCAGGTGGGCTCGTGATTTCATCGTGGTGACCGCGATGAGGAGCAGCGCATGGAAGTCGACATTCCCGAGGTGAAGAAGGAAGTCGAGGCGGCTTTCGCGCTCTATGAAACGGCGCTCGTCACCAACGATGTTGCGACTCTCGAAGCGCTGTTTCGCAACGACTCGCGCACGTTACGCTACGGAATCGCCGAGAACCTCTATGGAATGCATGCGATCCGCGAGTTTCGACGGAATCGCTCGCCGAAAGGTCTGATACGCAAGCTCGATCGCACGATCATCACGACATACGGCCGCGACTTTGCAACGGCGAACACCTTGTTTTATCGCGACAGCGCGCCGGGAAAGGTCGGCCGCCAATCGCAAACGTGGGTGCGGTTCGACGACGGCTGGCACATCGTTGCGGCGCATGTCAGCATTATCGACACTCCAATGACCTGATCAGGCGGCGGCGTTGTCGGCAAGAAAGGCGCGCCAACCGCCGAAATGCGTGATATCGCGCGCCCCGACAGTCGCGATCGCTTCGGCAAGGAAGCCGTTCACCTGCGTTTCATCGGCCAGCCGGATCGTGCCGAAGCCGAGCGGCGGTGGAACGCTCGCAACCAAGCGGCCAAATCCCTCCGGCGGCATCGCCCAGATTTCCGCTTCGATCGCCGCGCCGGCCTTGTCGACGCGCAGAATGCCGGGGCGGGGAATGGCTCCGGGCAAGAGAAAGCAGCGGTAATGCGGCGCGGTCTTCACGATGCGCACGAATTTGCCGCCCAGCGCGATGATGTCGCGATTGAGCGGAAGTCCGCGCATATGCGCACCGAACAGCGCGACCTCGATCAAGCTCGATGTCTGCGCCGGTATCGGACCGAGCGGCGACGGCGAAGCCCGCATCGCCGGCTTATCTCCGGCGCCGAGTGGTAGGCGCGAGGCCGCCTCGAACGCCTGCGCCAGTGCCGCAACATATCCGTCGCGGCCGGACGGCGCGAGAAAAGTCACCCCGTAGGGCCCGCGATCGGCGGTGATCGCCGACGGCACGGAGATGCCGCAGAGATCGAGCAGATTGACGAAATTTGTGTACGTCCCGAGGCGGGAGTTCAGCCGCACATTGTCCGCTTCGACTTCGGCGAGCGTATAGAGGCGCGGCGCGGTCGGCAGAAGCAGTGCGTCGAGGTCGTTCCAGAGCGGCCGCACCTCGGCGCGCAATTCCGCCAACCGATAAAATGCCCGGAACGTCTCGACGGCGCTGCGCGATGCGCCGGGCTCGATGATGCCTCTGGTGATCGGGTGTATTGCCTCAGGCTCGCGGCGCGCGAGCTCTTCGACGACGCTCCAGCGCTCGGCGATCCAAGGACCTTCGTACAGCAGGCGCGCGGTCTCACGAAATGGCCCGAAATCGAATTCGACGAGGCACGCGCCGAGATCGTGCGCGCGTGCGAGCGCGGCCTCGTAGGCCTTCGCCGCATCTGCATCTGCGAAGAACTCGCGGTCTTTGCTGGCGAGGATTCCGAGCCGCGTACCGCTGAACGAACCCGGCGGGGCGCTGAGGGAGATGTCGCGCGAGAACGGATCCTGCGCGTCGACCCCCCCAACGACGCGCAGCACGGTCCATGCATCTTCCACCGTCAGCGCAAAGATCGACACGCAATCCAGCGTCCGGCAGGCCGGCACGACACCGGCATTCGACACAAGCCCAAGGGAAGGCTTCAGGCCGATGATATTGTTGAACATTGCCGGCACGCGGCCGGAGCCCGCCGTATCCGTGCCGAGCGAAATCGGCACGAGTCCGGCCGCGACGGCGGTCGCCGATCCCGAGCTCGAACCGCCGGGGATGAGATCGCCGCGCAACGCATTGCGCGGCACGCCATAGGGCGAGCGCGTACCGACCAGCCCGGTCGCGAATTGATCGAGATTGGTTTTGCCGATGATGATCGCGCCTGCCGCACGCAGCCGCGCCACCACGGTCGCATCTTGCTTTGGTCCAGACGAAAACGCCGGGCAGGCGGCGGTCGTTGGCAGACCCGCGACGTCGATATTGTCCTTGACTGCGATCGGAACGCCATAAAGGGGCAGGTCCCGGGCGTTCTTCGCTTCTAAGGCCGCGGTGTCCGCCAGCGCGTCCTTCTCATCGCGCAATGTGATGAACAGCGCCGGATCGTCGTAGGCGCGAATGCGCTCGTAAGTACGCGCGACCGTCTGAGAGGGATTGGCTGCGCCGAAGCGATGCGCGTCTAGGATATCCGCAAGCGTGATCGGGTCCGGATCGGTGCTCATGCGGCGGGTTTTGAGATTGCGAAAGGCGAGGGCACGCGAGTGTTCCTACCATGGAGCCGTAGGCTGGCGGATTGCAAACTTGAAGCCAGCGCTGACGCACGGCTGATCCCGTGGCCTTGACGAGCGGCCGATGCCCAGCACACTCGGCGCGGAGGAGCAAGCGCGATGGCTATTCTAACCATCCGGCATGGCGAAAAGCCGGAGGCGAAGGAGGACCCGCACCTTTCCGAGAAGGGGCGGCAGCGGGCACAGGCGCTTGTCGCCTTGTTCCGCACGTGCTTTCGCGCACCGGACAAGCTCTACGCCGCCGCGGATAAGCCCAAGAGTTATCGCCCGCGCGAGACGCTGGAGCCGATCGCGCGCGCCTTTGGTCTCGAAATCGATGCGAGCACCGGCGAGTCGGCGGCGCTCGCAGAGCGCTTGCGAGACGAGCCGGACACGTCGCTCGTGCTGGTCTCATGGCGCCACGAGCTGATCCCGAATCTCGCCCGCGGCCTCGGCGCATCAGATGTGCCGGCGGATTGGCCCGACGACCTCTAGCCGCTCCAGCGCTTCGTTCCGCCGGAAAATCGCCTGTACCCTCACCTATGCTCGTCGGCCAACACGAAATCGGCAATCGCTTGTATAAAAACCTCCGGCTGCTCGAGCGGCGGACAATGGCCGCAGCCGGGAAGCTCGATATAACGCGCGCCGGGAATTGCATCGGCCATTTGCCGACACAGAGCCGGTGGAGTCGCCGCGTCGAATTCGCCGCAAACCACCAAGGTCGGATTGCGGATGGTGGAGAGTTGCGGGACGAGATTGGTCTGCATCAATGTCCGGCAGGCGGTAATGAAAGCCTCCGGTGCGACGCCAAGCAGCACGTTGCGGCGCTCCTCGATCGCATGCGGGTGCGCGTCGAGATAGGCTTTGTGGAAGACCCGGTTCGCCGCGATCGTTGCCACGGCGGCGATGCCTTCGGCCCGGACTTTTTCCGCCATGAGCTCGAAGGCTTTGCGGCCTTCCGGCGGAAAGCCGGCCGCCGCATCGCTTAACACCAGCCGGCCAAGCCTGTGTCCATGGCGAATCGCCATAGCCGCGGCGATCGTTCCACCGAAACCGTTGGCGACCACAATCGTGTCCCGCGCCAACCCATCGCTGTCGAAGATCGTGGCGATCTGATCTGCGTAATTATAGATGCCGGGTGAGATCGGCACCGAGTCATAGAAGCCAGGCAAGTTGACGAGAGTGACGCGGAAGCGCTCTGCGAGCCACGGCAGGACCGGATCAAAGGCGGTGCGGTCGGCAAGCAGCGAGTGAATGACGAGCAGGTCGCGGCCGGCCCCAATGCGCGCGCCGGTCAGTTTGCCGCCGGCGAGTGTGATCTCTTGGATGTCGGGCAAGACGCCTCCTCAATCGGAGGCTGCCTAGCAGAGGGATCTTGCCACGGCAATCAGGGTTGTTTTACGTCCTCTGCGCGCTCGATCGACGTCGCCGCGCATCGAGGCATATGAGCGAGAGTCCCGTGAAGCCGGCGCCTTTCACCTATCACGATCCGCGAAGCCGCGCCGAGCTCCACGATCTGCTCGCGTGTCTTGAGAACACGAAGCTGCTCGCCGGCGGCCAGTCGCTGATGCCGATGCTCAACATGCGCATCGTCGCGCCGGATCATCTCATCGATCTCAACAGAATGCCCGGGATGGCCGGCATTGCCGTGGCCGAGAATCACATCAGGATCGGCGCGATGACGCGCCAAGCAGATCTGCACGATTCAGCTGAGATCGGTAACCATCTGCCGATCATGGTGGAAGCCCTCGACCATGTCGGACATTTTCAGACGCGCTCACGCGGCACGATCGGCGGCTCGTGTTGCCATCTCGATCCGGCAGCAGAATTGCCGGCGTTGTGCGCGTTGTATGATGCCGAGTTCGATATTTCCGGACCTAATGGCGCGCGCAAGGTCACCGCGCGGGATTGGTTTCAAGACTATCTGCAATCGGCGCTCGCCGAAAACGAGGTGTTGGACAGCATTCGCCTGCCGCTCTGGCCCGCAGGCACGACATATGGGTTCAGTGAATATGCGCGCCGCAGCGGCGATTTCGCCATTGCCGGCGCAGGCGTGCTGGTCGCGTGGCAAAACGCCGATATAATAAAGCGCCTCGCGGTCGTCGTCTTTGGCGTCGCGTCACAGCCGATCCGCCTCAGAGCCATAGAACGAGACCTTGTCGGCACTAGATTGGACGCAGAGGCGATCCGCGCAGCCGCGGATGCAGCAAAACGCATCGAGGCGATGAGCGACCCCTACGTGTCGTCCGACTATCGCCGCCGGCTGTCCGCAGTGACAGTCGAGCGCGCGCTGCGGGCGGCCGTGCAGCGCGCGGAGCAGTTGGCGTGAGCGATACGCGCCGCATCACGCTTCGCGTCAACGGCAAACCGCACACGGCAGACGTGGAGACGCGCGTTCATCTCGCCGATTTCCTGCGCGGATCGCTCGGCCTCACCGGAACACATCTCGGCTGCGAGCATGGCGTCTGCGGCGCTTGCACGATCATCGTCGACGGGCGCGCGGTGCGCTCCTGCCTGATGCTCGCCGTACAGGCGGACGGCGCGGAGATCGAAACGGTCGAGAGCCTCGGCGCGGCCGACGCCCTTTCGCCGTTGCAGAAAGCTTTTTCCACGCATCACGCGCTGCAATGCGGCTTTTGCACGCCGGGCATGCTAATGTCGCTCGAAGCCTTTCTGCGCGCCAATCCACAGCCAAGCGAGGCGGATATCCGCGAAGCGATTTCGGGAAACATCTGCCGCTGCACCGGCTATCAAGGGATTGTCGAGGCCGCGCTCGCGGCCGTTGCGGCCCGCGAGCCCACACAATGAGCGCACGCTATTTCGGCGCGGCGGTGCCGCGGCTCGAAGACCCGCGGCTGCTCGCCGGACAGGGCCGTTATGTCGATGACATTTCACTCCCCGGCATGCTCAACGCTGCCTTCATGCGCGCGCAGGTCGCGCATGGGCGCATTCGCGGCATCGACGCCAGACAAGCGCGAAACATGCCGGGCGTCGCGGCGATCTACACGATGGCCGATTTCGCTGCGATTGCGCAGGGGCCGATGCCGCCGATGGCGCCGCACCCGCTCCTCAAGACGCCAATCACCTATCATCCGCTGGCCGTGGACGAGGTTTGTCACGTCGGCGAGGCGATTGCCATCGTCCTCGCCGATACATGCCAGCAGGCGGAGGACGCTGCAAACGCAATCGATCTCGATGTCGAGGACCTGCCTTCGATTGCCGATCCACTCGCGGCGCTCGCGGATGACGCGCCGAAAGTGCATTCCGGGCGTAACAGTAATCTCATCGGCGCGTTACGCGGCGGCTTCGGCAATGTGGAAGCCGTGTTTGCCAAGGCGGATCACGTCCTCGCGGAGACCTTCTCGATACATCGCGGCGGCTGCCATTCTATGGAATGCCGCGGTGTCATCGCTGCGCCCGACACTCTCTCCGATGGCCTCACCATCTACACGTCGTCGCAATCGCCCTACATGGTGCGGCGCCATCTTGCGCAATATCTTAAGCGCGATGAATCCACCTTGCGAGTGATTGCACCTGACGTCGGCGGCGGCTTCGGCCCGAAAGCCAACGTCTATCCCGAAGAATTCGCCGTCGCGCTTGCAGCGTTCACGATTGAACGGCCGGTCAAGTGGATCGAGGACCGCAGCGAGCATTTCGTCGCGACAACGCAGCAGCGCGACCAGGTCTGGAATGTCGAAGTTGCATTCACCGGTGAAGGCCGCATGCAGGCGGTGCGCGGCCGCTGCATTCACGACAACGGCGCCTACGCGCCCTACGGCCTCATACTCCCGGCAACGGCGCTCGCCTCTTTTCCCGGCCCTTACGCGCTCGAGGCGCTCGACGTTTCGATCGATGTCGTCCTCACCAATCTCGTCCCGACGTCGCCGGTGCGCGGTGCGGCGCGTCCCTGCACGGCGTTCGTTCTGGAGCGTCTCGCCGATCGCATCGCGCGCCATCTCGATCTGCCGCGCGAAGAGGTGCGGCGCCGCAGCTTAGTCGCGACCGAGCAGATGCCCTACACGACCGGCATGAAAGCGCGCGACGGCTCGCCGATCTCCTATGACAGCGGCGACTACATCAAGGCGCTCGATCTCGCGTTGAAAAAGATCGATGCTGCCGGCTTTGCTGCCCGGAAGACGGAAGCGGCCGCGCGCGGCACGCTCCTCGGCCTCGGCATGGCGTCCTGCGTCGAAGATACCGGCCTCGCGCCTTTCGAAGGTGCGACCGTACGCGTCACGCCGGCCGGCAAGGTCACGATCGCCACGGGCGCCGCGAGCCAGGGCCAGGGTCACCGCACGGTCCTCGCGCAAATCGCCGCCGATGCGCTCGGCGTCGATATTGCCGATATCAGCGTTGAGGCAGCCGACACCGGCAAGTTCCCGCTCGGGATTTCGACGATCGCGAGCCGCATCGCCGTCACCGCCGGCTCCTCGGTCGAACTTGCCGCGCAGAAGGTGCGGAACAAAGCGCTGAAAGCGGCGTCCTTCATGCTTGAGGCGGCGGAGGCCGATCTTGAAATCGACAACGGAATAGTGCGGGTGGTCGGCGTCCCCAGCATGCAGGTGTCGCTGGGCGACATCGCACGCGCGCTCTCGGGCAGCGCGGGGCTGCTGTTGCCGGGCCATATCGAGCCCGATCTCGCCGCAACCGCTTATTTCGAATCGAACGCGCTGACATTCGCCTATGGCGCGAACGCGTGTGAGGTTGAGATCGATCCGGCGACCGGCGATGCCCGCGTGACGCGCTATGTCGTCGTGCACGATTGCGGCCGGCTCATCAATCCGCTGGTCGTCGACGGCCAGATTCGCGGCGGCGTCGTTCACGGGATCGGCAATGCACTTTACGAGCGCATGGTCTATGATGAGGCAGGCCAGCCGCTTTCGACGAATTACGGCGAATATCTGCTGCCGCTCGCAACCGAAATGCCAGACATAGAGATTCATCACATCGAGACGCCGTCGCCGCGCAATCCGATCGGGGTCAAAGGCGCCGGCGAGGGCGGCACGATACCGGCCACCGCTTGCGTGATTTCGGCGATCGAAGACGCGCTTGGAACGGGCGCGCCTTTCATCGCGGAACACCCGGTCTCGCCGGATCGCATAACGCAATGGCTTGACGCAATGACGTCAGCCGACGATTTGAAAGGGAGGGGACAATGACGATCAGCGAAGCCGCCGCCATGCCGCGTGGAACCAGCATACAGACGGGCGCGCGTCTCGACCGGCTACCGACATCGAGCTTTCACAAGCGCATCTTTTTCCTGATCGGCGCCGGGATGTTTTTCGACGGCTACGATCTTTATGTCGGCACGAACGTGCTCGGCTCAACGGTGTCGACGGGCTTCTCCACTTTGGCGCAAAACGCGCAATTCGTCTCGCTGACGTTCGTCGGCATGACGATCGGCTCGCTTGCGGCGGGATTTCTCGGCGATGCGTTCGGGCGGCGCTTCACTTATCAGGTCAACCTGCTCATCTTCGGCCTGGCGTCGCTGGCGGCTGCGTTCGCTCCGACAATGGAATGGCTGATCGCGGCGCGTTTCGTCATGGGTCTTGGGCTCGGGGCGGAAATCGTCGTCGGCTACTCGACGCTGACCGAATTCGTACCGCCGCGTTCGCGCGGACGCTGGCTGTCGTTTATGGCTTTCATCGTCGTCTGCGGCCTGCCGGCGACCACGATACTCGGTTCGCTGATCATTCCGGCTTTCGGCTGGCGGCCGATGTTTGTTATCGCCGCCATCGGTGCGCTCATCGTCTGGTATTTGCGCAAGGCGCTGCCGGAATCGCCGCGCTGGCTTGAATCGAAAGGCCGCATCGCCGAAGCGGAGGCGCTGCTCTCCGAGATCGAGCGCGAATGCGACGCCTCAGGCGCCCCGCTGCCGCCCGCCGCGGCGAAAGCGCCTCTGATGACGGCGCGCGAATTGTTCGGACCGACATTGCTGCCCCGTCTCGTGCTCGGGTCGATCGTACTCATCGTCATCAATACGCTGATCTTTGGGTTCGTCACCTGGCTGCCGACCTTCTTCGTGCAGCAAGGGATCACGCTGACGCGCTCCTTCGCCTACACGGTGATGATCTCGCTTGCCGCACCGGTTGGCTGTGCCATCGGCGCGTTCCTGTCGGATCGCGTCGGGCGGCGTCCGACCATCATCGGCGGATCGATGGCCGCCATCCTGTTCGGCGCGCTTTATCCCTTCATGAAGGACCCGGCGCTGATCGTTGCGACCGGTTTCTGCCTGCTGCTGGCGATCTATGTGCTCGTCGCGCTGCTTTACGGCGTCTACACGCCGGAACTGTTTCCGACCGAAGTGCGGCTGCGCGCCAACGGCATCTGCAACATGCTCGGACGCGGCGCGACCATCATCTCGCCGTTCATTGTGGTGGCTTTGTTCAGGGCGTATGGCGTCGGCGGCGTCATCGCCTTCATGATCGGGTTGCTTGTCCTGCAGATTGCCGCGGTGTGGTTCTGGGGCATCGAGCCGGCGCGACGGGGCCTCGAGGAGCTAACCTCGGAGGAGCCGAACGCGGATATTCGCACTCGCCCGGCGGTTTCGAGCTAGCGCGCACACGAAGTCGCGGGGACTATGCTGGGGGCGCGATCGGATTACATATACGCTCGAACCCACTGCCATAACGAAGCATCTGACCGAAAATGTTGCGCTGGCTCGAGCGGCGGATTGATCCCTTCGCCTCCTTTGATGAAACGGCGATGCCGCCCACAAATGTGGCCGGCTTCGTCTGGCATTACCTGAAGCCGATCCGCTTCTGGCTCGGCGTGCTGTTCGTTGCGTCGCTGGCGATGGGGATCATCGAATCCTCGCTCTACGTGCTGATGGGCCGCCTGGTCGACATGCTGGCGAAGTCGGCTCCCGAACGGCTTTGGTCGGAGCACGGCGGGGCTTTGATCGGCATGGCGGCGCTGATCCTTTTCGTGCGGCCGGCGCTGCATTTCCTCAACGAGGGCATCTCCAACCAGATTATCGTGCCGCAGAGCACCAATATGGTTCGCTGGCGCACGCATCTGTACACGCTTGGGCATAGTCTCAGCTACTTCCAGGCCGATTTCGCCGGCCGCCTCGCCAATCGCGTGACGCAGGTTGGGCCGGCCGTGCGCGAGCTCGCTGTCACCACGGTCGACACGCTGCTCTACGTCGCGATTTTTGCGATCGCCGCCCTCGGCCTCTTCGGCTCCATCAGCCTATGGCTGGCGCTACCGATGGCGATCTGGATCGCCGCCTATATCACGCTGTTGCGCTACTTCGTGCCGCGCGCGCAACAGCGCTCGCTCGCCAACGCGGATGCGCGCTCGGTCGCGGTCGGTCGCATCGTCGACAGCTACACCAACATTCTCACGGTAAAACTGTTCGCCCGCGCCGAGGAGGAGCGCTCGGCGGTGCGCGAAGCGCTGTTCAGCTGGACGCAGGCATTTCTGCACTCGTTCCGCCTGGTGACCGGCGTCACCGCCGTGCTGTCGCTGATGAATTCGTCGCTGCTTGTCGCAACCGGCGCGCTCTCGGTCGTTCTGTGGTCGCGCGGAATCATGACGAGCGGGCAGGCGGCCGCCGGTCTCGCGCTCGTCATGCGCATCATGGCGATGTCGGGCTGGGTCATGCAGACGGTTCGCGGCGTCTTCGAGAATGTCGGCGTCGTGCAGGAGAGCATGCAGACGATCGCGCGCCCGCATGGGCTCGTCGACGCGCCCGACGCCACGCTCCTCAAGGTCATGCGCGGCGCGATCCGTTTTGAGAACGTCACGTTCCACTACGACCGCGACGACGGCGTCATCGACGATCTGAGCTTCGACATCGCGCCCGGCGAGAAGGTCGGCATCGTCGGGCCAAGTGGCGCCGGCAAGACGACGATCGCCTCGCTTCTCCTGCGGCTGCACGATATCGAAGCCGGGCGCATCCTGATCGACGGGCAGGACATCGCGCATGTCACGCAAGACTCGCTTCGCCGCAACATCGCTGTCGTGACGCAGGACACGTCGCTTCTGCACCGCTCGATCCGCGACAACATCGCTTACGGCCGGCCCGAGGCGAGCGAAGCCGAGATCGTCGAAGCCGCCCGCCGCGCGCAGACCCACGACTTCATTCTCGCGCAGCAGGATCATAAAGGGCGACGCGGCTATCAAGCGCATGTCGGCGAGCGCGGCGTAAAACTCTCCGGCGGCCAGCGTCAGCGCATTGCCATTGCCCGCGTGATTCTGAAAGACGCGCCGATCCTGGTGCTCGACGAGGCAACGTCGTCGCTCGATTCCGAAATCGAGGCGGCGATCCAGGACGCGCTCGCGACCTTGATCGAGAAGAAGACCGTCATCGCCATTGCGCATCGGCTCTCGACCATCGCGCGGCTCGATCGGCTGATCGTGCTCGATCAAGGCCGCATCGCCGAGCAAGGCACACATGCCGATCTTCTGCGCCGCGACGGCCTCTATGCGCGCATGTGGCGCCGGCAGTCCGGCGGGTTCTTGGGCGACGAGGAAGGCGAGTCGTTCGGCATCGCCGCGCAGTGAGGTCCATTCCGTCTCCCAGTATGCGGCGAAGGACAGGGTGAGGGGGCGGCGCTGACAATTCTTGCGAGCCATCCGGCTGCGGAGTGGTCCGACGGCCATTCTGCGCAAATTTCAGGCATTCTGCTCTTGAACCGTGCGCTCTTGCTTCTACACTGGGCCGGCCTTGGGGAGCGGTTCGATTGCATGAGACTGTCGAACTTCCGGCTGTGAATAGCCGCCGACGCGAAGTGCTCACGTTCTTCGGTCTGGCGGTGTTCATCTGGCCGTTCATCGCCGTCGGCGTGGTTGCGACGTGGGGTCTCGTCGTCTGGATCTATTACGTGCTGACGGGTCCGCCGGGACCGTCCTAAGGGAGGAAGCATGCAATCGCGCTCACGCAGGGAGCTGATTACCGGCCGGATCACAGCTGCGCCTCAATCGGCCGGCGCGTCCTCGCATCTCGCGAGCTTGGTTGTGCATGCGCGGCCTGATGAACTTGGCGCGGTTCGCGCGGCTCTGACCGAAATGCGCGGCGTCGAAATTCACGCTGAAAGCGCCGCGGGCAAGATGGTGATCACGCTTGAGACCGCGAATGATCACGAGATCGTCGAAAGCATGGGAGCAATCGGCGAATTGCCGGGCGTGCTCTCCACCGCGCTTGTCTACCAGCATTCCGATCCCCACGAGCGAAGCTAAGAGAGAGCCAATGTCGCGCACCAACCTCTCTGACGCAGCCGTTTCACGGCGCTCCTTCATCAAGGCGCAGGCGGTCGCGGCAGCGGCGGCAGTGGCGGGAATCGATTTGCCCGCCAAAGCACAGAACTTGAGTGCAGGTCCCGAAATCTCACTCAAGTGGTCGAAGGCGCCATGCCGGTTCTGCGGTACCGGCTGCGGAGTTATGGTCGGTGTGAAGGACGGCCGGGTCGTCGCCACGCATGGAGACATGCAGGCCGAAGTCAATCGCGGCCTGAACTGCGTCAAGGGCTATTTTCTTTCGAAAATCATGTACGGCGCAGATCGGCTTACACAACCGCTGATGCGAATGAAGAACGGCGTCTTCGACAAGAACGGCGATTTCGTCCCGGTTTCCTGGGATCAGGCGTTCGACGAGATGGCGCGGCAGTGGAAGCGGGTGCTTAAGGAGAAAGGCCCGACCGCCGTCGGGATGTTCGGCTCCGGCCAATGGACGATGTTTGAAGGCTATGCGGCATCGAAATTGATGCGTGCCGGGTTCCGTTCAAACAATCTCGATCCCAACGCGCGCCACTGCATGGCCTCGGCAGCCGTCGGTTTCATACGCACCTTCGGCATGGACGAGCCGATGGGTTGTTACGATGATATGGAGCAGGCGGATGCGTTCGTGCTCTGGGGCTCGAACATGGCCGAGATGCACCCGATTTTGTGGACCCGCATCATCGACCGTCGGCTGATGGCCCCACACGTCAAGATCATGACGCTGTCCACCTACGAGCACCGCACGACCGATTTTTCTGACGCAACATTCGTTTTCAAACCCGGTACCGATCTCGCCATCCTCAACTACATCGCCAATTACCTCATTCAGAATAACGCGGTAAAGCGCGACTTCGTCGAGCGCCACTGCAACGTCAAGATGGCGACGACGGATATCGGCTACGGGCTACGCGCGGAACACCCATTGGAACAGCGCGCCAAGAATGTCGAGACCGCGCCGGTGATGAAGCCGAGCAGCTTCGATGAATTCGCGAATTTTGTCAGCACCTACACCGCCGATTACGTAGCCAATCTCACCGGGATCAGCAAAGATCGGCTGGAAGCGCTTGCGCGCGTCTATGCCGATCCAAAGACAAAGGTCATGTCGCTCTGGACGATGGGCGTCAATCAGCATGTCCGCGGTGTCTGGGCCAATCAGCTAATTTACAATCTTCATTTGCTGACGGGCAAAATTTCCGAGCCGGGCAACAGCCCATTCTCGCTTACCGGCCAGCCCTCGGCCTGCGGCACGGCGCGGGAGGTGGGCTGTTTCGCCCACCGCCTGCCGGCGGACTTGCTCGTCACCAATCCCGAACATCGCAAGATCGCGGAGGCGATCTGGAAACTGCCGCCCGGACTCTTGCCGGATAAGATCGGCTATCATGCCGTTCAGCAGGACCGGATGCTCAAAGACGGTAAGCTCAACGCCTACTGGATCACCACGAACAACAACCTTCAGACCGCGCCGAACACGAATAACGAGACCTATCCGGGTTACCGCAACCCGCAGAATTTCGTGGTCGTATCCGAAGCTTATCCGACGGTCACCGCGATGGCGGCCGACGTCATTTTGCCGGCGGCGATGTGGGTCGAAAAGGAGGGTGCATTCGGCAATGCGGAGCGGCGCACGCAGTTTTGGCATGAACTTGTCAAAGCGCCTGATCAAGCGCGCTCGGACCTGTGGCAGTTGATGGAATTTTCAAAGCGCTTCACGACGGACGAGGTCTGGCCCGAGGACTTGCTTGCCAAATCGCCGGAACATCGCGGCAAGTCGCTGTTCGACGTGCTGTTCGCAAACGGCAGCACGAACACGTTTCCGCTTTCCGATATGGATCCGGGATACGACAATCACGAATCGAAATATTTCGGCTTCTATGTGCAAAAGGGCCTGTTCGAAGAGTTTGCGAAATTCGGCAACGGCCACGGCCACGATTACGCGCCCTTCGACTCCTATCACCAGGCTCGCGGATTGCGTTGGCCGGTGGTCAACGGCCAAGAGACGCGGTGGCGCTATCGCGAAGGGATGGACCCTTATGTTGAGAAGGGGTCCGAATATCAGTTTTATGGAAACGCCGACAAAAAGGCGAACCTTCTCGCGGCTCCTTACGAGGCGCCGGCAGAAGCTCCGGACCAGGAATTCGATCTGTGGCTGGTGACCGGGCGGGTCCTCGAGCACTGGCATTCCGGGTCAATGACGATGCGCGTGCCGGAACTTTACCGCGCCTTCACCGGTGCGGTGCTGTTCATGCATCCCGATGATGCGCAGAAACGTGGGCTGCGACGAGGCCAGGAGGTGCGGGTCTTGTCGCGTCGCGGCGAAATCCGCACGCGGGTGGAGACTCGCGGGCGCAACAAGGTTCCGCCGGGACTGGTATTTGTTCCTTTCTTCGACGCAAGTCAGCTCATCAACAAAGTGACGCTCGACGCGACGGACCCGATTTCAAAGCAGACCGACTTCAAGAAATGCGCAGTGAAAGTTCTGCCGGCGCAGGAAGTAAACCTTGGAGGCCGCCGGTGATGCGAGGCTTGTTGCCGGCGGCCCTTCTCGGCCTTTTGCTCTTCGTACGCGCTCCGCTTGCCCAGCAAACCGCGGACGCGCCGCGTCTCACCGGTCCGACCCCATTCACCAAGGAAACGCCGGCGCCGCCCATGCAGCGCCAGGTGACCGACGATGTGCGGCGGCGGCGCAATTATCCGGATCAGCCGCCGCTCATTCCGCATGCGATCGAGGGCTACGCCACCGACTTGAACGCAAATAAGTGCCTCTCCTGTCACACGCGAAAGTTCACGGAGCAGTCGCAAGCTCCAATGATTAGCGTCACGCACTTCCAGGACCGCGAGGGTAACACGCTCGGCGGCGTTTCTCCGCGTCGCTATGTCTGCCTTGCGTGC
Organism: Beijerinckiaceae bacterium; assembly: GCA_036265935.1. Lineage (GTDB taxonomy): Bacteria > Pseudomonadota > Alphaproteobacteria > Rhizobiales > Beijerinckiaceae > JAFASC01. The sequence continues at coordinate 29,328 of DATAOB010000081.1, forward strand.
CACGTCACGCAAACCGCGGCTGCGCCGCTCGTGCCGAATACATTCACCGACATGGATGCTCTGGTCGGCCGCGAACCACGGGCCAAGTGACATGTCCGCCCTGGCCCTCGCGTGGCGCCGCTTGTCGGAGAATGCCTGGTTCAAGACCGCAATACGCCCGCCGGCGTATCTCAGCCTTGCCTTCCTGACGCTCGGCGGCTTTGCGGCCGGCGTGATATTCTGGGGCGGCTTCAATACCGCGCTCGAAGCGACGAACACGGAAAAGTTTTGCACGAGCTGTCACGAGATGCAGGCAAACGTTTTTGAAGAACTGAAGGGGACGATCCATTTCACCAACCGTTCGGGCGTGCGGGCGACATGTCCCGACTGCCATGTGCCGCACCAGTGGACAAACAAGATTGCGCGCAAGATGCAAGCGTCGAATGAGGTGTGGGGCCACCTTTTCGGCTCGATCGATACACGCGAGAAATTCCTGAACTTGCGGCGGCACATGGCCGAGCGCGAGTGGGCGCGCCTGAAAGCCAATGATTCCCTGGAATGCAGAAACTGCCACAGCAGCCAGTCGATGGACTTGAGCAAGCAGAACCCTCGCGCTGCGGCCGCGCACGAGAAGTCCCTGTTCACGGGCGACAAAACCTGCATCGATTGTCACAAAGGCATTGCCCACCGCCTGCCCAACATGTCGGGAGTGCCTGGCTGGCAATGAGAGCCGGCGCGGACCAAGGGCTTTCCGGCTGAGGCTAAGCCCCGGGGCGGCATCCACCTGCGCTGCCCTCGCCGCTCGGCCCAGGCTTTGCCTTGCGGTCGTCACGCCGGCTGACTATAGGGCTGCCCAAGGCCGCTTGGCAGGGAGCCTGAGACCGCCGACATCGGACATCGCATCGCCGGAGAGGCGCGCCTCTCCCCGCACAGGAAGTTTCACGTTCATGCGCGCCGTTCTCGGCGGAGGACCACGCCTTCTTCTGCGCCGGCTCCGCGAGGTCATGGCCGAGCCGGTCAGCGCGCAGGCCCGCCTCGACAAGATCGTCGTCCTCATCGCCTCGAACATGGTCGCCGAGGTCTGCTCCGTCTATGTGCTGCGCGCCGACGCCACGCTCGAGCTGTTCGCCACCGAGGGCCTCAACCGCGAGGCGGTCCACCTGACCACCATGCGCTCGGGCGAGGGTCTGGTCGGCCTCATCGCCCAGCGCGCCGAGCCGCTGGCGCTCTCCGAAGCCCAGGCACACCCCGCCTTCTCCTACAAGCCGGAGACGGGGGAGGAAATCTACCACTCGTTCCTCGGCGTGCCGATCCTGCGCGGCGGCAACACGCTCGGCGTGCTCGTCGTGCAGAACCGCGCGAGCCGCACCTATTCCGAGGAGGAGGTCGAGGCGCTGCAGGTCACCTCGATGCTGCTCGCCGAGATGATCGCCTCGGGCGAGCTGCAGTCGATCGTGCGGCCCGGCGACGACATTGCGCTGCACCGTCCCCTCGCCCTCACCGGCACGGCGATCAGCGACGGCATCGGCCTCGGCCACGTCGTCCTGCACGAGCCGCGGGTCGTCGTAAAGCAGCTGGTCGCCGAGGATGTGAGCGGCGAGATGCGCCGGCTCGACGCGGCGATCGAGGACATGCGGGAGAACCTGAACCGGCTCATCGAGCAGGGCGACATTCTCGGCACCGGCGAGCACCGCGACGTGCTCGAAGCCATGCGCATGGTCGCCAACGACCGCGGCTGGATGCGCCGGCTGCGCGAGGCGATCGCCACCGGCCTCACGGCGGAGGCGGCGGTCGAGAGCGTGCAGAACGACGCCCGCGCCAAGCTGCAGCGCTCGACCGACCCCTATATGCGCGACCGGCTGCACGATCTCGATGACCTCGCCAACCGGCTCCTGCACAAACTGACCGGCCAGAGTTTTGTGGTCGACCGGGCCTCGATGCCGGACAACGCCATCCTGGTGGCGCGCACGATGGGGCCGGCGGTGCTGCTCGAATACGAGCGGGCGCGGCTGCGTGGCCTGGTTCTGGAAGAAGGCGGGCCGTCAAGCCATGTGGCGATCGTCGCTCGGGCGCTCGGCATTCCGGCGGTTGGCGAGGTCGCCAACATTACCGACCTGGTCGAGACCGGCGACGCCATCATCGTCGATGGTACGTCGGGCGACGTCAGGGTGCGGCCCCAGTCGGACGTCGAGAACGCCTATGCCGAGAAGGCGCGGCTGCGCGCACGGCGGCAGGAGCAGTACCAGAAGCTTCGCGACGTGCCGGCGGTGACCCGCGACGGCATCGAGATCAAGCTGCACATGAACGCCGGGCTGCTCGTGGACCTGCCGCACGTGGCGGAAACCGGGGCAGCTTCCATCGGCCTTTTCCGCACCGAATTGCAGTTCATGCTGGCGGCGCGGTTCCCGCGCATGCGCGAGCAGTTCAACCTCTACCGCACTGTTCTGGAAGCGGTTCCCGATCGCCCGGTCACCTTCCGCACCCTCGACATCGGCTCCGACAAGGTGCTGCCGTACATGGAGAAGATGGAGGAGGAGAACCCGGCTTTGGGCTGGCGGGCAATTCGTATCGGCCTCGACCGGCCGGCGCTTTTGCGACTCCAACTGCGCGCTCTCTTGCGCGCTGCAGTCGGGCGCCACTTGCGCATCATGTTCCCGATGGTCGCTTGCTGCGCCGAATTCGATGCGGCGAGAGAGATCGTGGCGCGCGAGGTCGCCTATCTCAAAAGGCACGGCTACGCGACGCCGAGCGCGCTCGAGCTCGGCGTGATGATCGAAGTTCCCTCGCTTCTGTTCGAGCTCGATGCGATCTGCGCCAAGGCCGATTTTCTTTCGGTCGGCTCCAACGATCTCGTGCAATATCTCTTCGCCGCCGATCGCGACAACAAGCGCGTCGCCGACCGTTTCGACGTGCTGTCGCCGCCGGCTTTGCGCGCACTGGCGACGATCGCCGGCGCCGGCCACGCGGCCGGCAAGCCGGTGACGTTATGCGGCGAGATGGGCGGCAAGCCGCTCGAGGCTTTGGCGCTGGCGGCAATCGGTTACCGCTCTCTATCGATGTCGCCGGCCTCGATCGGCCCGGTGAAGGCAACGCTCATTGCCGCCGACCTTGCCGAGACCGAAGCTTTTTTGACGCCGCTTGTCGGCGCGCATGACGGCGCGCCATCGCTGCGCGCGCATCTGCGCGACTATGCGGAGAAGAGCGGGATACCGGTGTAAAGCAGCAGCGACATGAGACGTATTTTGCAAACAACCGGGTTCGGCATTGCCGTTGCAGGCGCTTTTTTTGGCTACGCATTCGCGGCACCGTTGGAGGATGGTGACATTTCTATCGATGCCGCGACAAGGCGGCGCTGCAAGAATGGCTTCCGCTCGCAGAGAAGGGAGATGCTGCTGCCCAGGTGAGGGTCGGACGCCTGTATGATTTCGGGTTCGGTGTGACGCAGAGCTACACTGCGGCTGGAAACTGGTATCGGAAAGCTGCTGAACAAGGGAATGCGGGCGCGGAGTTCCTCCTGGGTGTTCTCTACGATTTTGGACATGTAGTGCAGCAGGACTACACTCTTGCGGTTCAATGGTAACGAAGGCCGCCAAACAGGGCCATGTCCGAGCAGCGAGTAAGCTAGGTCTGCTCTATGTTCTCGGTGTCGGCGTGGATCAAGACTATGCCGAAGGCGTGAAGTGGCTCAAAAAAGCGGCCGAACGTAATGACCTGATCGCGCAAGGTACGCTCGCAGCAATGTACTCGGTCGGCCAAGGTGTATCCAAGGATTTGAACGAAGCAAATAGATGGCGAAATGCTTTGGCGGAGCAGAGCCAGCGCTTCGCAAAAATTGAGCAACCGAGTAACCAGAGCTGTCCGAATAAACCATAGATCACGAACTGCTCCTACTCAAAATGTCGGCTCATTCTATCCCTCAAATCCCACCGACCCCCTTCATTCTGCGGCAAGCACGAGTGGACAATCCTGATGCATCGCCGCCCGCACGGTGGAATAACGGAGAAGCAGGCGCCGTATCTCGCCTGACACCGGAGCAGGAGGCCGCGCATGAAAAGAGTTGGATCGGCTCTTGCCGCACTCGCGGCCGCCACGTTTCTGAGCGCGCCTGTCTTTGCGCGGACCACGCTCGCCAACTTTCCGGGCAGGCCGCAGGCCTTCCAAGAACTGCTCGCACACGTGCACAAGCATAAGCACAAGGTCGTCGTCAGAACGCCAGGCGACGATGGTGGCGGTCGCAGAGGCGGCGGCAGCAGCGTTGATGACGGCAGCACCGGCACGACGCCGAGCACCGGCGGCAGCGGTTCGGTTCAGCCTCGCTGAGTACCTAACTCCAAAGCATCCCTGCCCTGCCGCAGCGCGGCTTGCAGCGATCTCTGCCGAAGTGACATGCTCCCGGAAAGCTTCATTCGACCGGGAGCACATCGATGCGCGTTCTTGACGTTGGGTCTCTTGGCCTGCTTGCCGCCCTTGCTTTTGCTGCTTCTCCAGCCTGGGCGCAGCAAAGCGAGGCCGTTCCGGAACTCACCAAAGAGCTGAAGGCGAGCGCTCCTTCGCCGTGGGAAGTGCGGGTGCGCTGGCGCGACGGACAGCTTCTCGCCAGCATCACGCCGTGGCCGTACCAGGAGGCGTTCAAGCTCTGGTATGACCAGACGCGGCTGGCCGAGACGCTACGCGACCTCTGCCCGAAACAGGATGCGCCGGTGTGGTCGCTTTTGAAGTCGGGCGAAGACATTCTTCTAGAGCCGACGGTCGGCGGTAAAAGCGGCGTCGAGGCGCGGATCAGCTGCCGCAAACTTTTGCAGCCCTCGTAAGTCCCGGCGCATGGGCGGCTCGCCGGACTGGTCCCGCCTCGCCGCGCCGTCGCTGGCCGATTTCGAGCGGCTGGCAGAGGTGGCTTATGCCGAGCTGCCGCGAAATTTTCGCGACCTGTGCGAAGGGCTCGTCATCCGCATCGAGGATTTCGCCGAGGACGAAGTGCTCGACGATCTCGGCGCCGAAAGCGAATTCGACGTGCTTGGGCTGTTCCGCGGCCGCGGCCTGGCGCAAGGCGAGGCGTTCGGCGTGTCGGGGCAGTTCCCGAACATGGTCTGGCTCTACCGCCGGCCGATTCTCGATTATTGGGCCGAGCATGACGAGACGCTGGGCGCCATCGTCACACACGTGCTGGTACACGAGATCGGCCACCATTTCGGCCTCTCCGACGAGGACATGATGCGGATTGAGCGCGGCGCCTCATCCCCGGACGCATGAAGCGACGCGCAATGCGATCCGGGGACCAGGGGCAGATGCGTTTGCTCCGGGAAAGAGGACAGGAGCCGAAATCGGATGCTAGTCTCCCCCCATGCCCGCCTCCTCCACTGACACCCTGTCCCGCGCGCTGCCGTTGATCGAGCGGCTCGTCGGCTTCGACACAGAAAGCTCGAAATCGAACCTGCCGCTGATCGAGTTCGTCGAGGATTATCTCGGCAAGCTCGATGTGCCCTTCGTGCGGGTGCCGAACCCGGAGGGCAACAAAGCGGCGATCTTTGCCACCGTTGGGCCGATGAACGACGGCGGTATTGTTCTCTCTGGACATACGGACGTCGTGCCGGTTGCCGGGCAGTCTTGGTCGAGCGATCCGTTCAGCGTGCGCCGCGACGGCGCGCGGCTTTATGGCCGCGGTACCTGCGACATGAAAGGCTTTGACGCGACCTGCCTTGCCATGGTGCCGGAATTCTTGCGCGCCGAGTTAAAGCGGCCGGTGCATCTCCTCTTCTCCTATGATGAAGAGGTCACCTGCGAAGGTCCGCTCGAGACGATCCGCCGTTTTGGCGCCGACCTGCCCATACCGGGCGCGGTGATCGTCGGTGAGCCGACCAACATGGAAGTGGCCGACACGCACAAGAGCGTTTCGACCTATCACACGCATGTGCGCGGGCATGAGGCGCATTCGTCGAAACCGTTTCTCGGTGTCTCGGCGGTGCATGTCGGCTGCGATCTCGTGGCCGAGCTCACCAAAATCGGCGAAGATTTCGCCCGTGCCGGCGATCCCTCAGGCCGCTTCGAGCCGGCTTATTCAACGGTGCATGTCGGCACGATTGCCGGCGGCACCGCGCGCAACATTTTGGCTAAAGACTGCAAGTTTCACTGGGAATTCCGCGGCCTTCCCGGCGTGCCGTTGCGCGCCGCGCTCGAGCGCTTCGATGCTTATGTCGAGGAAGTGCGCGCGACGCGGCTGAAAGGTTTTCCCGACACGTTCATCGAGACAAAGATCGAAGTCGAAGTGCCGGGGCTAGCGGCGGATGCGGGCTCGCCGGCGGAAGCATTGGCGCTCCGGCTGACTCGCTCCAACAAGACGATCGCGGTGCCGTTCGCGACCGAGGCGGGGCAGTTCCAAAACGCCGGCATTCCGACGATCGTCTGCGGTCCGGGCAACGTCAACCAGGCGCATCAGCCCGACGAATTCATCGAGATCGCCGAGATCGAGAAATGCATCGGCTTTTTGCGCGCGCTGGCGGAGAGCCTGAGCTGATGTGCTGACGAAGCCTCCTCGGGCCCGCTCAATAATGCACGAACTGACTCTCCGGGACGAACTGTTGGACTAGATCGAAATCACTCCTGTCGGCGGTCAGGACCGGCAGGCCCGTTTTGGCGGCGCTTAATAAAATCAGCGCGTCGTTGAAGCACTCCTTGCGTTGATCCCGATGGTAGCCTTGTAGGCGCGCAAGGGTGCCGGCGACCAAGCCCGCATCGGCCCAGGCTTGGGAGTCGGGATGCAAGATGCGGGTCTGCGGGATGCTATCAAATAGCCCCACATAATGATTGCGCGTCGCGCGCCAGTTCGGATGAGCGGGATCGGCATTGCCGATGCCGGTGGCGAGTTCGCCAAGGCAGACGGTGCAATGAAACAAAAGCGCACGATCTAGGAGCGTTTCCACCGCGAGCGGGAGCGTTCCTGCGGCGTCGCGAATGTAGACGTTCGTATCTAGGACAAAGGCTACTGACGCAGTCCCGAGCAGATCTGCCGCGGCGACGAGATCATCCAAACGTCGCGGCGCAAGCATGCGCAACCGCCGCTCGAGTCAGCGCTCGAGTGCGGCGCGGCCGGTCTGTGGACTTCTTGGTGGCTGACGACTTAGGCGGTTTCGATCTCTTCTTGGACGAAGACTTCAACGACGTCATGCTCGGCTCAAGTCAAAATAATGTGTACATTTAACCTATTCTGTCACACAGCGGCCGTTCCGGCAAGCATTCGCTGAGCTTTACGCATCGGGAATATCGCTCACTTCGCCACCAGCACGCGGCGGCATTCGGCGGGAAGCGCCGCCATCGTCGGACCCCGCCTCGGCTTTGCATTCGCGTCGCGCTTCGGATGCAGCACGGAAGGCCGAAACCAATAAGCCAGCGAACCTTTGTCGCAACCTTCGCCGCCGGGCACCGGCGCCTGATCTTGGCAAGCATTGTCGCCGCTGGGGCATCGCATACGCACGTGGAAATGATAATTGTGTCCGTACATCGGCCGCACTTTTTCCAGCCACGTGCGATCGCCTTTCGCCTCGCGGCAGATCGCCTTTTTGATTGCGGCATTGACGAAAATGCGCTGCACGGCGGGGTCCTGCGCGGCGGCTTTGATCGCTTCTATGTGCTTTGGCGTCCAATCCTTGTTCACGTCCAGTCCGTCATCGCGCACCACGTTCGTCGCCGACATTTCCTCGCGCTCCTCGCGCGAGAGTTTGCGGTTCGGCATCGGCGTCAGCCAAATGTCGGCGTCGAGGCCGACCTGATGCGAGGCATGCCCGGTCAGCATCGGCCCGCCGCGGGGCTGCGATATGTCGCCGACGAGAATGCCCGGCCAGCCGTTCACTTTCGGAATTTTCTTGGCGAACCGCTCGAGGAAGTCGATCAGCGCCGGGTGGCCCCAGTTGCGATTGCGCGAGAGGCGCATCACCTGCCAGGCCTCGCCGTCGACAGGCAGCACCTTGGCGCCGGCGAGGCAGCCATGCGCATAAAAGCCGATCGCACGTGCCTCCAGGCTCGCCGGCGCGGTTTTGCGGCCGAACAGCTCCTTCGCCGGAATGGCCGGATCCTCGGGATGGGCGAGCGGCGGCAACGGTTTTGGGTCGAGCGTGCCCTTGTCCTGCGCCAGCAGAGGCGCGGAAAGCGCGACGAGCAGAGCGATGAAGCTAAGGGCAAGGGCGCGCATGGGGTCCCGATAGGCGGCAGAAGGCCAATGACAAGTAGCACGGACAGGCCGCCGCGATTCGTCTTTCCTGTCAACCTTTACGCCGGTTGCACCGTTGCGCTCCCGCAGGGAAGTTGAAATGCTTGCCGCGGTTGCCAGAGTTCGGGAGTTCACGATGCGTATCATTCGTCAGGCGGCTTTGGCCGTGGGAGCGCTCGTCGCGTTCGGCGCCACCGCAAATGCCAGCGTGCAAATTCATATCGATTTGTCGAGCCAGCGGATGCACGTCACGTCATTTTCGGGCAGCTATACTTGGCCGGTCTCCACCGCCCGCTCCGGCTACGCGACGCCGCGCGGCAGCTACGCTCCGACAAGCCTGCAGCGCATGCATTATTCGCGCAAATACCATAATTCGCCGATGCCGCACTCGATCTTTTTCCGCGGCGGCTATGCCATCCACGGCTCGTATGCGACGGGTGCGCTCGGCCGCCCCGCCTCGCATGGCTGCGTGCGGCTTGCGCCCGGCAATGCCGCGAAACTTTTCTCGATGGTGCAGGCTGAGGGCGCGCGCATCTCGATTTCCGGCTCGCCGCCGCATGGACGCACGATGCTGGCGCGGACGAGCCGGAGTCCGGCTCGCCGCGCCCTGCAGAGCGGAATGGGGTACGCACCCTATTACTACGCGCCGACCGCGCAGCAATGGCAGTACCAGGGCTGGTACCGGTAGTTTCCGCTCTCGTCCGCATCTGGACAGGCGGGCGGCTTTAAGCGAGTAATCCTCCCGACCGCGCCGGGATCACAACGGCAGCATCGGGAGGAGATTCATGACGATTACGCGTAGAGGTTTTTCACTCGCCCTTGGTGCCGGCGTTGCCATGCCGGCGGTGCTGCGCAGCGCGCTCGGCCAAAGCAACACGCTGAAACTCGGCATGGTTCTCCCGGTCACCGGGCCTGGTGCCGATTCCGGCAAGTATGCCCTCACCGGGGCCAAAATTGCCCTCGACCGCGTCAATAAGGCTGGCGGCGTCTTGTCACGCCAGGTCGAGCTCGTCACCGAGGACGATCAGACGACCAATCCCGGCGCGGTGCTCGCATTTTCCAAGCTTGCGGCGCAACCCGACATCGTCGCTTTTCTCGGCTCGATCCGCTCGACCCAGAACCATGCCATGGCCCCCGACATTTTGAAGACCGCCAAGCCCGTCTGCTTCGGCGGCACCGATCCGCAGTTGACGAAGCTCGGCAATCCCTGGCTCTTCCGCTTCCGGCCGAACGACTCCTATTCAGGCCGCGTGATCGCCGCCTACGGCGCCGAGACGCTCGCCAAGAAGAATTGGGCGATCGTGCATTCGACCGACGCGTTCGGCACGAGCGGCGGCAAGGCGCTGACGGAATCGCTCGGCAAGTTCGGCGCAAAGGTCGCGCTCGACCAGGGCTATCCCAACCAGTCGCAGGATTTCACCGCCGTCGTGTTGGCGATCAAGCAATCGGGCGCCGACGTCATCGGCTCGTATTTCACCTTCGATAACGATCTCGCCATTTTCGCGCGGCAGCTGCGCCAGCTCGGCGTCACTATTCCCTGGGTCGGCTCGCCGTCGATCACCGTCGCCAATGCGCTTAAACTCGGCGGCGCCGCGCTTTACGGCACCTACGGCGTTGCCGACTACGCCGAGGAATCGAGCCCGGAGGCGAAGGAATTCGCCGCGCTATATCGTAAGGTCGCCAAGACCGAGCCCGACAATTACGGCTCCTGGACCTATGATGCGATCGGCGTGCTCAGCGCCGCGATCAACAAAGCCGGCTCGACCGATCCGAACAAAATTCGCGACGCGATCCTCGCCACGAAAGGCTACAAGGGCGCCGAGGGCGAATACAATTTCGACCAGTACGGCGACGGGCTGCACGGCTACAACATCTTACGCAACGAGAAGGGCAAGATGGTCTTCGACAAGCACATCGAATTCAACGATTGAGATAAGCCCGCGAAAGGCGGAGGTCTCGCCATGATCCGCGGTTCGCATTGCGCTTCGTTCCATGCGTCTGGGGATGTGGAAGCATGAGCTTCATCCTGCAGCTCCTGTTCACCGGCATCGGCATCGGCGCGGTCTACGCGCTGGTGGCGCTCGGCTTCGTTCTGATCTTCCGCGCCACCAACGTCGTCAACTTCGCGCAGGGCGAATTCTCGATGGTCGCGGCGTTCCTCATGGTCGTCTGCGCCGTCGATCTCGAATTGCCGTACTGGCTGTCGTTCCTGATCGCGCTCGGCGGCATGGCGTTCGTCGGCGCGATCTTCAATCTCGGCGTCTATTATCCGCTGCGCCACCGCACTTTTCTGCCGGTGATCATCTCGACCATCGGCGCCTCGATCTTTCTCGCCAACACGACGCTCGCGATCTACGGACCGCAGCCGCAGGTTCTGCCGGGTTGGTTCGAGACGCCCGGCTTTCAGGTCGGGCCCGTCTATCTCGATAGCCAGTATCTGCTCATCATCGCGGTGACGGTCGTTCTCGTCGGCTTCCAATACTGGTTTTTCGAGCACACGCTCATCGGCAAGAAATTGCAGGCGACCTCGCAGGATAAGGAGATGGCCTCCCTTCTCGGCATTCCCGTGGCGCGGATGATCATGATCACCTTCATTTACAGCGCGCTGATCGGCGGCATTGCCGGCATCCTTGTTGCGCCGATCCTGTTCGTTTCGATCCAGATGGGCTCATCGATCGCGCTAAAGGCGTTTGCGGCGACGATCATCGGCGGCTTCGGCGATGTCGCCGGGGCCATCATCGGCGGCCTTGCGCTCGGCATTATCGAGACATTCGGCGCCGCCTACATCTCGGTGCCTTACAAGGACGGCTTTGCGTTCTTCGTCCTCATCCTGTTTCTGATCTTCCGGCCGCAAGGCATTTTCGGCGAGCGCGTCGCGGAGAAGGCATGAGCGTCGAGGCTCCCGCACGGGCTGCGCGCCGGCCTTTTCATCTCTTGATCGCCCCGGCGCATATCGGTTATTTCGTCCTCTCCGCGCTCGTCGTGCTGCTCATCTCGCGCGCCACGCTCGACGGCTATATCCTCAACATCCTCATGCAGGCCGCGACCTACTCGGTCGCTGTGTTCGGCCTATCGGTCGTGCTCGGCCTCTGCGGGCAGATCAATCTTGCGCAGGCGGCCTTCTTCGGCATCGGCGCTTACGCCGTCGGACTGGGTACCGTCGATTACGGCCTCTCCTACTGGATTTGCCTCGGCATCGGCACCATTGCCGCACTGCTTGCCGGCGCCTTTCTCGGCATGACGACATTACGTCTCGGCGGCCATTATCTCGCGATGGTGACGATCTCGTTCCAGCAGATCGTCACGCTCGTCATGATCAACGCGGTTGGGCTGACGCATGGGCCGGACGGCGTGCCGAGCATCGGGCGCCCGGCGCTTTTCCAGACGTCGCAATCCTATCTCGCGTTCGCCGTCGCAGCGCTCGCAATCATCGGCTATTTGGTCTGGCATTTGCAGGATACGCGGCTCGGTCGCGCTATGCGAGCGGTACGCGACAACGAACTCGCAGCGAGCGTTGCCGGTATCAACGTCTATCGCACCAAGGTCGCCGCATTCGCGATCTCCGCGCTGCTCGGCGGCTTGGGCGGCGGTCTGTTTGCCGGCGGCTTCACCTATGTCAGTCCCGACCAATTCTCTTTCGCCGAGTCGATCGTGTTTCTGACGATGGCGCTGCTCGGCGGCGTCGCCTCACCGATCGGCTCGGTGATCGGTACCGGACTGCTGATTTTGATTCCGGAATGGCTGCGATTCCTGAAAAGCATCCCCGGCCTCTATCTCGCGATTTACGGCGTCGCCGTCATCCTGATCATCCTTTTCATGCCGGACGGCATTTGGGGATTCATCGCCAATTTCCTGCGCCGGTTTGTCAAACCGGTGAAGGTTGCCACCGTTCCGCCGCTCGTGCTCGCGCCGGATCGCACTGGCACCGACATGGTGCTCGACGTCAAAGGTCTGTCGAAACATTTCGGCGGGCTCAAAGCCGTCGATAATGTCGATTTCGCTGTCCGCCGCGGCGGCATCCACGCGCTGATTGGGCCGAACGGCAGCGGCAAGACGACGACGCTAAACGTGATTTCAGGCCTTTATCGCGCCACCGCCGGCCGCGTGGTGCTCGGCGAATCCGATATTACCGATCTGTCGCCGCATCGGCGTACATGGGCGGGACTCGGGCGCACATTCCAGAACATCCGCCTGTTCCGCTCGATGACGGCGCTGGAAAATGTGGTGATCGGTGCCGAACGCCGCGGCAATTCGCTTATTCCCGCGACCGGCGGATATGCGGCGCTCGAAGAGCGCGCCCTTGCCGCGCTTGAATTCGTCGGCCTCGGCCCCCGTGCCAATGAGCCGATCACGCGCTTCAGCTACGGTCATCAGCGCTTGATCGAGATCGCCCGCGCGCTCGCCGCCAATCCGACATTGCTTCTGCTCGATGAGCCGGCCGCGGGTCTAAATTCAACGGAGAAGCGCGCGCTGCACGATCTTCTGGAGCGCATCGCCGCGCAGGGCCTTACCATCCTGCTCATCGATCACGACATGACGCTCGTCAGCGGCGCGGCGCAGCACATCACGGTGTTGAACTTCGGCAAACGCATCGCCGACGGCGAGTCGCTCGGCGTGCTGCGCCATCCCGATGTGATCGCGGCTTATCTCGGAACCGAGACATGAGCCTCTTGTCGATCAAGGACATCGTCGTGCGCTACGGCGAGATCGAAGCCGTGCATGGCGTCGCGTTCGACGTCGACGAAGGCCAGGTCGTGACATTGCTCGGCTCGAACGGCGCCGGCAAATCGACGACGCTGCGCGCCATTTCCGGCCTGATCGCGCCGGCTGCCGGCGATATCGTCTTCGAGGGCAAGTCGATCGCCGGAAAAGGTCCGGAAGACATCGTTCGCCTCGGCATCTCGCATGTGCCGGAGGGCCGCCGCGTTTTCCCAGGCCTATCGGTGCGCGAAAACATCATGCTTGGGGCATCGAACCGAAGCGGCGGCGCCGGAATTCTCGGCCGCGAAGCCGATGAAATGTTCGAGCTCTTTCCCGACATACGTCCGTTTCGCGATGCGCTTGGCTGGACGTTGTCCGGTGGCCAGCAGCAGATGGTTGCGGTCGCGCGCGGTCTCATGGCGAAACCGCGGCTTCTGTTGCTCGACGAGCCGTCGCTTGGGCTCGCGCCGGTGATCGTGCAGGCGGTGTTCCGCATCATTTCCGAAATCCGCCGCCGCGGCACGACGGTTCTGCTCGTCGAGCAGAATGCGCGCATGGGATTGTCGGTCGCCGATTACGGTTACGTGCTCGAGAGCGGTCGCCTCGCGCTCGGCGGCAAGCCCGACGAGCTCTGGGGCAACGAGGCGATCCGCGCCGCCTATCTCGGCGGCGGTCAGGCAGCAGCGAGAGTTTGATGGTCACGATAAAGGTCGAAGCGCTCACCGCGCTCGCTGCGGATATTTTTGCCGGCGTCGGCTCGTCGAAAGAAGAAGCGCAACAGGTTGCGCGCTCGCTCGTCGGCGCCAATCTCGCCGGACACGATAGCCACGGCGTCATCCGCGTGCCGCGCTACGTCGCCTGGGTCGAGAGCGGCGATATCGTGCCAAACCAGACCGTGCAGCACCTTCTCGACGCCCCCTCCTTTGCCGTGCTCGACGGGCGCTACGGTTTCGGCCAGAGCGTCGCGCCGCAAGCGGTGGCGATCGGCATGGAAAAAGCGAAAGCCGAAGGTTTGTCCGCTGTCGCGCTGAAAAACGCGGGGCATGTCGGCCGCGTCGGCGAATGGGCGGAAATGGCGGCTGCCGAAGAGCTCGTCTCGGTGCATTTCGTCAACGCATCAGGCTCGGTGCTCGTCGCGCCGTTTGGCGGCGTCGAGCGGCGCATGTCGACGGCACCATTTTGCGTCGGCATTCCGCGCGAGGGCGAGGAGCCGATCGTGCTCGATTTCGCAACGTCGCTCGTTGCCGAAGGCAAGGTCATGGTCGCGAGCCAGGGGGGCAAGAAATTGCCGGACGGCGCGCTGATCGGCCCCGACGGTAAGCTTTCGACCGACCCGGCGCTGCTTTATGGTCCGCACACGCCGGAAGGTCCGCGCGACCATTCGAAAGGCGAAGGTGCGATTCGTGCGTTCGGCGAACATAAGGGTTCCGGCCTCGCTTTGATTTGCGAATTGATCGGCGGCGCGCTGACCGGAACCGGGGCGACGCAGCCGGAGCGGGGCCGTTTCGCCAATGGCATGTTCTCGATCTATATCGATCCGATACGTTTCGATCCCGCGCATTTCTTCGACGGCGAAGTTAAGCGTTATCTCGGCTACATCAAGGGCACGAAACCTGCGCGGGGCGAGACGGAAGTGCTGGTGCCGGGCGAGCCCGAGCGGCGCGTCAAAGCCGAGCGGATGAAGAACGGCGTACCGCTCACCGACGACACCTGGGCGTCGATTTCCGCGGCGGCGCGGCATGTCGGACTAAGCGATGCGCGAATTGCCGAGGCTGGTGCTTTGCAGGCGAAACCTTGAGCGCTAAGCGCGGCAAATAAAGTAAACGCCGCATGCTCCATGCGCGTTGCAAACAAACGGCCGATTTCAAGCGAAACCTGAGCAGCCGCGGACGCTGGAACGATATCGACTAGCTTGCGTTTGCCACCCGCGAGTCACCAAGGGAGACACCGAGATGCATAAACTTGCATTGTTCGGCGCAGCTGCACTGTTGTCCGTCGGCTGCGCTTATGCGGAAGATACCACTGTCATCCACCGCGATGCCGCGCCCGGCATCGGCGTGACTGTCGGCGCTCCGGCCGTCGAGCATCGCACCACCGTCGTCGCACCTGCGGCTCCTTGCCAGCACACGACTGTGCACAAGGAAAACGATCTCGGCGATTCAAAGACGGTCAAGAAGACCGAGTGCTGATCGCTCTATCTCTATGATCTGTAGCGGGCCTCGCCGCCTCACGCGAGCGGGGCCCTTCTTCTTTTAAGGCACCGGGTTCGCACGTGTTAATTCGCGTCGCATCCCGGTGGGTAGGGCAGACGCGAAAACACGCGGAGGAAACAATGAGAAAGATTTCTATTGCGCTGACGGCATTGGGCGGACTGCTCCTGAGTTCCGCCGCCGGATATGCGCTTTCATCGAACGATCATGACGCCGGCAAGTCACTGCAAATCGCGCAAGCGGGCGGCGGCGGTGGCGGCGCGGGTGGCGCAGGTGGCGGCGCTGGAGCTGGCGGTAGTAGCACCGGCGGCGGTGGCGGCGGCGGAGCTGCGACAAGTCCTGGCGGCGCTGGCGGTGGTGGTGCCGCAACCGGCACGGGGGGCGGTGGCCGTGAACGCATGGGCGGCGGCGGCGGTGGCGGACGCGAAGGCATGCGCGGCGAGGCCCGCGGCGGACGCGGCGGTGTCAACGTTCGGGTCGGCGTCGGAGATCGCGGCTACCGTCGCGGGCATGGCTACGGCGTTGTCGTTCATGGCGGCGGCTGTCGCACTGTCGTCGTGAAGAAGCGCATCGGCTATCGCGTCGTCATCAAGAAAATTCGCCGCTGCTACTGAGCAGGATATTGCGAACGGCTCCCACAGGCGCCCTTCTTATTTGCGCCTGTTAATTGGCGCTGAGATGCGTGACGATTTCTGCCCGGATCGGCGCGATGCGGGCAGCGTCGCGTTTATCCCGCGGCATCGCGATCGGAACGTCGGCAATCAGCCGCGCCGGCCGGTTCGATAAGATCAAAACTCTGTCGGCGAGGACAACTGCTTCATCGACACTATGCGTGACGATGAGGCTCGTCACGTTGCGAGCTTCGATCAGCGCCATCAATTCGTGCCGCAGCCGCAGCGCCAGCGCCGTATCGAGCGAGACGAACGGCTCGTCCAACAAAAGAATATCCGGCCGGATCGCGAAGGCGCGTGCGATCGCGACGCGGCGTGCAAGTCCGAGCGACAGGCTCGCGGGAAAATCACGGCGATGTTCCGTAAGTCCCAACGTGGAGAAGATCGCGTCGCATTCGCTGTCGCTTGCCTCAGGCGCGGCGAGGCGGACATTGGCCTCGACGTCGCGCCAGGGCAGAAGCCGCGGCTCCTGGAAGACGAAGCCGAGACGGCCGTCCCTCGGCAGGCGCACCTGTCCATCCTGCACGCCGATCAGTCCGGCAATGGCGCGAAGCAAAGTGGTCTTGCCGCAGCCCGATGGTCCGACCAATGCGGCGATCTCGCCGAGGCCGAGAGCAAATCGGATGCTGCCGAGGATCTGCCGGGTCGCTCCCGAGGCCTGCGGCAGCGATAGGCTTTCGACCGCGACGTCAAGCCGGCCGGAATCGCCAGCGTGCGACATGTCTCTCAAAGGGCTGCACCAGGAGGGTTTCGATCGCCAGCATCACGATGACGAAGGGAATCGCATAGGCCAGCAATAAACGGATGTCGAAGAGATGGAAGGCGACGCCGATCTCGAAGCCGACGCCGTTGGAGCGGCCCATCAGCTCGACGACGAGCACGATTTTCCAGACGAGCGACAGGCCGGAACGTGCCGCCGCCGCGATATAGGGCGCAAGCTGCGGCAGGAGCACGTGCCGCAGGCGCACCCAGCGGGACATGCGAAACACCTGCGCCACCTCATCGAGCTCGCGGTCGAGGGCGCGGGCGCCCTCGCGCACCGTGACGATCGCGTTCGGCAACTTGTTGAGCGCAACGGCGCCGATCGCCGCGACCTCGTTCAAGCCGACCCAGACATAGGCGAGAACGATGATCACCAGGGCTGGGAGGTTGAGGAGGATGACAACCCACGTATCGGCGATGCGGTCCACCGCGCGGTGGCGGCCCATGAGAACGCCGATCACGGTGCCAAAACCCATCGCCAGGGTAAAAGCGGCAGCGACGCGGGCCAGCGTCGCGGCAAGGTTGAAGAGCAAGGCGCCGGAGCGGGCCTCGGTTACCATCGCAGCGAGGACCGATAATGGTGGCGGTAATAATCGTGGCCCAAAATACGCCGAACCGAGCTGCCAAAGCAGCAGCAACAGCAGAACCGACGCGATCCGCAGCGCATAAATCATCTTAATGCGGACCACATCACGATGCCATGATCCGCTCCGATCAAGACCCACTCTTGTAATACGTGCCCGGCGCGAGCGTGTCGGCGGTACCTACAAGTTCGCTCCCGCCGATGTCGGCGAGCACCTTGAACAGCCGGCGTGCGTCCTCCTCCTCCTCCTCAACCTCCCGCGCCGGGATGCCGCGGGCGTAATATTTGCGGTAGGCGGCGAGGGCCTCCGGGCTCTTCGACGGCAGCTGCTTCGCGACGATCTGCCAGGCCTCCGGCGAGGTCGCGATCAGCTGCTTTGCCCGCCGCGCCGTTGCGAAGAATCGCTGCAGCGCATCGCGATGCCTCGCCGCGAACCCGCCATCGAACACATAGCCGATCGCCGCGACCGGTCCCCGCGCTCCGAGCTCCTTCTCGACATCGGCGATTTCGATCAGCCGCGTGAATCCGCTCGCTTCGAGATCGGCGCAAAAATTCCAGTATTCGAGCGCCGCATCGACCTCGCCCTGCGCGGCCTTTTCCGCCAAGAGCGGCGGCGCGCCGTAGACCACATTTGTCGCGCGCCGCAGATCGAGACCGGAGCGGCGCGTCCATGCCTGCAACAGCAGCCAGCTTTTGTCGAGCGGCCCGCCGGCAACCGCAAGCTTCCGCCCGATGAGGTCGCGCAAGCTGGTGACGCCCTTCGCAGGATTGGTAACGACCGCGCCGATCGCGCTCGAATAGGGATAAAACACAAAGTTCGCGCCGAGACTGCGCTCGCGCGAAACCCACAGCCAATCCGTGACAATGATGTCGGCGGCGCCACTGCGCAATGCAATGATCGCCGCGTCGAGCGACGCGACATCGACGATCTGCAGGTCGAGATCGGCCTCTCTGTCGAGCCCTTGCGCGCGGATGACGCCGATTTCCCACGCAAGCGTGCCGGTCTTCTGCACGGCGATCCGCAGCTTGTCGGCGGCGTGCGCGGGGGCGACGAGCACGCAAAATAGCGCGGCACTGACGAAGGCGGCGACGCGGAGCCTTTGCACCCAGCCTGAGGCTTGCCGTTGAAGCCGCACCATCCGCGAGACCTTTTTCTCCTTCGCCCGTTGCCGCCTGAGCCCGGGCAACCTACAACCTTGTCCTGTCGGATGATACCGGACGCGCCGGCGCACCGGAATGCAACATTGGGAGAGAATGCCGATGTCCATGGGTCGAACGATCGCGCTTTTCGCCGGCGCAGTGTTGCTGGCGGCAACGACCAGTCTCGCCCAAGCGGCAGGAGACCCGGCCGAAGGCGAAAAGGTCTTCGCCAAATGCAAGATCTGCCACCAGATCGGCGAGGGCGCCAAGAACGCGATCGGGCCGGAGCTGAACGGCGTGATCGGCCGTCATTCCGGCACCGCGCCCGGCTACAATTATTCCGACGCCAACAAGAATTCCGGCATCACGTGGGATGAGAAGAATTTCCGCGAATACATCAAGAACCCGAAGGCGAAGATCCCCGGCACTAAGATGATTTTTGCCGGCCTGCCGAAGGACACGGATATCGACAATCTCCTGGCTTATCTCGAGCAGTTCGGTCCCGACGGCAAGAAGAAATAGAACGCGCTGAAGTTTTATGACCATGCTTCGAGCGCGTATCCTGTTCGGGCTAGTGCCGCCTATAATCTTTGGTGGATCGTCACTGGTCCTTGCTGCAGAAAAGCCGATCCGCTTTTGGAATCTCACGTCGGCAACGGTGACCGAGCTGCGTCTCGCGCCGGCGGGCTCGCAAAACTTTGGGCCGGACCAATGCAAGAACGATAAGGACGGCAGTGTCGATCGTGACGAGCGGCTGCCGATTACCGGAGTGACGCCGGGGCGCTACGATATCAAGATCGGCTATAAAGACGGCAAGACCTGCCGTGTCCAGAATGTTCCGATCGAGAGCGGCAAAGCGTTTTCGATCGAGGACAAGGACCTCACCGATTGCTCGATACCCTTCCGCTGAGGCGCGCGGCCGATCCTAAAATTTCGCTTTGATTCCGGCATAGACGCCGAGCGGCGGCGCCGGAGAGACCGTGCGCGGATCGGTCAACGGCAGAAACCCGATCGCCTGCGTGTCGAAAAGCGTGCCGAAGGTCACGTAATGGCGGTTGAGCGCGTTCTCGGCCTGTGCATAGACCTGCACGTTCTTGTCGATCTGATATGAGGTTCGCAGATTGACCACCTGATAGGCGGGAATGCGCGGCAGCACGTTCGTCTCGTCGCCGCGCAGGTAGAAGCTGCCGACAAAGCTCGCGTCGGCCCCGACCTTCCATTTATCGGTCACGAAATAATCCGCGCCGATCTTGAAGCGATGCCGCGGTATGGAGGGGATGCGGTCCCCCGGCACGACGTTGATATTGCCGTTCGCGTCGGCAAACGGATTGAATGGCGAAGCAAGCTGGATGTTGCTACGGAAGGTGGCGTCGACCAGCGTGTAATTCGCGTAGGCCGACAGTTTCTCGTCGGTGTAGCTGATGCCGGCTTCGATCCCCTGCCGGCGCGTGTCGCCGGCATTCTCGAAAAAGCCGCGGCCGGCGATCGTCGACGGCACGTTCAGAATGTCGTCTTTGTTGATTGTGCGGAACACGCCGGCGTTCCAGTTGATCTTGCCGGGATCGAAAAGCGAAACGTCGAAATTGCCGCGGATACCGGCCTCGACCGTGCGGGAGACGACCTGCTTCAGAGGCGGATCGGCGACAAGGAAATTGTCGATGAGGCAGGGCTGATTGCGGTCGGCACAGCCGTTCTCAAGCGGCGTCGGCGCGCGATTCGCTTCGGAATAGCCGCCGTAGATTGACAGGTTCGGCAGGATTTTAAAGGTGAGCCCGGTCACGGGATTGAGCCGGCCATAAGTCGCGTAGCTCGTCAGCGCCGTGCCGATCTGATCGTGCAGATCGATCTTGGCGAGATTGTAGCGCGCACCGGCGGTGAGCGTCAGAGCCGGCGTGATGTCGAAGGTGTCGAGCGCGTAGACGCCGTAATACGTGTTGATCGCCCGCAGCGACACCGGGGAAATGTCGCTGTTCGGCTCATTTATGACGAGTCCGGTACTCGAGACCCTCAGATTCGGCTGAATGATGCCGAGCTCGCTCACCGCATTGAATTGCGTCCAGCCGCGATCGTAGCTAACGCCGACAATGAGCTGATTGCCGTGATCGGCAATCTTGTCGCTGCTCGTCGCCTGCAGCGTCCCGCCGGCTCCACGCGAGCGCGTGAAGGTACGATCGAGGGTGCCGAGCGTCGCGGTGCCGAACGCGTCGGGCAGGCTGGTCTGATTGCCGGCAGCATCACAGAGCAGACCGCTACCATCGTTGCAGGGAGTGAAATCGGTCGTGTTGCCGTCGAGATGATTCTGGCTGAAGCCGCGGAAATAGATATTCCCCTGCAACGCGAGCGTCGGCGCAATATTATACGTGCCATTCAGCGCGATTTGTCCGAGCACGTTACGCGTCGTCTGCGGGTTCGTGTAGATGGCAGAATAGTCCTGCTGCAGCAGTTGGATCGGCACCGGCGCTGTCGCCCCGAAGAAATTCGACGCCGAGCTGATATTGAGATGTAGCTCGACATCCTCGGCGCGGTAGCCAAGGTCGCCGTACATGCGGCGGACATACGATGGCGATATCTGCCGAAAACCGCGGTCGTCGATCCCCTCCATCGCCAGATAGGTCGCAAAATTGCCGACCTGCTGGCCGGATTGCAGGCTGCCCTGCACCCTGCCGCGCGAGCCGCCGCGGAAATCAATCTCGGTACCCTGCCAAGTGAAGCCGTTCTTCATCTCGAGCGAGATCGCGCCGCCGATCGCGTTGAGCCCGAACACCGGATTGTTGGTGAAGACCACGGCGCGATCGATCGCGATCGTCGGGATCAAATCCCAATTGACGACGTCACCGAAGGCTTCGTTGATGCGGATACCGTTCTGATAGATGGCCAGTCCCTGCGGCGTGCCGGGCACCGGGGAGGCAGCGAAGCCGCGATAAGTGACGGTCGCCTGGAACGGATTGCCGGCGGAATCGGTGACTGCGACGCTGGAGAGGCGGCGGTCGAGGACATCGACCAGATTGGGCGTGCCGGTGCGCTCGATCTCACGCGAGGTCACGACCTGCACGTTGGCGGGAATCTTGGCACGGTCGATGCCGCCGGTTGAAGCGGGCTCATTGGCGGCAACCGGCGTTGTGGTCTCGGCGGGAGGAGCCGCTTGTGGAGCGGCAACGGGGCGGCGGGCCACACGCGTTCGGGTTGCCGCGGCGCGGCGTGCGCGCGCTTCGCGGGCGCGGATGACCTCGCGCGGCCGGCTGACCTCGGGTACCACGACCGGCCGCGCCGGCCGCGCCACGCGCCGCGCCGGAAGCGGCGACGGACTGACGATCTCGATCTCGGGAAGCGCCTGCTGCGCCTCTGCCCCAAACGCCAGGAGCGGGGACGCGCTCACGCAAATCATCCGCGCGATGGCGAGCGTTCCGCGGCGAAACATTTCCGCCCTTCCCTGGTGCTACGCCAGCGCCTCTCGCCGCGCACCTTGTTATGCTTTGCTGATTAAACCGCGCAGCGTGCAATCAAAACGGCGGAAGCCGCTCTAATCTCTCGAATTTATGACTGTGTTGCCGTCGAACCACGCCAGGCGAGCCGCCCGTTCGGTGTTTTGGTCACGCGTAATGGAGCGTCTAGACCGCCGCCGGCGCGCGCTGCATGCGCCGGTAAACATAATCGGGCGCGGCGTCTGCCGTATCCTCGCTGACGATCGCTTCGACGCGGTGATGATGCGGCGAGAGATGGCAGACCGGATCGGCGTTGCGCGCATCCCCCGTGATCGCCATCGCCTGACAGCGGCAGCCGCCGAAATCGATCTCCTTGCGCGGACAGGAGCGGCAGGGCTCGACCATCCAATCGGTGCCGCGAAACGCCTGAAACGCCGGCGAGGCATACCAGATGTCGGCGAGCGCGTGATCGCGGACGCTCCAGAACTCGAGACCGGGAATCGTCTCCGCCGCGTGGCAGGGCAAAACCTTGCCGGTCGGCGTGACGTTCAGCGTACGCCGCGCCCAGCCGCCCATGCAGGCTTTCGGATAATGCGCGTGATAATCGGGAATGACGTGATCGATGACGATGACGCCTTTGTACTCTTCACGCAATGCTTCGACTTCGGCGATGGCGCGCTCCGCATCGGCACGCGACGGCAAGAGCGCCGCACGATTGGTCTTCGCCCAGCCGTAATATTGCGTATGCGCGATTTCAACGCGCTTGGCGCCGAGCGCGATCGCGAGTTTCACCATCGCGCCGGCGCGCGCAACATTGGCGCGATGAATGACGGCATTGACCGTCAGCGGCAAGCCCGCTTCGGTGACGGAGCGCGCAACGTCGCGCTTGCGCGCATAAGCGCCTTCATAGCCGGCAATGCGATCGGCAGACTCCGCTTCGCTGTCCTGGATCGATAGCTGCACGTGATCGAGCCTGGCGCGCGACAGTTCCGCGACGCGCTCTTCGTTGAGCCCGATGCCCGACGTGATCAGGTTCGTGTAGAGGCCGGCCTTGGCGCAATGGGCGACGATCTCGACAAGATCGCGGCGCGATGCGGGTTCGCCGCCGGAGAGATGGATGTGAATGATGCCGAGCTCGGCGGCCTCGGAGAAGACGCGCTGCCAGGTGGCGGTATCGAGTTCCTCGGCGCGCGATTCGAGTTCCAGCGGATTGGAGCAATAGGGGCAGCCGAGCGGACAGCGATGCGTCAGCTCGGCCAGCAACCCGACGGGGCGCGGGATATTTGCCGGCGCGTTCATAATTCCACCATGCGCTTGTCGGCGAGGCCGGCAAGCAATGTGCGCACGTCGGTATCGATGCGGGCGCGATCCGCACCGAAAGATGCGGCGAGATCGTCGACGATCGCCGCCAGCGTCGCCTCGCCGTTGCACCGCTTCAAGATTTCGGCGGCGATCGGATCGGCTTTGAGGATACGCTCGGGCGCCAGTAGCAGCCATTCGTTACGCGTGTCATCATGCTTTAAGCGCACGCCGCGCGGTAGGCGCGGCACGCTCGTCTCGCTGATCGCGGCGGCGCTCATGCGGCGCTCTCGCGCGTTTGCAAGCCTTCGCCGGGCCGCCATGCGCCCGGCGGAATTGCGCCGGCGACATAAGCGCCCCAGAGCGCATCGAGCTGCACCCAGAGCACGTCGGTCTTGAATTCGAGCGCGCCGATGACCGCATCCTGCTCGGCGCGCGTCTTCGCGTGCTGTTTGACGTAGGCCAGCGCAAAATCGCTGTCGCGCTGCGCCTGCGCCGGACGCGCGGTGAAATAAGCCAGCGTCTCGCGGCTGACGAAATCGTAATGCGCCAGCATGCCGCTGACGCGCTCGTTGATGATGTTCGGAGAAAACAGTTCCGTCAGCGAAGAGGCGACCGCTTCGAGCAGCGTCTTCTGCGCACAAAAATTCACGTAAGCCTCGACGGCAAAACGCGTCGCCGCGAGAATGCCGCGCGTCGAGATCACGTAATCGCGATTAAAGCCGAGGCTCTCGGTGAGCTTCAGCCAGCGCTCGATGCCGCCCTCGCCTTCACGCGTGCCGTCGTGATCCTCGATGCGTTTGCGCCATTCGCGCCGGTCCGCGGACGAATTCATGCGCGACAGCACCGTCGCGTCTTTGATCGGGATCGTCGCCTGATAAAAATAGCGATTGAGCGCCCAGGCCTGCACTTCCTCGAAACTGCATCGACCGGAATGCAGCCTTTTGTGGAAGGGATGCAGATTGTGATAGCGCGTCGCGCCGACATGGCGCAAAGCCGCTTCAAGTTCCTGCGGGCTCATGGGCTCGCGCGTAGTCATAGCGCGATCTCCAGCCCGTCATGCGCGACGATCCAACCGGCTGCTTCCACCTTGGCGCGCTCGGGCGACCCCTCGACAAGGATTGGATTGGAATTGTTGATATGCGTGTAGACGCGCCGGCCGATCCTAGAGTTGGCGAAGCGCGCGAGCGAGCCGCGCTCGCCGGTAATCGCGCAATGGCCCATGCGCCACGCGGTTTTCTGCGACAGGCCGAAGCGGATCATCTCGTCGTCGGTGAACGTCGTGGCGTCGAAGAATAGCACATCCGCCCCTTCGACGCGGCGCAGGACATCGTCGGTGACTTCCGCGCATCCCGGAATGACGATCGCGCGCCGCGTGCCGCATTCGATCGCAACGCCCACCGTTGTGTCGGTTTCTTCGCCGATGCGAACGTCGTCGCCTTCGAGATAAAGCGGCACCTTGCCCGGCACCGCGAAAGGCTGAATGGAAAAACCGAGGCCCATGTCGATCCGCGCCTCCAGCGCGACGGGCGTTCTCTGCACGAGATCGGGATTGAGCACGCCGAACGCGCCGTGCTTAGTCTGCTCGAGCACGCTCGCGCTGGCGTAGATCGTAAAAGCTTGCTGCTCGCGCAAGGTCAAAAGACCCGCGAGGTGGTCGACGTCACCGTTCGTCAGGAAAACTCCGGCGATCGGAGTTTGGCGCGTCGTGCCCCGCGGGTGGAGACAGCTGTTGGCGTAAATCTGCTGCCGCAGGTCAGGCGAGGCGTTCAAAAGCAGCCAACGATTGCCGTCGGCGCTGATAGCTAGGCTCGACTGTGTCAGGGGCCGAACGCGGGGATCACCTTGCCAGGCGAGACGGCAATTTGGACAGAGGCAATTCCATTGAGGAAAGCCGCCGCCTGCCGCCGAACCGAGAACGCGAATCCGCAGCGCGTCGGCCATTCACATCCGCTCGAAAGCGGACGTGCGGCCCTTAGATTTCCGCTGACGCGTAGCTGGTGACTTCCATACCAACGCAAACTTCGGTGAGAACCGGGGTTGTCCAGGCCATTGATCGACTCCTCTCAGGATCAGCCGCCGCTGCCTTATCGGTGAGCAGGACGCCTGGGGTCAATTTAGGCTCCGGCGCGTCCTTTGCCAACTGTTTTCCTGCTCTGCCTCACGAGGTTTTGCCGCTCACGGCCTGCCGCTTGACTGAGCAACCAAGCCGGTCAGCTGGCGTTGTCTCACGTTAAAACAGGACGGAGGAAACTGATGCGCACCAAATCAATCTTGACCGGAGCGGCCGTCGCCTCGGCATTGCTGATCGGCACAGCTGCTTGGGCACAAACCGGCGGCTCGCCCGGAAGCACGACCGGCCCGGCGGCGGGCAGCAACGTTCAGCCGAGCACCGCGACCCAGAAGCAGAATGACAGCAGTTCCGGCCGCTCGGCGACGAGCGCCCCGACCGCCGCGGGCGGTGCGGCGGGCGTCGAAGGCAAGCCCGGCAACAAGTCCGGCCGCTCGGAAAAGAAGTAGCAGGCGGGGGTCTCATGCGGCCGGGCTGGCCAGGCCGTCCGGCCGGTAATCAGCGGTAGCGCCGTATCTCGCTCTTGCGCTGCAGCTTGCGCTCCTTACGCGCGGCATAACGGGCGTCGCGCTCGGCCTTCTTCTCCGCCTCGAGCGCCTCTTTGCGGGCGATCTCCTCAAGCCTCAGCTGTTCTTGCAGCTCGGCCTCAAGCCGCAGCTGCTCTTGTCGCGCCGCCTCTTCGGCGGCCTTGCGCGCTGCCTCCTCGGCTTCCCTGACCTTGCGCTGACGCTCGCGTTCCGCCTCGCGGGCCTTGCGCGCCTCTATCACAGCCCGGCGCTGCGCCTGCTTTTCGAGGATCGCAGGGTCGTTCGGATCCGGCCGGGAGCGGAACTTTTCGAGCTGGGCTTTTCTGGCATTTGCCGCCTCGCTCTGGCGGTCTTGAAAGTTGTGTCCGTTGAAAGGCGGCATCTCTTCCGGTGATCTGGATGGGTGGGCGGGGCGGTCGTGCCACACGATACGTCGTAGGACAATAACCTGTGTTGCACTGCAGCAATGCAGATGGGTTATGCCGCGGCGCTCGTCAAGAGCACTGTCGAGCTTGCGGTCAAATTCCCGCGGCGCCGCCATCGGAACGCGGATCATGCGCCGCTTCGATGTGGCCGTCGGCATAGCGCACCAGCGCGCCCGCATGGCCGAGATTCTCATCATAGGAGCCGAGCATCTCCACCTCGTGCCCGACGGAGCGCAGGCGCTCGATGATTTCGGGATCGAAGCGGTCCTCCACTTTCAACGCCCGGCTCGGCGATGCCCATGTGCGGCCGAAGAGAAACCGCGGCGCGTGGATCGCGTCGGCGATTCCCTCACCCAGCAGATAGCGCGTGAAAACCTGCGCCTGGAATTGCGGTTGTCCATCGCCGCCCATCGCACCATAGCACATGACGCGTCCATCGCTGAACGAAGCGAGCGCCGGATTGAGCGTGTGAAACGGCCGCCGTCCCGGCGTGAGCGGATTCATCGCATTTGCGTCGAGCGAAAACGACACGCCACGATTCTGCATGAGCACGCCGGTGCGCGGCAGAACGCAACCCGATCCGTATTCCCAATACAGCGATTGAATGTAGGAGACCGCGAGCCCGCTCGCGTCGATAGCGCCCATCCAGATCGTGTCGCCGGTCGCCGGCGCGACTGGATACGACGCGGCCTTTTGCATCGAAATCGCATCGGCTTCGCGCTGCAGGATTTTTGCGGCGAGGAAACTCACCGGATCGTGTTCGAGATATTCGAAATCGGTGCAGACCTGATCGCGAATCGTCAGCGCGCGCTTCGATGCTTCGATAAGTCCATGGATGTGCTCGAAGGACTCTTTGCGCGTCACCTTCAGCCGGTCGAAGATGCCGAGAATTAGCAGCGATGCCAAGCCCTGAGTCGGCGGCGGCGAATTATAGTGATCTCGTCCCTGCAGATGTAGTTCGAGGGGGTCGCGCGCAATTGCCCGATAAGCGGAAAAATCTTCGCGCGTGAGCGGCGCGCCGATCCGTTCGAGATCTGCGGCAAGTTCCCGCGCCACATCGCCCCGATAAAAATCATCGAGCCCCTCATGCGCGAGCTGATCGAGCGTGTCGGCAAACTTCCCGGCGCGGCGCAGCGTGCCTGCTTCCGGGAATTTGCCGTCGACAAGAAAGCGCTCGGCGAAACCCGGCGCTTGTTTCAGCATATCGAATTCGAACGGCTTACCATTCGCTTCCGAGCGCGATTGCGGATAGCCGTCCCGACCAAAGCGGATGGCGTCGCGCAACAAATCCGGCAGAGGCAAGCGGCCGCCAAGCGCTCTTGCCAGTTCGAGCGCCAGCGCCCAGCCGCCGACCGCGCCGGGCACGATCAGGGCCGCGAGCGGACCGCGCGGCGGGATCGCGTCATATCCGAGCCCGCGATAATAGGCGATGGTCGCCCCGCGACCGGCAAAGCCGCAGGCCTCGATGTAGCGGACGCGGCCCTTCGGCTCGCGGGCGAGCCAAAACGCGTCGCCGCCGATCGAATTCATGTGCGGGTAGACCATCGCGATCGTCGCCGCCATGCCGATCATCGCTTCGACGGCATTGCCGCCCTCGGCCATGATGGTGCGGCCGGTCTCGGCCGCGAGAATATGGGGCGCGGCAGCCGCCACGCGCGAGAAAGTCGGTGTCTCCATCAAGCAAGAGCCTGCGTTGCTACGGCAAGGGTTGTCTGGACTTCAAGCCAGCTAAGGTGCACTACCGCAAGCAAGCTGGTTTAGCCACAGATTAGCCGGGATGCTCGGCTTAGAGCGGGCTTGAGCTTCTCTTGACCTGAGAAGCCCGGTATTGCTGGATCAATTTGCAAAGTGTTGGTGGGGCACATGGCTGATATCGTTCTGATTAATCCGAAATTTCAAGCGAGCTATTGGGGCCGGGATGCAGCGCGAAGAATGACGCGATGGTTATCTCAGCGTTCTGCGTGGGCTTTATAGCGCGGATAAATTCTTCAAGCGCATGGATTCGCTCTATCTCGACCGCGGTCTCGGCGAGAGCAAGCTGCGTCAGATGGAGATGAAGCAGAAGCCGATCCGCCATGCATTAAACGGTGTACTCGCCGTTTTGATAACGGCCGCCGTATTCCTGCGTCTGCAAACGTCGGTAAAAGAGCGCGAGCTGCGGCAGGCCTATCGGCGCTTCGCGTACAACGCCCTGCGCAAGCGGCCGAACCCGTTCGTGCTGCAGACCTACGCGATAAGATCAGTCATGCATTACCATTACCACCGGCTGCTCGCCGGTATGCTGCTCGATCGCAAGGGGCATCTCATCAACATATTCGGACGCGCCGCTCCAGCCGCAGGCTTGCAGAGCTTCGTGCATGTGCTGCGGCACCGGCGCTTCGATCGCGGTCGGCGGCTTATGTTTGTCGATCGGCACGACGACGCGGCGCGCGTGCAGATGCAGCGGCGGCGCACCGTCCGCTTTGCCGCTGCCGTAGACGCGATCGCCGAGAACAGGCCAGCCCATGGCGGCGCAATGGACGCGCAGCTGATGCGTGCGTCCGGTCAATGGCGCGAGCTCAAGAAAAGCCAGAGGCATGCCTTGCGCGGATGCGCCGCGCCCGAGTACACGCCAGCGCGTGCGCGCCGGAGTCCCAAGCGGATCGATACGCATCCACCAGCCGCGATCGGCATCGAGGCGGCCGAGCGGCTGGTCGATTTCGCCCTCGTCGGGGGTAGGATCGCCTTCCACGACGGCCCAATAAGTTTTCTCGACGCGTCCCTGCTTGAAGAGCTGCATCAGCCGCTGCAGTCCCTTGCGATGGCGGCCGAGAACAAGGCATCCCGATGTGTCGCGGTCGAGCCGGTGCGCCAAAGCGGGGCTCCGCGGCAGGCCGAAGCGCAGCGCGTCGAAATAGGCTTCCAGATTTTCGCCGCCTTTCGGGCCTCTGTGGACGGGAATGCCGGCCGGCTTGTCGACGACGAGCATCAGTCCGTCGCGGTAGAGCAGCCGGGCGACAAGCTCTTCTCGGGTCATGCGAAGAGGCTATCCAGGAGAGAGGCTGGCGGCGTCAAGCGCTAGGCCCCATTTGAAGCCGCATGCGTGAGAGCCGATGAGCAGCGAGAACGAGGTCAAAGATACGCGGCCGGGATTTTTGGGCCGGTTATTCGGTCGCGCCGCGGCGGACATGACGCCCGAGGCGCCGCCTCCTGCCGAAGCGCCCGCGCCGATCGCCTTCGAGCCACCGCCGCCGGCAGAATCAAAACCCTCCTGGTGGAAACGGCTGTCATCCGGGCTCTCGCGCTCGTCGTCGGCGATCGGCCAGGGGATCACCGACATCTTCACCAAACGCAAGCTCGACACCACGACGCTTGAGGATCTCGAAGACGTGCTGGTGCGTGCCGACCTCGGTGTCAGCGCCTCGCAACGCGTCGCCGAGGCAGTCGGGCGCGGCCGCTTCGATCGCGAGATCGATCCCGCGGAGGTGCGCGCGGTGCTCGCCGAGGAGGTCGAACGCAGCCTCGCGCCGGTGGCGCACCCGCTGACAATCGACTGGTCGAAAAAGCCGTTCATCGTGCTCGTTGTCGGCGTCAACGGCTCGGGGAAGACGACGACGATCGGCAAGATCGCGTCAAAATACCGAACCGAAGGCCGCTCGGTCATGCTCGCCGCCGGCGACACGTTCCGCGCTGCGGCGATCGAGCAGCTGCGCATCTGGGGCGCGCGCATCGGCGCGAACGTGATTGCGCGCGAGCAGGGTTCCGACGCGGCGAGCCTCGCCTTCGAAGCGGTGCAGGCGGCCAAAGCCGAGGGCGCCGATCTTCTTCTCATCGACACGGCCGGACGCCTGCAGAACCGCGCCGAGCTCATGTCGGAGCTCGAAAAGATCGTTCGCGTCATCAAGAAGATCGACAGTGCGGCGCCGCACGCCGTGCTGCTCGTGCTTGATGCTACCGTCGGTCAAAATGCGCTGAGCCAGGTCGAGATTTTCGCCCGCATCGCAGGTGTGACGGGCCTTGTCATGACCAAGCTCGACGGGACAGCCCGCGGCGGCATCCTTGTGGCCATCGCGGAAAAGTACAGAATGCCGGTGCATTTCATCGGCGTCGGCGAGGGCGCCGACGATCTCGAACCGTTCGAGGCGCGCGATTTTGCCCGCGCCATCGCTGGACTAGAATAAGTTTGGAGGAACCCAAGTGACAGCCGAAACCTCCGGCGAAAACGCCGGAACTTACGCGCGCATGCAGAAGCCGGTGCCGAATCCCGCGGTGAAACTCGCGCTCGAGCTTGGGCCCCTCGCGCTGTTCTTCGTCACCAATCTGAAATTCGGCATCTTCCCGGCAACCGGCGTGCTTATGGTGAGCGTGCTCGTCGCGCTGGCGATTTCCTATTACCTCACGCAGCGCCTACCGATCATGCCCGTGGTCACCGCGATCGCGGTGACGGTCTTCGGCGCGCTGACCTTTCTTCTGCACGATGAGGTCTTCATCAAGCTGAAACCGACGATCGTCAATTCGCTGTTCGGCGCGACGCTGCTCGGTGCGCTCGCCTTCGGCAAGCCGCTCCTGCCGATCGTTCTCGACAGCGTGATGCATTTATCGGAAGAGGGCTGGCGCAAGCTGACGCTGCGATGGGGTATTTTCTTTTTTGTGCTTGCGGGCTTGAACGAAATCGTCTGGCGCACGCAGACCACGGATTTCTGGGCGGGCTTCAAGGCCTTCGGCATCATGCCCCTGACCATTCTCTTCGCGCTCACCCAGGTTCCCCTCATCATGCGATATGAGGTGAAACCGTCCGAGGAAAAAACCGAGGCGCATTTCTAATCCTCCCAGTTTTGTTGTGAGGCGAGGCGCGAGGGCTCTGCCGAAACCGCGCGCGGGACGAGCAGAGTGGCGAGGTTTGCCGTGAGCAGAATGATGAGGCTGGCTAGAAGCTTCCTCCGTAGCGATCGTTGCGACCTCTGCAGGCTCATTTACGAATCGGCAAGAATGATGGCGATGCGGCAGAATTTGCCGAATTTATTAAAACTTTCTTAAAGAAGTACGCCCGCGGGTCGGGGCTACCGCTCAGGGGTCGAGGGATGGCGCGAGCCGCCCCGACCTACTAGGGTTGGCCAAACCGGGAGTTCTTGATGATCCTTCGGCCGCGCCGAAGCGCACTTTATATGCCGGGTTCCAATGTCCGGGCGCTGGAAAAGGCCAAGAGCCTGCCGGCCGACGTGCTGATTTTCGATCTTGAAGACGCGGTTTCGCCCGACGCCAAGGCGATCGCGCGCGACCACGTCGTCGCCGCAGTGCGGCAGGGCGGCTACGGCAACCGCGAGATCGCGGTCAGGATCAATGGCCCCGATACACCCTGGGGCAAGGACGACCTTGCGGCGGTCGCCGAGGCCGGACCCGACGCGATCCTGGTGCCGAAAATCTCCACTCCGGGCGACATCATGATGGCGGCCAAGAACCTGCGCGAGGCGGCCGCCCCCGAACGTACCCGGCTCTGGGCGATGATGGAGACGCCGCTTGCCATCTTGAACGCCGATTCGATCGCCCGCACCGGCGCCGACCCGGCCTCGCGGCTGGCTCTGTTGGTCATGGGCACCAACGACATCGCCAAGGATACGCGCGCGCGGCTGACCCCCGGCCGGCCGGCGATGCTGGCTTATCTCTCGATCTGCGTCGCCGCGGCGCGTGCCCACGGCCTCGAAATTTTGGACGGAGTCTACAACGATTTCAGCAACGAGGCGGGCTTCAAAGCCGAATGCGAGCAGGGTCGCGACCTCGGAATGGACGGCAAAACGCTGATCCATCCCAACCAGGTCACCGCCGCCAATGCCGTTTTCGCGCCGGCCGACGAAGAGATCGCCTGGGCGCAGAAGGTCATCACCGTCTTCGAGACGCCGGAGAACCGTAGCAAGGGTGCGGTCCAGGTCGAGGGCCGCATGGTCGAGCGCATGCATGCGGAAATGGCGCAGCGGACCGTGGCGCTCGCCCGCGCCATCGCAGCGCGCGCTTGAGCTTGGCCGCGAGCGCCCCAGATGGCCCGAGGGAGAAGGGGAGGCAGTGAGGGAATGGCGACAGAAAAGGGCGAAGACATACCGGCGCGCCCGCCGATTCCAGGCGATCTCCCCTATCGCGAGCCGCCGGTGATCGAGGGCAAGGCGGAAGAAATTCACGAAACGAGGTTTGAACCGACAGAATCCGCCGAAGCTTCCGCAGGCGAACCTTCGCCTGCCTCGATGGATGAGGTGAAGGCCGCGGTCGAAAACGCGCTCGATTCCAATGAGCCGCCGGCGCAGCCCGCGCGGGAGGCGCGAGAGCCAGAACCGATGGTGCGCGAGCCAAGCCGCAGCTGGCCGGTCTGGCCGCTGGCATTGGCCGCGCTGATCGGACTGCTTCCCGGGCTCGCGGCGCTTTGGCTCGCGTTGCAGCCGCGCCAGGACACGGCGAATGCGGCGCTACGGGGCGATGTCACTCGCCTTGCCGCCCATGTCGACGCCCTGGAAAAGCGCCCGGACGCCGGCGCGCTCCGCGACACCGTGGCCGCGCTCGACAAGCGGATCGCCAGCACCGAGACATTGGCGCGCAGTGCACAAGCGACCGCCGACAAAGCATCGAGCGATGCCATGGCGGCCGCAACGACAGCGCAAAGCGCGGCCGATCGCCCAGCCGCGACTGGCTCCGCCCCCGCGGCGCCCGCGCCTGATTTGTCGCCGCTCCAGCAACAGATCGGCGATGCCGACACGCGCATCGGCGCGCTCGATCAGAAGCTCGGGTCTCTCGATTCGCGCCTCGGCGCGCTGCAGACCAAAATCGATCAGCCAAAAACCGACACGCGCGCACTCACCGCAGACAAAGACACGGAGAACGCCGCCGCAGAAAATCCAGCGGCCCTCGCCGTCGTCGCGCAAAGCGTGCAGCAGGCGCTGACGCGCGGCACGCCTTATCCAACCGAGCTCTCGGCGCTCAAATCGCTGAAAGCGGATCCCACAAAAATCGCCGCCCTCGAGCCGCTCGCGCCAACCGGCGCGCCTACAGCGCGCATCCTCGCCGAGCGCTTCCGCCCGCCCGCCGACGAGATCGCCAAAGAAGATCAGCCGCGCGAGGGCTCGTTTTTCGATCGCATCGCGCAGAGCGCGTCGCATCTCGTGCGCGTCCGCTCCGCCGGCGAGAAGCCAGGCAGCGATCCGGCGGCAGTCGCTTCGCAAATCCAGGCGGCGCTCGATCGCGGCGATGTCGCGCGGGCGCATGATCTGTGGACGAAGCTCCCCGACCGCGCCAAGGCGCGTGCGGCAGATTTCGGCCGTGCGCTCGACGCGCGTGTTGCCGCCGATAATGCGGCGCAGGCGCTCGCCAACGAGTCTATCGCGCGTCTTGCCAAACCTCGATCATGAGAGTGGCTTAGATCATGATCCGCATCCTCATCTTTTTTGCCGTCCTTGCGGGAATCGCTTTCGGCCTCGCCTGGCTCGCCGATCGCCCCGGCGACATCGTGCTCACCTGGCAGGGCTATCGCATCGAGACCTCGCTTCTCGTCGGTCTCGGCGTCGTGCTTTTGAGCGCAATTGCTATCGCGATTCTCTGGACGATCCTGCGCTTCATCTTCCGCATTCCCTCTTTGATGGCGTTGGCGCGCAAGGCACGCCGCCGCAACAAGGGCTATGCGGCCCTGTCGCGCGGCATTCTCGCTGCCGGTGCCGGCGACGTGCGTCTGGCGCGGAAATCCGCCAACGAGGCGAACCGTCATCTGCCGGAAGAGCCGCTGTCGCTTTTGTTGCGCGCGCAAGCCGCGCAGCTCTCGCAGGATCGCACCGCGGCAGAAGCCGCGTTCAACGAGATGATGACGCGTCCGGAGACGCGGCTTCTTGGGCTGCGCGGCCTGCATATCGAAGCGCGCCGGCGCGGCGATCATGACGCGGCACATCATTACGCGTCGCAGGCGCATCGCATCGCGCCGCTACCTTGGGCCGGCACCGCCGTGCTCGAGCACCACGCGACGCGTGCCGATTGGGAAAGCGCGCTCGCCACGGTCGATTCCAATCTCAAGGCGCACGCGATCGATGCGCAGACGGCGGAGCGTCAACGCGCTGTTCTCGAGACGGCGATCGCACTGGAGCGGCAGGCGACCGATCCCGTCGGCGCGCTGGCGTTGGCACGGCGGGCGCTGAAACGCCGGCCTGACCTCATCCCCGCCGTCGCACTTGCGTCGCGGCTGTTTGCGCGCAGCGGAAACATCCGCAAGGCCTCAGCCGTGGTCGAGCGCGCCTGGCAGCACATGCCGCATCCCGATCTCGCCGCCGCCTATCTCGATGTGCGGCCGGGCGATTCCAGCGTCGACCGGCTGGATCGCGCCCGCCGCTTGTTCCGGCTCAATCAGAACAGCGCCGAAGGGCGCATCGCACTCGCCCGCGCCGCACTCGCCGCACGTGACTTCAAAAGGGCGCGCGAGGCGATGGCGCCGCTGGTCGCGCCCGGCGAGCGGCCGACATCGCGCATGTGCCTGCTCATGGCGGAGATCGAAGAGGCGCAGAACGGCGACATGGGCACGGTGCGCGAATGGCTAGCGCGCGGCTCGCGCGCCCCGAGCGATGCCGCCTGGATCGCCGACGGCATCATCTCGTCGCAATGGGCGCCGATCTCGCCGGTGACCGGCAAGCTCGACGCGTTCGAATGGCGCCAGCCGGACGAGCGGCTCGATTACATCGAGGCGATGCCGCAGATACCGGAAGAGATCGAAACCAAGGAAGCGCCGCCGGCGCTCTCGGCGCCGGAGCCGATCGGCGAGGGCGAGGGGCACGAGAACGTCGCCGAGGAAAAGGAGGATGGTTCCGGCGGCGATGCCATGCCCGTGGTAGCGGAGACAAGCGCCGAGACCGAAACCGCGCAGCCGCGCCGCGCCCGCCGCGCTGCAGCCGCGCGGCCAGTCATGTTCCCGCAGCCGGTGCCGCCCGACGATCCCGGCACCGGGCCGGAAAAAGTGCGGCGCGTCGTCTAAACTCACGAAAAGCGGTGCGCACGGCGCTGCGGCCCGCTATGTCTATGCAGCAACGCTCGCGGACGGATCATGGTCGAATTTGCTCTTCCGAAAAACTCGCGCATTACGACGGGCAAGACCTGGCCGAAGCCCGGCGGAAAAAACCTCAGGGAATTCCGCATCTATCGCTGGAATCCGGATGACGGCGCCAATCCGCGCGTCGATACCTATTTCGTCGATCTCGACGATTGCGGGCCGATGGTGCTCGACGCGATCATCTGGATCAAATCGAAAATCGATTCGACGCTGACCTTCCGCCGCTCCTGCCGTGAAGGCATTTGCGGCTCATGCGCGATGAATATCGACGGCACGAACACGCTCGCCTGCACGAAAGGCATGGACGAGATTTCCGGCGCGGTGCGGATCTATCCGCTGCCGCATATGCCGGTCGTCAAGGACCTCGTGCCCGATCTCACCCGCTTTTATGCGCAGCATGCCTCGATCGAGCCGTGGCTGAAGACCGACACGCCGCAGCCCGAGCACGAATGGCCGCAGACGCCAGCCGACCGCGCCAAGCTCGACGGCCTGTACGAGTGCATCCTTTGCGCCTGCTGCTCGACATCGTGCCCGAGCTATTGGTGGAATTCGGAACGCTATCTCGGCCCCGCGGCGCTCTTGCAGGCGCATCGCTGGCTCATGGATTCGCGCGACGAAGCGACGGGCGAACGGCTCGACAATGTTGAAGACCCGTTCCGCCTCTATCGCTGTCACACGATCATGAACTGCGCCAAAGCCTGCCCGAAGGGTCTCAATCCGGCCAAGGCGATTTCCGAAATCAAGAACATGCTGATCGAAAGACAGATGTGATCACACACTGCCCATCGGCCGCATGGCGCCCAACAATTCGCGAATGCGCCTGACCAATCCGTCGCGCACCCCTCTGTAGGCGTCGAGCTTCGTCTCGCGCGAGCCCTCGACCGCGGTTGGGTCGAGCGTCGGCCAATAGACGACATCGACCGCGTCCGTGCGGGTGAATTCGAGCGCGCGGTGATGCGCTTCCGGCGATAGGCTGACGATCAGGTCGTAGGATGAATCTTCCAAGTCCTCGAACGTGTGCGGCTTATGCTTCTGCAGATCGATGCCGATCTCGTCCATAACGGCGGTGACAAACGGGTCGAGCCTGCCCTGCCGCACGCCGGCGGAAGAGAAGTAGATTTCCTTGCCGAAGAAATGCCGCGCGATCGCTTCCGCCATCGGCGAGCGAATCGAATTCATCGTACAGGCGAATAGGACGGATTGCGGACGACGCGGCTTCTCGCTCGCATTCATTCACGCTTAGCCTTTCCAGTGCAAAGCGGTGACAAGCGTGAACAGCCGGCGCGCGGTGTCGAAATCGCAATCGATCTTGCCCTTTAATCGCTCGGCCAAGAGTTGCGCGCCTTCGTTGTGCAGTCCGCGCCTGCCCATATCGATCGCCTCGATTTGGCTCGGCGTCGCAGTCCGGATTGCCGCATAATAGCTTTCGCAGATCATGAAATAATCTTTGAGCAAGCGGCGGAACGGGGTTAGCGAAATGATATGCGTGATGACGGGATCGCCGTTCTCGCAGCGTATGTCGAGCGCAAGCTTTGCGTCGTGTAGTGCGATCGTCAGCGCGTAAGGGCCGCGATCCTCGTTCGGAACACCGAACGTGTTTTCCTCGACGAGATCGTAGATGGCAATCGCGCGTTCGTGCTCCTGGTCGGCATTGCCGCGGCCAATCGAAGCTTCATCGAACGTCACTGATACGAGCCGGTTCTTGCCCGATTCGGGCGGGCTCACGGTTCGTTCGCTCCGAGCCGCATCGCGACCGAGCGTGCATGCCCTTCGAGCTGTTCGGCGCGCCCGAGTGCCACGGCCGCCGGTCCGAGCACACGCAGACTTGCCTCATCGCATTTCAGAACGGACGTGCGCTTCATGAAGTCAAGCACGCCAAGACCCGAAGAAAATCGTGCCGAGCGCGCCGTCGGCAGAACGTGGTTGGAGCCGCCGACATAATCGCCGATCGCTTCCGGCGTATGCGACCCGATAAAAATCGCGCCGGCGTTGCGGATGCGCGAGGAAAGCGCCTCCGCATCGCGCGCAATGATTTCGAGATGCTCGGGCGCAAGCCGGTCGACGAGCGGGATCGCGTCTTCGAGTTGGCGCACACGTATGATCGCGCCGAAATCACGCCAACTCGCGGCAGCAATCGCATGCCGCGGCAGCGTCTCCAGCTGCCGCGCTATTTCGGTCTCGACAGCATCGGCGAGCGCCGGCTCGTCGGTGATGAGGATCGCCTGCGCCGCGCTATCGTGCTCGGCTTGCGCCAGCACGTCGGCGGCGATCCACGCGGGATTGCCGCTGCGGTCGGCGAGAACCAGCACTTCGGAGGGGCCGGCAATCATGTCGATGCCAACAGCGCCGAAGACGCGCCGCTTCGCCGCCGCGACATAGGCATTGCCGGGGCCGACGATTTTGACGACCGGCTTGACCGATTGCGTGCCGTAGGCAAGGGCTGCGATCGCGTGCGCGCCGCCGACGCGATAAATCTCGTCCACTCCTGCACGGCGTGCGGCGACCAGGACGAGCGGATCGATCGCGCCGTCTGGCGCCGGTACGACCATGACGAGGCGCTCGACCCCGGCGACTTTTGCCGGGACCGCGTTCATCAGCACCGAAGACGGATAGCTCGCCGTGCCGCCCGGCACATAAAGTCCGACCGATTCCAGTGCCGTCCAGCGCCAGCCGAGTTCCACGCCGAGATCGTCGGTGAAGCGCTGATCTTCAGGCCGCTGCTTCTCGTGAAAAGCGCGAATGCGCGCATGGGCAAGATCGAGTGCGGCCAAGACTTGCGGATCGCATTCGGCTTCGGCGCGGGCGATCTCGCCCGGCGCGACGGCAAGACCGAGCGTTCGCAAATCGACGCGATCAAAACGCTGCGAGTAATCGATCAGCGCCGCGTCACCACGCCCGCGCACGTGGGCGATGATGTCGCGAACCGCGGCGTCGACGTCTTCCGAAACTTCCCGCTTCGTGGCGAGAAGATCGGCAAAGCGCTCGCCGAAATCGCGCATGGCTGTGTCGAGCCGCAGCGGCATTTCGTTCAAGCTCTCTCGATATGTTGAAGGCGCGCGCGATTCACACGCGCTCGCCCGCCGCCTCATCGGCAGGATGGCCCGGTTTACCTCGGCATGGCCAGCGCGGACCGATATCGCGCATCTGCGCTTCCAGGCATTCGACGTTGAGGCGCACGCCGGCGCCGCCGGAAAAGGTCAGAACCACTTCGCCCGACGGCGAGTCGGTGGGCTCGAACATGATCGACAGAAGGCAGAGGACCTGTTCGGGCTTGCCCGGGCGAAAGCCGGTCGTCCGCACATTGGTGACGCGCTCGAAATGCATCCCGGTCTGCAGGCGCTCGCAACGCCCCTCATCCGCCGCCATCCAGTCGAAACGTGCGGCGGTCAGGGCGAAACGCTGGTCCTTTTGCAGGAAGGCCATGTCGCTCGCGCGAACGATCGCGTCCTGCAGATTGGCCGAGACGACCGCCAGATCCTCCTCGTCGAAGACGAGGAGCTTCAGCATTCCCGGGTCGGCTTTCGCGGCGGTCGCGGAGGCGGTCATCAATCGCTCTTATCCCGCGCGCATGGAGGCGGGCAATCCCGCAGCTAAAACGCGGCCGGCCGGCTCTCAGTTCTGCTAAACGCGCGTCCTCGTTCAGCCGGCGGTCGACAGCCGCTCGACCTCGGCGCCGCAAGCCGAGAGCTTGTGCTCGAGCCGCTCGAAGCCGCGATCGAGATGATAGACGCGGTTGACGATCGTCTCGCCCTCGGCGGCGAGTGCAGCGATGACGAGGGACACTGAGGCGCGGAGGTCGGTTGCCATGACCGGGGCGCCTTCGAGCCGCTCTACGCCTTCGACGATCGCCTGATCCCCTTCGAGCCGGATATGGGCGCCGAATCGCGCCAGCTCCTGAACATGCATAAAGCGGTTTTCGAAAATTGTCTCGGTGATGCGTGATGTGCCCTTGGCTTTCGTCATGAGCGCCATGAACTGCGCCTGCAGGTCGGTGGGGAAGCCGGGGAACGGCGCCGTGCTCACATCGACCGCGGCGATTCCGGCGCCGTTGCGGCGTACGCGAATGCCTTCATTGGTGGCATCGATTGTGGCGCCGGACTCGGCGATGCGATCGAGCGCCGATTGCAAGAGTTCCGGCCGCGCGCCTTCGAGCACAACATCGCCGCCGGCCATCGCCACCGCCATCGCATAGGTGCCCGCCTCTATCCGGTCGGGCAGCACGGTGTGATAGGCGCCGGAGAGATTGGCGACGCCCTCGATCTCGATGGTCGACTGGCCGGCGCCTTTGATGCGGGCGCCCATCTTGATTAGGCAATCGGCGAGGTCGACCACTTCCGGCTCGCGCGCGGCATTGTGGATAACCGTATGGCCATGAGCGAGCGACGCCGCCATCAGCGCGGTATGCGTGCCGCCAACCGTCACTTTCGGGAAGATGATCTCGGCGCCATGCAAGCCTTTCGGCGCCTTGGCGATCACGTAGCCCGCCTCGATCTCGACGCTGGCGCCGAGCTTTTCCAGGGCCATGAGCAGCAGGTCCACCGGGCGCGTGCCGATGGCGCAACCGCCCGGCAGCGAGACTTTCGCCTCGCCCATACGCGCGACGAGCGGCGCAACGACCCAAAAGCTCGCGCGCATCCGCGCGACGAGATCGTAGGGCGCGAGCGTGTCGACGATATCACCAGCCGTGAGGTGGACGGTGTGGGCGTGCGGCGAGCCGCCATTGCGCTTGCCGTCAACCGCGTAGTCGACGCCATGATTGCCCAAAATTTTGACGAGCAGGTTCACGTCGGCGAGATCGGGCACGTTTTTGAGCGTCAGCCGCTCGCGCGTCAGCAGCGAGGCGATCATCAGGGGCAGCGCCGCGTTCTTGGCGCCGGAGATCGGGATCGTGCCGTTGAGCCTGTTGCCGCCGACAATGCGAATGCGATCCATGAAGCCTCACGATAAACCTGACGCCAAAAGGGCGGGCTTCACGTCGGGCGCGGTTTAAGGCGCATTCGGGGCGGCTCAGCTTCCCTCATCACTTGGTTCCGACCTGTGGCCGGGGGGACACGCGGGCTCGGCCTGCGATTTTCGTGCCCGGGCCTGCGCCTTCCGCCGGGCGAGGTTTTCGCGCAGCGCCGCGGCGAGCCGATCGTGCGAGCCGGACTTGCCTGGAGGAGTCGCAGGGTGAGGCTTATCTTTCACTTCCGGAAGCTCGCGGTGGATAGGCGATCGGGAGGCCGCGACTGGCGCCGGCGAACCCTCTAGACTGCGAGTCCAACCATTTGCCGCCCATGAAGCAATATCACGATCTCCTCTCCCGCGTCCTGCATGAAGGCGTCGAGAAACCCGACCGGACTGGCACGGGGACGAAGTCGATTTTCGGGTACCAGATGCGCTTCGACCTTGCCGAGGGCTTCCCGCTTGTTACGACGAAGAAGCTGCATCTCAAGTCGATCATCCACGAGCTTCTGTGGTTCCTCAAAGGGGACACCAACGTCGCCTATCTCAAGGAAAACGGCGTCTCGATCTGGGATGAATGGGCGGATGAGGAGGGCGAGCTCGGCCCGGTCTACGGCCGGCAATGGCGCTCCTGGCCCAAGCCCAACGGCGGCGCGATCGACCAGATCGCTTGGCTGCTTGAGGAGATCGCGAAAAACCCATTCTCGCGACGGCTGGTCGTCACCGCGTGGAACCCCGCCGATCTCCACAAGATGGCGCTTGCGCCCTGCCATTGCCTCTTCCAATTCCACATCGCCGAAGTCAATGGCCAGCGCCGGCTCTCATGCCAGCTCTATCAGCGCTCGGCCGATGTGTTTTTGGGCGTGCCGTTTAATATCGCGAGCTACGCGCTTTTGACGCATATGGTCGCGCAGGTGACTGGCTGCGTCCCCGGCGATTTCGTCCACACTTTTGGCGACGCGCATCTCTATTTGAACCATCTCGACCAGGCGCGCCTGCAGCTCTCCCGCAGCCCGAAGCCGCTGCCGCGGTTGAAGCTCAATCCGGCGGTGAAGAGCCTCTTCGATTTCCACTATGAGGACATCGAAATCGAGGGTTATGCGCCCGATCCCGCAATCAAGGCGGCGGTCGCGGTTTAGTTAAGTATCTTGCCAGGTGTGGCTTCACCGGCGCCGTTCGAACCCCAGCGCGCGGCGCGGTATATCCAGAGATCTAAAGAGCTAAGGCCTCCTGGTGTTGCTCTGCATACTTTCTTATTTTTGGGCTGTTCTCTTCTAAGGCCTTTGCAAGCCACTCCTGGCGAGCCATCTGATCAGTGTAAAACGAACTTAAGAATTCTTGGCGATATCTCCGC
Source organism: Beijerinckiaceae bacterium (assembly GCA_036265935.1). Lineage (GTDB taxonomy): Bacteria > Pseudomonadota > Alphaproteobacteria > Rhizobiales > Beijerinckiaceae > JAFASC01. The sequence goes on from DATAOB010000081.1 coordinate 70,659, forward strand.
TCTCGTCGCTCATAAACAACGAACCGCGATGGAAACTCATCATGCTCGCCTTGCGGAATATCGTCTTCTTCCTTTGTTCGCCAAAGTTTTGGATCGAATTTCATATCGAATCTTGCGTCGCCCTCCACGTTCCCGAAAACCAATGTTAGATAAACCCGATTCACCAAGTCTTCGAAAGCCGCAAAGATTTCTTCGCCGCCGATTATAAAGAAATCCTCTTTTCCACGAATTATTGAAAATATGTCAGCAGCAAAAAGCGCAGCCTCGCGACCTGAAGCCCAAATGAGATTCTCGTCTTCTTGCGAGAGATAATTTACGTCGTTCGCACGATGACCCAAGCGTGAAAGGATTATATTTGTTCTATCTGGAAGAATTCGGCCTATGGATTCGAACGTCCTTCGGCCCATAATGATTGCGTGTCCCGTTGTCAGAGCTCGAAATCGCTTGAGGTCTGACCGCAGTCTCCAAGGGAGCCTATTTTCACAACCAATGATGTTCCCGGGATAGCTCCGAGCTACAATAAAAGAGATGGAGGGGAGCACCATCTGCTTGGACATTCGTCGATCACCGCTTTTTAAAACTTGGACAAGATGGCTCCCCTTAGGTCGCAATGAGCGGGGATAATAGGGCCTGCGGGCCACAGCTTCGCATATTGCTACGGTGCGGGGATACAGGGTATCGCATCCCAGAGATTTGTAACGACGTGGAGCGGACTTGCTAACAGGAGTCATCTAGGAGTCCCTTCACGACCACGGAGTTCCCCATGCCCCGCCTGACCCTCGCGCAAGCGAGCACGATCGTTGACGCCGCGCTCGCCAAGGGCCGCGAGCTGAAGCTCCTGCCGCTCACCGTCGTCGTGCTCGATGCCGGCGGTCACATGGTCGCGCTGAAGCGCGAGGACGGGTCCGGTATCGCCCGGGTCGAGATCGCTACCGGGAAAGCCTGGGGCGGGCTCGGCATGGGTTTCGGCTCGCGCGAATTGTTCGATCGCTGGCAGAAGGCGCCGATGTTCGTTATGGGCTACGCCGCGGCGAGCGGCGGCCGGATGATGCCGGTCCCGGGCGGCGTGCTCACCAAGGACGCGTCGGGCGAGATCATCGGCGCCGTCGGCATTTCCGGCGACACGTCCGACAACGACGAGACCTGCTGCGTCGCGGGCGTCGAGGCAGCCGGGCTGAAAGCACAAAAGGGGCCCGAGTAGGCGTTTACCACGGGGAACCCGCCTGTTCCCGATGCGTTCTCATGCGCAACAAACCGCATTCGCAAGCGAAACACCAAACCCAAATACGGAGCAGGACCACAATCCCAAGCGCGATCCGCTGCCGCGCTCGAATACAGAGAAAGACCCCGAAGACACTGGGTCACCGGTGACGAGCCGATGACCGGCGCGCAGGCTTCTTACATGAAGACGCAGTCGGAGATCGCCGACGAGCCGGAAGCCTTCGACGAATCGCTGACGAAGGCCGAAGCATCGATCCGCATTGACGAGCTGAAGGAGAAGACCGACCGCTAGGCGCCGCCGATTTCACTCCGAATTGCGTGGCCAGGCTTAACGCGATGTTTAGTTGCGGCCTCCTACCGTTCTGCCCGGACCTAGCGTCGGGAGGACAAGGTGAGGCGATTCCGAGAGTTTTTGACAGATGATTCCGGTGCGACCGCGATCGAATACGGCCTTTTGGCTTCGCTCATCGCCGTGGTCATCATCGCGGCCGTGAAAGCCGTCGGGACTAACTTGTCGACGATGTTTACCAGCGTCGCGAACAATCTGACCTAGCGATACCGGCTGTCCCCAAGGTGGGTCGCCCCACTGCGCTCCGCGGCCGGCGGGGTTTTTCGCCGCGGCTCGAATAGGGCCGGTGAGTACCGTCCGAATTAATGCCCCATTCTCCTAGTTCGGCTAAAGGACTGTCCTAAGTAGGTGGGCCGAGGCGGCGGCCGGGGTGAGTAGCTTTGTCTCAGTTGAATGCGGAAAAGTACCGCGCATGGGCGGCACAATGCTTGTGCCTGGCGAAGCGTGCGCAACGCGATGACGACAAGCCGGTCTGGCTGGAACTTGCCGGCAAATGGCAGCGGCTATCCGAGGAAGCAGAGTCGCGCGGCCAGCAGGCACAGCAACCGCAAAAGAGGACCGGATAGAATTGGCCGTTACCTGCGGCGTTGGCGATCTTAGTTCTTACGCTCGACGCGCAATGAGAGCGATGCGGTCAGAACGACGGGGCCGCTATCCTTACGAATATCGATTGCAAAATCCCGGTGATCGCCGTTAGGCAACTCGTCCCGGGCGATTCCGCCAAGTGCCTCGAGCGCTTCCCGGCGGGCGGCTTCGAGGTCCACAAGTTCTATCCCCTCATCATCGCGGCATGTCGTGCCCCGTATCGGTCACGTCGAAGAAGTAGCGCGGCATGTGGTTGTCTAGCGCGTTGGACGCCGCGGGCATTAACCTGGGACACCATTCGGCGAAGGGCTTCGCTTATGATGGAGGGACAGATGCCCTGGTGGGCCTGGACGTGGCCGCTCGCGGCCTTGGTCATGTTCGGAACATCGGTTTTCGTTGGCCTGCCTGATCCCCTCACAATGGCGGCAGGGGTCGCGTTGATCGCAGCCGTATTCGCCGCCGTCTACCATGCCGAGATCATCGCGCATCGGGTGGGCGAACCCTACGGCACGTTGACGCTCGCTCTTGCCGTGACTGTGATCGAAACGGCTTTGATCGTCTCGCTGATGTTAGCCGCCCCGGGGGACAAGTCGGATTTGGCCCGCGACACGGTTTTTGCGGCTGTGATGATCATCTGTAACGGTGTCGTCGGTTTGTGCCTCCTCTTCGGGGGCATCCGTCACCGGGAGCAGGGTTTTCAGCTTGAGAGCGCACTTGCCGCATTGGCCGTCCTTGCCGCTCTCACGGTGCTCACGCTGGTCGTGCCTAACCTGACCACGAGCACGCCAGGACCGGTATTCGCCACATCGCAACTGGCATTCGCAGCGTGTGCGTCGTTGGTTCTTTATGGATCATTCCTGTTTTTTCAGACGGTCAGCCATCGCGAGTACTTCCTGCTCCCGGACGGCGGTGACGAGCATGTCCACGCGGCTCCGCCCTCCTCGAGCCAAACCCTTCTCAGCCTGTTTGTTCTGATAGCTACGCTGGTCGCCATTGTCGGCTCGGCAAAGGCTCTCTCGCCAACATTGGAAACCTGGGTAGCCCGGATTGGCGCGCCGAAAGCCGTGGTGGGCATTTTAGTAGCAGCGCTCGTGCTCATGCCTGAAAGCCTCGCCGCAGTGCGGGCGGCCAGAGCCAACCGGCTACAGACGAGCATGAATTTGGCGCTCGGCTCCGCGCTGGCAACGATCGGTCTGACCATCCCGGCGGTTGCGATCCTTTCAATCGTTCTCGACCAGCGCCTGACGCTTGGCCTCGCTGCCAAGGAGGTCGTACTCCTCGCGCTCACGCTCCTGGTTGCGGTCATCACGTTAGGGACCGGGCGTACGACGGTGCTCCAGGGCGTCGTGCACCTGGTTATCTTCGCGGCTTTTCTGTTCTTAGCAGTGGTGCCCTGAACGTGGGCGCCCCTCAGGTTCGCGCTTTGGTTCGACTGAGCAGAGTAGGATCGACTAAAGAGGACGGCGAAGCGGCTCAAAACTTCCGCAGCACCAAATGATAATCCCCGCGCAGAAGATCGAGTGCGCCGAAACTTAGGCGATGCACGAGATTGGCGGCGCCGATCAACAATCGCCCGAGAAGTGGGTTCTTGCGCTCGATCTCCTCGATGAGCGAGCCGAGGTAGGGACAGAAATAGACGGGCTGCAGGCCGAATTGCTTCATATGCGCTCGCAAGGCGCGCGGATCGACTAATCGATGATAGGCGACCGGAAAGGGCGCGCAGCCGGGCTTTCCGGCGTCCGGCCATTTCAAGAGATGGCGGCAAATCCAGACATGCACGAAATGCGGCGTCCATCGCGCCGCAAGCCCATTCAGCGAGAGCGGCACCGGCGCGCCGATCACGATGAGGCCGCCGCGTTTCACCACACGCGCCAGACGCGTGAGCGCCTGGGGCAGGCGCGGCAGATGTTCGATCACATTATAGCATATAACGAGATCGAATTTTTCTCGTGGAAGCTCGATCGTCTGAAGGTCGCCAACGATCGTCTCGTGGGCGATGTCGTTGCGCGCGACCTGGCGCGGATCGATGTCGACCAGCGTCGTGCGCGAAACATTCAGCCCGTCGAGAGGAATGTAGGAGGTCGAGCCGCCGCCCGCCTCGTAAACGGCGAGCGGCCGCGCCCCGAAATGGCCGGCAAGCAGACGCGTCACGTTCTTGAGCGAGGCCGCGCGCTCGGCGTTGCGGCACGGCGGCGCGTCGACCGCGAGGGGTGTCAGGCCGATTGCGTCGGACATCTTTAACGTCGGACTTGTTGCGTCGTACCGAGCGCGGAAAAGCGGCGCTCCGCCGGGAAAAGCGCACATCGCGAGCTGCGATACAAGAACGGCTGCGTTATATGGTTACGTATGCGATCCGGCCTGATCTTCCGGGATGACTGAATCGCGAGAACCGCGTCAGCGGCTCGACAAATGGCTGTGGTTCGCCCGCATCGTGAAAAGCCGCACGCTTGCGGCGAAGCTGGTGGCCGAAGGGTACGTTCGCGTGAATGCGGTGCGGATCGAGAATCCGGCGAAGCCGGTCGGTCCGGGCGACGTGCTCACGATCGGGCTTCAGCGTGAGGTTAAGGTGCTGCGTATCCTCGCCAATGCCGAGCGCCGCGGCCCTTATTCCGAAGCGCGCCTGCTCTATATTGATTTGAACGAAATTCAGCGCGGCAACGAGCCGTCGGACGAGGCGCCGCAGGGCTCTTGAAGCGATCCGCAAGCGCTCGTCTCGCTCCTTGCGGAGCTTTGCCAAAGGGGCTAGCTAGCCCGCAAAACTTGTCGCGCGCGGCGTCGCCCGCGTGGAGAGCGTTGGATGACCTACGTCGTTACCGAGAACTGCATCAAATGCAAGTACATGGACTGCGTGGAAGTCTGCCCGGTGGACTGCTTCTACGAGGGCGAGAACATGCTCGTCATCCACCCCGACGAATGCATCGATTGCGGCGTGTGCGAACCGGAATGCCCGGCCGAAGCGATCAAACCGGACACCGAGCCCGGGCTCGAGGACTGGCTGAAGCTCAACACGGAGATGGCGAAGAACTGGCCGAATATTACAGTCAAGCGCGAGCCGCCGCCCGACGCCAAGGAGTTTGACGGCAAGCCTGGCAAGCTCGCGATGTTTTCCGCCAATCCCGGCGAAGGTGACTGAGCCGATTTCAAAATCAAAGCTGATTGAAATTGCCGCTTTCCGGGTCGCCGAGGCTTAACCCTGCGGCAGCTGAAGCCTTTGGCGAAGGCGGGTTTTCTTTGATTTTCGACCTCTTATGTGATATACGAATTTTTAACGGTTAACTTTCGCTTCTCACTGCCTCGCCCGTCGATTGTCACAGGGCTCCGTTTCTGGAGCCTTTTTCGACACGCGATTCCGATTCGGCCGGCTCTTTGATCCGCCTCTCCTGAACTGGGGTGGAAGCAAAGCGCCGGGGGCGGTGATTTGCCCGAAACGCCGACCGTTCGGCGAGTTCGCGTATCGCCTCGCCGGTCAGTGTGTTTCGCGCCTGTCGCGCGGAACGAGGCAGGAGTGAACCGCGTATGTCTTCTGTGAAGAAAAGCTCAAAAAAATCAAAGGCGGGAGCCAGCGCGCGGTCGACCTCCAAGTCGAAATCTCGCACGCGGGTAGCAGCTACGCGCTCGCCCGCGCGCCGAGCCATGGCGAAGGCAGCGAGCGTCTCGGCGCGACGCAAGGCCTCGGCGGGAAAATCGACAACCAAGAGCGCTCAGAAGAGCGCCGACAAGTCCTCCCGGGTGGGAAGCTCGAAGAGCCAAGCGGCGGCACGCAAGAATATCGAAAGGAAAGCCACGACAGTGGAGATGCGGAAGAAGAAGACAGCGAGCGCTCAGAAGGTCGAGGCGGCTCGCGCCAAGACAAAGGCACGGACATCCGATCGCAAGGCGATGGCTAAGGCGGCAAGCCGCCGCGCTGTCACCAGGCCCGCAGCTCCCAAGCCGGCTTCAGCTAAGTCCGCGTCGGGGAAGTCGGTTGCAGCCAAACCGGCTGCGGCGGTGACGGTCACAAAAGCAACGAAGATCGAGAGCACGGTCAAGGCCGTGAAGCGAGTGGCGAAGACGGTCACAGCCGTGGCCGACGCCCCGCCGCCGACTAGGCCCGTTACCGCAATCGTGCCCAAAGCGGCTTCGCCCAAATCACCGGCGAAGCCGGAAGCCTCGGCAAGCACCATTCTCCTTGAAACAATCCGCCGCGTCGGCCAAGCCGCCGCGGAAGCGAAGGCGCGTGTCGTGGCGCCGGCGAAGGCGGCGGTTGCGAGCGTTGTCTCGGCCCCCGCCCCGCAACGGCCGGAGCCGGTGAAAACGGCTCCCGTTGCGCCGACCCCGGTTTCTGCCGCCCCTGGCGCAGCTCCGGCAACGGCGGCACCGGTCCAGCCGCAGGCCGCCGCGCCTGCTCCCTCGCCCATGCGTCCGGGCTTCCACAGCGATGCGCGGCTGCATCACCTGCAGCCTCGCCCCGCCGCCAAGCCGGCCGGCGCGCCGCCGAGCTTCAAGGTCGAGGAGTTCATCGTCTATCCCGCCCATGGCGTCGGCCAAATCGTCGCCATCGAGGAGCAGGAAGTCGCCGGCTTCAAGCTTGAACTCTACGTCATCAGCTTCGCCAAGGATAAGATGACGCTGAAAGTGCCGACACCGAAGGTCGTCAGCGTCGGCATGCGCAAGCTTGCCGAACCGACCCTCGTGCAGAAGGCGCTCGACGTCCTCACCGGTCGGGCGCGGATCAAGCGCACGATGTGGTCGCGCCGGGCGCAGGAATACGAGGCGAAGATCAATTCCGGCGATCTTGTCGCCATCGCCGAAGTGATCCGCGATCTCTATCGCTCGGAGGCGCAGCCCGAGCAGTCCTATTCAGAGCGCCAGCTCTATGAGGCAGCGTTGGATCGCATGGCGCGCGAGATCGGTGCGGTGGAGAAGCTCACGGAGACCGAGACGCTGAAGCTGATCGAGACGCAGCTGCAGAAGGGTCCGCGCCGCGGCGTCAAGCCGGAAGGTGAAGGTGAAGCAGAATCCGAAAGCGAAGTTGAAGAGGCAGCCGCGTAGCGACGCCGAATTTTCGAACATAAAAGAGGCCCGGCAAATGCCGGGCCTCTTCATTTTTGACAATAATCAAAGCGAAGCGTGCAGCGCCGCCACGGGATAGCGTTCCTCGAGTGCGCGCCTAAGTTTCTCCAGCGCACGGTTCTCGATCTGGCGGACGCGTTCCTTCGAAATTCCGAGCCGGTTCCCCAGCGATTCCAAGGTCGAGCTTTCCTCGTTGAGACAGCGCTCGCGCACGATCCGCAGCTCGCGGTCGGACAAGATTGTCAGTGCGTCGTTGAGCCAGCGCACACGCCGCGTCGAATCGATTGTCTCGCCGACGGTTTCATCCGGCAGCGGCTTGTCGTCAACAAGGAAGTCGACGCGCTCGGCCGAACCCTGATTGTCGCTCTCGATCACCGGGCCATTGAGCGAAACGTCGGGCCCCGAAAGCCGCGTGTCCATCAGCTCGACGTCGGCGCTGGAAACACCAATTGCCTTGGCAATCGTGGCGAACATCGCGGTGTTGCCGCCGGCCGAGCGATCCTGGGCAAGCTTGGCCCTGAGCCGCCGCAGGTTGAAGAACAGCGCCTTCTGCGCCGAGCTCGTGCCGCCGCGCACGATCGACCAGTTGCGCAGGATGTAATCCTGGATCGAGGCGCGGATCCACCAGGTGGCGTAGGTCGAGAAGCGTACCTCACGCTCCGGCTCGAACCGCGCGGCCGCCTCAAGCAGCCCGACATGGCCCTCCTGGATGAGGTCGGCCATCGGCAGCCCGTAATGGCGGAAGCGCGCCGCGAGCGCGATGACGAGGCGCATATGGGCCGAGGCGAGCTGGTGCAGGGCGTCCTCGTCGCGCAGGTCCTTCCAGCGGACGGCCAGCGCATGTTCCTCGGCACGTTCCAGGAACGGCGCGGCCATCGCCGCCTTCACGAACTGCCGACGAACTCCATTCACCTGCGCCATACATCACCCTCTTTACTTGCAGGGCGAGGGCTCCAGATTGAGGAGCAGCGCCGGTGCAAGGCCGCGGCGGCTGCGCTTTGATGCGCGCCTGCCGACATCCCTAAACGAACGGCTAAGAGGGCGGGTTCCGCGTTGCGGCAGAACTACGCATGCGCTCACAGGCTCGTGACCGCTATTCCACGACGGTTTTGTAGGACTCCCCTGGGGTGAGCGGCCCGGCCGCCTCGAGCCCGTTCAACAGCAGAAAATGCTCCAAGGGCCTGTCGGCAATGGCCATTCCGCGGGCAATCTCTTCCGCCGTCTGGGCCGTGCCGGCCTTGACGATTGATAATCGGAGCGGCTTGAGGTCGGCCGCCTCCTCAGGCGTCGTCGCGCGGAAGCTCGCGATCGAGGCCTTAAACCGCCCGTCCGCCTCGCTGGTCAGCGCCCGGGCGGCGAAAATCAGCCGGTAGACGTCCTCGCCCTTGCGGATCGCCGCGAGCCTGAAATTCCACTCCCCCGCACGCGCCGTCGCCAGCACCGCCGGCAAGCCGTTGATCTCGGTGGTCTCGAGCGAGCTTTGGATCAGCCCGTCGATCCAGCCCGAGCCAATATAGGTCTCGAGCGGCGTCTCCGTCGGCACCCGGGCGCTGTCGAGCCGCAGCGCCTCGGTGCCGCCGTTCTTGATGCCGACCAGGGCCTGCGCCGAATTTTCCAGCACAAACCCGTCGGGGGCCATGAAGGCAAAGCCGAGCCGCGGATGCACGAATTTGCGCCCGCGCGCATACCCTTCGGCCGGATCGTCGCCGAACGCCATACGGTCGATCGAGGCGAGATATCCGGCCTTGTCCCGCGCGCCGATTCCCGGCCCGGAAATCTGCCGCGCCGCGGCGACCGCCTGGGAAATCCGCTCGGGCGTCGAGGGATGTGTCGACAGCATGTCAGGTTTGTCCGAAGCCTTGACCTGGCCAACCAGCGAGGCGCGCCACGCCGTCGAGCGCCCGAGCGAGGTCAAAAAGCGCGAGGCGCCATAAGGATCGAAGCCCGCCCGCGCGATCGTGCGGATGCCTATCCCATCAGCCTCGAGCTCCTGCTGGCGGGAGAAACCGGCAAGCGTCTGCTTCTTCAGCGCCTCGACCTCCTCGCCCTTCTGCCGGCTCTGGATGACGCTGGCCGCCTGGCTCACCACCGCCGCCTCCTTCTCGCGCTCGGCGCGGGCATAGGCGTGGCGGGCGGTGACGTGACCGATCTCGTGCGCCATGACCGCAGCGATCTCGGCGCTGTCATTGGCAAGCGCCAGGAGACCGCGGGTGACAAAGAGATTGCCGGAGGGCAGTGCGAAGGCGTTGATCACCGGGGAGTTGAGGATCGTCACCTTGTAGGCAGTCTCGCCCGGCGTCTCGCTCGCCTGTGCGAGTTTTGCCAGGATGTCGTTGAGGTAAGCCTCCGCGGTCGGGGCACGGTATTCGCCGCCGAAGGTGGCAGCGAGGCGCTTCGCTTCGAGGGAAGCCGGCGAATCGATCGACAGCGTCTTCGGCGCCTCGGCCGGGACGACGGTCGAGAGCGGCGGCACGCCCACACGTTCGAGGCTGGCGCAGGCGCCGAGCGAGAGCACGAGCGAGAGCGCGGCGAGCGTCCGCATGGCGCGTCCCTCCCGCCAGGCCAAATTGCGTCCCATGTTTGCGTCGAGACCGCCGTCCGGCATCCAAAATCCTCGGGCCCTATCAGTCGAGCAATTCGAGCCCGTCCGGGTCGGAGACTTCCATCTGGGGCCCGAATGTCGCATCGAGTAGCCCCCGCGCCCGCAGGCGCCGCCCGATGAGATCGGGCGGCTTGATGCCGGCCGCCTCGAAGGCACTGGCACTGCGCTTCGGCAATGTCATGGCGAAATCAACGCCACGCCGCGGCCCGAAATTCAGATAGAAGCGCGCTGGGGTCTCGCCGAGGCTCGACACAATGCCTTCGACGAGCACCATGGCTTTGCGCGAACTGGCAAAAACGGCGCGGTCGCCGGCCGCAAGCAACTCGTAAAAGGGATCGGCCCAGAGGCCGGTTTTTCCTGCGCGGGCCTCGGCTTCGGCGGCGAGCAGGAGGTCGCGGCAGGGATGGGCGGCAGCATCGGGCCGATAGCGGGCGAGGCCCGCATCGAGGATCGCCTCGGCAACGCCGATCTCGCCACCGCCGCCGGCGCGTCGTCTTCCCACTCATCCACTGCCGATTCTTATGTTATGGGCTCGAGCCGCCGGTCCCGTAGCTCAGCAGGATAGAGCAGCGGTTTCCTAAACCGAAGGTCACAGGTTCGAATCCTGTCGGGACCGCCAGGTAAACTTCTGAATAGGCAGTTCTTTCGGCGTTCAGCGAACGTTCTTAAAGGGCGTGAAAACCGCTAATTGGTACCCAAATGGTACCCGGCTTGGAACCCGGCCTCACACTTCGCGAATGTCGAGAGCCGCGTCGATTGCCTTTGCGGCAACCTCATCCGTGCGATCGAATAAGTGAGCATAGGTCGAGAGAGTAAAGCCCGAGCTAGCGTGCCCGATGCCGATCGCCAGCCGCATTTCTTGCTGTTTT
>DATAOB010000082.1:0-2377 GCA_036265935.1 Beijerinckiaceae bacterium
GTAGTGATCGCGAAACAGCCGCACGACCTCTTCCGCCTCGCCGAGGCGCAACAAACCGTGATCGACGAAGACGCAGGTCAGCTGCTCGCCGATCGCTTCGTGGATCAGCACGGCGGCGACCGCGGAATCGACGCCGCCTGAGAGGCCGCAGAGCACGCGGCCTTTGCCGACCTGATCGCGGATGGCGCGGATCGCCTCGTGGCGGAAGGCGCGCATCGTCCAATCGCCTTTCAGGCCGGCGACCTTGGTTACGAAATTGCGCAACAGCTCCGCGCCGTCGGGCGTATGCGCGACTTCGAGATGGAATTGGGTGGCGTAGAAGCGGCGGCTTTCGTCGGCGATCGCCGCGAAGGGCGCGCCGGCCGAGACCGCCACCGGCTTAAAGCCGGGGGGAACGCGGGTCACGCGGTCGCCGTGGCTCATCCAGACCGGCTGATGCGAGCCCTTCTCCCACACGCCGTCAAACAGAGCGCAGGTCTCGGTCACCTCCACCTCGGCGCGGCCGAATTCGGCGGCGTGTCCCCCCTCGACCTCGCCGCCGAGCTGCGCCGCCATGGCCTGCTCGCCATAGCAGATGCCGAGGACCGGCACGCCGGCCTGCCAAACTTCGTCCGCCACACGCGGCGTGTTCTCGGCAATGACGGATTCGGGCCCGCCCGACAGGATGATCGCCTTCGGCGAGAGCTCGGCGATGGCCTTGGCGGCGTTCTGGAAGGGATGGATTTCGCTATAAGCGCCCGCCTCGCGCACGCGGCGGGCAATCAGCTGCGTCACCTGCGAGCCGAAATCGACGATGAGGACCTTGTCGTGTGCGCCAGCGATCTCCTCATGGAATTCTGACTCGCCCATCGCCGCTCCCGTCGCAAAGCGGGGAAGTAGGCGATCGGGTTTGCCGGCGCAATGCCGGCCGGCCGGCGCATTAGGCCTGTCCAGAAGTTAACGGCGGCGAGGCGATTCGAGCAATGCGTACGGCAATGGGCGGTTGCTAGGCACAAGCGGACTTTCGATGAGGAATTTCTGAAATGTCGCGTACGGCGCTTGCCTCTCTTGCCCGTTCCGGCGCGCCCGGTTCGATCAGACTGACCAGGCTCGCGCGGCTTTTTGCCGAGGCGGAGGAGCAGCTTTCGCAGATCGAAGCGGGCCGGCGCCTGCGGCGCGAAGCCCTGTTTCGCGGGAGCCTGCCGCAATCGCTCCGGCGGCATTTGCTGGTTGTCGCTTATTCCGTCAGCCCGAAGCGCGCCGCCAGCCTCGTGCCGATGTGGCGCCTGCTTTTGCGCGACACGCTCACGCCGCCGGCCGGCCTGCCGGACCCCGGTTCGGCGCTCGCCGATCCGGACGGCCTCTGCGGCATCTCGCGGGATTTGTCGGTGGACACGCTGATCGAGGCCTATTCCCGCGGCCTTTATCCCTAGTGCCATGCCGGTCTGCTTAAATGGTGGGCGCCGCGGACGCGCTGCGTAGCGAATCCCGCGGAGATTGTCATCGGCAAGTCGGCTCGGAGGCACCTGAAGCGCGGTACGTTCAGGTTCACCTTCGATCGCGATTTCGATGCCGTGATTGCCGCCTGTGCCGGACCGCGGCGCGGGCATGTGCCGCTCACCTGGATCACGCCGAAGATGATGTGGGCCTATGCGGCGCTGCATGATGCGGGTCTCGCCCATTCCTACGAGGTGTGGAATGAAGAAGGAGAGCTTGTCGCCGGCGGTTATGGCGTGGCGGTCGGGCGCGTGTTCGTCGGCGAAAGCATGTTCACCGGTGCCCCAAGTGCGGGCGCCTGCGGTTTTGCGGTGCTCAACCGGCATCTCGCGGAGTGGGGCTTCGCGCTGCATGATGTGAAGCTACCCTCTGAGCATTTTCGCATGCTGGGTTTTGTGCAGATGCCGCGCGAGGAATACGCGACGTATTTGCCGGTGCCGCTTACCGCTTCGCGTCGGGGGCATTGGCAGAGCGTACCGGCGCTCTGCGGGCTTCAGCCGGCCGTATCTCGGCCGCGCGTGAGCATGGCGACGTAAAAGCCGTCGGTGTGCGTCGTCGCTGGAGACAGCCGCAGGCCGATTTCATTCGTCGCGAACGGCAAAAGATTTTCGAGACCGGCGCCTTCGATCATTGCCGTCGCGGATTGCAGTGCGAATTGCGGATGAGTTTGCAGAAACGCGCCGATGCGATCCTCGTTTTCATCGCGCAGCACCGAGCATGTCACGTAAGCAATGCGCCCGCCCGGCTTCACGAACGCCGCGGCACGCGCCAGAAGCGCGTCTTGGGCCTTGATGCGCTCGGCGAGCGCACCCGGCCGGATGCGCCATTTGGCATCGGGATTGCGCCGCCACGTTCCCGTGCCGGTGCAGGGCGCGTCGACCAGAACGAGATCGCAGCGCTC
>DATAOB010000083.1:0-14707 GCA_036265935.1 Beijerinckiaceae bacterium
GGCATCTCGCCGACTTCGTCGACGCCTACAATTTCGGCCGACGCTTGAAGACGCTCAAAGGCCTCACGCCCTTCGAGTTCATCTCAAAATGCTGGACATCCGACCCACAACGATTCAAACTCAACCCGCTCCAGCAAATGCCGGGACTGAACAGTTTATGGTGCTGCGACGCCGGCTCATTCGGAGGCTCGGTTCCATTAACGCTGCTGTGACTCTGGGCGCGCTTATTTGCGCAACGGCGTCCCAGGCGCAAATACTTACGCCTTCGGTGCAAACTCCCGGTACGATCAGAGTGCAAATCAATTTGGGCGGGCCGGTTCCTGTGGCCTCCGGCGAGGATCAAAAGAAGCAGGTCGAAAATGCGCGCATGCAAATCTATGACAGCGCCAAGAAAGAATGCGACCAGCTGTCGCTCTCATTCGACGCGCATTGCAGGCTGGTTACGCTAAATATCAACGTCAATAATCAAATTATCGGCACGACCCCGACGATCAACGCCAACGGATTTGCCGTCTACGAGCTCGATCCCGAACCGCAGACTTCGCCGCGCCGGCGGTGAGGCGGCTTATCGCGGCTGCATCCTGATGGCTCCATCGAGGCGGATGGTCTCGCCGTTGAGCATCGGGTTCTCGACGATATGCACTGCGAGCGCCGCAAACTCAGTGGGATCGCCGAGGCGCGAGGGGAACGGCACCTGCTTGCCAAGGCTCTCCTGGGCTTCCGGCGGCAGACTTTCGAGGAGCGGGGTCAGAAATAGGCCGGGGGCGATCGTGTTCACCCGGATGCGATATTGCGCGAGATCGCGCGCGATCGGCAGCGTCATGCCGACAATGCCGCCCTTGGAGGCAGAATACGCAGCTTGGCCGATCTGGCCCTCATAGGCCGCGACACTCGCGGTATTGACGAAGGCCCCGCGCTCCTCCTCCTCCTCAACCTCCACCTCCCAGAGCCGCGCGGCGACGAGGCGGATCATGTTGAACGTGCCGATCAGGTTCACGTTGACGACGCGCTGGAACACTTCGAGCGGGAAGGGGCCCTTCTTGCTGATCGTGCGCGCCGCGGTGCCGATCCCGGCGCAGTTGATCAGGATGCGCGCCGGCCCATGCTTGCCTTCGGCCGCCTCGATCGCTGCCTGCGCCTCGGCCTCGCTGGTGACGTCGCCCTTAAGCCCGATCCCGCCGATCTCGGCGGCGACCTTCTCGGCGCCTTCGCGATTGACGTCGAGGCAGGCCACCCTTGCGCCGCGCGCCGCCAGCGCCCGCGCCGTCGCCGCGCCGAGGCCTGACCCGCCGCCGGTAACGATGGCCGCAGCCTTGTCGATCCTCATCACGCCTCCCAGTGTCTTGTAATACCGGCTTCGGATACGCTAGCCGGCACAGTCAAGGCAATCGGCAGCGACGTGGCAGGTCCTTCTTTCTTCAACCCTTATTCCCACGGTTTCGTGCGCGTCGCCGTCGCCGCGCCGCTGACGCGCGTCGCCGACCCCGACTTCAACGTCGAGCGCACGATCGAGATGTTCGCCCGGGCCGACGAGCGCCGCGCCGCGCTCGTGTTGTTTCCCGAGCTCGGCATCAGCTCCTACGCGATCGACGATCTCCTGCTGCAATCGTCCCTGCTGGATGCCGCCGAGGCGGCGCTGGCGCGGCTCATCGAAGCCAGCATGGAGCGCCTGCCGGTCGCCATCGTCGGCGCACCGCTGCGCCACAACGGCCGCCTCTTCAACTGCGCGATTGCGGTGCATCGCGGCCGCGTGCTCGCGGTCGTGCCGAAGACCTACATCCCGAATTACCGCGAGTTCTACGAGGAGCGCTACTTCGCCTCCGGCGCGCCCGTGCAGAAAGGCGAGATCACCGTCGCCGGGCAGAAGGCGCCGTTGGGTACAGATATCTTGATCCGCGCCGCCGATTTCCCGGATTTCGTCGTCGGCATCGAGATTTGCGAGGACGTGTGGACGCCGCTGCCGCCGTCCACATACGCGGCGCTCGCCGGCGCGACCGTGCTAGTCAATCTCTCCGCCAGCAACGTGACGATCGGCAAATCGGATTGGCGCCACGCGCTGTGCAAGGCGCAATCGGGACGCTGCATCTCCGCTTATCTCTATTCGGCCGCCGGCCCCGGCGAATCGACGACCGATCTCGCCTGGGACGGACAGGCGATGATCTACGAGACCGGCGCGCTGCTCGTCGAGGCGCCGCGTTTCGACGAGCATCCGGACATCGTCGTCGCCGATATCGATCTCGAGCTCATTCAGCAGGAGCGCATGCGCCAGAACACGTTTGGCGATTGCGTCGAGATCAACAGCCGCTCGCTCGATTTCCGCACGGTCGAATTCACGCTCGATCCGCCGCTGACCAAAGAAATCGCCCTGGAACGTGCCGTCGCGCGCTATCCCTTCGTGCCGGCGGACAATGCGCGTCTTGCCGAACTCTGCTTCGAGGCCTTCAACATCCAGGCGCACGGGCTGCGGCAGCGGCTGCAGGCGACCGCCATTGAGAAGATCGTCATCGGCGTCTCCGGCGGCTTGGACTCGACGCAGGCGCTACTCGTTGCCGTGACGGCCTTCGATCAGCTGAAACTGCCGCGCAAGAATATCCTGGGCTACACGCTGCCGGCTTACGGCACGAGCGATCGTACCAAGGGCAATGCCTGGCGGCTCATGCGGGCGCTCGGCGTCAGCGCCGAAGAGATCGATCTCACCGCCGCCTGCAAGCAAATGCTGATCGACATCAAGCACCCGTTTTCCAAGGGCGAGCCGGTCTATGACGTGACGTTCGAGAATGTGCAGGCCGGCGCGCGCACGTCAGTTTTGTTCCGCCTCGCCAATCAGCACAAAGCGATCGTGCTCGGCACCGGGGATTTGTCGGAGCTGGCGCTCGGATGGTGCACGTACGGTGTCGGCGATCAGATGTCGCATTACAATGTCAATGCGAGCGTGCCGAAGACGCTGATCCAGCATCTCATTCGCTGGGGCGCGGCGGACGTGCGCTTCGGGCAGAAAACCGTCGACGTTCTCATCGACATTCTCGCGACCGAGATCTCGCCCGAGCTTGTGCCGGGCGGCAAAGACAAGAAGGTGCAGAAGACCGAGGATTTCGTCGGCCCCTACAATCTGCAGGATTTCGACCTGTTCTATACGACGCGATACGGCTTCCGGCCGTCGAAAATCGCTTATCTCGCGCATCACGCTTGGAGCGATGCCAAGCGCGGGGCCTGGCCGCCGCACATCCCGGCGGAGAAGCAGGTTGCGTACGACATCGGCGAGATCAAACGCTGGCTCGGCGTCTTCGTAAAACGCTTCTTCGAGACAAGCCAGTTCAAGCGCTCGGCCATGCCGAACGGACCGAAGGTCAGCTCCGGCGGCTCGCTATCGCCGCGCGGCGACTGGCGCGCGCCGAGCGATTCTTCCGCTGCGGCGTGGCTCAGGGATTTGGACAACGTGCCGTAAGCTGGCGATGAAGAGGTCGAGTGAGCAAAAAAATGAAGCTGACAGCGACCTATTTTAATGACCTGGGTTGTGCGCGCGCGGCAGTTGGCGGGTTTGCGTAAAACCGCATGGCGAAACTCGCGCGCTGATGTCCGCTTTTCCTCCAAAGGCGGCGTGAAGGCGGACTTGACCGCATGACCGCAGGTCCGAGAAGGGCCATTACCGGAAGCCACCGATCGTTGAAATAGGCGCTTTATCACCGATACGCGTCGATCAAATAAGTTTAAGGTGACCAACCGGATGCACCGGCTCTTGGACGGCAATGTGAAACTTCCCCACTACAAGATTTCCGCATGTGGCCGCGGGCGCGCGGGCCGTTGCTGCTGGCGATACCGCGGATCGCAAGCCGCAAACCTACGTCCGGATCGTTTGATGGTCGGCTATGCCGCTGACACCGACCGATATACATGTATGGAGAAATAACATGAATCGACGAACCATTCTGAACATCTCTGCGACAATCGCATTGGGAGTTGCCTTGGTTAGCATCACTGCCGGCAGTATGGTAACTGCCGCTGATATTAAGCTCTTGTGCGCCGTGGCTTTGCATCCGGCAATTGACGCACTGATACCCGATTTTGAAAAATCATCGGGACACAAAGTAACGGTCGCCTACGGAAATGCGGGCGCTATCGCGGACCGTTTTCAAAAGGGTGAGGCCGCCGATCTTGTGATAAACACTGCGCCACTGATGGGCCAACTTCGAGCGCAAGGCAAAGTCCTGGCTGGCGACGCCATCATTATCGCGAAGGTCGGTGTTGGTGTCTTCGTACGCATGGGTGCGGCGAAGCCCGACATCAGTTCGGCCGACGCCTTCAAACGCTCGATGTTGGCCGCAAGATCGGTTACTTATCCCGATCCGGTCGGAGGGGGTGCCAGTGGCATCTACATGGTCGATTTGCTCGAACGGTTGGGCGTCGCTGGGGAAATGAAACCCAAGACCAAGCTATCTCCGTCTGCGAAGGTGCTGTACGCAAGCGTTGCCAGCGGTGACATTGAGATCGGATTCAATCAAATCAGCGAAGTCTTGGCTCAACCGACCGTCGAATTCGCTGGCCCGCTGCCGTCAGCGATTCAGAACCACACCCAGTTCGCCCCCGGCATGGTTACCGGCAGCAGTGAGACTGAAGCCGCAAGAGCGCTGATCACGTTCCTTTCCTCGCCTGCTACCCAGACGGTTCTGAAAGCAAAGGGGTTCGAATAAACTGCGTATGGCGTGCCGCCTCCGCTGGCGACTATTTACATAAATCCCGGCCTTCCCAAGATGATCCTTGTCAATGCGTGCACGCTCTTGGCATTGGAGAGTTCAAAGCTAGTTCTTTTGCACTTCAAGAAGAGCAACGGGGACGCCCATGTCGAAACCCATCCGCGCCGCCATCGTCGGCGGCGGCATCAGCGGCCTCTCAGCCGCACATGCACTGGCGCGGCGCGGCATCGACGTCATCGTCTACGAGCAGGCGGCTGCGCTCGGCGAGGTCGGCGCCGGCGTCTTCACCTATCCGAACGCGCTGCGGCCGCTCGAGCGGATGGGGCTCGGGCCGGCTTTTGCCAGGGTCGGTGCAAAGGTCGGGCCCGGCTCCGAATATTACCGCATGGACGGCACGCTTGTCGGCAAGGTGCTCACCACCGACTCCGCCGGCTGGAACGGCATGTACGGCATGCACCGCGCCGATCTCCTCAACATTTTCGCCAACGTGCTGCTGGCGAGTGCGGTGCGCACCGGCCACCGCTGTGTCGGCTTCGAGCAGGATCAGCGCGCCGCTTACGTGAAGTTCGACAACGGCAACATTGCCGAGGCGGACATCGTGATCGCCTGCGACGGCATCCACTCGACCTTGCAAAAATTCGTCGTCGAGCCGTCGCCGCCGGAATATTCGGGCTCGCGCGCCTACCGCGGGCTGATCGAGGCGAAGAAGCTGCCGAACTGGCGTAAGGAAGCGCATCAGATCTGGATGGGCGATGGCAAGCACTTCATGGTGTTTCCCGTCCGCCGCGGCGAGCTTTTGAATTACGTCGGCTTCGTCCCGACGAGCACCGAGACCATCGAATCCTGGTCGGCGATCGGCGACCGCGACGAGCTTGCCGCCTCGTTTGCCGGATGGGATTCTCGCGTGGTCGAGCTGCTCGACAAAGTCGAGACCTGCTTCTGGTGGGGCCTCTACGACCGGCGGCCGCTGGCGAAATGGACGAATGGCCGCCTGCTTCTCCTTGGCGATGCCGCGCATGCGATGCTGCCGCATCTCGGGCAGGGCGCCAACCAGGGCATCGAGGACGGGGTTGCGCTGGCGATTTTCCTCGAAGGGCGAAGCGCCGACGAGGTCAGCGGCATCCTGCCGCAATTCGAGAAATTCCGCCGCGAGCGCACCGACGTTGTGCAGGCCGAGGCGCGGAGAAACGGGCTCCGTTACGATTCAAGGTCCGGCAGTCTCGAAGAGCGGGACAAGGAAATCGCCAGCTCGGCGATCTTCCGCAAGTGGCTCTACGACTATGATGTCGAAAAGGCCGCGACCGCCTACCTGAGCCAGGCGCGCAGCGCCGCCTAACCGGCCAATCGTGGATAACCATACCCCGCGCTAATTGCGGCGATCTCGCACTTGCCGGCACTGGCCGGAACCAGCTTCTGATTTCGGCAGTTCTGCGGGGTAATGGCTCGCCCGGCGGATAGGGACGGGCAGAGGGGCCCGAGGTGGAGCGAGCGGAGCGGGTGGGCGCATCCCAGAGCGACGATGGCCGCTATCGGCTGCTCGTCGATGCGGTCACCGACTACGCGATCTACATGCTCGATCCGGCCGGCGTGGTCTCGAGCTGGAATCCGGGCGCGCGGCGATTCAAGGGTTACGAGCAGCCGGAAATCCTCGGCCAGCACTTCTCCCGGTTCTATACCGAGGAAGACCGCGCCTCCGGCTTGCCGGAACGGGCCCTGAAGACGGCGGTGGAAGAGGGCCGCTTCGAGCACGAGGGCTGGCGCGTCCGCAAGGACGGCTCGCGCTTTTGGGCCCACGTCATCATCGACCCGATCCGCGACCCCTCGGGGCACCTCCTCGGCTTCGCCAAGGTCACGCGCGACTTGAGCGAGCGCAAGGCGGTCGAGGAAGAGCTCAGGCGAAGCGAGGAGCGCTTCCGCCTGCTCGTCCACGGCGTCACCGATTACGCCATCTACATGCTCGATCCCGAAGGACACGTGACCAACTGGAACGTGGGCGCCGAGCGCATCAAGGGTTACCTCGCCGACGAGATCGTCGGCCAGCATTTCTCCCGCTTCTATACCGAAGAGGATCGGGCCGCCGGACTGCCGCAGCACGCGCTCGAGACTGCCGCGCGCGAGGGACGCTTCGAGCGGGAAGGCTGGCGCGTCCGCAAGGACGGCACACTGTTTTGGGCGAATGTCGTCGTCGACGCCATTCGTAACGAGCGGGGACAATTGATCGGCTTCGCCAAGGTCACACGCGACATGACCGAGAAGCGGGAAGCGCAACGCGCCCTCGAGCAGGCGCAGGAGGCTTTGTTCCAGTCGCAGAAAATGGAAGCAGTCGGCCGGCTGACCGGTGGCGTCGCGCACGATTTCAACAATCTTCTCATGGCGGTGCTCGGTTCTCTTGAACTGTTGCGCAAACGTTTGCCCGATGACCCCCGCGTGACCGGGCTGCTCGAAAATGCCATCCAGGGGGCGCAGCGGGGCGCATCGCTGACCAAGCGCATGCTTGCCTTCGCCCGCCGCACGGAGCTCAATCCGGAGCCGCTCGACCTGCCGGCTCTCGTGCATGGGATGGCCGACCTGCTGCAGCGCTCGCTCGGCCCCTCGGTCCACATCGAGACGCGTTTTCCGCTGAGCCTGCCGCCGGCGCGTGCCGATGCCAACCAGCTTGAGCTCGCGCTGCTGAACCTTGCCGTCAATGCGCGTGACGCGATGCCGGACGGCGGCTCGATCGTGATCAGTGCGCGGGTCGATCCCGTCAGCGAGCCGAAGGACCACCTTTCTCCCGGCCGCTATGTCTGCCTCTGCGTGAGCGACAGCGGCGAGGGCATGGACGAAGACACGCTGGCGCGAGCCGCTGAACCTTTCTTCACCACCAAGGGCATCGGCAAGGGCACCGGGCTCGGATTGTCGATGGTCCACGGCATGAGCGAGCAATCCGGCGGCCGGCTCGTCTTGAAGAGCCGCAAGGGCGAGGGCACGACCGCGGAGATTTGGCTGCCGGCCGCCGCCCAGCAGGCCGAAGCGGTCCTGCAGCCGGCGCATGCCGCGGCCCGGCCTTCCGATGAGGACGCGCGCTCGCTGGTCATCCTTGCGGTCGACGACGACGCCCTCGTCTTGATGAATACGATCGCCATGCTGGAAGATCTCGGCCACACCGTGCTCGAAGCGGGGTCGGGCCAAGAGGCGCTCGACGTCTTCCGGCGGCAAAAGGATATCGACGTCGTCATCACCGACCAGGCGATGCCGGTGATGACGGGAACGCAGCTCGCCGAGGCGATCAGAGCCGAGCGCCGCGATCTGCCGATCATCCTGGCGACCGGCTTCGCCGAGCTGCCGCCGGATGCGGGCGGCGATCTTTTGAAGCTCGATAAGCCTTTCCGTCAGGAAGACCTCGCCGATGCGATCTCTGCTGCCATGCAGAGGGAACAGCGTGCGAGCCGCGCGCGTCGGGCACGCGCGCATTGATGCGCCGCGAAAGACGCTGTTTGCCGATTGACAGAAGCCATCGCGAAGATCAGCATTCGCGCATGGCTAAGAGCCGCCGCCAGCTCGCTACGAAAAAACTCAGCCCTCCGGGGACCGAGGATCTTCGCGCGCGCTAAACGTCGCAGCCTTAAAAAGATCGATCAGGACCCCGCCGGCTTCGACGGGGTTTTTTGTTGCCCATCCCGTCTCCGGTAGCAGGAGACGAAGATGCACTCCAATCATCCCGTTCCAAGCGGATTGTGGCTGCCGCTGATCACGCCGTTTCGAGACGGCGTGCTGGATGAACGGTCGTTCCGGCGCTTGGTGAAGCACTATGCCGCGGAGCCCGTCGACGGTTTCGTTCTCGGCGCGACGACCGGCGAGGGCCTGACGCTGGATGACCAGGAGGTCGAGCGACTGGTTGCGATCACCGCCGCCGAGATGGCGCGGGCGAGAAAGCAAATCCCGATCTACCTTGGACTGTGCGGCAGCAACACCAGAAAGGGTGTTGCCGAACTGGCGCGAACCGCTGCCTCGCCGATCGACGGGTATCTCGTCACCTGTCCGTATTACACGCGGCCGTCGCAGCACGGCCTCTATCGGCACTTCTCTACCCTGGCCGACAATGCCGCGCGCCCAATTCTTCTTTACGACATTCCCTACCGAACCGGCGTCAATCTCAGCAACGAGGTGACGCTGCAGCTCGCCGAGCATTCGAACATCGTTGGCAAGAAGGATTGCTCGGCCGGTCCCATTCAGTCCTTCGATCTGTTGCGCAGCCGGCCTGCGGGATTTGCGGTGCTGACGGGAGAGGACACGCTGTTCTACGGCGCGCTTATGCAGGGCGCCGACGGCGGCATTCTTGCCGCGGCGCATGTTGAGACCGCCGGCTTCGCATTGGTTCGCGAGCGCTTGCTTGCGGGCGATCAGTCCGGCGCACTCGCCGCGTGGATGAGGCTCTTCGATCTCGCGCGACTGCTCTTCGCCGATCCCAATCCGGCGCCGATCAAGCATTGGCTCTGGCGCGCCAAGCTCATCGACAGCCCGGAAGTCCGCCTGCCGATGACGCCGGTTAGCGACACGCTTGCGGCGCGGATCGGGCTTGCGCTGGCGCAGACAAGTCGCGCAACGGCATGTGCGTGACCTTACCCGGCCGATTGGCCTGCTCGTTTTGCGGTAGGCCGAACGCGCAGATTGCGGATGGGGAGCTGGGCTCGCAAGAGCATATTAACGAACGGCTAGGAGCGCAGGTCTCCATAGTAGATCACATCCATAGCCTAGTGACTCGGCTCGAAGGGCAAGGTTCGCGTCTGCTGTTAAAAGCGTGCAGCGGATGCCAGCCCTTTCTAGGGTGCAGAAGTGTAGGCGCACCGCATCTGTCAGACCAAGTTCCTCGAACTCTTCGCGCTCGGCTCCATAGATACTTTCAATGGGGATTTCCGTCGTTGTTTGGATCAAACGGCGCAGTTTTGCTTGCACTTCGCGGCGTGCCGGATTTTTGATGTGCCGCGAAAAGCTCGACACCTCCGTCAGAACATGGGGCACTAAGAGGATGTCGGAAAACTGAGAAATCAATAAGGTAAGAAGATCAAGATCGCTGTCACTGTATTCGGCAAGTTTCTTGTGTTTGGCAATGTATTCTCGACTTGCTGTTCCTACGATAAGAAGCAACAAGAGATTGGAATCGACCACAACCGAATTGTTCATTCGCTGAATTCCATCTTAGGACGATCCTTCATGGATATGACCTTCCCATCGTCTGATATGCTAATAACCTTGTAGGCACGCTTCAGCGGAGTGATGCCGCCCAAGTTTTCGAGCACTTCCTGCGCTCTAGTGCGTGGAGTATTCCAAGAGCGCGAAAACCCCAGCGTAATGTTGGCCCGCATCTTCTTGGTATTCCGTCTCTTCGAGACCAAGATTGGAGACATTCTCTTCCGAGTAGACTTGCTCCCCATATTCCTTAGCTTTTGAGATGGCCTCTTGGACATCCACAGCTCTTCTCCATCCAGGTAGTATAGGCGATTGGCGCCTTTCGGCCTTAACGAGGTTGAGTCTGGGGTGTTCCCATCCGATTGGGCAACAGAGAGCTTTCCGGACCCCCTAGCGCCCGCCCTTTTCTGAAGTAGAATGGATCGAAACAGGGCCTCGCCGATGAGCGGGGCTGCGTACGCGTCTGGGAGAGCCGCCTTATGGCGATGACAATGAAGGGCGAAGTCGAGCTGCCGGCCGACCGCGAAACGGTGTGGGCGAAGCTCAACGATCCCGAAGTGCTGAAAGTCTGCATTCCCGGCTGCCAGAGCCTGGAAAAGACTGCCGACAATGAGATGCAGGCGGTTGCGAAGGTGAAGGTCGGTCCGGTCTCGGCGACGTTCAAAGGCAAGGTGACCTTGAGCGATATCGACCCGCCGAACGGCTATCGCATTTCCGGGGAGGGCCAGGGCGGCATTGCCGGGTTCGCCAAAGGCGGTGCCCGCGTAGCGCTGACGACGGCCGATGCCGGCACAAAACTCAGCTACGATGTCGAGGCGCAGGTCGGTGGCAAGATCGCGCAACTCGGATCGCGCATGATCGACGGCGTCGCCAAGAAAATGGCCGACCAATTCTTCTCGAATTTCGCCGAGGCTGTATCCCCGTCGGCAACGGCGATCTGAACTCAGGATTATCCGGAGGAAACATGCCAACAGTATCGATGAATGTGAACGGCCGTCAGCGCTCGGCGGATATCGATCCGCGCACGCTGCTCGTTCAGTTCCTGCGCGAGAATCTGCGCCTCACCGGCACGCATGTCGGCTGCGACACGAGCCAATGCGGCGCCTGTGTCGTGCAGATCGATGGCGAGGCGGTGAAGGCCTGCACGGTGCTGGCGCTCTCGTGCGACGGCTCAAACGTGCTGACGATCGAGGGCCTTGCCAATGGCAACGAGCTGCATCCGATGCAGGAAGCTTTCCGCGAGCATCATGGGCTGCAATGCGGCTTCTGCACGCCGGGCATGATCATGACTGCGGTCGATCTCGTGCGCCGCAAGGGCAACAATCTCGACGAGAAGACGATCCGGGAGGAGCTCGAAGGCAATCTCTGCCGCTGCACCGGCTACCACAATATCGTGAAAGCGATCGCCGCTGGCGCGCGCAACATGGCGAGCATGCCACAGAGCAAAGCTGCGGAATAAGCGGCTTACAGGTTTAGGGAGGTCAGGATGGGCGCGACAGGAATCGGCGCAGCGATACCGCGTAAGGAAGATCACCGTTTCGTCACCGGCAAGGGCCGCTATGTCGACGATATCAATCGGCCCGGCCAGGCCTATGCCTTTTTCCTGCGCTCCCCGCATGCGCATGCGAAAATCAACAGCATCGACACGAAGGCAGCCGAGAGCGCGCCGGGCGTCGTCGCGGTTTACACCGGCGACGATATTGCGGCCGATAAGGTCGGCGGACTGATCTGCGGTTGGCTGATCCATTCCAAGGACGGCTCGCCGATGAATGCCGGTCCGCATCCGGCGCTGGCGCAGGGGAAAGTGCGCTATGTCGGCGACCACGTCGCCGTGGTCATCGCCGATACGCTGGCGCAGGCGCGGGACGCTGCCGAAAAGATCGAAGTCGATTACGAGGTGCTGCCGGCGGTCGTCGATCTCGCCAATGCGCAGTCGGGCACGCAGATCCATGACGTCGCCCCGAACAATGTCGTCTACGACTGGCATCTCGGCGACAAAGCCGCCGTCGACAAGGCGTTCGCATCGGCGAAGCACGTGACCAAGCTCGAACTCGTCAACAATCGTCTCGTGCCGAATCCGATGGAGCCGCGCGCCGCGGTCGGCGAATACGAGGAGGGCACGGATTCGCTGGTCCTTTATACGACGAGTCAAAACCCGCATGTCGCGCGGCTGGTTCTGTCCGCCTTCATCGGACTCGCACCGGAGCACAAATTCCGCGTCATCGCGCCAGATGTCGGCGGCGGCTTCGGCTCGAAAATCTTCATCTATGCCGAAGAGACGGTCTGCGTTTGGGCGGCGCGGAAGATCAGGCGCCCGGTCAAATGGAATTGCGATCGCACCGAAGCATTTCTCTGCGATGCGCATGGCCGCGATCACGTCACCCATGCCGAACTTGCAACCGACGCCGACGGCAAGATCACGGCGCTTCGCGTCAGCACCAAAGCCAATCTCGGGGCTTATCTCTCGACGTTCGCCTCGTCGGTGCCGACCTATCTCTATGTGCCGCTGCTCTCAGGGCAGTACAACATCCCGGCGATCTACGGCGAGGTGATGGCGCTTTATACGAACACCGCACCCGTCGACGCCTATCGCGGCGCCGGACGGCCGGAAGCGACATTCGTCATCGAGCGGATTGTCGAGATGGCGGCGCGCGAACTCGGCATGGATCCGGCCGAGTTCCGGCGCAAGAATTTCGTCACGCAATTCCCGCATCAGACGCCGGTCATCATGTGCTACGACACCGGCGATTATGACGCGTCGCTGAAGAAGGCGCAGGAAATCCACGACACGGCGGGTTTTCCGAGCCGCAAAGCGCAAAGCGAGTCGCAGGGCAAGCTGCGCGGTCTCGGCTATTCCGCCTATATCGAAGCGTGCGGCATCGCGCCGTCGGCGGCGGTCGGCTCGCTCGGCGCCGGCGTCGGTTTATGGGAATCCGCCGAAGTGCGCGTCAATCCGATCGGCACGGTCGAGATTCTGACGGGGTCGCATTCGCACGGGCAGGGGCACGAGACGACCTTCGCACAACTTGTGTCGGATCGTCTCGGCATTCCCATCGACAACGTCTCGATCGTGCACGGCGATACCGACAAAGTGCAAATGGGCATGGGCACATACGGCTCGCGCTCCGGCGCCGTTGGGATGTCGGCGATCTTCAAGGCGCTCGAAAAGGTCGAGGCGAAGGCGAAGAAGGTCGCCGCGCATGTGCTCGAGGCAGCCGAAGGCGATATCGAGTTCAAGGACGGCAAGTTCACCGTCAAGGGTACCGACAAAAACGCCGACTGGGGCACGATCGCGCTGCAGGCCTATATCGCGCACAAATTCAACGGCCAGGAACTCGAACCAGGCCTGAAGGAAAGCGCGTTCTGGGACCCGACGAACTTCACCTTCCCAGCGGGCGTGCATATCTGCGAGCTCGAAGTCGATCCGGCAACGGGTTTGACGACCATCGAAAAATGGACCGCGGTCGATGATTTCGGCAATCTCATCAATCCGATGATCGTCGAAGGCCAGGTGCATGGCGGCATCGCGCAGGGCGTCGGCCAGGCGCTGCTCGAAGGCGCGATCTACAACGACGAGGGACAGCTGATCACCGCGAGCTTCATGGATTATTGCATGCCGCGCGCGGGTGACGTGCCGTCATACTCGGTCGGCATGACAACGACGCCGTGTCCCTCAAATCCGCTCGGCATCAAAGGCTGTGGCGAGGCCGGCGCGATCGCTTCGCCGCCGGCGGTGATCAATGCGCTGACCAATGCGGTCGGCCACGAGAACCTGCAAATGCCGGCGACGCCGGAACGGGTCTGGAAAGCTGCGCAAGGCGCGCGCCTGCGCATGGCCGCGGAATAGGGAGCGATAGATGTACGCCTTCACCCACCATTCGGCATCGAGCGTATCCGACGCGGTGTCGAAACTCGGCGCCAATGAGGACGCGAAATTCCTGGCCGGCGGCCAGACGCTGTTGCCGACGATGAAGCAGCGGCTCGCCGCGCCGCCGCATCTCATCGATCTCGGCAAGGTCAAGGAATTGCGCGGCATTGAACTGCAAGGCGACAAGCTCGTCATCAAAGCGATGTCCCGGCATTACGATGTTGCGACGTCGGATGTCGTGAAGAATTTCCAGCCCGGTCTTGCCGAGCTCGCCGGACTGATCGGCGATCCCGCCGTGCGCCATCGCGGCACGATCGGTGGCTCGATTGCCAACAACGATCCGGCGGCTGATTATCCCGCCGCGTGCCTCGCGCTCGGCGCGACGATCGTCACCAACAAGCGCAAGCTCGCGGCGGAAGAATTCTTCACCGGGCTGTTTTCGACCGCGCTCGAAGATAATGAGATGGTCACTGCCGTCGAATTCCCGAAAGCCGACAAGTTCAAGTACATGAAGTTCCGCAATCCCGCCTCGCGTTACGCGATGGTCGGCGTTGCCGTCGCGAAGACCGGCGGCACGGTGCGCGTAGCGGTGACCGGCGCAGGTTCCGATGGCGTGTTCCGCTGGAAAGCGGCGGAGGAGAAGCTATCGCAAAACTTTGACAAGAGCGCGCTCGAAGGATTGAGCATCGACCCGAGCACGCTCAACGGCGACATTCACGGCTCGCGCGAATACCGCGCGCATCTGATCGGCGTAATGGCGAAACGCGCGGTGGCGGCGGCCTAAGCAACAGGCTCGGAAAAAACCTCGGCCGGCATAGGCGAGCTCTCCCGAGAGCGCCGCCTTGAGTTGACGGCGCGTATCGCGCGCCTAGTCTCTGGTTAGGACGCTCCGTCCTTCCGAGGGCCTCACTATGTCGGTTCGGCTGTCTTCTGTCTTACATGCGATGAGTTTCTCCTGCGCGCTTGCGGCCGGTGCCGC
>DATAOB010000084.1:0-28947 GCA_036265935.1 Beijerinckiaceae bacterium
GACTTCTCCGACCGGCTCGCTGGGTTTGACGGCGACCGCTTTCGCTTTGACCTGATCGTAGATGCCGAGTTTCTGCAGCATGCTCGCGATGTAGACGCCGCTCGCCCCGGCGGAATAAGTAATTGTCTTTGCCTGGAGCAATGATGTTTTCAGCGCGTCGGCGGAGCTGATATCGGGTTCGGGTGCCCCGGCGCGCACGGCAACGCCGACGCCCGATTTTGCGAAAACCACGGGAGCGCCGGCGATCTTTCCCTGCTTCGTCAATTCTTCAGCCAAGCTGCGGCCGAGGACGCTGGCGACGATGACGACGTCGGCCTCTTCGCCTGCTTCGATACGTTTCCGGGATCACGGGAGAGCTCGACCACTCCGCCGCGACTTTGTGACCGCTCTCCCTCTCGAATTGTGGGAGCAACTCGAGATAGGCAGCCTTGAGACCGGCCGAAGCGAGGAGCTTGATCTCTCGGCGCGAGCGCCGCACGACAAGAGCAGACTTGCCGCCATAGCGACCATCAATCGTGTCTTCATAGCCGTCACCTCGCAGGGTCGCCGATCAGGCAAGTAACGCGTAAGCCGGGTCCACCAAGCCGTCGCGGCCTTGATTGTGATCATCGTCGCTGTGCCGAGCGTTCTCATAAATTCCTGTTTGGCGAAGCTCGCGCGCACGCGCGTTTCGAATGCGGGTTTGGGTTACGCAATAGTGAGAATTTATTGGACGCCCCAATTCGTTATCGCCGCTCAAGGCTTCAGCAAAACTTTGCCCTTGGCTTCGCGGCGCGTGAGCATGCCGAGCGCTTCGGCGGCTTTTTCCAGCGGCAAAATCGCATGGATATGCGCGTCGAGCTTGCTGTCGCGCGCCCAGGTCAGGATTTCCGCATTGTTCTCGCGGCTCGCCTCGGGCTCGGCCTTCGTAAAGGCGCCCCAGAAGACGCCGACGATCTCGCAGCCCTTGAGCAGCGCGAGGTTGAGCGGGATTTTCGGAATCGTGCCGGCGGCAAAACCAACGACGAGGAAGCGGCCTTTCCACGCCATCGAACGCACGCCGATTTCCGCGTAATCGCCGCCGACGGGATCATAGACGACGTCGATGCCCTTGCCGCCGGAGACGCGCTTCAGCGCTTCGCGCAAATCCTCGGCGGAATAATCGATGCCCTCGTCGGCGCCGTGCTCTTTGGCGAAGGCCACTTTGTCCGGCGAAGAGGCGCAGGCAATGACGCGCGCGCCCATGAGGTGACCGATCTCGACCGCGGCGATGCCGACGCCGCCCGAAGCGCCGAGCACGGCAAGGGTCTCCCCTTTCTTGAGTCGTGCGCGCTGTTTCAATGCGTGCAGGGACGTGCCGTAGGTGATGAGCAGGCCGGCGGCCTTTTCGAGGGCGAGACCGTCCGGCACTTTGACCAGCTGGTCGACGGCGATGGCGATTTTTTCCCGCGCCGCGCCGAAGCCGCTGGAGCCCGCGACCTTGTCGCCGACCTTGACGCCGGTGACATCGGGCCCGAGCGCGCTGATCGTGCCGGAGAACTCGCCGCCGGGCGAAAACGGCAAGGCCGGTTTCGTCTGGTACTTGTTCTCGATGATCAGCGTGTCGAAGAAATTCAGCCCGACATAGGCGATGTCAACGACAGCCTCGCCGGGCCCAGGGGTCGGCGCCGCGACGTCCTCCAGAACCAGGGTCTCCGGCGGGCCGAAGCTTTTGCATAAAACAGCTCTCATCGCTCGCGCTTCTCCCGTTATGGCTGGTCTGCAGTCCGATTTTCGCCCGGTTCGGGCGGTAATTTTACCGCTCAGCTACCGGCTTCGCCTCCACCTGTCGAGCGGCCGGCGAGGTACCGTCGTCAGATGATTCGATTCCCGATCCCCGGCCGCGCCAAGCGCGAGGCGCTTTCCACTCTCGTGCTGCCGCTCCTGTTGAGCCTCAGTCTAGCGCCCGCTGCTTTCGCCCAGCAACAATCCCCGGCAAAGCCGGGAGCCAAGCCCGCCGCGACGACCTCGTCCAGGAGCGCGGCGAAGCCTGACGCCAAGAGCGACAGCAAGACGACCGACGCGAAAGGCAAGGCCGCCAAGGGCAAGGAGGAGAAAGGCGGCAAGAAGGTCGCCTCGCTCGGCGATGGCAAGCCGATGCTGCTCGACACCTTCCACGACTGGGGCGCCTACATGGCGCAGGGCAAGGAGAAGACCTGCTATGCCCTGGCGAGCCCCAAGGATCGTGCGCCAAGCACCCTCCAGCGCGATCCGGCTTACGTCTTCATCTCGAGCCGGCCAAGCGAAAACGTCCGCAACGAAGTCTCGATCATCATGGGCTTCCCGATGAAGGACAATGCCGAGGCAAAAGCCGAAATCGGCAATTCCAGCTACGATCTCATCGCCAAAGGCAGCAATGCCTGGGTCAAGAATCCGGCCCAGGAAAACCAGTTCATCGAGGCGCTGAAGCGCGGCTCGAAGCTGGTCGTCAAGGCGCCCTCGACCAAGGGCAAGGTGACGACCGACTCCTATTCTCTCGCCGGCCTGTCGCAGGCGCTCGACCGCGTCCACAAAGAATGCCAGTAGGGGATCGGGCCGCGAGGCGAGGTGCCGCCTCCCGCGGCTCTCTCGCTCTCCGCCTTTTTGGGTTGCGTTATTTCGATCGGCTAACCAAATCCGGCTACGGGAGCGGCGCCGTAGCCTTTCGGCGCCTCGCGAAAAATTACCGGACCAATCCAGAGACGCCGCGAAGCAATGGCCAAACGCGATTTCTACGAGACACTCGGCGTCTCCCGCGGCGCCTCCGACGTCGAGCTGAAATCCGCCTTCCGCAAGGCGGCGATGCAGTGCCATCCCGATCGCAATCCCGGCGACAAGGCCTCCGAAATCCGCTTCAAGGAGGTCAACGAGGCCTACCAGATCCTCTCCGACGCACAGAAGCGCGCGGCTTACGACCGCTTCGGCCACGCCGCCTTTGATGGTGGCGGTGGCGGTGGGGCCGGCGGATTTGGCGGAATGGGCGAGGGCTTCGCCTCGTCGATGGCCGACATTTTCGATGATCTCTTCGGTGATGTGATGGGCCGGCGCGGTCGCTCCTCGGGGCGCGAGCGCGGCTCGGATCTTCGCTACAACATGGAGATCACGCTCGAGGAGGCTTATTCGGGCAAGACGGCGAGCCTTAAAGTGCCGACATCCGTCACCTGCGAGGCGTGTTCGGGCACCGGCGCGAAGCCTGGCTCGAAGCCGAAGACCTGTTCGACCTGTAACGGCCATGGCCGCGTGCGGGCCCAGCAGGGTTTTTTCGCGATCGAGCGCACCTGCCCGACCTGTCACGGCCGCGGCGAAATCATCGACAATCCCTGCTCAGCCTGTAGCGGCGCCGGCCGCGTCTCGCGCGAACGGACGCTCTCGGTCAACATTCCCGCTGGCGTCGAGGACGGGACGCGGATCCGTCTTGCCGGCGAGGGCGAGGCCGGGATGCGCGGCGGCCCGCCGGGCGACCTCTACATTTTTTTGGCAATCAAGCCGCATCCCTTCTTCCAGCGCGACGGCGCCGATCTCTATTGCCGCGTGCCGATCTCGATGGTTCAGGCGGCGCTCGGCGGCGAACTCGGTGTCCACACGCTCGACGGTGGCGAATCGAAGGTGAAAATCCCGGAAGGAACGCAATCGGGCCGCCAATTCAAAATCCGCGGCAAAGGCATGCCTGTCCTGCGCGCCCGTGATTTCGGCGATCTCTACATTCAGGCGAACGTCGAGACGCCGCAGAATCTGACGCGGCGCCAGCGCGAGCTGTTGCAGGAATTCGAGGTCGAATCCTCGACGCGCACCCAGCCGGAAGCCTCCGGTTTCATTGCCCGGATGAAGGAATTCTTTGAAAATCTCGGCAGCGCGTAAGAGCTCAGCCATAAAAGAAACCGGAGCCGAAATCTGACGTTTTCTTGACGCTCCGACCGATGTGGGCGAGTAAGACGCGACGGAAAGCGGCGGGGAGACGTCTTGCAGTCAAAGCATTTGCGTTCGAAACGCCCGCGTTCGCCGCGTCTTGCCCTTGACGAGCGTCTCGCCGACGAAGCCCGCTTCATCAAACGTTGGCTCGACAATCCGAAAGCCACCGGCGCCGTATCCCCCTCCGGCCGTTTTCTGGCACGCGCCATGGCGGCCTACGTCGACTCGGTCGCGGATGGCCCGATCATTGAGCTCGGACCGGGCACCGGTCCCGTGACCGAAGCGCTCCTCGATCGTGGCATACCGCAGGAGCGGCTGATCCTGGTCGAATACGACGCGTCCTTCTGCAAATTGCTGGCGCGCCGCTTTCCCAAAGCGCGCATCGTGCAAGGCGACGCGTATCGTCTTGCCGATACGCTGCGCCCTATCCTGAAAAAGCCGGCAGTCTGCGTAGTCTCCAGCCTGCCGCTGCTGACGCGGCCCGAACGCGGGCGGCTCAATCTTCTGCGCAACGCGTTCGAGCTGATGCAGCCCGACGGCGCCTTCATCCAATTCACTTACGGCCTCACTTCGCCCATTCCGCTGACCAGCCGGTTGAGCGGGCTGCATTTCCGGGCGGAAGCCTCGCACAATGTCTGGCTCAACCTGCCGCCGGCACGCGTCTGGGTATATCGCGCCGCAGAAGTGCCGGCTGCCGATGAGGATAAGCGGCCGACGCGAGAAGATTGGCTGGAACGGCTGAAAAAGCGGGCGCGCGACAAGAGCCGCGAGCTGCAGCTCGAATTCGAGTCGAGGTTTGATGCGCCGCCCTTCCGGCGCACAGAGCGAAGAGGCGCGCCGGCTTTGGCGCTGCTGCGGCGCTTGGGCGAGAACCGCAAGGCCAGGCGTTGACGGCCCGCGCCGGGGTCGCATCAACGGCCCTTGACTCATATATGCGCGACCGGTTGATCGTCGCACTCGACTTTCCCGACATCGATGCGGCAGACGCGATGATTGCGCGTCTTGGGGATGCGGTCACTTTCTACAAGATCGGCATGGAGCTCGTTTATTGCGGCGGCGGCCTCGCCCTTGCGCAGCGCCTGATCACGTCCGGCAAGCGTATCTTCCTCGACGTGAAACTGCACGACATCCCGAACACGGTCGAGCGCGCGACTCGCCAGATCGCCCGGCTTGGCGCCACCTTTCTAACGGTGCATGCCTATCCGCAGACGATGCGTGCGGCCAAAGCCGGTGCGGCGGGGAGCAGGCTCAAAGTGCTTGGGGTGACTGTGCTCACCTCATCCGACGACGCGGATTTGCGGGAAGCCGGCTATGCCTATGACGTACGAAGCCTCGTTCTCCGCCGCGCCTGCCAAGCGCGGGAGGCCGGAATCGATGGGCTGATCCTCTCGCCGCAGGAGCTTCGCGAGACCCGCGCTGCGCTCGGCGGCAATTTCCTCCTTGTGAGCCCGGGCGTGCGGTCCGCCGGCGGCTCGGCCGCGGATCAGAAGCGGGTCATGACGCCGCGCCAAGCCATGGCGGAGGGCGCCGACTATCTCGTCGTCGGGCGTCCGGTTACCCAGGCGGCGGAGCCTAAAACAGCGGTAGAAGGGATTGTCGAGGAAATGGCGGCGCGGGCCCGATGAAGCAAAACGCCGGGCGTACCTCCGGCCCGGCGTGCAAGGCCCGCCACAACTCAACGCAACGGACCCGGCTGGTACTTAAGCCCCAAACGATGACGGCAATATGACGCAGCTACCTGAAAATTCACGCCAAACCTAAGAGGAGAGATAATGCCGAAAGCCTATTGGATCGGTCGCATCGACGTCAGCGACCTCGATGCTTACAAACAATATGTTGCCGCGAATGCGAAAGCGTTCGGAAAATATGGCGCCAAGTTTTTGGTGCGCGGCGGCAAGACGGAGACCCGCGAAGGTAGCTCACGCGCGCGCAACGTCATCATCGAATTCAAGGATTTTGAGACGGCCCGCGCTTGCTACGACTCGCCGGAATATCGCGACGCAATGAAGTTGCGCGAGAGCGCCTCGGTCGGCGATCTCTTGATCGTCGAGGGCTATGACGGGCCGCAGCCAGCGTGAGCAGAGTTAGAAGCTCAGAGCTTTCGCCTGCTTCACCCCATCGATCTGCTTGATCCCGGCGAGTGCGGCGTCGGGCACTTTGCCGTCGACCTGGACGAGGGCGATGGCGGAGCCTCCCTGGCGGTCGCGGCCGAGCGCGAAGGTCGCGATGTTAATCCCCGCGTCGCCGAGCAGGCTTGCGAAGCGGCCGATGAAGCCCGGCTTGTCCTCGTTGCTGACATAGATCATCGAGGGCGCGAATTCTGCATCCATTTTGATGTCCTTGATCATCGTTATGCGCGGCTTCCCGTCGTGGAAGACCGTGCCGGCGACCGAGCGCTCTTGCCGCTCGGTCTGCACGGTTAGCGTGATCAGCGATTCGTAATCGCCCTCCGCTGCCCGCGTCACCTCGTCGATGACGATGCCGCGTTCCTTCGCCACAATTGGCGCCGAGACGACGTTAACATCCGAAAGGAGCGGCCGCAGCAGGCCCGCGATCGCCGAGGCGGTCAGCGCCCTCGTCTTCAGCTCCGCCGCCAATCCCTCATAAGTGATCGTCACCTTGGTAAGGCCGCTCTCGGTCAGCTGCCCGGCAAACGAGCCGAGCCGTTCTGCCAGTGCGATGAACGGCTTCAGCTTCGGTGCCTCCTCGGCAGTGATCGAGGGGAAGTTCACCGCGTTCGAAATCGCGCCGCGGGTGAGATAATCGGACATCTGCTCGGCCACCTGCAACGCGACATTCTCCTGCGCCTCCGACGTCGAGGCGCCCAGATGCGGCGTGGCGACGACGTTCGGATGGCCGAAGAGCGGGTTCTCGGTGGCCGGCTCGTTCGTGAACACATCGAAGGCGGCACCGGCAACGTGGCCGGAATCGAGCAGCTTGCGCAGTGCGCCTTCGTCGACCAATCCTCCACGCGCGCAATTTATGATTCGCGCACCCCGCTTCGTCTTGGCGAGGTTGTCCGCCGACAGAATGTTCTTGGTCTGCGTCGTCATCGGTGTGTGCAGCGAGATGAAATCGGCGCGGGCCAAGAGATCGTGGAGGTCGACTTTTTCGACACCGAGATCCTGCGCGCGTTCCGGCGACAGGAACGGATCATAGGCGATCGCGCGCATATGCAGGCCAATGGCGCGCTCCGCGACGATGGACCCGATATTGCCGCAGCCGATAATGCCGAGCACCTTTCCGGTGATCTCGATCCCCATGAAGCGGTTCTTCTCCCATTTGCCGGCTTGTGTGGAGATATCAGCGGCGGGGATTTGTCGCGCCAGGGCAAACATCAGCGCGATCGCGTGCTCGGCGGTGGTGATCGAATTTCCGAACGGCGTGTTCATGACAATCACGCCCTTTGCCGTCGCCGAGGGGATGTCGACATTGTCGACGCCGATGCCGGCGCGGCCGATCACCTTTAAGCGCGACGCGTTTTCAAGAACTTTGGACGTGACTTTAGTGGCCGAGCGAATGGCGAGGCCATCGTAGTCGCCAATCACGGCGGCGAGTTTGTCTTTGTCCTTGCCGAGATTGGGCTGGAAATCGACCTCGACGCCGCGCTCCTTGAAAATCGCGACGGCGGCGGGGGAGAGGGCATCGGAGATAAGAACGCGAGGGGACATGGGATTTATCCGGTGAGCGACCCTTCTCCCCTTGTGGGAGAAGGTGCCTCGCGGAACGCGAGGCGGATGAGGGGAATAATTTCGTGAGGGTCAGCCCCTCATCTGGCCTGCTTCGCAGCGTTTGCGTCTACGCCGCCTTCGGCAGAGCGGCTTTTGCCTGCGCATAGGCCCAATCGAGCCAATGCGTCAGCGCTGCGATGTCCGCGCGCTCCACCGTGGCGCCGCACCAGATGCGCAGGCCCGCCGGCGCGTCGCGATAAGCGCCGATGTCATAAGCCACGCCCTCCTTCTCGAGCCGTGTTGCGAGCTCTTTGGCGAACGCCGCCTGCGCGTCGGCGGAAAGCGCGGTTACCGCGGGATCGACCACCTTTAAACACACGCTCGTATTCGAGCGCGTCGCCGGGTCTTTGGCGAGAAAATCGATCCAATGCGTCTTCTTGGCCCAATCCGCCACGATTTGGGTGTTGGCAACGGCGCGCGCGATCAGCGCATCCAACCCGCCGAGCGACTTCGCCCAATTCAATGCGTCGAGATAATCCTCGACGCACAGCATCGACGGCGTATTGATCGTCTCACCCTTGAAAATGCCGTCGATGAGCTTGCCGCCTTTGGTCATACGGAAGATCTTTGGAAGCGGCCAGGGCGGCGTGTAGGTCTCTAACCGCTCGACCGCGCGCGGCGACAGGATCAGCATGCCGTGTGCGGCCTCGCCGCCGAGCACCTTCTGCCAGGAGAAAGTTACGACATCGA
This sequence comes from Beijerinckiaceae bacterium, assembly GCA_036265935.1. GTDB lineage: Bacteria > Pseudomonadota > Alphaproteobacteria > Rhizobiales > Beijerinckiaceae > JAFASC01. The sequence continues at coordinate 8,328 of DATAOB010000084.1, forward strand.
GTTTCGCGAAATCGAGACGCTGGGCAAAAGCGGCGGAGGTCGCGTCGCAGATCGTCAGCCCCTTGCGGTCCGCGTTGATCCAGTCGGCATTCGGCACACGCACGCCGGAGGTCGTGCCGTTCCAGGTGAAGATCACGTCGTGATCGCAGTCGACGCTCGCCAGATCGACGATATCGCCGTACTCGGCTTTCAGAACGCGCGTGTCTTTGAGCTTCAGCTGCTTCACCGCGTCGGTGACCCAGCCCTCGCCGAAGGATTCCCAGGCAAGCACGTCGACCGGGCGGGCGCCGAGCAACGACCACATCGCCATTTCGACGGCGCCGGTGTCTGAGGCCGGCACGATGCCGATGCGATAGTCCGCCGGAACCTGCAGCACCTCGCGGGTGAGCGCGATCGCCGCCTCGAGCTTCGATTTGCCGGCTTTGGCACGATGCGAGCGGCCGAGCGGTGCATTTTTGAGGATTTCGGGGGTCCAGCCAGGGCGTTTCGCGCAAGGGCCGGAAGAAAAGCACGGCTTCGCCGGCCGCACGGCCGGTCTCGTAGTAACAGCAGTCATAATCCATCCTTTCAGATGGGCGCCTCTCGTTGGGGAGAGGTGTCCCGCTGACGGCGATACGCCGCGCGCTGGGGCGGGTCAAGAGCGAAGCCGCAGGGTTGATGCGCGGCACGGCGATAGCTAAATGAGGCGGGCTTTTCCGCCAAAGCAGGTCACATGCGCGCGATACTCGACCTCATTCTGTTGATTTTACAGCTTTATACCTGGGTCGTGATCGCCACCGCGATCATGTCCTGGCTGATCGCTTTCGATGTTGTGAACTTTCGTAGCGATTTCGTCCGCGCGGTGTGGAACACACTCAACGCGCTGACGGAGCCGGTGCTGCGGCCGATACGCAACGTGCTGCCGAATCTCGGCGGCCTCGATATTTCGCCGGTCGTACTATTACTACTGATTTTCTTCCTCGAGCGGGTGATCGCCTATTATCTGTATCCGCTGGTCATCGCCTATTGAGCGGGAGAGCTAAGACCGGCGCCGACAATTTCTTCGAGGATTTCCGCCTCGGCCAGGTCATCCGTCACGCAACGCCGCGCACGCTCACGCGCGCCGATGCGGCGTTTTATACCGCGCTTTACGGATCGCGTTTCGCCGTGCAATCGTCCGACACATTCGCGCAGGCGATCGACTACCCTAAGAGTCCCATCGACGATCTCCTCGTCTTCCACACCGTGTTCGGCAAGACGGTTCCCGACATTTCGCTGAACGCGGTCGCCAATCTGGGCTATGCCGATTGCCGGTTCCTGCAGCCGGTCTTTCCCGGCGACACGCTGTCGGCGACATCCGAGATTATCGGGCTCAGGGAAAACTCAAACAAGCAAACCGGCGTCGTCTATGTGCGCTCGCGCGGCGAGAACCAGAACGGCGAGACCGTGCTCGATTATGTGCGCTGGGTCATGGTACGCAAACACGATCCCGCCGCAGCGATTGCCGAGGAGAGGGTGCCGCAATTGCCGTCGGCGCTTACGCCGGACGCGATAGGCGCTGGGTGTCCGCGGATAAACGCAAGCGCTTATGATCGCGTGCTCGCCGGCTCGCCGCATATATGGGGCGACTACGCCAAGGGCGAAAGAATCGACCATGTCGACGGCATGACAGTGGAAGAGGCCGAGCATCAGCTCGCAACCCGCCTCTATCAGAACACCGCGAAAGTACATTTCAACCAATTCTCGGAAGGGCAGGGCCGTTTCGGCCGCCGGTTGATCTATGGAGGCCACGTGATCTCGCTTGCCCGCGCGCTATCCTTCAACGGGCTCGCCAACGCGTTTCATGTCGCTGCGATAAATGGCGGCCGGCACGTCGCGCCGCTCTTTGCCGGCCTGACGGTGTTTGCCTGGTCGGAGATTCTCGACACCGCCGAAATTCCGGATCGCAGCGATGTCGCTGCGCTGCGCATCCGCACGATCGCGACTAAGGACCGTCCTTGCGCCGATTTCCCGGAGAGGAGTGGCGAGAGTTATGATCCCGCTGTCATCCTCGATCTCGACTATTGGGTGCTGATGCCGCGATAGTTCGGACAGTCAGCAGCGTCGGCACTGCCCTCGACCCGCAAGGCGCGCATGTCCGGCTTCGTGGCTTCGATGAAGTGAGAAATGTTAGCCGCAGCGGGACTCGCTTTATACGACTACACCAGCTTGTTGCAGCGATCGCCTTCTTGTACCCACGCAACAACAGACCGGCCCCCCCAACTCCGGACAAACCCCATGAACGCCCCGCAAGCCGTGCCGGCCTTCAACCCGCTCGACCCCGCCTTCATCGCCGATCCCTATCCGACATACCGGATGCTGCGCGAGACGAGCCCGATCTGGCGCTCGCCGCTCGGCCCTTATGTGCTGACGCGTTATCGCGACATCGACGCGGTGACGCGCGACCGCCGCTTCGTTCACGATTTCGAAGGGCGGATTTCCGATCCGGGCTCGCGCCGCGCCATGATGGACGAGCCGGTCTTCCAATCGCTCGGCCGCTCCATGCTGGTGCGCGATCCGCCCGATCATACGCGGCTGCGCGGCCTCGTCGTGCGCGCCTTCACGGCGCGGCGCGTCGAGGAGATGCGCCCGCGCATTGAGGCGCTGGTGCAGGAGCTGATCGACGAAGTCGAGCCGCGCGGCCGCATGGATGTGATCGCCGACCTCTCGCACAAGCTGCCGGTGATCGTCATTTGCGACATGCTCGGCGTGCCGGAGGAGGATCGCGCCCAGTTTCTCGGCGGCTTCCGCATTTCCGGCCGGGCGCTGGAGCCGATCCCGCTCTCCTCAGCGGAACTCGAGGAGAGCAATGCGAGCACGATTGCGACGCGCACTTATTTTTTGAGCTTGTTCGAGCGGCGCGAGAAAGAGCCCGGCAACGATCTGATCAGCGCGCTGCTCGCCGTGCGCGACGAAAAGGATGGGCGGCTCTCGCATGACGAGCTTACCTCCAACATCAACCTCTTGTTTGCGGCGGGCCACGAGACGACGGCAAACCTCATCGGCAATGGGCTGCTCGCGCTGCATCGCCAGCCCAATCAATGGCAGAAGCTGACCCGCGATCCCTCGCTCGCGGCAAATGCGGTCGAGGAATTATTGCGCTACGATTCCTCCGTGCAGCTGACCGCGCGCAAGGCCGCCGAAGACATCGAGCTCGGCGACGAGAAAGTGCTGATCAAGCGCGGCGATGGCGTGATCTGTCTTTTGGGTGCGGGCAATCGTGATCCCGCCCGCTACGATGATCCCGAGCGCCTCGACATCACGCGGCAGAATGTGCGGCCCTTATCGTTCGGCGGCGGCATCCATCATTGCCTCGGCGCGCAGCTGGCGCGACTCGAAGGCGAGATCACCTTCCGCGCTCTGGCGGAGAGATTGCCGAACTTGCGGCTCGAAAATATCGACAATCCGCAATGGCGTCCGACGCTGACGTTGCGCAGGCTCGCGGCGCTGCCAGCGACGTGGTGAGTACGACGCCGTCACTCTTGACGCTGCCCGAATTGCGGGTGCTGGCCGATGAAAGAGAGGGAGTTCCTATGCCGGCCTTGTCGCCCGCCGCCGCCAGATCGTCGAGATGATCGCCGCCGAAAGCCAACGCGGCCGCCGCGTTACCGACAAGCGCGTCGGGCAAACGCTTGATCAAAAGTATCGCCCGCGTCAAGAAAGCGCTCGAGGCCGAACTCGCCGAATTAAGGAGGATCTGCTCGCCTCGGTTCCCGGCGTCAGTCCGGTCGTTGCGCGCACCTTGATCGCCGACATGAAGTGCGGGATCGCTGAAACTCGATAAAGTCGCCGTACATGGGACGCCGGGAACCGGCTCCTTGATATCAGTATCGGTGATCCGGCGTTCCGTGTCCCCTTTGGTTTTCTCTTTTTCGTACGCGTGGCGTGCGGCGGCGATGACTCGCGCCTGTATTACAGCGTCGACATTCGCGGACGCGCACGCCGGACACGGACACTTGCCGTACATCGTGCACATCGCGAGATGCGCGTGCCGCGCTACTCCGCGGCGTCGGCGAGGCGGCCCGTGTCGAACTGCAAGTGCGCCAGCCGCGCATACAAGCCGCCGGCCGCAACGAGCGAAGCGTGCGTGCCCTGCTCGACGATGCGGCCGGCGTCCATCACCAGAATGCGGTCAGCTTTCAGCACGGTCGCGAGGCGATGCGCGATGACGAGCGTCGTGCGTCCACGCATCAGCCGCTCCAGCGCCGATTGGACGAGCGACTCGCTTTCCGCATCGAGCGATGAGGTTGCCTCGTCGAGCAGCAGGATCGGCGCGTCGCGGATTATGGCGCGGGCAATGGCGAGGCGCTGGCGCTGTCCGCCGGACAAGGTCGATCCGCGCTCGCCGAGACGCGTGTCGTAGCCCTCGGGCAAAACGCGGATGAACTCATCGGCGCCGGCCTCGGCCGCCGCGGCGCGTATCTCCGCATCGGAAGCGTGCTCGGCGCCATAGGCGATGTTCTCGGCAACCGAAATGCCGAAAATGACCGAATCCTGCGGCACCAGTGCGATCTGCCGGCGTACATCTTCGATGGCGAGCGCGCGGATGTCGCTTCCATCGAGCAAAATCGCGCCGCTTTGCGGATCGTAGAAGCGCATCAGGAGCTGGAACAGCGTGGTCTTGCCCGCGCCCGATGGGCCGACGATCGCCACGCTCTCGCCCGGCGCGACGTGGAAGGAGACGTCATGCAGCGCCCGCGCATCGCTGCCGGAGGGATAAACGAAGCTGACGCGACCGAAGGCGATGTCGCCAGGTGTCGGCACCGCCAGTTTCAGCGGGGCTTTTGCCGATGTGATTTGCGGCTCAGCGGTGAGCAGTTCCGATATCCGCCCGGCCGAGCCCGCGGCGGCGGAGATTTCGCTCCACACTTCCGAGAGCTGCCCGAGCGCGCTCGCCGCCAGCACGGCAAACAGCACGAATTGCGACAGGAGACCCGCCGAAATCGCGCCAGCGAGCACATCGCGCGCGCCAACCCACAGCACGATGACGACCGAACTGAAGGCAAGGAAAATCGCGATGCCGGTCAGGATCGCGCGGGCGCTCGTCGCATCGCGCGCGGCGACGTAAGCGGCTTCCGCCGCCTCGGCGAATTTGCGGCTCGCCACCCTCTCGGCGGTGAACGCCTGCATGATGCGAACGGCGCCGAGGCTTTCGGCGGCGAAGCTGGTTGCGTCCGCAAGCACGTCCTGTGCGCGCCGCGAACGTCGGCGCACGCCGCGGCCCGACGCCATCAGCGGCAGCACGATCACCGGAATGGCGATCAGCACGAAGGCCGACAGTTTCGGGCTCGTCAGCACCATCATCACCACCGCGCCGACGAACATGAAGAGGTTGCGCAAAGCGACAGAGGCGGACGACCCAAACGCCGCCTTCATCTGCAGCGTGTCGGCGGTGAGCCGCGAGACGAGCTCGCCCGACTTGGTACGGTCGTAGAAAGCCGCGTCGAGGCGCGTCAAGTGCCCGAACAAATCCGAGCGCAGATCGGCGACGATGCGGTCGCCGAGCGTCATCACGCAATAATAGCGGGCGGCCGAGGCGCAGGCGAGCACCGCCACGATCGCAATCATCGCGGCGAAATAATTGTTGATCAGTCCGGCGCTGCTTTCCGAAAAACCGTGGTCGATCATCCGCCGCACGGCGAGCGGCACGGCCAAGGTCACGGCGGAGGCAACGGTAAGCGCCGCCAATGCGGCAAGTGCCCGGCCCCGATAACGGGCGAGGTATGGCAGGAGCGGCACGAGCGCGCGCAAGGGCGCCGCGTCAGCGGGCCCCTCGCGTCGCATGCGGATCGGCCTTCTCATGACTGTGCCCCCGCCGGTTGCACCGAGCGGCAAAACTTGTCGCCCGGGACGTTTTGCGCTATCAGCCCGCAATTCCGCAATGTGGCACGTCCGCCGCGGGAAATCCCTTGAAATTCAGTCGCCGGGCGCAGCCAGCCTCGGCGCTTTATGGATCAGCCGAGACTCCGCAATGAAAAGCGATATCCATCCAAATTACCACCCGATCAAAGTCGTGATGACCGACGGCACCGAATACGTGACCCGCTCGACCTGGGGCCGCGACGGCGACACGCTGAACCTCGACATCGATCCGAAGACTCATCCGGCCTGGACCGGCGGCTCGCAGCAGCTCGTCGACCGCGGCGGGCGGCTGTCGCGCTTCAACTCGCGCTTTGGTCAGCTCGGCCTGGGGAAGAAGTAAGGCGCGGCTCAGGCCGGCGCGGCGCGATTTCGCCGAAATTCGCGCCGAAGGCGGCGCGCAGCCGCTCGCGCTCCGCGGCAAGGGGGCTCGGCGGCTCCGCCGGTGCCTCCACGGTCTTGGCGTAAATCAACTGGTCGAGGTGAATAATCCGCGCCTGCAGGCGCATGGATTGCGTGACTAGGTCCTTCAAGCGTTCGGGCAGGCGCGCGAAAACATCCAGCTGCGACGCCATCTCCTGGGTGGAGAGCCGCACCTTGTTCTTCTCGGATGCGGCCTGGTTCTGCGTCATCTCGCCTTCATTGACCGCGCGCTGCAGCAAGAGCCACGAGGCAAGCTGCATCAGCCGGGTCGTGAGCCGCATGCTTTCGGCGGCATAGGCTAGTGCCTCGGCGCGTGGCAGGGCCTTGGAATTGTCGCGTCCATCGCCGTCGAGATAGGAAGCGGTCTCTTCGACGAGCAGCATGCCCTCGCGAAAGAGATTCTTGAACGCGTCCGAGCCGGCAAGCCGCTCGGCAAACGAAACCGGCGGGCGGCCGCCGTTCGATGAACTCAACGCCACCATGGACTTCAATCCTGGACCGCATCTCGGCACAGAACGCCGACAGGCCGACTATACCAAGTCTTAACGGCTTGGCGCGCTTAAGCCTTGGTTAACCTTAACTGCAGCCGGTGACATCGCCCATCCAAAGCCCCACATTGGCGATTAAAGCCGATTCGATGCCAAGGATCGGCACGGGAGCCCTTGTTTGACCAGCCTTCCCGCTTCGCGCGCGGCTCTTCCCGACGATTCCGGCGAGCCCTTCGAAGCCGAATATGCGCCTGAGCCCGGCGGCATTGCCGCGCGGGCGCGCGCGGCTGCGCCGGGTGGGGCGCCCTATCTCGCCTCGCTCAATCCCGAGCAGTGCGAGGCGGTGCAGGCGCTCGACGGTCCGGTTCTCGTGCTCGCCGGGGCCGGCACCGGCAAGACCCGCGTTCTGACGACCCGCGTCGCTCACATGATTGCGACGGGGAAAGCCCGTGCGCACGAAATCCTGGCAGTCACCTTCACCAATAAGGCGGCGCGGGAGATGCGCGAGCGCGTCGTGCTGCTCGCCGGTCCGGTGGCTGAAGGCATGCCGTGGCTCGGCACGTTCCACGCCATCTCGACGAAGCTCTTGCGCCGCCATGCCGAGCTCGTCGGCTTGAAATCGAATTTCTCCATCCTCGATACTGACGATCAGATCCGGCTCCTGAAGCAGGTCATTCAGGCTGAGAATGTCGACGACAAACGCTGGCCGGCGCGCGCGCTCGCCATGCAGATCGACAATTGGAAGAATCGCGGCCTCGATCCGACGCGCGTGCCGACAGGCGAAGCGGAGGCTTTTGCCAACGGCAAGGGCGGCCGGCTCTATGCGCTTTATCAAGAGCGGCTGAAGGTTTTGAACGCCGCCGATTTCGGCGACCTCCTGCTCGAATGCGTGCGGCTGTTCCGCGAGAACACGGACGTGCTCGCCGATTATCAGCGGCGCTTCCGTTACATCCTGGTGGACGAGTACCAGGATACGAACACGATTCAATATCTCTGGCTGAAATTGCTGGCGCAGGGACGCCGCAATGTCTGCTGCGTCGGCGATGACGATCAGTCGATCTATGGCTGGCGCGGCGCCGACGTCGACAACATCCTGCGCTTCGAGCAGGATTTTCCCGGCGCCAAAGTGATACGGCTCGAACGCAATTATCGCTCGACCGGCCATATTCTTGCCGCCGCATCGCATCTCATTGCGCGCAATCAGGGACGGCTCGGCAAGACGCTGTTTACCGACGGGGAGCTTGGGCTGAAGCCGCAAGTGACCGGCGTCTGGGATTCCGAGGAAGAAGCGCGTTACATCGGCGAAGATATCGAGCAGCTGCAGCGGCAGAAACATTCGCTCGAAGAGATCGCGATTCTGGTGCGCGCGTCCTATCAGATGCGCGAATTCGAGGAGCGCTTCATCACGCTGGGGCTGCCCTATCGCGTCATCGGTGGCCCGCGTTTCTATGAGCGCGCCGAAATCCGCGATGCGCTCGCCTATCTGCGTTGCGTCGCGCAGCCAGCCGACGATCTGGCTTTCGAGCGCATCATCAATGTGCCGAAGCGCGGGCTCGGCGACGCCACGCTGCAGCTGCTGCACGACTATGCGCGGCGCGAGAATGTGCCGCTGATGCTCGCCGCTCGCGCGCTGGTCGAGACCGACGAGATCAAGGCCAAGCCGCGCCAAACCATGCGCGACCTTCTCGCCGATTTCGCGCGCTGGTCGGCGATGGTCGACGCAAGGCCGCATGCCGAACTCGCGGAAGCGATTTTGGAAGAGTCCGGCTATACCGAGATGTGGCAGCGCGATCGCACCGCGGAAGCGGCCGGGCGGCTCGAAAACCTGAAAGAGCTCGTGCGCGCCATGGACGAATTTCCGAACCTTGCGAGCTTTTTGGAGCACATCTCGCTTGTCATGGACGCGGACAACAAGGAGTCCAGCGAGCGCGTCTCGATCATGACGCTGCATGCGGCGAAGGGGCTCGAATTCGAGACCGTGTATCTGCCGGGTTGGGAGGAAGGGCTGTTTCCGTCGCAGCGCTCGCTCGACGAGAACGGCCGCGCCGGACTCGAAGAGGAACGGCGGCTTGCTTATGTCGGCCTCACACGCGCCAAGCGCCGCGCCAAAATCACGTTTGCTACGAACCGGCGAATCCGCGGCCTGTGGCAGACGACGATCCCCTCGCGCTTTCTCGACGATCTGCCGGCCGACCACGTCGAAGTGGTCGAGGCGCCGGGCGCCTCGACCTACGGCGGCTACGGCGTGTCGCGTTTCGAGAATATGGACACGTACGCTTCGAGCTACGCGACGCCCGGCTGGCAGCGCGCGCAGGCGCGGCGCAATGCGAGCGGCGGGAATAATGGCGGCGGCTTTTCCGAGCGCGCGCATGCCTGGGGCAAGGGCGGCGGCAGCACCGACTGGGGCTCATCGGCGCGCCGCGGCCCAATGCAGATCGAAGGCGAGCTGGTTGCGACGTCGACCGGCAAATCGGCCTTTGCCAAAGGCGCACGCGTCTTTCATCTGAAGTTCGGGCCGGGCACAGTCGCGCTCGTCGATGGCAACAAGCTCACCGTCGATTTCGACAAAGCCGGCCGGAAGATGGTGCTCGAAAGCTTCGTGCAGGCAGTATAGGTGTGCACTAGGTGGATGACGCCCGTGGACAATTTCAGCGAACGGCGATCGCTGCAATCGCTTTCGATCTGGCTGCGTCTTGTAAGCGTGTATCCAATGTCAGCAGGCTGATATCCGCGGCAAGCACACTCGCCAGGTGCAACGCGTCCGCGGCGCCGAGCTTTGTTGCGAACTCTCTGATCAATTCGTCGGCGCGACTGAAATCCCTCAGCGTATGCTCAAGACTATCGCATGATTTATGCAGTTCGTCGAAGCTCTTGAGCGCTAGCGCCGCTTGATCGGAATCGAACCGCTTCGTGCGAACGGCGCGCGAGACGAATGCAGAGAACTCCAACCGAACCAAATCGCTGACGATCATTCGATCTGTCGCGTTGCGAAAACAGTTCCGGGACGGTTTTCGAGGAAGGTTCCTCGACGATCAACGCAATAATGACCGACGTGTCGAGGTAGACGGTCACCGCTCCTCTTCACGCATCTCGCGCACGATTTCGGCAGCGCGCTTCTTCAGTGGCGGCAACAGTTTCGCGCGGGCGGCGATCTCATCGATCAACGCGCCCGGGGCGGCCTCGTCCAGTCGCCGACCTCGGCCGCAAATCCACGACAGGTTTTCCGTGCCGAGTGTTCGTGACTTCTTCGCCGGCAAGGACCTTGTCGATTAGACGCGACAGCTGTTCCGTCGCTTTGCTGACTATAACTGGGTCTGACCCGTAGACCAAGTGCGTGATCCTGGCCGTTCGCGTTCCTCCCCTCACCTCACACATTCCAGATACCCCTCCGCCCCCGCGACCCGTCCCGCATTGATCGCGGCGAGCACCGCGTGCCGGCGTTTCGGCCGGCTTGGATCGCGCAAGATCGGATTGGGCAGCGCGGTGGCGAGCAGCGACGACTCGCGTTGGTTGAGATCGGAGGCGCTTTTGTGGAAATAGCGCCGCGCCGCAGCTTCGGCGCCGAACAGGCCGCGGCCCCATTCGGCGATGTTCAAATAGACTTCGAGCACGCGCTTTTTGCTCCAGACGCGATCGATGATGAGCGCGAGCGGAATTTCCAACGCCTTGCGGATGGCCGAGCGCTGCGGCCAAAGAAACAGATTTTTGGCCGTCTGCATGGTGATGGTCGAGGCGCCGCGTGACGGGCCGTCCTCGTCGGATTCCGAAATCACCTCGTTGAGCGCACCCCAATCGACGCCGTGGTGGCGGCAAAACTGCGCATCCTCCGACGCGACCACCGCCGCGATCAGACGCGGCGACATGCGCGACAGCGGCACATACACGCGATCGACGCCGCGGAATGTGACCCAACGCGCCAGCATTAAGGTCGAGACCGGCGGCAGTGTCCGCCAAAGCATTATAAGGCCGGCTAAAATCACCAGCAGCGCGACGCCGAGGTAAAGGAGAAAACGAAGGGCCTTCCACAGCGCGCGCATCGGTTGGGCTGAGCCTTGACCGATTGGACCCGATCGGGCAAGCCGCGCCCGGATTGACGCGCGGGACCGGAATGAACCGAGAGGCAGCGGGACGGGAATTTCGGCAGCGCCTTGACGATGTCGCGCAGGCGACCGAATTCATGCTCGACCGCCTGCTTGTCGCCGATCCGCTGCCCGGCGAGACGGCGCGTCCGCCGCGCCTGGTCGAGGCGATGCGCTACGCGGCGCTCGGCGGCGGCAAGCGCCTGCGGCCCTTCCTTGTCGTTGAAACGGCGCGGCTTTTCGGGATCGAGAGCGAGGGCGTGTTGCGCACCGGCGCCGCGCTTGAGATGATCCACTGCTACTCGCTCGTGCACGATGACCTGCCGGTGATGGACGACGACGATCTGCGCCGCGGCCGGCCAACCGCGCATCGCGCCTTCGACGAGGCGACCGCTATCCTCGCTGGCGACGCGCTGCTCACCTACGCCTTTGATGTCGTCGCCGATCCGGCGACGCATGCCGATCCCGCGGTGCGCTCGGAGCTCGTGCTTAAACTTGCGCGCGCGGCGGGACTAGGCGGCATGGTCGGCGGCCAGGTGCTCGACCTCGCGGCAGAGCAGCAACTCAAAAAGCATACGGAAGCCGCCGTGCGCCGATTGCAGGCGATGAAGACCGGCGCGCTGCTTTTGTATGGAGTCGAAGCCGGCGCCATTCTCGGGCGCGCCAATAACAAGCAGAGCGCCGCTTTGTCGCGTTACGGCGCCGCGCTTGGCGCGGCCTTCCAGGTTGCCGACGACATCCTCGATGAAGAAGGCGACGAGGCGGCGCTCGGTAAACGCGCCGGCAAGGATGCCGGTCGCAATAAAGCGACGCTCGTTGCGGCACTCGGTATCGATGCCGCACGCAAGCGCCGCGACAAACTCGCCGACGAGGCGATCTCCGCACTTGAGGACGGCGGCTTCGGCGCGCGCGCCGCGATTCTGTCGGAAGCCGCGCGCTTCACCGTCGAGCGGCGAAGTTGACGCGCGCGCGTCCCCAACGCGCGCTGCCGATGCGCCTCATCGAGGCGCGGCCACGACTCTTCACTTGCATCGCCATCGGCATCGTCTTGGCTTTCGTGCAGCCGCACGATTGGCGCCTCGCGACGCGGCTTCTGATCGCCTGGAACGGCGCGGTGATCCTCTATTTGATCCTCGGCGCTCGCATGATGATGCGCGCCGACGAGCTATCGATTCGCCGTCGCGCGCAGCTGACCGATGACGGCAAATATGCGTTCCTCGGACTCTCCGTTCTTGCGGCGATCGCGTCCTTCGCCGCGATCGTGCTTGAACTGTCTAGCGTCAAGGACCTCACCGGCTCCGACAAGGCGTTGCATGCCGCGCTCGTCGTCACAACGATCGTCAGCTCGTGGTTCTTCGTGCATCTCATATTCACATTGCATTACGCGCACGAATATTTTTCCGACGAACTGCGGACGCCCGATCCGACCGATGTACGGGGCGGACTGATCTTTCCGGGCAACAAGGACGAACCGCGCTACATCGACTTTCTGTATTTCTCCTACGTTATCGGCGTCGCGTCGCAGACGGCGGACGTGGCCACGTCTTCGCCGACCATGCGGACGCTGGCACTCGTGCACGGCATCGTGTCGTTCTTTTTCAACACGACGATTCTGGCGCTGACGATCAATATCGCGGCAAGCCTTTTGTAAGGCGCTACCTCTCCAGTCCCGCCATCTTCTCCAACACAGCGCAGACCGAACCGGTATCCTGCCCGCCATAGCCCATCGATTTGGCGGCCGTGTAAACCGGCAGCGTCGCATCGAAAACCGGCAGCGGCACGCCGAGATCACCGGCATAAGCGCCGATCACATCGAGATCCTTCTTCCACGTCGCGATGCGCATTGTCGGCGGATCGTATCTCTTCTCCGCCATCAATGGTGCACGCAATTCGAAGACGCGCGAATTGCCGGCGCCGGCGCTGATCACCTCGATGATCTGCTGCGGATCAAGGCCGGCTTTCATGCCGAGCACCATGGCCTCGGCGGTCGCGACATTGTGGATGGCGACGAGGTGATTGGCGACATATTTCATCTTGCTGCCATTGCCGAAGGCACCGAGATTGGCGGTCTTGCGGGAAAAATCGGCGAATATGGGCTGGCATTTCGCGATCGCCTCCGCGTCGCCGCTGGCATAGACGACGAGATCGCCTGTCTGTGCCTGCGCGCCGGTGCCGCTGAGCGGGCAATCGAGTGCGACGTGTCCGGCGTTGGCGAGCGCATCGCGCACGGCCATTTTGTCGGCGAGCGCCAGCGTCGACAGCTCGACGACGATGCGCTTCGCCGTCTTCGCGGCAACAATCTCACCCGTCACCAAATGCACCGCCGCCGGATTCGGCAAGCTCAGCATGACGAGCTCGGCGCGCTCTGCCACTTGCGCGGCCTTGCCGGCGATTTCGACCCCGGTTCCCCTCGCCTCAGCGCAACGCTCTGCATCGATGTCGAAGCCGACCACCCGCCAGCCCTTGGCGACGAGGTTGCGGGCGATCGCGCCACCCATGATGCCGAGCCCGATAATCCCGATCGCCTGCCCCGTTTGTTGCATTGATTCCCCCAAAAATTTTGCGGCGGCGCAAAGCGCGCTATTTGCCGCTCGCAGTCAAATAGGAGCGGACATGAAGATCGGTGTCGCCGGATTGGGCAAGATGGGCAGCGCTATTGCCGAGCGCTTGATCGAATGTGGGCATGACCTCGTCGTCTGGAACCGCACGCCGAACAAGGCTGCGCCTCTCACCGTCAAAGGCGCAACGGTCGCGAAAAGCGCCGCCGATCTCGCGCGTGCCGCGGAGGCGATCGTCACGATTCTCTTCGACGCTGAGGCGATAGACGGCGTCTACCGCACGCAGGATGGCGTGCTTGCTGCGGATCTCTCCGGCAAGCTCGTCATCGACATGAGCACGGTGCGGCCGCAGACCTCGATGGCGCTCGCCAAAGACGTTCGGGCGCGCGGCGGCACCTTTGTCGAATGCCCCGTCGGCGGCTCCACCGGTCCCGCCAAGCAGGGCAAGCTCCTCGGCATGGCGGGGGGCGAGGCGGCCGATGTCGCGCGTGCGAAGCCGATCCTCGATCAGCTCTGCCGCCGTTTCGAGCATTTCGGGCCGGTCGGCGCCGGCGCGCGGATGAAGCTTGCGATCAACCTGCCGCTGATCGTCTCCTACCAAGCGCTGGCGGAGGCATTCATCCTCTCCCGGCCGAATGGCATGGATCCGGTGCAGCTGATGGAATTTTTCGCCGATACGGCGGGTGCGCCGAACGTGTTGAAGACGCGCGGACCGCTGATCGGCAAGGCACTTGCGGGCGAGGAGGTCCGGCCGCCGGCTTTCGACGTCGATTCGATCTGCAAAGACTTGCGGACAATGATCGCCGAGGCGGAGAGTCTTGGCGCCAAGCTGCCGCTGGCGGCAGACACGCTGAAAATTTTCGAGGAAGCGGCGAAGGCGGGTTGGGGCCGTAAGGATGGCGCTAACTTGCCGGCCTATTGGCCGCAGAAGGTTGCTGCGCGTTGAGTGCCAAGGGTGTGGGCGCGTCGAAAAGCCATGATCGACGCGCCTAGCATCGATTGTCCCGAAGGTCCGGTTCTCCTATAAGGCTAGGCCCATCGGGGCAATGAGGGGGCCTGGGACAAATTTATGCCCTGGAATGATCAAGGCGGCGGACCCTGGAAGCCGAATAACCAGAGTCCGTGGGGCCAAGGGCCGTGGGGTCAGGGGCCGGGCGGCTCGACGCCGCCCAATCTGGAAGAGCTGCTGCGGCGCAGCCAGGATCGGCTGCGCAATATCCTGCCATCGAGTTTCGGCGGGCGCGGCGTGCTTTGGCTGGCGCTGATCGCGCTGCTCGCCTGGGCGTGCAGCGGCTTTTATACGGTCGGCCCGAACGAGGTCGGGCTGAACCTGGTCTTCGGACGTTACACCGGCAAAACGTCGGCCGGTCTCAATTACAATCTGCCCTATCCGATCGGAACGGTGCAGAAGCTAAAGGTGACCGATCGTAACTCGACCGACATCGGCTCGAAATACGTGCTGAGCGGTCGCGGCAACCCGACGCAGATCGACGTGCCGGACGAGAGTCTGATGCTGACCGGCGACGAGAACATCGCCGACGTGAAATTCCGCGTCATCTGGCAGATCGATCCGGTGCATCCGGAAGATTACGCCTTCAATGTGCGCAATCAAGAAGAGACGGTGAAGGCCGTCGCCGAAAGCGCGATGCGCGAGATCGTCGGGCGCTCGCAAATCCAAAAGATTCTCACCGCCGAACGCAAAGTGATCGAGCCTGCAACGCAGGAACTCATGCAGCGCGTGCTCAACGAATACAAAGCCGGGGTACTGGTGCTGCAGGTACAGTTGCTTTCCGTCGATCCGCCGGCCTCGGTAATTTCCGCATTCCGCGACGTGACTGCCGCGCAGCAGGATTTGCAGCGCCAGCGCAACGAAGCCGAAGCTTATGCGAACCGCGTCGTGCCGGAAGCCCGCGGCGCCGCGGCACGCATCATCCAGGAGGCGGAAGGCTATCGCGAGCAGTCGGTCGCCGAGGCGCGCGGTCAGACCTCGCGCTTCCTGCAAATCTACGAACAGTACAAACGCGCGCCTGATGTCACGCGCGAGCGCCTCTATCTCGAAACGATGGAGCGCGTTCTCGGTGCTGCCGATAAAGTAATCATCGATCAGTCGAATGGCCCGGGCGTCGTGCCCTATCTGCCGCTGGACGAGCTGAACAAATCCGCCGCGCCGACCCAGGGAGCACGCCGATGAGAAATGCTCTCGGAATCGTGCTCGTCGGAATCGCGGTTTTCGTGCTGATCATCATCGGCAGCGCGACCTTCGAAGTGACGCAGACGGAACAGGCGCTGGTTCTGCGGTTTGGCGAACCCGTTGCTGGACGCGGCCTCATCACCGAGCCGGGCCTGCATTTCAAAATTCCGTTTGTCGAGACGGTCGTGCTTCTCGATAACCGCATTCTCGATCTGGAGAGTCCGAAGCAAGAAGTGCTCGCTTCGGACAATCAGCGCATCGAGGTCGATGCCTTCGTGCGTTATCGTATCGTCGATGCGCTGCGCTTCTATCAGACCGTCGGCACAGTTGACCGAGCCAATAATCAGCTCGCCTCCGTACTGAACTCGGCCGTGCGTCGCGTGCTCGGCGAAGCGACGCAGACGCAGATCGTGCGCGACGATCGCGCCAATCTGATGCGGCGCATTCGCGAGCAAGTGAACAATGAGGGCAGCCGCTTTGGCGTGACGATCGTCGACGCGCGTATCCGCCGCGCCGATCTGCCGCGCGAGATTTCCGAAAAGGTTTACAGCCGAATGCAGACGGAGCGCGCTCGCGAGGCGGCCGAGTACCGCGCGCAAGGATCCGAGCAGGCGCAGAGGATAACATCGAAGGCCGACCGCGACGTGGTCGTGCTTCGCGCCGATGCGCAGCAGCAGGCCGACCAGACGCGTGGTCAGGGCGATGCCGAGCGGAACCGCATCTTTGCCGAGGCATACGGCCGTGACCCGGACTTCTTCGCCTTTTATCGATCGATGCAGGCTTATGACGCGGCGTTCAAAGCGCGCGACACGCGTTTCGTGACGAGCCCCACTTCCGATTTCTTCCGCTATTTCGGCAGCGCGACCGGGCGGCCTGCGCCCGCAGGCACACCCCCCGGCGGCGCCGCGACATCGGGCGGCGCCTCCGCGCAGAGATGATGCGGAGCTTGGGTTCAAAGCTTGCTTGACCGGGCGCGCCGGCGCCCGACCTGTTCACTCGATCCGCCGTCCTTAGTCACGGCGGCCCAGGAGGAAAATTGATGCCCGTCCGAATTTCACGTGGTTACCTGCGGCATTGCCTCGCCGCCGGAGCGCTGACGGCAGCGCTCGGCATCGGCGCCGTTCCTTTCGTGCATTTTGACGCCGCGCCGGCGTTCGCACGCGGCCCGGATTCTCTCGCCGATCTCGCCGATCAAGTGAGCGGCGCCGTCGTCAATATTTCGGCAACGCAGATGGTCGAGGACAAGCGGGCAAGCAATGCGCCGCAGCTGCAGCCCGGCACGCCGTTCGACGAACTCTTCGAAGAATTTTTCAAGCGCCGTCAGCAGCAGGGCCAGGGCGATACGCCGCATCCCCAGCAGCGCCGATCGAATTCGCTCGGCTCGGGTTTTGTGATCGATTCATCGGGCATCGTGATCACCAACAATCACGTCATCTCCGACGCCAACGAAGTGACGGTCATCTTCACCGACGGACAGAAGCTGAAGGCCGAGATCGTCGGCAAGGACACGAAGGTCGACGTAGCGGTGTTGCGCGTCAAACCCGACAAGCCGCTGAAGGCGGTGAAATTCGGCGATAGTGACAAGTCGCGCGTCGGCGATTGGGTCATGGCCGTCGGCAATCCGTTCGGCCTCGGCGGCTCGGTGACCGCCGGCATCATTTCCGCGAGCAACCGCAATATCGAGAGCGGCCCGTACGACAATTACATTCAGACCGACGCGTCGATCAACAAAGGCAATTCCGGCGGGCCCCTGTTCAACATGGATGGCGAGGTGATCGGCATCAACACGGCGATCCTGTCGCCGTCCGGCGGCTCGATCGGCATCGGCTTCGCGACGCCGGCCAACACTGTGACGCCGATCATCGAGCAGCTGCAGAAATACGGCGAGACGCGCCGCGGCTGGCTCGGCGTGCGCATCCAAAATATCGACGACGCGATTGCTGAGAATCTCAATCTGGGTTCGGTGCGCGGCGCGCTGGTTGCCGGCGTCGACGACAAGGGCCCGGCGAAGCCGGCGGGCCTGAAAACCGGCGACGTCATCACCAAATTCGACGGACGCGATGTGAAGGAATCGCGTGATCTGCCGAAGCTCGTTGCTTCGACGCCGGTCGGCAAGGACGTGCCGGTGATCGTGATGCGCGACGGCAAAGAGGTGACGCTGAACGTGAAGCTCGGGCGTCTCGAAGACGGCGAGAAGCAGGCGGCGCTCGATACGTCAAAGAACGATGCGACGAAGGGCGGCCCCGCCGCCAGTCCGGTGCAGAAGGCGCTCGGTCTGGAATTCTCGGCGCTCAACGACGAGCTCCGCAAAAAATACTCGATCCGCGACAGCGTGAAGGCAGGCGTCGTCGTCACCAGCGTCGATCCGCGCTCCAACGCCGCCGACAAGCGCATTCAACCCGGCGAAGTGATCGTCGAGATCAATCAGGAGCCGATCGCGCAGCCGGCGGACGTGACCAAAAAGCTGAAGGCGCTGAAGGAGTCCGGCAAGAAGAGCGCGCTGCTTCTCGTCGCCGGTCTACAGGGCGACGTGCATTTCGTTGCGTTGCCGATCGAGTAGTCCGCCGCCCTACTGACAGGGCGCCTTCGCGGCGACACTGCACTTCCACCGGTTCAACGTGCAGTTGGTCTCGCGAACGGCACGTTCGGTTTCTTGCGTCAGGCAGAGGCGGTAGGCGCCGACAAAATTGACGTAACGGTTGACCTCTTCCTGGCATTTGTGCGTGTCGGCCGGCGAGACATAGGTCGCGGGATCCGAAATGCATCGCGGCGGATAGGGCAGTGCACAGAAGCCGAAGCCCATCGTGCGCTGCGCGACCGCCACACTCGGCGTAAGGCACATCATGGACGCAAGGCAGGCGCCCCCGAGCGCATGAGCTGCCTTCGTCAAATCCGTGCGCATGAATGAAGCATAAGAGGCGACCGTCTCGGCTATTAAAGCAGATCGCGGCGCCTCACACCTCCAGCCATTCCTTGCGAATGCCCGCATTGGCGGCGAGGTCGGCCGGCGTGCCTTCAAAGACGATCTCGCCGTGCCCCATCACGTAGAGGCGGTGGCTGATTTTCAGCGCGATGGTGAGCTTTTGCTCGACCAGGAGGATCGATATGCCGCGCCCCGCGATCTCGGAGAGAAGCTTGCCGACGAGCTCGACCATCATCGGCGCCAGCCCTTCGGTCGGCTCGTCGATCATGATGAGATCGGGGTCGCCCATCAGCGTGCGGCACATCGTCAGCATTTGCTGCTCGCCGCCGGAGAGCACGCCGGCGGGCGTGTCGGCACGCTCCTCGAGCCGCGGAAACACCTTGAACATGTCGGCCATCGACCAGCGGCCGGTCTTTTTCGCCGATTTTTGGCCGAGATAAAGGTTCTGGCGTACGGTCAACGTGGGAAAGATGTCGCGGTTCTCCGGCACGTAGCCGAGCCCCAGCCGCGCCACCTGATGCGGCTTCAAGCCGGCGATCTCGCGATCGCGGAAGCGGATCGAGCCGCGCGGCGGCACGTCGCCCATAATCGCTTTGATTGTGGTCGAGCGGCCGACGCCGTTGCGTCCGAGCAGGCTGACGATCTCGCCGGCGGCGATATCGAAATGCACGCCGTGCAAGATATGACTCTTGCCGTAAAAGGCGTGGAGGTCCTGGACCTGGAGAAGAGGCGCGCTCATCAGTGTGCCGCCTGTCCGAGATAGGCTTCCTTGACCGCGGCATTCTCGCGGATGCGCTGCGGCGTGTCGCTGGCGATGATCTTGCCGTAGACGAGCACGGAAATGCGGTCGGCGATGCCGAACACGACACCCATGTCGTGCTCGACCATGAGCAGGGTCTTGCCCTCGGTCACCCTGCGCACCAGCGCAACCGCGTACTCGGTCTCCGAGCGGCTCATGCCCGCCATCGGCTCGTCGAGGAGGATGACGCGCGCCCCACCGGCAATCGTGATGCCGATTTCGAGCGCCCGTTGCTCGGCATAGGTGAGAACGCCCGCCTGGTCGCGCCGGCGTGCCGCTAGGCCGATGCGCTCCATGATGTCTTCGCTGCGCTCGCGCGCGTCGACGAGGCCGTTCACGCCCCGCCAGAAGGAATATTTGTAGCCGAGCGACCACAGCACCGCGCAGCGGATGTTCTCGTAGACCGAGAGCCGCGGGAAAATGTTGGTAACCTGGAAGCTGCGCGACAGACCGCGGCGGTTGATCTCGTAAGGCCGCAGCCCGCTGATCTCCTGATCTTCGAGCTTGATCGAGCCCGAGCTGATGCCGAAGCGGCCGCTGATCAGGTTGAACAAAGTCGACTTGCCGGCGCCGTTCGGGCCGATCACGGCATGCCGCTCGCCTTGCGGTACGTCGAGGGTCACGCCGCGGATGATTTCCATCTGACCGAAGCTTTTGGTGACGTTCTGCAGCGACAGCGCGGTGGTCATGCGGGCTGCTCCCGTAACCTGGCGAGAGCGACGCCCCAAGCATCCTGCACGAGCGGCCAGGTGCGCCTCAAAGCCAATGCTCCGCCCAAGAACAGAACCACCGCGGCAATCCACGGCAGAACGGAGTTGGTGCTCATTGGAATGCGGAAGATGCTCGTCTCCGGGCCTTCGGTCTCCGCTTTCACGAGTGCCCAGTTGGCAAGTTCGATGAGCAGAATGCCGCCAATGATCATCACGATCAGCGGAATCGCATTGAGGGCGTAGGCCGGTACGAGCCTACCGAGCTGGCCAGCGCGATAGATCGGCTCGTGCAGTGCCAACCAGCCGACGATGCCCCCAGGCGAGTACATGACAACGATAATAAAGAGCAGTCCGAAATAGAGCTGCCAGGCGCCGGTGATGTCTGACAAGGTGATCTGCAGGAACGTGATCAGAACCGCGCCAATGATTGGCCCGATGAAGGTCGCGGCGCCGCCGACGAAGGTCATCAGGAGGACGAGCGCGGACTGCGCCGCGCCGATCGACTGCGTGTTCATGATCTCGAAATTCAGCGCGGCGAGACCACCGGCTATGCCGGCGAACAGGCCGGAAAG
>DATAOB010000085.1:0-14382 GCA_036265935.1 Beijerinckiaceae bacterium
TGTCGGCAGGATGCGATCGATGCGCGTCGCGTCGCTGACCTTGCCGTTTTCCATCGGCACGTTGAGGTCGACGCGCACCAAAACGCGCTTCCCCCTGAAATCGGCGTCGTCGAGCGTGCGAAAACTGTTGTTCATCGCGTCGAACTCGGCGGACGCAGATTACACCAGCTTTCCCATGGCAACAGCCGTGTCCGCCATGCGGTTCGAGAAACCCCATTCGTTATCGTACCATGACATGACGCGCACGAGGGTACCATCCAGAACCTTGGTCTGATCGACATGGAAGACGGAGGAGTGCGGATCGTGATTGAAATCGATCGAAACGTTCGGCTGCTCGGTGTAGCCGAGAATGCCTTTGAGCTCCTGCTTTGCTGCGCGCTTCACCGCTTCGGTTATTTCCTCTTTGTTCGTTGACCGCTTCGCAACAAACTTGAAATCGACGACCGAGACATTCGGCGTCGGGACACGGATCGCGACACCATCGAGCTTGCCGTTGAGCTCCGGCAGGACGAGACCGACGGCCTTCGCGGCGCCGGTGGACGTCGGAATCATCGACAGAGCCGCGGCGCGCGCCCGGTAAAGGTCCTTGTGGATTTGGTCGAGCGAGGGCTGATCGTTGGTGTAGGAATGCACCGTCGTCATGAAGCCTTTTTCGATGCCGATCGAGTCGTTCATCACCTTGGCAACCGGCGCGAGGCAATTCGTCGTGCACGAGGCGTTCGACACGATGAGGTGATCCTTCGTCAGCTTGTCGTGGTTGACGCCGTAGACGACGGTGAGGTCGGCGCCATCGGCCGGCGCCGAGACAAGCACGCGCTTGGCGCCGGCAGCGAGATGTGCCTTCGCCTTCTCTTTCGAGGTGAAGATGCCCGTGCATTCAAGTGCAATGTCGACGCCGAGTTGCTTGTGCGGCAGCTCCGCCGGATTGCGGATGGCCGTCACCTTAATTTTCTGCCCATCAACGACGAGCGAATCGCCGTCGACCGAGACTTCGCTTGGGAAGCGGCCGTGAACCGAATCGAAGCGCAGGAGATGCGCGTTGGTCTCGACTGGGCCCAGATCGTTGACGGCGACGACCTCGATGTCCTTGCGGCCGGACTCGACAATGGCGCGCAGAACGTTGCGCCCGATTCGCCCGAAGCCGTTAATCGCCACCTTGACCGTCATTTTCCTCTCCTAGCGTTCCGCTCGCAGACCCGAGCGACCCGCGTAAACCGCGGCAGGGCCGTCGGGCCGGCATAGCGCCCATATAGGCAGCCCGTCCCGGCATGCGACGCAAAAGGCGGAAAAAGCGCTGGACGCCCGCGCCAACAGCGAGGTTTGCGCCTGATAACAGCTCACCGACCCCTGTCAACGCAGGAGGAACGCAAGATTCGGCCGTTGATCGCAGGGGATGGCGCGCCTTGCTACATTGACCCTTTAAGGCCCAAGCGGCCTAATGCGCCGCAGGATGGTGGCACAATCGGCCCGCGGCGACGCGCTCGATGCCGCGCTTGAGCGGCTTTCGCGAGCGTTGGATCTCCTTGAGCAGACGGCGGAGGCACGGCTCGAGGCGGAGTCCCGGCGCGCCGAGCGCGACGAGGCGCTGTCGGTGCTCGAGGATGACCGATCGCGGCTCGCCGTCGAACTCGACGGTGCCTTGGCCCGCAACCGCTCGCTGGAACGCGCGGCGGAGGACGTCTCGCGCCGGCTCGAATCGGCTCGCGCGACCGTGCAAAGCCTCCTCGGCACGGCAGAAGAATCCGGCAAACCAGCCGCCAGGGAGCACGCCTGATGGCCCAGGTCGTCGTCACGATCGCGGGGCGCACTTACCGCATGGCGTGCGACGACGGTGAGGAGGCGCGGCTCGAACATCTCGCGCGCGATTTCGACGCGCGCATTGCGGGCTTACGCGCTTCGTTCGGCGAAATCGGCGATCAGCGCATCATCGTCATGGCAGCCCTGTCGCTCGCCGATGAACTTAACGAAGCGCAGCGGCAGATCGAAGATATGAAGAGCCTGCTGGCCGAAGCCGATGGCGCGACACGATCCCGCGAGGTGCAGAGCGCAAGCAAGCAGGATCGCCTGGTTTCGGCGCTCGGCGAGGCGGCGCAAAGGATCGAGCGGCTCGCGCACAAAATGCGGGATACCCGCGCCTGAGATTAGCGGCTGGCGCTGGCGCTTTGTTGGCGAGCTTTGGAGACGATCAGCGAGTGCAGCGCGTTCAGATGATCGGTCGTGCCGATATTGTATTCGTTTTCTTCAAGCACGATGACGTCGCTGCTCGTAAGGTCGGCTAGACGATTGTCGCCGCGCGGCGGCTCCGAGCGACGTTTGCCGCCTTCATAAAAAACATGCGCGAAGTCCCAATAGAACCAATAGCTGATGTCTGGGGGACAGCGGCTTCCGCGCAATGCGACGTTGATCTGCTCCAAAAAGCTCCCGCCAACCTCCATGATTTTTGTAGGCCGGCAGGTCTGATCAGTACTTGATGAAGTATGCACAATCTCGGGAACCGGATAATCCGTGTCGAACCAGTAGAGGTTCAGCATATTGACGAGATCGCGATCGGTTCCCTGCGGGCTGCGGCTCTCGGTCCAGGCCGTGTCGATGCCGTCGAGATCGACGTGGTTAGCCTTGGCTTTGGCGAGGGAACCCAGCCGTGTGGCTGCGAGACTCGCGCCGAGCGCGTTCCAGTGGGTGCCGCCACGGGGGAAGAGTTCAATGCCATGCCGTCCCCGCTCGGCCGCCATTAGGGTTGCGCCGTCGATGTAGCGAACGCGCCGTGTCCCCAAAGCATCGCGGTACGGCGGAAGCTTATTCGTGCTGCCCTGCAACAGCGCCGGGCAGACAAGATTATCCGGCAAGTATTCGGGATACACCGCCGCCTTGGACGGCGTGATCAGGTACACAAACGCCTTTCCATGTAATGTCGCATAATCCTGAATGTCTCTGATCTTCTCCGCCCAATCGGCGAGCACCTGGGCATTCGCCTCGCCGGCGCGTCCGCAATATTCATCGATATAGGCGCGTTCATAGAGATGCTTGTCGCGACCGAAGATAACCGAAGGCGCGTTGGCCACGCCGAAGACGGAAAACTCGATTTGATTCCTGATACGCACCGCCGGGGCATAGATCGGCAGCGCGGCTCCGAGCCGGCGCGAAAAGTTGGTTTGATCCTCGCCGCGCACAAAACTCGCCACGCTAAAAGACGCGGGCGTCTCCTCGATAAGGCCGTAGAGCTGATTCCAGTTACGAATGACCAAGCGCGGAAAGGCTGCCGCGACCGTCAAATTCCAGGCGGTGATGACCGAGCATGCCGCAATGAATGCAGCCGAAAGAGCAAGCGGGATTCTTTCGGGGCGAAGCCGTCGCATCATCAGAAACGGAAATACAGAAACGGCTTGAACGGTGCGGCGACCGACTTGCCGATGCCGATCACGAAAAGCACGGTGAGCGCGCTCTGCAGCGCGATCTGCGAACGCGGTCCTTCGAAGATCCGCTGGAAATCCGGCCGATGCGCGAACACCCGCTGCATGACGCAGATGAGGACGCCCACGCCAGCCATCGACTTCACGTCGTTCGTGATGGTGACTGCGCCCAAAGGTGCGGAGGCCAGGTTCAACATCAATTCGAAAATTTGCAGAGCTTGATGGAGCGAGGTCGACCGGAACAGGACCCAGCCGACCATCACCACCAGGACTGTGACGAAGTTGGCGAGCCAGACCGGCATGCGGTTGAGCCAGCTCAAGAGGAAAAGTCGGTCCAAAATAAGGAAAAGGCCGCTATAGGCGCCCCACAGCACGAAATTCCAAGCTGCGCCGTGCCACATGCCGGAGGCGAGGAAGCAAATCCATAGATTGAGATAGGTGCGTGCGGCTCCGGCGCGGTTGCCGCCCAGCGGGAAGTACAGGTATTCGCGAATCCAGCTCGTCAGCGAAATGTGCCAGCGCCGCCAGAAGTCGGTCATGCTGGTCGCGATGTAGGGTTTGTTGAAGTTCTCGAGCAGCCGGAAGCCGAGCATGCGCGCGATGCCGATCGCCATGTCGGAATAGCCGGAAAAGTCGAAATAGATTTGCAATGTGAAGAACAGGACCCCCCACCAAGCGTCGGATGAGGTGAGATGCGCCGGGTCCTGCGCGAAAACGAGATCGGCGCCGGTAGCGAGCGTGTCGGCGAGAAGCGTCTTCTTGATCAGGCCGAGCATGAAACGCGACAAGCCGATGAAGAAATCGTCGACGTGGGATTCGGGGAATTGCTCGAACTGGCCGACAATGTCGTGATATTTGATGATCGGTCCGGCGAGCAGTTTCGGAAAGAACAGGACATAGGTCAGATATTGCGAGAAATTGCGGGCGGGGCTGGTTAGGCCGCGATAGACGTCGACGAGATAGGTGATCTTTTCGAAGACCACGAAGGATACACCGATCGGCAATGCAATTGCCGGAATCGCAAGCTGCGGCTTATGCAGCGCCTGCAACAGCGAGTCCACATTGGTGATGAGGAAGAGCGTGTATTTATAGTAACAGAGAATGCCGATGTTCAGGACGACGCCCAATGCCAGCGCATATTTGCGTTTCCGGTCGGCTTTTGATGCACCGATGTAAAGCCCGATCCATTGATCGGCGAGGCTGGAGGCGAGCACGATCCACACGAAGATCGGTTCGCTCCAGGCATAAAAGACGAAGCTTCCGAGAACCAGAATCCATTTGCGTGCCGGCCGCGTATGGCCGAGGAAAAAATAGATGACCAGCAGGATTGGAAAAAACAGGAACAGAAACAGAGGCTCGTAGAACAGCATTCAGCGTAAGCTCGCACGCTGATGCCGCAATGCGCCGGCCCGCATCTTATCGCGTATCTCGGCCGGCAGCCGGAATGCACGGCCATTCGCCACCGCGGCGACGCGGACATCCGCCGTCAGAAGCAGGTCCGGCTCGCGCAAAATCCTCTGCGCGAGTTCGGCCGAGGCGCCGCCGACGCGAATCACCGCCGTCTCGACCGTGATCAGATCGTCCATGCGCGCTGGCTTCAGGAATTCGATCTTCATCGCGCGCACGACGAATCCAAATATCGGGCCCGCTTCTCCCGAATGAATTGCCGCCTGATGGATGTCCAGCGAGCGCAGAAGCTCGGTCCGGCGGCGCTCGAGAAAGCGCAAATACGAGGCGTGATAGACGGAGCCGGAAAAATCGGTGTCTTCATAGACGCGGACGACGTGGCGGTGCGACGGCAGCTCACTCCTCCTCGGCGAACAGGCCGAATTGCGCCGCCGGCCGCGCCGGCTCGGCGAGGCCGAGATGGCGGAAGGCGTGGCCGGTCAAGACACGGCCGCGCGGGGTGCGCTGCAAAAACCCCTGCTGGATCAGAAACGGCTCGATGATCTCCTCGATCGCGTCGCGCGGCTCGGACAAAGCTGCCGCAATGGTCTCGATCCCGACCGGGCCGCCGCCGAACGAGATCGCGATCGTATCGAGATAACGCCGGTCCATCTGGTCGAGGCCGATCGCATCGACGTCGAGCATGCGCAAGGCGCGATCGGCGACGACGCGATCGATCGTCGCCGCGCCGTCCACCACGGCGAAATCGCGCACGCGCCGCAACAGCCGCCCGGCAATGCGCGGCGTGCCGCGCGCGCGCCGCGCGATTTCGTTGGCGCCCTCCTCCGACATCGCCACGCCGAGCACGCGCGCACCGCGTTTGACGATCGTCTCCAGCTCTTCGACCGTGTAGAAATTCAGCCGGATCGGAATGCCGAAACGGTCGCGTAAGGGGGTCGTCAAAAGGCCGGCGCGTGTCGTCGCGCCGATCAGCGTAAATCGCGCGAGATCGATTTTCACCGAGCGCGCCGCCGGCCCCTCGCCGAGGATCAGATCGAGCTGGAAATCCTCCATCGCGGGATAGAGGATTTCCTCGATCGCCGGATTGAGCCGGTGGATTTCATCGATGAACAGCACGTCGCGCTCTTCGAGATTGGTGAGCTGCGCGGCAAGATCGCCGGCTTTGGCGATCACCGGGCCGGACGTCGCGCGGAAATTCACCCCGAGCTCGCGCGCGACGATCTGCGCCAGCGTCGTCTTGCCGAGGCCCGGCGGGCCGACAAACAGCACATGATCGAGCGCATCCTTGCGCGCCTTCGCCGCCTCGACGAAGACTTTCAGGTTCTTGCGCGCGGCCTCTTGGCCGGTGAAGTCGGCGAGCGTCTGCGGCCTGAGCGACGCGTCAGGATCGTCGGCGCGCTCTACGGGGGTAACGAGGCGGGGATGGGTCGGCAAGAGCGCTGCGAATCCGAAGCCGTTCGAGACACCGCGTTAGTACCACGCTCTCCGCACGGAGAATAACCGGCGGCAATCGCTCTACTGGGCCAGTTCCTTCAGCCCGCGCCGGATGAGCGCCGGCGCCTCGGCGCTCTCGCCGAGCGCGCTGACGCTCGCGGCAACGGCCGCCGCCGCCTGCGGCCGGCCATAGCCGAGATTGACCAGCGCCGAAATCGCGTCCTGCACCGGGCGCGGCGCGCTCTTGGCCTCCTCCTCGCCGGCAAGCCGCGCGACGACCGGATCGACCGCGGCAAGCGCCGGCGCCTTGTCCTTCAACTCCGCGACGATGCGCGCCGCGAGTTTCGGGCCAACGCCCGGCGCGCGCGCAACGCTCCCTTTGTCCTGCGTACCGATCGCGGTTGCGAGCTCGCCGGCCGAGAGAATCCCGAGGATCGCCAGTGCCACTTTCGCGCCGACGCCCTGCACGCTCTGCAAAAGCCGAAACCAGTCGCGCTCGCCATCGGAGGTGAACCCGAAAAGCCGGATCGCGTCTTCGCGCACCTGCGTCTCGATGGCGAGCGACGCCGGCTCGCCACGCTTGGGCAGCCGCTGCAGCGTACGCGACGAGCACGTCACGACGTAGCCGACACCATTCACGTCGATAATGACATGATCTTCGCCGAACGAATCGATGATGCCGGAAAGCTTGCCGATCATCGCGCGCGATTACGGCGCATTATCATTCCGCCGCGAGCGGCACGGCCGGCGTCTCGCCGCGGAATTTTGCGAGGAGATCCGCTTCTTCTGCCTTGGCCGGCACGAGGTGGCGCGCCTTGACATGGCCGAAGCCGCGAATTTTTTCCGGAATGCTCGCCAACGCCACGGCAATCGCGTGCTTCTGCGGCGAAAGTCCCTCGAGAATTTCGTCTATCATCGCCTCGTAGTCGGCGATGAGCTTGCGTTCGGTGCGGCGTTCTTCGCTGTAGCCAAAAATGTCCAGCGGCGTGCCACGCAAGAACTTGAAGCGCGCGAGCAGCCCGAACGCTTTGAACATCCACGGACCGAATGTCGTCTTCTTCGGATGGCCTTTATCGTCCTTGCGCCCGAGGATCGGCGGCGCGAGATGCACTTCCATCCGCATATCGCCTTCGAAGGTCGCGGCGACCTGCCTGGCAAAGCTGCCGTCCGTATAAAGCCGCGCGACCTCGTATTCGTCCTTGTAGGCCATGAGCTTGAAGTAATAGCGCGCTACGGCCTCGGCGAGCGCGCTCTCGCCGGGCACGCGCGCGCGTTCGGCATCGGCGACCCGGCGCACCAGCAAACGATAGCGTTCGCCGTAAGCCGCGTTCTGATAATCGGTCAGGAACGCCACACGACGCGCAACGATCTCATCGAGCGTCTGCGAAATTTCGCGCGATGCGGTCGGCTTGCGCAGCGGCGTCACGAAGGCATCCGCCGCCGCGGGATCGGCTGCGGCGCGCCGGCCCCAGACGAAGGCTTGCGTGTTCATCTCGACCGCTTCGCCATTGAGCTCGATCGCCTTCAAAAGCGCGGCTTCGGATAGCGGCACGAGCCCCTGCTGCCAGGCAAAACCCAGCATGAACATGTTGGCGGCGATCGAATTGCCCATGAGCGTGGTGGCGATGCTCGTCGCATCGATAAATGAAATTCCCCCGCCTGCGGTCGAACGCAACGCCCGCTTCACCCGCTCTGCCGGCAGCGAAAAGTCGGCGTTACGGGTGAAATCGCCGGGATAGACTTCCGCAGTATTGATCACGACGCCGGTCTCGCCTTTGTCGATCGAAGCGAGCACCTTTTTCGTGCCGGCGACGACGAGATCGCAGCCGAGCACGAGGTCCGCCTCACCCGCGGCGACGCGGATCGCGTGAATATCTTCCGGCTTGTTGGCAATCTTCACATGGCAATAAACCGCGCCGCCCTTCTGCGCGAGCCCGGCCATGTCGATGATGCCGACGCCTTTGTTCTCGAGATGCGCGGCCATGCCGAGAATGGCGCTGATCGTGACGATGCCGGTGCCGCCGACGCCGGTGACGAGAATGCCGTAGGGCGTCTCGCCGATCGCCCGCATTTTGGGACTCGGCAGAGCAGGCCAATTGCCGGCTTCGATCTTCTGCGGCGCGCCTTTCTTTGGCTTTGCGCCATGCACCGTCACAAAGGACGGGCAAAAGCCCTGCACGCAGGAGAAATCCTTGTTGCAGCTCGATTGATCGATCTGCCGTTTGCGGCCGAACTCGGTATCGACCGGCTGCACCGACACGCAATTCGAGGTGATGCCGCAATCGCCGCAGCCCTCGCATACGAGGTCGTTGATGATGACGCGCTTGTCGGGGTCGGGAAACGTGCCGCGTTTGCGGCGGCGGCGCTTTTCGGCCGCGCAAGTCTGATCGTAGATCATGACCGTCGTGCCGGGAACGGTGGCGAGATCGCGCTGCACCTCGTCGAGATGATCGCGATGATGAATGGTAAGTCCCGCCGGCCAATGCACCGACGTATATTTATCCGGCTCGTCGGTGACGACGGCGACTTTCTTCGCGCCTTCCGCCGCGACTTGCCGCGCGATCATGTCGACCGTCAGCCCGCCCTCATGGCGCTGACCGCCGGTCATTGCGACGGCGTCATTGAACAGAATCTTGTAGGTGATGTTGGTGTTCGTCGCGACGGCGAAACGTATCGCGAGAGAGCCACTGTGATTGTAGGTGCCGTCGCCGAGATTCTGGAAGACGTGGCCGCGCGTCGAGAACGGCGCCTCGCCGACCCAGTTCGCGCCCTCCCCGCCCATATGGGTGTAGCCCTCGGTCGAGCGATCCATCCATTGCGCCATGAAATGGCAGCCGATGCCGGCATAAGCGCGCATGCCGTCCGGCACCCGCGTCGACGTGTTGTGCGGACAGCCGGAGCAGAAATATGGGATGCGCACCGCGGCATCCTTGGTGTCGGCGAGCATGGCCTGCGCCTGTTCGAGGCGGCGCACGCGCTGCTCTAGCTCTTCGTCGCGATGATAGCGCAGAATGCGCGTGCCGATCGCAATCGCGATGTCGTTCGGATCGAGCGCGGCCTTGACCGGGAACAGCCAGTTGGCGTTCTCGTCTTTCTTGCCGATCACCGTCGGCTGGTTTGCGGTGCCGTAGAGTTCCTCGCGCACCTGCACTTCAATGAGCGAGCGCTTCTCCTCGACGACGATGATCATGTCGAGACCGCGCGCAAATTCCATGAGCCCGCGCGGCTCGATCGGCCAAGGGCACGCGATCTTATAAAGCCTCAGGCCGAGATTGTTGGCCTTGACCTCGTCGATACCGAGATCGTCCCAGGCCTGCCGCACGTCGAGATAAGATTTGCCGACGGTGATGATGCCGATCTTGGCGTTCGGTCCGCCGGACGTGATGATACGATTGAGCTTGTTGGCGCGCAGGAAAGCCAGCATCGCGTCGCGTTTATGATCCTGCAGGCGCGCTTCCTGTTCGAGAATGCCGTCGCGTACGCGGATGTTGAGCCCCTCCGGCGGCATCACGTAATCGTCCGGCGTGATGATCTTCACGCGATCGATATGGCCGTCGATCGAAGCTGTCGATTCGATCGTATCCTTCAGGCATTTTATGCCGGTCCACACGCTCGCATAGCGCGACAGAGCAAAACCGTAGATTCCATAATCCAAGATCTCCTGCACGCCGGCGGGCGACAGGATCGGCATCATCACGTCCACGAGATGGAAATCGGATTGGTGCGCGGTCGTCGACGATTCTGCCGTGTGGTCGTCGCCCATCAGCGCGAGCACACCGCCATACTTGCTGGTGCCGGCAAGGTTGGCGTGGCGGAAAACGTCGCCGCAGCGATCGACGCCCGGCCCTTTGCCGTACCAGATCGCAAACACGCCATCGTATTTGCCCTCGCCGCGAATTTCGGCCTGCTGCGCACCCCAGATCGCTGTCGCGGCCAAATCCTCGTTGAGGCCCGGCATGAACTTGATGTCGTTCGGATCGAACACGCTTTTGGCGCGATGCATCTGCATATCGATGCCGCCGAGCGGGGAACCGCGATAGCCGGTGATCAGTCCCGCCGTGTTGAGCCCCGCGAGGCGGTCACGTTCCTTCTGCATGAGCAGGAGACGCACGATTGCCTGCGTGCCGGAGGCAAAGACGCGGTGCTTGGAGAGGTCGAAAACGTCGTTCAGGGAGACTTGGTCGAAGGCCTCGGCGACGCGCGTTGCCGCGTCCTCCGCGCCGAGGCCGCGGTCAAAAACTTCGCTCGCCATAGGACGTCTCCCGCCCGGCCTGACCGCCGGGGCATGTTTCCTTGGAATCTAGGCTGATCGGGTGCCGCATTTAAGTCAGCAATGCTGACATTTTGGCCTCACAGGGTCAATTGTACACGACGACATAGCTGATCTTGCGCCGATTGAGGTCGGCTTGCCTTGAAACCATCATCGAGCTAGCGCACATGAGCTTGGAACAGCTCTAAAGGCTTGGCCTTTCATGGACCTCGGTCCAATCACCCAAGCGCGACCGGGTCTTTCCTACGACCAGATCGCCGAAATCCTTGCCGACGTTGCGTTGCAGGCTGGACCCGCAATCATGCGGGTCTACGAGCGCGGCGATCCGGGTGCGCGCGTAAAGCCTGACCGTTCCCCGGTTTGTCAGGCAGATGAGCTCGCCGAGCAGGTCATCCTTGCCGCACTGGCAGTCCGTTTGCCGCACTGGCGGGTGATCGCCGAGGAATCGGCCTCGCGCGGGGTGATCCCCATGTGCGGCCGCGGCTTTCTTCTCGTCGACCCGCTCGACGGCACGAAGGAATTCCTCCATCGCAACGGCGAGTTCACTGTCAACATTGCGCTCGTTGTCGATCAAAGGCCCAAAGCCGGCGTTGTCTACGCCCCCGCTCTAGGCAAGCTTTGGTTCGGCGGCGATCACGCCTATGGCTGCGAGGCCAAACCAGGCGCGCCTCTGCCGGCGGCCCCCGCCCGGCGGCAACTGCATGCGCGGCCGGTTCCCGCCCACGACATGATCGCGCTGACGAGCCGCTCCCATTTTGAGGAAGAGGCGGAAGCGCTGCTGTCGAGCCTGCCCTTGAAGCAACGCCGGCCGGTTGGCTCGTCGGTCAAATTCTGTCTGATCGCTGAGGGTGAGGGCGACCTCTACCCCCGCTTCGGCCCGACGATGGAATGGGACGTGGCGGCCGGAGAAGCCATCCTGCGGGCCGCGGGCGGCCAGGTCCTTTCCCCCGAAGGCGAGCCGCTCTGCTACGGCAAGAAGAGCGACGGCTACCGCAACGGCTCCTTCATCGCCTGGGGCGGCATCGATCCGCGGCGCGCAGCCGATTATGTACGCCTGCCGGCGGCTGCAATGGCAAAGCTTCCTTAACCACATCCCGGCAAAATCGGTCCGTACCTCGCCACCGGCATGGTCACGGCTCCGACATTTTTGCGGGCGAATCTGATGCTGGTTTGACCGGAGATATTGCATGCGCCCCATCAGCCGACGGGATGCGATCCTGACACTGGCGGCAGTGACCGCCGCAAGTCCTGCTTTCGCCGCCCTCGGCGAACGCCCGGGCAATTATTCCGACAATGAGATCGTCGACAGCGGCCACCGCTTCTTCGGCTCGATCTCGCGCGGCCTCGCAGAGGCGGTGGAATCGGCAACCCGGAAATGGGGCCGGCCGAACGCCTACATCCTCGGCCAGGAGGGCGCCGGAGCCTTTGTCGGCGGCGTCCGCTACGGCGAGGGCGTGATGTACACCCGAAATGCCGGCGACCGCCGCGTCTACTGGCAGGGCCCCTCGCTCGGCTTCGACGCCGGGGCGGACGGCGACCGCACCATGATGCTCGTCTACAATCTCCCGGCTGTGGAGGCGATTTTCCGCCGCTTCGGCGGCGTCGACGGATCGGCCTATCTCGTCGGCGGCTTCGGCTTGACGGCACTGCGCGCCGACGATGTGGTCATCGTGCCGATCCGCTCCGGGGTTGGCGCGCGGCTTGGACTGAACCTCGGCTACCTGAAGTTCACGCCGGAATCGACCTGGAACCCGTTCTGATCCCAGCGGAACGAAGGGTACGACATTGCAAGGCACGCGACAGCGTGCCTTTTGCTTTCACGATTCCGCCGTGGCATTGTCGCGCCGCTTTGGCGGTCGTTCCGGTGGTTCTTGAGGCAGCGCCTTGATTGAACAGGCGATGATTTTTGCGCTCGGCTTCCTGGTCGCGGCGCTGTTCGGGCTGCTCTTTCTGCCGGCGGTGCAACGCCGTGCGGCACGCCTCGCCGGCCGGCGGCTCGAAATGCTGCTCCCCCTGTCGATGGAAGAAATCGTCGCCGAGCGCGATCAGCTGCGGGCGGAATTTGCCGTGGAGCGCCGCCGCATCGAGCAAAAGCTTGAAGCGGCAGGCGATGCTCAGGCCCAGCATATGGGCGAGATCGGCCGCCAGGCCGGTATGATCGACGACCTGAACGGGCAGCTTTCGCAGACCCGGGAAGAGCTACGCGCGCTCGGCGAGGCCCGCGACGGGTTGCAGCGGGAGATGGACGAGGCGCAAGTGGCGCTCGGCGCGCTGCAAAAGGCGCTCGAGGATGAGAACGCCTCGCATGCGGAGATGCGCGAGACCCTGGAAGGCGCGCGCGCGGAGCATGCCGCACTCGACCAGCCCGCCAACGAGCAGCGCGCCGCGTTGGCCGCTCTCGAGATGCGCGCGGCGGCGCTCGACCTGCGCATCGTTGCGCTGAACCATCAGCGGGAGGACCTTGAGAAGAACCTGCAGGCGAAGGTGTCCGAAGCCGAAGTCCTGCAGGTCGAGCGCGATCTAGCCCGCGCCGAGCGGGATGGGCTCGAGGTGAAACGTGCCACCCTCCAACGCCGGCTCGAGGAAGAGGCGCTGCAAACCGCCGATCTCAGGGATCAGATCGAGACGCTGCGGCGCCGGGTCGAGGAAGCCGACAGGACGCGCGTCGCCGGCGAGCAGGCGCGGGACGCGGCGCAGCAGCGGCACGACGCGGCGGTGAGGAAGGTTGAGGAACAGGAGAACAGGATTCGCGCGCTGCAATCCGCCGCGGCGGAGCGCCACGCGACGCAAGTCGCCGAGATCGCGACGCTCACTGGCCCCCTGGAAAGCGCCCGCCGTATGCAGCAAGAACGCCGCGCGCAAAAACAGCAGGAGGCAAGGCCGGCGGAAGATGGAGGGGCAGAGCAAAGTCACGCCGAAACCGCGCTCGTACGACAAGCCATTGCTGATCTAGGCGCTGAGGTCTTGAAAATTGCCGAGTCGCTGAAGCCGTCGCGGCCCGGTAGCGAAGAGCGCGACGACAGCCCGCCGGAAGTCATGGGGCGTTCGCAGTCTCGCAACCGCGCCCGCCTTCAGCCTTGAGGTCTGCTAGCGCATTTTCCCGCTTGAGCTATCGACGATCACGCGCGCGTCCTTGCGCAAGATGATCCGCCGTTCGGGCTGCTCGGATTTCGCCGCGTTGAAAATGGCCCGGGCGAGCTGGCCGCTCGCGGCCTTGGCGAGCAAGCTCGGTGCAAGCACGATTTGGTAACCGAGATCGTCGTCCGCACCGGCCGCGCGCGGTGATGGGAAGCACCTTCTCGCCATTGCGATCCTGCTCGATCATCAGCCTTTCCTCTCGTGCCCTTATCAGTGTCCGGGGCCCGGCCAGCGCGAGATAATGCTGTTCTTGTGACGCGGCGTGATTTGGCGATTGGGGTGCTCGCGCGTCGCTGCATACTACGCAGCATAGCCGATGCTAGGGCTGGCCGTCACGGCCAAGATAAGATCCACGGACGTTCCGTTCGTATTCCAAAGCTCGACTTTATACGGCAACTCCTCGCTTGGGTTTTGATCCCGGTCAAAGGACGGGCCAGCCCCGTAGTCATCGCCATCGCTATTCGGAGGCGCTGCGCGGAGCGGCGCTCCGAATGCAACAACCTGTGCGAGCATAGATTTGCTCCCCCTCGCTCCATTCTTGCTTCGAACGCAGGCGACGCGTAGCTTGCTGCAATTATCTCCCTCCTCCCCGGCTCACATTAGCGTGCAGGGCCAGCCGAAGCCAGCGAGGTTTGGACTAACGGGACCGACAGTGAGCCCAATTTCGGATCGAGCCGGCGCAGCAGTAAGCGACGAGCAGCTGTTAACGCTGTTCGCCGATGC
>DATAOB010000086.1:0-17752 GCA_036265935.1 Beijerinckiaceae bacterium
GTCGTTCTGCTCGGCTGCCGCTTTCCGATGATCGGCGCGCACAAAGTGTTGCCCGCCTATGCCGGTCTCGCGCAGCGGCTTGCGACCGGCCGCTTCGATCCGGCCGAGCACAAAGCGATCTGGCCATCGACCGGCAATTATTGCCGCGGGGGCGTGGCGATCTCGCGCATTCTCGGCTGCCGCGGCGTTGCAGTTCTGCCCGAAGGGATGAGCCGCGAGCGTTTCGATTGGCTGGAAAAGTGGGTCGCCGATCCCTCTGACATTATCCGCACGCCGGGCACGGAGAGCAACATCAAAGAAATCTACGACAAATGCGCGGAACTGGAGAAAGACGAGACGAACGTCATCCTCAATCAGTTCTCCGCCTTCTCGAACTACATGGCGCATTTTGTCTGCACCGGTGCGGCATGCGAACGCGTATTTTCCGATGTGAAGGGAACCGGCGGCACGCATAGGCTTGCCGCCTTTGTCTCGGCGACCGGCTCCGCCGGCACCCTCGCCGCCGGCGATTACCTGAAAGCGAAGTACGGAACCAAAATCGCCGCGGTCGAGGCGCTGGAATGCCCGACCATGCTCGAGAACGGCTATGGGGAGCACAACATCCAGGGCATCGGCGACAAGCACATTCCGCTCATTCAGAACGTGATGAATATGGATGCGGTGATCGCCGTCTCGGATTCGGCAAGCGACCGGCTGAATCTTCTGTTCGGCAGCGCCATCGGACGCGATTATCTCGTCAAACGCCGCAAGTTCGATCGGGCGCTCGTCGATTCGTTTGCCGAAATCGGCATATCCGGTCTGGCCAACATCGTCGCGTCGATCAAGCTCGCCAAACATCTCGATCTCGACGCCGACGATCTGATCATGACGGTCGCGACCGACAGCGCCGCGCTTTATGGCAGCGAGCGTGAGAGCTATCGCACGAAACATTATCCCGAAGGGTTCGACGAGGTGAATGCCGGGGAGATTTTTGCCGGCTCCCTCGAGGCGATCGCCGACGACCACATGCTGCAACTCAGGCATCAGAACCGCAAGGGCATCTTCAATCTCGGCTATTATACGTGGGTCGAGCAGCAGGGCGTGCGTTTCGACGATTTCGAAGAGCGCAAGGACCAGTCCTTCTGGTGCGGGCTCGTCGACAGCATTCCCGCCTGGGACCGACTGATCGAAAGCTTCAATGCGGAAGCAGGAGTCACCCGAAACTCCGCGCGCAAGAGTGCCACCGCGTGAACGAAGCTGTGGTCAAGCCCTATCTGCAGCTTCGCGAGGAACTGTCGCGGCGCGACAAGAGCCTGCGCGAGAAAGTCGTCACGCTTGAAGACGCGACGTCCTTTGTGCAGGACGGCATGAGCGTCGGCATCGGCGGCTCGACCATGTCGCGGACGCCGATGGCGATGATCTGGGCGCTGATCCGCGCCCGCAAGAAGCACCTCTCCTGCTCGCGCAGCATCGTCTCGACCGATGGCGATCTCCTGTTCGGCTCGGGCGTCTGCGATCACATGATCACGAGCTGGTTCGCGCAGAGCATTCTCTGGGGCCTCTCCAAGGTCATGCGCCATCACATTGAGAAAGGCTCGGCGCGTTATGATGAGTGGAGTCACATGGCGGTCGGCATGCGCTTTCGCGCCGGCGCGATGGGCGTACCGTTCATGCCGATCCGCTCGATGCTCGGCTCCGACGTTCTGAAGCAGCGGCCGGAGGCAAAGGAGATCGACTGCCCTTTCACCGGCGAGAAGCTTCTGCTCGTGCCGGCGCTCAATCCCGATGTCGCGCTCATCCACGTGCAGCGCTGCGACGCCTACGGCAACGCGCAGATCGATGGCTTACAATTCATGGACATCGATCTCGCCATGGCGGCGAACCGCGTGATTCTGACGACGGAGCGCATCGTTTCGAACGACCAGATCCGCCGCGCGCCCGACCAGACCAAGATCCCGTTCTTCTGCGTCGACGCGGTGGTCGAAGTGCCGTACGGATGCGCCCCGCACGAATGCTACGGCGCCTACGAGCCGATGATGCAGCACATGGAGACTTACGTCGCGCAGGTGAATGGCGATCCAATCGGCGGCCTCAAGGACTACCTCGACCGCTATGTCTACGAGCCGAAATCCTGGACCGAGTTTTTATCGCTGATCGGCATGGACGAAGTGCTCGATGCGACGCGCCGCGGCCGGAGCATCTACGATGATTGAGCCGCATCGCTACACCGCGAACGAAATCCTCACCGTGCTCAGCGCGCGGCAGTTGCGCGATGGGCAGGTCGTGTTCGCCGGCGTCGGCGTCCCCCTGCTGGCTGCGACGCTGGCGCAGCGCACGCGCTGCCCGGGGCTGACGATCCTGTTCGAAGGCGGCGTCATCGGCGCCTTCGTCGAGCCGGGGAAGCTGCCGCCGTCGACCAATGATCAGCGCTGCACCAAGCGCGCCAATATGGTGCTCGGCAGCGCCGAAGTGTTGTTGTTGTTGCAGCGCGGCTATGTCGACGTCGGTTTCATGGGTGGCGCGCAGATCGATCAATTCGGCAATCTCAATTCGTCGTTCATCGGTGATCCCGCGCATCCGAAGACGCGCCTTCCAGGCACCGGCGGCGGCAACGATATTTCGAGCCTCGCCAACATGATCGTCGCGATGAAGCATGAGAAGCGCCGCTTCGTCGAGCATGTCGACTTCATCACCAGCCCCGGCTTCATAAGCGGCGGCGACTCGCGCGCGAAAAGCGGCCTGCCGACCGGCGGCATGTTCCGCGTCGTCACCGAACTCGCGGTGTTCTCGTTCGAGGACGAGGAGCGGCGCATGAAGGTTGCCGCTCTCAATCCCGGCGTTAGCCGCGAAGAGGTGCAAGACAAGACCGGCTTCGAGCTGATCTTTGACAACGATCTCGCCGTCACCGAGCCGCCGAGCGAGCCCGAGCTGGCGACACTGCGGATGCTGGATCCCGAGCGCCTGTTCACCGCCTGATCTTTTTGGAGATTCACGCTTGAAGACTGTATTGAGCGGCACGTTCGGCATCGCCGCGCGCAATTTCACCGCTTACCCGGAAATGCCCGACGCCAAGGAGCTCGTCGACTACGGCGTGCGCATGGAGGAGCTTGGGTTCGATTCGATCTGGGTCTGGGATCACATCCTGCTTGGCGTCGAGCCGAATTTCCCCGTGCTTGACTCACTGACGACGCTGACCGCCATTGCCGCGCGGACGAGCAAGATCAAGCTCGGCACCGGCGTGCTGGTTTTGACGCTGCGCAATCCAGTGACGCTGGCGAAGCAGCTCGCCAGCATGGACCAGCTCTCGGACGGGCGGCTGCTGCTCGGCATGGCATCGGGCTGGTACAAACGGGAGTTCGACGCCGTCGGCATTCCGTTCGAAAAGCGCGGCAAGCTGATGGACGAGAATCTCGAAATCCTGCGCCGCCTGTGGAGCGAGGAGCAGGTCAACGGCAGCTACATGAGCCATCAGATTTCCAAGGCCGTCATGTACCCGAAGCCGAAGCAGACGTACGTGCCGATCCTGATCGGCGGCTATGTCGACCGCGTGCTCCGGCGCGCCGGCGCGGCCGGCGACGGCTGGCTCACCTATTTCTACCAGCCGCAGGACTTCACGAAATCCTGGAACAAGGTGCGTGCCGCCGCCGAGGCGGCCGGCAAGAACCCGGACGGGCTTATGAACGCCAACCAGCTGCCGATCATGGTCGGCGCCTCGCGCGAGGCGGTGCGCGAGGAGATGATGGACTGGCTCAACAAGGAATGGGATTTCCCCTCGCATAGCGACTGCACGCGCGAGAGCGCGATCATCGGCTCGGTCGATGAATGCGTGGCCCAGCTCAAGGAGCACATCGCCGTCGGCGTGCAGAAAATCGTCTTCGTCCCATACAAGTACCGGATGGACCAGATCGAGATCATCGCGCGCGAAATCGTGCCGCGGCTGAAGGGATGAAGTCGCAACCGAAGGATGCGCTGATCTGGCGTGCAGCCGGCACAGCGGCCTCTTTGAACGCGGCGCCGAGACGTTCTAGGATGCGGCGCTTGGCACGTCGCGTGCAACGAGAATAGCCGTTCGGCGAGAGACCGGACCGAGGGTGCCTTTGAGCGGAGGATCACGATGATAAGATTGAAGATACTGGCTGGCGCGGCCGCTGTCGCCCTCCTGGCCGGAACGGCACTCGCGCAGGAGACGATCAAGATCGGCGTCAATGAGCCGCTGACGGGCCCCTTCGCCGCCTCCGGTACCTACGTGGTCAACGGCGCGCGCATCGCCGCGGACGAGATCAACGCCAAGGGCGGCGTTCTGCGCAAGAAGATCGAGCTGGTCATAGAGGACAATAAGAGCAACCCGACGGAAGCCGCCGCTGTCGCCGAGAAGCTGATCACCCGCGATAAAGTGCCGGTGATCATGGGCGCCTGGGGGTCCAGTCTGACGCTCGCTGTTATGCCGAAGCTCATGGAATACCAGGTGCCGATGCTGGTCGAGACGTCGTCGTCCGGCAAGATCACCACATCCGGCAATCCATACATTTTCCGCATCTCGCCGCCCTCGTCGGTCGAGGCCGCGGCGTTCAAGCCGATGGTGCCGAAGATGGGCCTGAAGAAGGTCGATTTCCTCGTCATCAACAATGATTGGGGGCGCGGCGCGGCGGAAGATTTCGGCAAGATGTTGAAGGCCGACAACGTTCAGGTCGGCCTCGTCGAGACGATGGATCAGGCGGCGCAGGACATGAGCGCGCAGCTCGCCAAGATTAAATCGTCGGACTCCGACACGCTGATGGTGACGACGGCGGTCGAACAGCTGACGCTGGTATTGAAGCAGGCGGCCGCGCTTGGCCTGAAAAAGCAGATCATCACGACCGGCGGCTCGCAGAACCCCGATCAGCTGATCGCACAGGCGGGCACCGCCGCAAACGGCACGGTCCACCTCGCGACCTTTGCGCCGTGGCAGCCCGACGCAACGCCCAACCCTCAGGCGGCAAAATATTTCATCGGCGAATGGAAGAAGCGCGGCTTCGACTTCCCCGGCGTGACCGAAAGCTTCCGCGGTTATGATGGCATCCGTACGATTGCGGCAGCGATCGAAAAGGCCGGGAAGGCAGAGCCCGAAGCAATCCGCGCCGCGTTCTGGAATATCGACGTCAAGGGGTTGAACGGCGACATCAAATTCCAGAAGCAGGGGCCGGGCGGCAAGGAAAGCGGCCAGAGCGTGCCGAACGTCTATCTGATCAAGATCGACGACGG
Source organism: Beijerinckiaceae bacterium (assembly GCA_036265935.1). GTDB lineage: Bacteria > Pseudomonadota > Alphaproteobacteria > Rhizobiales > Beijerinckiaceae > JAFASC01. Next base: position 5,221 of record DATAOB010000086.1, read on the forward strand.
CAAGGTTGTCGTCCCCACGATGTGATCGACCAACGCACCTCATCCTGAGGAGCCCTCCGCAGGAGGGCGTCTCGAAGAACCGATAGGCGTTCCGTTTGCCCATCCTTCGAGACGCACGCTTCGCGTGCCCTCAGGATGAGGTCGTTGTTTTGCGCGTGCTCACGCGAAACATAAGTCCGCTCCTTCAGATCAAATCGCTTGGCCGAGTTTCTCCAGCACATCGCCAATACCCTGATCCTCGGCGGCACCTACGCGCTTCTGGGAATCGGGCTCACGCTCATCTTCGGCATCATGCGAGTGGTGAACTTCACGCATGGTGAGCTTTACACATTCGGCGCCTATTTCATTTTCCTGGTCATCTCCGTTCTTGGATTGAATTTCCTTCTCGCCCTGCCGGTTGCGATCATCGCCGGCCTGCTGCTCGGCGCTTTGATCGAACTCCTGCTGCTGCGTCCCATGCGTGACGCCGACATCGACACGACCATGCTGGTCATGATCGGCGCCATGATCGTCATGCAAAATAGCGAACAGCTGGTCTGGGGCGGCGTGGCGAAATCCGTCTCGACGCCCTTTCCCGAGACGCCGCTGGTGATGGGCCCGGTGTCGGTATCGTATCTGCGCGCGTTCGTGCTGTTGATGGCGCTTCTGCTCATCGTTGCGACCTACATTCTCATAAACCGCACGAAGCTTGGCAAAGCCATGCGCGCCACCTTCCAGGACCGCGACACGGCCTCGCTGATGGGCGTCAATGTGCAGGCAATCTACACCGCGACCTTCGCGATCGGGTCGAGCCTCGCGGCCGCCGCGGGCGCGCTGCTTGGCCCAGCCTACGTGATCTCGCCGCATATGGGCGACATCGCTTCGCTGAAAGCCTTTGCTATCGTGATTCTTGGCGGCCTCGGCAACGTAACCGGCGCGACGATCGGCGGCTTCATTCTGGCGCTCGCCGAAGAGCTCGGCGCCGGTTACGTGTCCTCCGGCTACCGCGACGCCATGGGTTTCCTGATCATCATCGCTGTGCTCCTGATCAAGCCGACCGGCCTCTTCGCGCGGGCGGAGCGTATCGGGTGAGGCGGTTGTTTTCTTACGTCATCGTGGCGCTGCTTGCCTCGGTCCCGCTCTGGCTGGGCGATCCCTACATACTAAACGCCTTCATCACGACCGGCATTTTCACCATCGCGGCGATGAGCCTTAACCTGCTGCTCGGCTACACCGGCCAGCTCAGTCTCGGCCACGTCGCCTTCTTCGGCATCGGCGCCTATGTGAGCGCGTTGACCTCGCTCGGCTTCGACGTGGAGCTGTTCGAAGGCTTTCATGTCGTGCACGAGCCGTGGCCGGTCGTTTACGGTTTCCTTCTCGCGATCGTGTTTGCCGGCCTCTGCGGCTATCTCGTCGGCAAACTGTCGTTCCGCGTGCGTGGCGCCTATTTCGTCATCGTGACGATCAGCTTCGCCGAGGTCGTGCGGCTCGTCGCATTGAACTGGGTCGAGCTGACACAGGGTCCGTTGGCGCTCACCAGTATCCCGCCGTTCACGCTGGGCCTGCCGGGTCTCGGCTACGTCAATCTCTACGGCAAGGCCGGCAATTACTATCTCGTTCTCGGTGTCGGCTTGGTCGCCTACATCGTCATCAAGCATCTCGTGCAGTCGCGCATCGGCCGCGCGATGATCGCGCTCAAGGAAAACGAATCCCTCGCCGTCTCTATCGGCATCAACGTCACCGCTTATCTCGTACTTGCCGCTGTCGTCTCCGCCGCGATCGCCGGCGCCGCCGGCAGCCTCTACGCGCATTATCTCCGCATCATCGACCCCGACATTTTCCTGTTCCTCTACACGGTGACAATGGTGATCATGGTGATCACCGGCGGCAAAGGTACGCTTGCCGGCCCGGTCGTCGGCGGCGCGATTTTCGGCGCCATCCCTGTCATCGTGCGCTCCTTCGCCGCACCGGAAGTGCAATGGATCCTGTACGGCGCGTTTATGATCGCGATCATTTTCGTTCTCCCGCAAGGGATCGTGCCCGCGATCGAGCGCTGGTTTCCCCGTGGGCCGATAAAGCAGCCGCGGGTCGCGTCGCAATCGGCGGCGTCGGTCGAGTGACAGGCGCGCCCGCACTGACGATTGAGCATGTCGCCGTGCATTTCGGCGGCCTGGTCGCCATTGCCGACATGAATTTCGTCGTCAATGAAGGCGAGCTGTTGAGCCTCATCGGCCCGAACGGCGCCGGCAAGACGACCGCGTTCAACGTGATCACCGGCTTTCTGAAGCCGAGTGCCGGCGAGGTGCGCTACCGCGGCACGTCCCTCAATGGTCTGAAGCCGCATCAGGTCGCGAGCCTCGGCCTCGTGCGCACCTTCCAGCGCACCAGCGTTTTTCGCGCCCATAGCGTCTTCGATAATGTGCTGACCGGTCTGCATCTCAGCGGCCGCTCGACGCTGCTCGACACGCTGCTCAGATTGCCGCGCGAGCGACAATCTGAGCGCGAGCTCCGCGAAACCACGTGGGACATTCTCCATCTGGTCGGAATCGGTAAACATGCGCATGAGCAGGCCGGCTCCCTGCCCTATGGCGATCAGCGCCTGCTCGGCGTCGCGCTGGCGCTCGCGGCAAAGCCGTCCATGTTGCTGCTGGACGAGCCCGTCTCGGGCATGAATGCGTCGGAGACCGGCCGCTTCATGCGGCTCCTCGGCAAGCTCCGCGAGCGCGGCATGACGATCCTGCTTGTCGAACACGACATGCCGATGGTGATGGGCGTTTCCGATCGCATCGTCGTGTTGAACTACGGGCGCATCATCGCCGAGGGAGAGCCTGCGGCGATCCGCGAGAACCCAGAGGTCATCCGCGCCTATCTCGGACAGGCCGGCGCCAAGCGGGCGGCGCATGCTTGAAATCCGCGACCTCGAATGCCGCTACGGCAGCGTCGCTGCACTGAAAGGCGTGTCGCTTTCCGTTGAGAAAGGCCAGATCGTCGCCCTCATCGGGGCCAACGGCGCCGGGAAGAGCACGATGCTGCGCTCGCTGTCGGGGCTGCTCCAGCCCTCGCGGGGCAGCATCATCTTCGAGGGCGAAGACATCGCACTTTGCTCGCCGCCGCAAGTTTTGAAGCGCGGCATCGCCCATTGTCCGGAAGGCCGCCATGTCTTTCCTGACATGAGTGTGGAGGAAAATCTGGAGATGGGCGCCTACCTGCGCCGCGATTTGGCTGAAATCGCCGCCGATCGTGCGCGCATTTTCGATCAGTTCCCGCGCCTCGCCGAGCGGCGAAAGCAGGTCGCAGGTACGCTTTCCGGCGGCGAGCAGCAGATGCTAGCGATCGGACGGGCGCTGATGTCGCGGCCGAAACTCATCCTCTTCGACGAGCCGTCGCTCGGCCTCGCGCCGAACATCGTCGAGCGGGTCTTCGAGATAATCGCGGAGATCCGCGCCGGCGGCTCGACCGTGCTCATGGTCGAGCAGAACGCTTATGCCGCGCTGGAGATGTGCGACTACGCCTATCTTCTCGAATCCGGCGTGATCGCAACGTCGGGCAAGGGTGCCGACCTCATCGGCAACCCGCACGTACAAGCGGCCTATCTCGGCGGCTAACCCGTCTCAGTTCAGCGGAAGAAAAGTAGATAGACCAGGAACAGCGCTGCCAAGCACGCGACTATACTGAGCAGGAACGACAACTCGGATGAGAGAGGCTCGCGGTTGAGAAGCCGCAAGTTCCTGCGCGGTAGCCGGGAAGCCGGCTGGAAGTCCGGATGCAGATTTATCTGGAGCTTAGACATCGCAAACGCTCAGCTTAAACGGCCAAGGTTCTACGCCCAAGTCTTTGAATCCCCTGTTGAAGAAGCTTTCGGCTATTTAGAAGGATCGCAACGACCGACGCCAACGCAACTTCCTGCCCAATTAACGATTGGAGAGCGCGAGCGGAGAACAAGGGGAGCCCTGGATCATGCGCGGATTGTGGATTGCGGCGGTTGCTTTTGCGGGATCGTGTTCAGCCGCTTTTAGCCAGGAAGCCTACAGTCCGCTGAGCACCGCGACAGCGCAGCGCCGGTTGGAGGCTTACGTCGACACATGGTCTGCGAACAATGGGATCAACGCTGCGAACGTGTCCCGCTACTATGCCGACCGCGTGATCTATTACGGCAAGCCGATGTCACGGCAGCAGGTTCTGCGCGATAAGCTCAATTACATCGCCGTCTGGCCGGAGCGGTATTACCACATCGTACCGGGGACGGTCTCCGCCTTCTGCGATCGCCAACACACAGCTTGCCGCGTGTCCGGCGTGATGGTGTGGGACCGGCGCTCCAGAGTTGGTCACAGATCCGTCGGCAGCGCACGGCTGACGCTAATCTTGTCGCGGGCGAGCGGCGGCAGGATTGTGCGTGAATCGGCGTCGCTTCACGCCCAATAAGCGCGTAGCGCCGCTTCTGGGGTCGTTGCGCCTGTGATCAGGGCCTCGCTTGGCAAAAGGTCGTCGGACGCCCAATCCGCTAACGGATCGGACGGCAAAAGCTTGTGGCGGACGACGAGACCCGCCAATGCCGCCCGGCTCCAATCGGCGCGTGCCTCGCCAAGCCGCGCACCCTCCCCGGCGAGAAGCACCGCGCTTGTGATGTTGTACAAGGCTGAGGCGGCGCGGCGCATTGCGCTCTGATCCTTGGCAGAAGCAACCTCGCGCGCAAAAGCGAAGGCGCGCGATACCAGCCGATCCAGTTGTGTGACGATTTGGTTCGGCAACGCGACGGCTTCACTCAGTTGTCGACTGAGACTCTGCTCCAGCGCGGCATCCGCGTTCTTGCGTCCGACGGCGCGCTCGACCGCATCGATCGCGACGATGTTGCTTGTGCCTTCCCAGATCGAGCCGAGATGCGCGTCGCGCACGAGCCGCGCCTCGACGAAGTCCTCGATATAGCCGCAACCGCCGCGGATCTCCATCGCGTCGCCCGTGGCCTTGCGAGCATCGCGGCAGGCACGAAACTTTAATAACGGCGTGAGCAGGCGCAGCTGTTGACCCGCCTCCGTAGCGCCGCGATCGGCTGCGTCGAGAACGGTCGCGGTATACATGACCATACTGAGCGCCTGCTCGGCGGACAGCAGAATTTTCATCAACTGCCGGCGCTGCAGCGGGAAATCGATCAGCCGGCGCCCGAATGCCACACGATGCATGCAAACTTCGCGCGCTTCAAGAAAAGCGCGGCGCATCAACCCGGCGGCGCGCACAGCATTCGACAGACGCGATGCATTGATCATCTCGGCCATCTGCACAAAGCCGCGATCGATGTCGCCGACGAGCCAGGCTTCGGCGCCGTCCATGACAACCTCGCCGCTCGCCATCGAGCGTGTGCCAAGTTTGTCCTTGAGGCGAACGATCCGGTAGGAGTTGCGGCGGCCATCGGGAAGGACGCGTGGCAGCAAAAACAGACCGAGCCCGCGCGTGCCTTTGCCGGCGCCTTCCGGCCGCGCCAATACGAGAGCGAGATCGGCATCGGCGTTCGAGCAAAACCATTTCTCGCCATAAAGGCACCAGCGATCGCCGTTCGGCCGCGCGCTGGTTTCGATCGCGCCGACATCGGAGCCGCCGGCTTTCTCGGTCATGAACATCGCGCCCTGCAGCGCGACTTCCGGATCGAGTGCCGTGAGGCCCGGCAGATAACGCCGCAGGATCGCATCGTCCGCAAAGCGGCGCAGCACGCGCGTCAGCGAATCGGTCATGTTGATCGGGCAGAGCAAGCCGAACTCGGCTTCAGCGAACAAATACGTCATTGCGTATTTGATGATCGGCGGCAGCGGCTCAGGCCAACCGAGCACGCCGGCCCGATGCGACATCGCGGCGAGGCCGAAATCGCCGAAGCCCGCGTGCTCGAGGGCGCGATAGGCCGGATGAAACTCGATCCATTGGTCCTCGCGCCCATGGCGATCGCGATGATGCAGCATCGGCGGATGGCGATCGGCGAGCCGCGCATTCGCATCGAGATCGGCGGCCGCACGCGCGCCGAGCTTCTCGAAATGCGGCTCAAGATGCGCGAACAGATCCGGCGCAAGCCGCAGCCGCAGCACGTCCTGCAAGGATTTGTCGATCACGTAGGAATTGAGGCCAATCACGTCCGGCGCGCTGAGGTCATTGGCGAGTTTGCGCGGGGATTCAGTAGGAGCGAACTGGACGTTCATGGCGTTTCTCCCGCCTTGCGCCTCACGGCCTGCAGCAGTGACGCGAGCCGCGGCACCAACCCCTCCGGGCTTATCAGAACAACGACGATGATCAGTACGCCATAGAGGAAGTAGTGCAAGCCCGGCAGCACGCCGCCGAATTTGCCGCGCAGAAGCTCGCCAGCGGGCACGAGCACCGCCGCGGCGACGAGCGGGCCCCAGGGCGTGCCCAAGCCGCCGATCGTCGCAATCAATACGATCTCGATGACAAGCGTCGGCGAGGCGAGCTGCGTCGGATCGACGAACCCGAGATAGCGCGCGTAAAGCGTGCCGACGACAGAGCTCAACGCGGCGCTGATCGCCATCGCGACCGCGCGATTGCGCAGGATGGGAATGCCGATCGCCTGCGCGGCATTTTCGTTGTCGCGCAATGCTCTAAGATAGAAGCCGAGCGGCGAGGCGAGTATCGCGGCATTTACCAGGAGGCAAACGAGGGCGAGCACGAGCGCCGCAAAAAGATAGCCGGTGCTGCCGCCGAAATTGAATTGCGCGAGGCCGCCAGCAGCTTTTGGGTAATAAAGACCAGAGGCGCCACCCAGAAAATCCGAGCCGGTGACGACGAGCTCGCCAATCTCGGCAAAGGCGAGCGTGATCAGCGCAAAGGAGAGGTGCGCCAACCGGAAGCGGGAATCGAGCAGCGCGAGAAAAATTCCAAGAATGGCCGCTCCGAATGCGCAGAGCACGAGGCCGAACCACAGGTTGAGCCCAAGCCGCAGATTGAGCGCCGTCGCCACCACAGCGCCCATGCCGATGAAGACGGTGTGCGCCAGCGAAATTTGGCCCGCCATGCCGCCGACGATGTTCCAAGCGAGCGCAAGACTCACATAGAGCAGCGCGAGAATGGCAATGCCGAGATGGTAGGACGACAGCCACCCGGGAAAGCTCGCGACGATGATGACCAGAAGCCAGAGCCACGGTGTGCGTAATGTATCAAAGAAGGCCGGCGTCATGTCGCGCGACCGAACAGGCCATTCGGACGCAACAGCAGAACCAGGATGAAAATCGCGTAGGGCAAAATCATGCCCGTAGTACCGGCGACGTAAACCGTGCCCACCGCTTCGGCGACACCGATGACCAGCGCGCCTATATAGACACCGGCAAAATCGGTCATGCCGCCGAGAATCAGCGCCATCAAGGTGATCACGGTGAAGCGCAGGCCCTGCGCCGGCCAGATCGTCGTCCCTGGCAAAAGCAGCGCGCCGGAAATGGCGAGAATGCCGATACCAGCCGCGAAAGTGAGCGTGCGGACGCGCGGCACATCAATGCCCATCAGTGCCGCCGCCTGCGGGTTCTGATGAACCGCCCTGATGCGCCGGCCGGTTTCGGTGTAGCCGAGGACGACAAACAGGACGAGCGTCAGAGTCAGCGATGTGGAGAAGGCGATGAGTTGCGGTGTGCGGATGAACAAATCGCCGATGACCAGAATGGAAGCCTCGACCGCGGAAGGGGTGCGCACCGGCTGGCCGCCGAAGATCATCAAGAGCCCGTTCTGCAGAACGAAGGACAATCCGAGTGTCAGCTGAATGATCACGAGCGCGTGGCTGCGGGCGACGGGACGCAAAAGATATTGATATGTGAGCGCGCCGAGGACGGCGAGCAGCGGCAGCGTGATCGCGACGGAAATGTAGGGATCGAGCGCCGCCGCACCCTGCAGGCCGAAGGCGATGAACATGCCCAACGTCAGGAAGTCGCCATGCGCGAAATTGACGATGCCGCTGACGTTGTAAGTGAGGCACATGCCGATCGCGATCAGCGCGTACGCGCCGCCAATCAGAAGCCCCTGAATGAGCGTTTGCAATAGGAGAGTGTCCACCAGCGCTTCTTCCTACAGGCCTAGATATGCCGCGCGCGTGCGCGGATCGTCTTTGAGCATGTCGCGCGCACCTTCGATAGCGACCTGGCCGCGTTCGAGAACGACGCCGCGCCCAGCATAGGCCAGCGTCAGCGTTAGGTTCTGCTCGATCAAAAGAATTGTGAGGCCCTGCTTGTTGAGCTCACCGAGCGCTTTGAAAATGATCTGCACGAAAAGCGGCGACAGGCCGAGCGATGGCTCATCGAGCATGAGCAGACGCGGTCCGCTCATCAGCGCGCGTCCGATCGCCAGCATTTGTTGCTCGCCGCCGCTGAGCGTTCCCGCCGGCTGAGGCCGGCGTTCCGCAAGGCGGGGAAACAATGCAAGCACCTGATCGAGGCGCGTGCCGCGCTGGAGACGCGCGGCGCGCGACGTTCCGCCGAGCAGCAGGTTTTCGATGACCGACATTTTCGGGAAGACCTGCCGCCCTTCGGGTACTTGTACGATGCCGCTCGCGACGCGCTCGTGCGGCTTCAAACGCGTGATGTCTGTGCCCTGGAATGAAATGCGACCGGCGAGCGGCCTGACCAGGCCGGATATGCAATTAATCAGTGTGCTCTTACCACTATTATTAGCGCCGAGCAGGCCGAGTATCTCGCCTTTTTCGACATGCAAGGACACGTTCGACAAGGCGGGCGGCCCGTCATACGCAGCGGTGAGACCCTCAATGCGCAGCATCGATCGCCTCGCCGAAATAAGCGTCACGTACCGCCTGATTGTTGACGATCTCCTCCGGCGCGCCCTCGGCGACTTTGCGGCCGAAATTGATGACGATAATGCGGTCGGCGATGTCCATGACGATCGGCATGACATGCTCGACGAGGACGAATGTCAGCCCCTGTTCCCGCATCCGCCGGATGAGGGCGAGCGGCGTTTGTGCCTCGGCAAGTGTCAGCCCGGCCATAACCTCGTCGAGCAACAGCAGCTTCGGCTGGGTCGCGATGCATTTTGCGATTTCGAGGAGCTTGCGGTCCTGCAGCGAAAGCGACGGCGGCTTCGCATCGGCCTTATGAGCGAGGCCAACGTCGGCAAGAAGGCCGTCGGCGCGAGCCACGGCAGCGTTCATCGGCAAACGCAGCAGCGCCGCTGCGGTGACCACGTCGCGCACGCTCATATCGGGGAAAACCTGCATGATCTGAAAGCTGCGCACCAGACCAAGCCGCGCTATCGCTGTCGGCGGGCGACCGGCGAGGCCGGCACCCTCGAACAGCACCTCGCCTTCCTCCGGCGGCATGAAGCCGGAGATCAGGTTGAAGAGCGTCGTCTTGCCGGCGCCGTTCGGGCCGATAATCACGACGATTTCCCCTGCTTCAACATCGAACGAGACGTCATCGACGGCGATGAGGCCGCCGAACGACTTCGTGACTCCCTTGACCGAAAGTAAGGGCAACATTCAGATGAGGCTTCTTCCGCGGGCCGGCCGGTAAACGATCGTCTCGATTGATTCCGAGGTTCGCACGGCCGAAAACACCGGTAAAGGGAAGCCAAGAGGTCCTCATGTCGAGACGAGCCACCATTGCACTCGGGCTTGCGCTGCAGGCGCTCGCCGCACTTGTTGTAATGAAGGCAGCGGCGGCGGATACTAAGGTCGTACGCATCGGCGTCATTCAACCGATGAGCGGCAATTTCGCGCCTTACGCGCAGGAATCGGAACCCGCCTTCGAATATGTGATCAACAAGATCAACGCGGAAGGCGGCATCAAGAGTATGGGCGGGGCGAAGATCGAATTGATTCTCGCCGACGATGCGAGCCAAGGCGCACGCACCGCAACGGAAGCCCGCCGCCTCGCCACCGAAGAAAATGTCGCGATGATCGTCGGCGGCTTGCTTAGCCCGCAAATGCTGGCGATCTCGCCGGTGGCCGATGAGCTGAAAATGCCGACGCTGTCGATGTGGGCGGCGGGCTCGAAATCCGAATACCTTTACTCGCTCGGCTTTCCATATGACCGCGGTTACGCGGCGACAATGGCCAACTTTTTGGGTTGGCTCGCCAAGGAGAAAGGCTACCCGATCAAGAACGTCATGCTGGTCTATTCGAACTACGAAGCCGGCCAGCTGGTGAATGCCGCGTTGAAAGAGCGGCTGCCCAAACTTGGCTTCAACATCGCCGGCGAGGTGCCGCTCGATTTGAAAGCCGCAGACCAGACCGCCGCGATGCTGCGCATCCGCTCGATGAAACCGGATGCGACCGCCGGACTCGTGACACCACGCGACGGCACTTTGCTGCACCAGGCCCGGTTCAGCCTCAACTACAACGATGCGATCTTCTTCGGCGGGACGGCGGGCTTTTCCGACACAGTGCTGTGGAAGGATTTGGGCGATCAGATCGGCAAGGCCGTGCTCACCCGCAACCTCTTCGGCATGACCGGCTTCAGCCCCGCGGCGAAACTGGATTCCGTCCGCAACATCGTGCAGGAGCTCAAGGACAAGGCCAATCTCAAGATCGAGATCGGCCAAGGCGCAATCCAGGGCGCGCAGACAGCGCGCGTGTTGCAGCGTCTGCTCGAAGCAGCAGGCTCGAGCGACCGCGCTGCAATCAAGGCGGCGTTCGCCAAGGTGAATATTCCCCCTGGCGATCCCGATCTTTATTTCATGCGTCCACAGGGCTTGTCGTTTGCCGATGATCGGCTGCTAAAGGATTCCACGGGAATCGTCATCCAGTGGATGCCGGACAAGAGCCAAGAAATCGTCTATCCGCCGGAAGTGGCGACCGCGCCGCCGCGCCCGAAGAGCTGAAGGCTATTGCAGCGTCGCCCTGCCGGTCGGACCGACGCCGGCGGGAACAGGAATATCAGTGGCGGTATAGCCGGTGTTCAAAACCAGATTGGGGCTGGGACCGAAGGGACCTGTTACCGGCCTGAAAAGATGTACTTCGCGAGTGCGATTGCGGCGAGCACGAGAACGATGATGACGAGCACGCCGAACAGGCCCATGCCCCACAACATTGCGCCCGCTGTGCCATCACCCATCATGCCCTGCATCATGTCAGGTCTCCGTCGTCAGCCGGTCTCTTGTCCGGCGCTGTCCTGCTGCTAATCACGCGCAGAGTTCCGCTCCGCCCCTCAGCTTCACCGGGATGGTGAGATAGCGCACGCCGTTCGCCTCAGCGGGCGGGAACCTGCCAGCGCGGATGTTGACCTGGATCGAAGGCAAAAGCAGGCGCGGAGCGGAGAGCTTCGCGTCGCGCGCCGTGCGCATCGCCACGAAGTCCTCTTCCGTGACTCCGTCTTTGACGTGCACGTTCTTCTCACGCTCCTCGGCGACCGTTGTCTCCCAGGCGTAATGGTCCCGGCCGGGAGCCTTATAGTCGTGGCAGATGAAGAGCCGAGTCTCGGGGGGCAGCGTCATCAAGCGCCTGATCGAGCGGTAGAGCTGGTGCGCGTCACCACCCGGGAAGTCGGCCCTGGCCGTGCCGTAGTCGGGCATGAACAGCGTGTCGCCGACGAACGCGGCGTCCTCGACCTTGTAGGTGATGTCGGCCGGCGTGTGGCCAGGCGTGTAGATCGCCTCCGCCTCGAGCTCGCCGATGTTGAAGCGCTCACCGTCCTTGAACAGGTGATCGAAGTCGCTGCCGTCGGTCTTCAGGTCCGCTGCATTGAACACCGGCCGGAAGATGCGCTGCACTTCCTTGATGTGCTCGCCGATGCCGATCTTTGCTCCCGTCTTGGCCTTGATATAGGGCGAGCCCGAGAGATGGTCCGCGTGAGCGTGGGTCTCGAGCGTCCACACAATGGTGTAGCCGGCATCTTCCGCCATGCGCAGGATCGCCTCGACCGAGCGCGTGTCGACCTCGCCCGCATTGTGGTCGTAGTCGAGCACTGGATCGATGACCGCCGCGTGCTTGGTCGAGCGATCAGCAACGAGATAGCTGATCGTGTTCGTCGGCTCGTCGAAGAACGCTTGGATAATGGGTTCTCCTGACATGACCTGACACTCTGTTGTTTGCGGCCGCGCCGCCTCTTGCAAAAGATATGAGCCATCTCTAAATAAGCAAGGTCTTAAGTAAGGAGTAAGCAGTGGGCCGACAGAGGTTCGATCCCGAAGTGATGGAGGAGAACGCCGGCGAGGTTGCGGGCATGCTGCGCGCGCTCGCGAATGAGCGGCGCCTCATGATCCTCTGCAAGCTGGTGGAGTGGGGCGAGGCAAACGTGAACACGCTTGCTGATGCCGTCGGCCTGTCCCAGTCGGCGCTGTCCCAGCACTTGGCCAAGATGCGGGCGGAGGGTCTCGTGACGTATCGTCGCGAGAGCCAGACGCTCTGGTATCGCATCGCAGACCCTCGGATCGAACAGCTCTTCTCCACCTTGCACAGGCTTTTCTGCGAACACCAGAAAGGCTGCTGACGACAACGAACGGAGCATTCGACATGAGCCTGCCTACGATTTCCCCAACAGAGGCCCGACGGCTTCTTAGTGAGGGTGCCACCCTTGTGGACATCCGTGAAGCGGACGAGCACGCGCGCGAAAACATCCCCGGCGCGCGT
>DATAOB010000087.1:0-8302 GCA_036265935.1 Beijerinckiaceae bacterium
CCCCGGCGCGATCGTTGGTGGACTGATCATCGGCATCGGCGAGAAGCTCGGCGAGTTCTACTGGGGCCCGCTGCTCGGTTCGGGCATCGAGAGCTGGCTTGCCTATGTGATCGCGCTTCTGTTCCTGCTCTACCGGCCGCAGGGCCTGTTCGGCGAACGCATCATCGAGCGGATCTGATCATGCTTTACCGCGAGGCCGGGCAATACAAGACGAGCTACGCGGCCGATGTCGGGGTATTCCCGCTGCGCGAGGACCGAATAGGGCTCGCCGTCGTCCTGCTGATCGCCTTCGTGGTGCTGCCGCTCACCGCGAACGAATTCATGCTGCAGGCGGTGCTGATCCCGTTCCTGGTGTTCTCGCTCGCGGCGATCGGGCTCAACATCCTGACCGGCTATACCGGCCTCGTGTCGCTCGGCACCGGCGCTTTCATGGGGGTCGGGGCCTATGCCTGCTACAAGCTTTCCACGGCTTTTCCGGCGATCAACATCCTCGTCTGGATCGTCCTCTCCGGGTTTGTCTCCTGCGCGGTCGGCGTCCTGTTCGGCCTGCCGAGTCTCAGGATCAAAGGCTTCTATCTCGCCGTCGCGACACTTGCGGCGCAATTCTTCCTGCAATGGTGCTTCGTCCGCCTTCCTTGGCTTTACAATTACAATCCGTCAGGGGCCATCGAAGTCCCAAGCCGTACCCTGTTCGGCATCCATGTCACGGGCGCGTCGGCGACGCCGACGACCCGCTATTACATCGCTCTTATTATCGTCATTATTATCACCTGGATCGTGTCCAACCTGGTGCACGGCCGCGTCGGCCGCTCCTTCATGGCGGTGCGCGATATGGACATCGCCGCCCAGCTGATCGGGATACGGCTGCTGCGAACGAAGCTCCTCGCCTTTGCCGTCTCCTCCTTCATCACCGGGGTCGCCGGAGCGATGATGGTCTTCCTCTGGCTTGGCGCGGCGGAGGCCGACGCCTTCAACATCAACCAATCCTTCGTGATCCTGTTCATGGTCATCATCGGCGGGCTTGGCAGCCTGATCGGCTCCTTCCTCGGCGCGGCGCTCATCTACATCATGCCGATCATCGTCCGGGCCGCCCCCGAATCCTTTGGATTGACGATTGGGGCCGCGACGGTGGAACATCTGACCTACCTGATCACGGGAGCCCTGATCATCTTCTTCCTGATCGTCGAGCCGCTCGGACTGGCGCGGCTCTGGCAGATCGGCAAGCAGAAACTGCGCGTCTGGCCCTTTCCCTATTGAGGCGCGCCGGGAACAAACGGGAGGAATGGAATGAAGCTCAAGACAAGCCTTCTGGCGCTCGCCGCGACCACCGCGCTGACCGCCTTCGCGGTTCCGGCGGCACAAGCCGAAGACTCCGTCTTCGTACCGCTCTTCACCTACCGTACCGGCCCATTCGCCGGCTCCGGCATCTTCATCGCCGACGGCATGCATGATTACCTGACCATGCTGAACGAGCGCGACGGCGGCATCGGCGGCGTCAAGATCGCCGTCGAGGAATGCGAGACCGGCTACGACACCAAGAAGGGCCTCGAATGCTACGAAGCGGTGAAGCCGAAAAACCCGGTCATGGTCAATCCGTGGTCGACCGGCATCACCCTGCCGCTGATTCCGCGGGCGGCGGTCGACAAAATCCCGATTCTGTCGATGGCCTATGGTCTGTCGGCCTCGGCGCAAGGCGACACGTTCCCCTGGATTTTCAATCCGCCGGACACGTATTGGGACGGCTTCTCGCAGATCATCAAGTTCATCGCCGCGCAGGAAGGCGGGCTCGACAAGCTCAAGGGCAAGAAGATCGGCTACATCTATCTTGACGCCGGCTACGGCCGCGAGCCGCTGCCGTTCCTCGATCAATTGTCGAAGGAGCTCGGCTTCGAGGCGAAGCTCTATCCCGTGCCTGCCGCCGAAATGCAGAATCAATCGGCGCAATGGCTGAACGTCAGGCGCGACCGGCCGAATTACATAATCATGTATGGCTGGGGTGCGATGCAGCCGACGGCGATCAAGGAAGCCGTCAAGACCAACTATCCGATGGACAAATTCATCTCGATCTGGTGGCCGAGCGAGGACGACGCGCGCGGTGCGGGTGACGGCGCCAAAGGCTTCAAGATGCTGAACTGGCACGGCTCGACGCCGGATTTCCCGGTCATCAAGGACGTTCAGAAATATGTCGTCGATGCAGGCAAGAGCCAGTCGCCGAAGGAGAAAGTAGGCACGACGCTCTATAATCGCGGCGTCTATAATTCCATGCTGATCGCCGAGGCGATCCGCACCGCCCAGCAGGTGACCGGCAAGAAAGTGGTGACGGGCGAAGACGTACGCCGCGGCTTGGAAGATCTGAATATCGATGCCGCGCGGCTGAAGGCGCTCGGCATGGAAGGCTTTACCGGGCCGATCAAGCTGTCGTGTTCCGATCACAACGGCCATCGCCCGACTTTTGTGCAGCAATGGGACGGCTCGAAATACGTGAAAGTGTCCGATTGGATCGAGCCCTTGAGCGACAAGGTACGGCCGCTTCTGCAGGCCGATGCGAAAGCCTATGCCGAGAAGAACGCGCCATGGCCGGCGCGTACGGAAGCCTGCGACGCGAGGTCGTAACGATTCCCTCATCCTGAGGAGCGCTCCGTAAGGAGCGCGTCTCGAAGGACTGCGCCTCTTAACCCTTCGAGACGCTTGCTTCGCAAGCTCCTCAGGATGAGCTCATCAAAACTTCGAGAATCCCCCGTCGATCAGCAGGCAATCGCCGGTGTGGTAGGATGATGCGCGGCTCGCGAGATAGACCGCGATGCCGCCGAAATCTGAGGGCTCGCCGAAGCGGCGGACCGGAATGCGCGGCATGACATTCGCGACGAATTTTTCGTTGCCGAAAAGATTGTCGGTCATGTCGCTCTTGATCCAGCCGGGCAGGATGGCGTTGGCGGTGATGCCGTAACGCGCGAGCTCGACGGCAAGCGCGCGGATCAGCGAGTTGAGCGCGGCCTTCGTCGCGGCGTAATGCTCGTTGCGTGCTGTGCCGAACAGCGACGCGAGGCTCGATGTCGCAACGAGCCGTCCATATTTGTCGCCGGCCTCGGCGCGCTCTTGCATGTGCTTCGCCGCGGCCTGGAAGACGTGGAACACGCCGTCGAGATTGATCGAAAACATGCGGCGCCATTCCTCTTCGCTGCGCTCGACGAAGGAATGGCGCCCGCCGCCGCCAATCCCGGCATTGGCGAAACACGCGTCGACGCGACCGAAAGACTTCAGGGTCTCAGCAAAGGCGCTCTGCACGGCGTTGCGATCGGCAACATCGACCTGCCGCGTCTCGACCTTGGCGCCGGTCGCGACGAGCTGCGCTTTCGCCGCCTCGTTCTTCCCCGCGCTGCGGCCCCAGATCGACACGCCGGCGCCGGCGCCGGCGAGCGCCTCCGCCATCCCGAGGCCGATTCCGCTATTGCCGCCGGTAATGACGGCGACGCGGCCGCTGAGATCGAAAATGTTCGCCATTGTTCCTCCGCCGACCTACGAGTGAGGTGTTGTTTTCGCCGAACGCTCTGCCCTAGCATCAAGCACAAGGCGACAGAGATCGCGAGGGAGGATGATACCGACGCCTGAGAATTCAATCTCGCCTTATGCGGGATTCGATATCGCGCAGCTCATGCGGCTGCGCGCCGAAACGCGCGCCGATCATCCTTTCGTGATTTGGGTGCCGTTCGAACGTGAGGGCGAGCGGCTGACCTACGCCGAATTCGAACATCGCGCCCGCCAATGCGCCGCGGGCCTCAGCGCGCGCGGCATCAAGCCCGGCGATTTCGTGCTGATCCATCTCGAAAATTGCCCGGAAATGCTCATCGGCTGGTTTGCCTGCGCTTATGCCGGAGCGGTTGCGGTGACCACGAATGCGCGCGCGTCGGCCGAAGAGCTCGCCTATTTCGCTCGGCATAGCGGCGCGGTCGCGGCGATTACGCAGCCGCGCTTTGCCGAAATCGTTAATGCAAGCTCGCGCGACCTGAAATGGATCGCGGTGATCGACCATGACAACGGCACGCCTGTGCCTGCCGGCAACGCGCCGCCCGCGAAGGACAGCTTCGTCGGGCTGCTCGGCGATGCCGATCTTGCGCCGAGCCTGCAATCCGACCCCGCGCGACCGATCGGCGTGCAATACACATCCGGCACGACATCGCGGCCGAAAGGCGTGCTGTGGACGCACGCCAACGCGCTCTGGGGTGCGCAGGTCAACGCCATCCATGAGGACCTGCGCGCCGAAGACGTGCATCTGATCTTTCTGCCGCTCTTCCACACCAATGCGCTCGCCTATTCACTGTTGGCAACTCTATGGGCGGGCGGCACGGCTGTGCTGATGCCACGCTTCTCGGCGAGCCGGTTCTGGGATGTCGCGCTGAAGCACCGCTGCACCTGGACGTCGCTCGTGCCATTCTGCGTGAAAGCGCTGATGAGCGTCGAGCCCCCGAAGCGACATCATTTCCGCCTGTGGGGCAGCGCCGTCTGCTCCCCGGCTTCGGATGGGACCTTCGGCGTCAAGACAATCGGCTGGTGGGGCATGACAGAGACGATGACGCACGGCACGGTCGGTTCGGTACATCTGCCGAACCGGCCGATGTCGATGGGCCGCCCGGCGCCGGAATACGGCATCTTCGTCGAGCGTGACGATGGCACGCCGGTCGAGCCCGGCGAGACGGGGCACCTGCTGGTACGGGGTATTGCCGGCCTGTCGCTGTTTCACTCGTATTTGCACAACCCGCAAGCGACGGCTGAGAGTTACGATGAACGCGGCATGTTCCGCACCGGCGATCGCGTCACTCTGCATGCGGACGGCTTCCTGCAATTCGCCGATCGCGACAAGGACATGCTGAAGGTCGGCGGCGAGAACGTCGCCGCCTCGGAAATTGAGCGCGTGGTCATGGAGGTACCGGGCGTTCGCGAAGTGGCGGTCGTCGGCAAGCCGCACCCAATGCTCGATGAAGTGCCGGTCGCCTTCGTTATACCAGATGCCAACGGCGCCGCGCCTGACGATCTGCAACGTGCGATCCTCGAGGCATGCCGAAGCCGGCTCGCGTCTTTCAAGGTGCCGGAAGACGTGCGCATCGTGCCCGACATGCCACGCGCCACGATTGAGAAGGTCGCCAAAGCTGTGCTGCGCGCGAGTCTGCGAAACTGAGCCGGCGCGTCGAAGGCGTCTCTGGGGCGTGTGGCGCCTGTTGACAAGGCCCCCGAACGCCCAATTATGTGATCAATCAACGGTCAAGCACAAAGGGAGGAATATATGCGCGGCCTATTGGCATCGTCGTTCATCGCGCTCAGCGTTGCCGCAGGCAGCGCATTCGCCGCCGATACGATCAAGATCGCCTATATCGATCCGCTCTCAGGCGGCGGCGCCTCCGTCGGCGAAGGCGGCTTGAAACACTTTCAGTGGCTGGCCGACCAGATTAATGCCGCGGGCGGCGTACTCGGCAAGAAGATCGAAATTCTCGGCCTCGACAACAAGACCAACCCGCAGGAGAGCCTTGTTCAGGCACAGAAGGCGATCGATCAGGGAGCGCGTTTCCTGACCCAGGGCAACGGCTCCTCGGTCGCCGCGGCGCTCACCGATTTCGCGGTGAAGAACAACGACCGCAATCCCGACAAGCAGGTGCTTTTTCTGAACTACGCCGCCGTCGATCCGGTCTTGACCAACGAAAAATGCAATTACTGGCATTTCCGCTGGGATGCCAATTCCGATATCAAGATGCAGGCGCTGACGAACTATATGAAGGACCGCCAGAACATCAAGAAGGTGTATCTGATCAACCAGGACTATTCGTTCGGCGAGTCGGTGCGCACAACGGCGCGCAAAATGCTGAAGGAGAAGCGTCCTGACGTCCAGATCGTCGGCGACGAAAAGCATCCGCTCTTAAAAATTACCGACTTCGCGCCATACGTCGCCAAGATCAAGGCCTCCGGTGCGGACACAGTGATCACCGGCAATTGGGGGCAGGACATCGCGCTGCTCTTGAAAGCTGCTGCAGATGCCGGGCTGCAGGTCGACTGGTACACGTATTATGCTGGTGGTGCTGGCGGTCCGACTGCGATCAAACAAACCAATCTCTCGCATCGCGTGTTCGCGATTGTCGAAGGCATTCCCAACTCTTCGCCGCCGGAAGCACAGAAGCTGGAAGACGAATTCCGCGGCAAATTCGGCCTGGCGATCTGGTATCCGCGCGTTGTAAACGAGATGCGCATGTTGGTGCAGGCGATTAAAGAAGCCAATTCCGACGAGCCTAAGGCTGTCGCGGCGAAGCTCGAAGGCATGAAATTCACGACCTTTGACGGCGGCGAAGGCTACATGCGCAAAGATGACCACCAATTCTTCCAGGACATGTTTATCGCCAGCTTCGGCCCGCTTGATCCCGGCGCAAAATACGACGAAGAAAAAACCGGCTGGGGCTGGAAGAACCAGGGCATCATCAAGGCCAAGGACACCGAGCTACCGACCACCTGCAAGATGGATCGGCCGTCCTGATTTGAAGGGCGCCGGGAGGGGTTGGCCCGTCCGGCGCGCATTGCAGAGGACGGGGGCCGTGCTCGAAATCATCGTTTTTTCGACGCTGAACGGCGCGCTCTACGGCATGGTTTTGTTCATGTTGGCGAGCGGGTTGACGCTGATTTTCAGCATGATGGGCGTGCTCAATTTCGCCCATGCCAGCTTTTACATGCTCGGCGCCTATTTCGGGTTCGAGATCGCCCGGCGCATCGGCTTCTGGCCTGCCTTCTTTGTCGCACCGGTTCTCGTCGGTGTGGTCGGCGCGCTTGTCGAGCGTTTCGGACTGCGGCGCGTGCACAAATTCGGGCACGTGCCGGAATTGCTGTTCACCTTCGGTCTCGCCTTTGTCATCGAAGAAGTCGTGCAGATGATCTGGGGCAAGCTGCCCGTCGATTATCGGGTCCCGCCCTCGCTCGATTTCACCGCGTTCCGGCTCTTCGACACGACCTATCCCGCCTACAAGATGTTCATGCTGCTCGTCGCGATCGGCATGTTCGTCGCCCTTCTGGTCGTCCTCAACAAAACGCGCGTCGGTCTGATCATTCAGGCCTCGCTCACGCATCCGAATACGGTGGCGATGCTCGGCCATGACGTGCCGACGATCTTCATGGCCGTGTTCGGCGCCGGCTCCGCGCTCGCCGGGCTTGCCGGCGTGATCGCCGGGCCCGCTTTCGTCACGCAGCCGGCAATGGCAGCGCTGCTTGGCCCGATCCTGTTTGTCGTGATTGTCGTCGGTGGGCTCGGATCGCTTGGAGGCGCGTTTGCCGCCTCGTTGCTGATCGGACTGGTCCAGACTTTCGCCGTCGCGATCAACGGCTCTTTGAGCGATATCTTCGGCGCGAGCGCCGCCGACTGGTTCGGCGATCTCGGCACCGTCACCGTCGCGCAGATCGCACCCATCATTCCGTACTTCCTGCTCGTCCTGGTCCTGATCATCAAGCCCACCGGCCTATTCGGGACACGCGAGACATGAGCGCGCTCGGGAAGATCGCGCCGTGGATTATCCTGGCGATCCTTTTGGCGGTCGCTCCCTTCATACTCACCTCTGGCACGTCGCATACCATGCTGAGCATAATGGCGCTCAGCATCATCTTTGCGCTCTCCTACAACATGCTGCTCGGCCAAACGGGACTCTTGTCTTTCGGCCACGCGGTTTACTACGGGCTTGGCGGCTTCGTCGCGATTCACGCGATGAACACGATCATCCGCAACAAATACGCGATTCCCTTGCCCACGATACCGCTGATCGGCGGCGCGGCCGGCTTGTTCTTCGGCATCGTCTTCGGCTCGGTTTCGACGCGGCGCGCCGGGACCGTCTTCTCGATGATTTCGCTCGGCTTGGGCGAGCTCGTCGCCTCGAGTGCGCTTATCTTACGAACCTTTTTCGGCGGTGAGGAAGGCATCACGACGAACCGGTCGCGGCTTGCGCCGTTCCTTGGCTACAAGTTCGGCCCGCAGATCGAGGTCTATTACCTCATCGCCTGCTGGTGCTTCCTCTGCATTTTGCTGATGTATGCGATCACGCGCACGCCGTTCGGGCGCATGTGCAACGCGGTGCGTGAGAATCCCGAACGTGCCGAATTCGTCGGCTATTCGGCGCGAATGGTGCGGTTCATCGCATTCTCGCTTTCCGGCCTGTTCGCCGGCATAGCCGGTGGTCTCGCCGCGCTGAATTTCGAGATCATGAACACGCAGTCGATCGGCGCGGCGCAGTCCGCGCTCGTCCTCCTGATGACCTTCGTCGGCGGCGCCGCGACCTTCATCGGG
>DATAOB010000088.1:0-75342 GCA_036265935.1 Beijerinckiaceae bacterium
CTTGATCTGTCGGAACAGACGGTCGTGCAATATGTGAAAAGCGCGACGCGAAAGCTCGGCGCGCAGAACAAGGGCCACGCGATCGCTGAAGCGATGCGTGCGGCGCTGATTATATGAGCGGGACGTAGCGATCGATATTCCCCATTTTTGGGGAAGTGATTAAAATCCCGAAGACTACGCCAATTCGCGCTTCTAATTACAGGAGGGCGGCAATGGCGATCCTAATCACCAAACAAAACCTCTCACGCCATAGCGATACGCTCGAAAAGGTTTATCGGTTTCGACACCGCTTTTTCGTGCATCACAAAAAGTGGGAGACGCTCGCAAAAGCCGACGAGCACGAGATTGACGAGTTCGATACGCCCGAGGCCGTCCACATCGTCGGCTTGGACGATAGCGGCGACATATCGACCTATACGCGCCTGCTGCCGACCACCGCTCCGCATCTCCTAAGCGATGCTTATCCGGAATTGCTGCAGGGCAATCCGGAACCGACCGACCCCGACATATGGGAATGGACGCGCGCGGCAATCAATCCGTTCAAGCGCGATAACGGCAATGGCCCTTCTCGGATCAAGGGCGAGTTCTATGCGGCCGTCGTCGAAACCTGTCTCCATCTTGGCATTCGCGCCCTCCTGATCGAGGCGCATCCCGGTTTGATCACCAGCGCCATCGATGTGGGATTTCATACCAGGCCGCTAGCCCTGCCGACGGAATATGGCGGGGAGCCGGTCGTCCCGTTCTTCTGCGAGGTAACGGAGGCAACCCTGCCGCGAACGCAGGAAGTGTTTGGTCTGACTACCCCGGTGCTGCAGGTCGACGAGATCGGGATTGAGGCCCCCGCTCTCGAGCGCCGGGCGGGATAAGAAGAAGCTAGGGAAGGGTATCATGAACGAGCGTGATCACTTAATTGCAGTCGTGCAGTCGCTCACCGACGTGCTCGAAGCGACAAGATCGAAGCCGATGCTGCATCAACTGGTTAGCATGGCGGTCTTGGAGGCTTCGGAGGGCCTGGTTCGCGCCGGTTTTGAGCCGGCGCGGCTGAACGATCTCGGCGTCGCCGAGGAACTTGCCTATTTCGTGGACGCGAAGTCTTGCGTCGCCAACGGCAACATCGGCCCGGGCGACGCACCGTCGCGCGTCCCCTATCTTCGGCTCGTCGGCTCTTAAGCCGCGGCACGGAACAGGGAGATACGTGAGGGTTCACGTATTGTACCCTTTTCCCGCCTTACAATTGAGCGCAAAGTCCCCCGCCACGCAGGAATGAGGAAATGGGGGGATTGGATGAAGGTTGCCGTCGCCGGGCCGAAAGAGCCGCAACCGATAGACAGGCATGTCGGAGCGCGCATTCGTCATAAGCGAATGATGCTGGGCATCAGCCAGGAAGCACTGGGCGATGCGCTCGGCGTCACGTTCCAGCAGGTGCAGAAATATGAAAAGGGAATGAACCGTGTCGGCGCGAGCCGGCTGCAGGCGATCGCCAATTTCCTGGAAGTGCCGGTCTCGTATTTCTTCGACGGCGCCGGCGGTCAGTCGCAACGCGGGTCGGCCGCTGCAGGCAAGGACCAGGTTCTCGACCTGATCGCCACCCGCGAAGGCATCCGCCTCAACCGGGCCTTTGCTGCCATCAAGGACGTGCGCGTGCGCTCGAAGATCGTCAGCATGCTTGAGGCGCTTGCCGGGACTAATGCCGACGACGACTGAGTAGGGCTTTCTAGCCCACTCGCCGTCTGCCCTTTTGCTGCTCTCATCATTGCGCGGCCACCAATCGCTGCGCCCGGTAAGGTGCTCGCGCAAAAGGCGCGCGCCCGCTGAGTTTCGACGGCTGCGGAAGATCGGATGAGCGTCGCCGAAGAGATCGTCGCGTCTGATGCCGCGTCGCCGTCGAGCTATGCCCGCAAGGCGCTCGCCGCCTCTACTGTCGGCTACGCGATGGACGGATTCGATTTCCTGATTCTCGGCTTCATGCTGAGCGCCATCGCGAAGGATCTCGGTCTCGGCCCGACCGCCGGCGCCTCGCTCGCCACCTTCACGCTCATCGGCGCGGTGATCGGCGGCTTTGTCTTTGGCATCCTGGCCGACCGCTACGGCCGCGTGCGGGTGTTAAGCCTGACGATCCTGATCTTTGCGGCGTTCACCGGCCTTTCGGCTTTTGCGCAGGGCTATTGGGACCTCGTTGCCTATCGCACGATTGCCGGACTCGGCCTTGGCGGGGAGTTTGGTATCGGCATGGCGCTGGTCGCCGAAGCCTGGCCTGCCTCACAGCGGGCGCGCGCTTCTTCCTATGTTGGACTTGGCTGGCAGGCGGGCGTGCTCGCCGCCGCGCTGATCACGCCGGTGCTGCTGCCGCTGATTGGCTGGCGCGGCATGTTTTTGGTCGGTCTCGTGCCGGCGCTGGCATCTTTCGTCATCCGCCGCTCCGTCGGCGAGCCCGATCTCTTCGTGCGCAACAAAGCGGCGGGCTTTACCGTAAGACTTCTTGTCAAGGACGCGGCGACGGCAAAAGTCTCGCTCGGCATGTTCATTCTCTGCTCGGTGCAGAACTTTGGCTATTACGGCCTGATGATCTGGATGCCGAATTATCTGGCGCGGCAATTCGGCTTCTCGCTGACGCAATCGGCACTGTGGACCGCGGTGACGATTCTCGGCATGGGCTTCGGCATTTGGCTCTTCGGCGAGCTCGCCGATCGCATCGGCCGCCGCCCGATCTTCATCGCTTACCAGATCGGCGCGTTCGTCATGGTGCTCGTCTATTCGCAGCTGACCAATCCAACCGCGCTCTTGATCGGCGGCGCGATCATCGGCCTGTTCGTCAACGGCATGGTCGGCGGCTACGGCGCGCTGATGTCGGAGCTTTATCCGACCAATGCCCGCGCAACGGCGCAGAACGTGCTGTTCAATCTCGGGCGCGGCGTCGGCGGCTTCGGACCGGTGGTGATCGCGAGCCTCGCTGGCGCCTATTCCTTCTCCGCCGCGATCGCGCTTTTGGCGATCATCTATCTCGTCGATATCGCGGCGACGTATTTCCTCATTCCCGAGCGCAAGGGAATGGCGCTCGACTGATTACGGCCACCCCGCCAGCAATCCACGCAAAGCCGCGACTAAAGCAAGCGGCTGATCGACCATGACGTGATGGTCGGCGTCGGGAATCGCGATATGCGGCGCGCCGGGCGGCAATAAGCTCATCGCGTAAGCGGCGTCCTCGGCACGGATCAAGCGCGAGCGGTCGCCGCGAATCAGCGCCATCGGACAGCGCGACTCTTTGATGAGCGGCGTCGATTCGGAAAGCCGCAAGTTCTTCCATAAAAAGGGATCGAAGCGCCACGTCCATCCCTCGCCAGACTCGCGGTCGACTTGCTTCAACGATTCGCGCGCGATCGCGTCGACGATAAAATGATTGTCGCAGCTTTGCGTTGGCGCAAACCGGAACCGCGCCAGCGCCTGCTCCAGCGAGGCATAGACGCGATGGGCGCGATAGATGCGCTCTTTGCGCGGTCGTGCGCGCCGCTCGACGATGCGCTCGGGACTGAAGATCGGCGGATCGATGATGACGGTCGCGCGCTGCCGCTCGCCGTACCGCGCGGCGATGAAGATCGCGATATGGCCGCCGAAGGAATGGCCGGCAAAGACCGGCTTCACCTCGCTGTCGAACAGGCCGGCTATTTCCGCGCTGGCAAGGGCCTCCGCGATGAAAGTTTCGGTCGTGTAGGTTTCGCGCCAATCCGAGCCGCCCATGCCGCCCCATGACGGGGCACAGACGCGGTACTCCTCGGCCAAAAACGGCGCGATGAAGCGCCACCAGCCGGCATGCGCGCCATTGCCATGCAGCAGCAGCAGCCCTGGGCGTCCGCGCTCACCCCAGGTCAGCACCTCGATTTTCCGGCCCTCGACATCGATCGTTTCCGTCTCCGGGCGCTTCTCCATCGCGTGCGTGAACCATGCGGGCGCTGGCGGAGTGGCGCCGCCGAATTTGGCGAGCGGCGCCTGCAGATGCGGATCGTCCATTGATTGAGGTGGGATCGTCCT
Organism: Beijerinckiaceae bacterium; assembly: GCA_036265935.1. Taxonomy (GTDB): domain Bacteria; phylum Pseudomonadota; class Alphaproteobacteria; order Rhizobiales; family Beijerinckiaceae; genus JAFASC01. The sequence goes on from DATAOB010000088.1 coordinate 4,027, forward strand.
TCGGTGGCGGGCGCGTTCATCGCCGCCGAGAGCTGCGCAGTCAAGCGGGCGGGGCGCGCACAATCGGCTTGCCCGATGCCCCTGTGCTGGTACAAGCGGACGCGATTGCCGCGTCCCCGAGTGACGTGGATGCGAAGGAAGGCCCCGCGAGGGGCTTAAGAGGCGCGGGAGGAACCCCATGGATTTTACGCTTTCGGACCGCCAGCGGCATTGGCGCGATCGCGTCGTCGATTTCATGCACAAGCATGTCTATCCCGCGGGGGACACGTTCAATGAGCAGATGAACCCGCCTGACGGAAATCGCTGGATTGTCGTGCCGGTGCTCGAGGACCTGAAGAAGAAGGCTAAGGCCGAGGGCATTTGGAACCTGTTTCTGCCGCCCTCGCGCGAGCACGATGACGGCGAGTTCAAGGGCGCCGGCCTGACCAATCTCGAATATGCGCTCTGCGCCGAAGAGATGGGCCGCCTGCAGTTCGGCTCGGAGGTCTTCAACTGCTCGGCGCCGGATACCGGCAACATGGAAGTGCTGCATCGCTACGGTACGCGTGCGCAGAAGGAGAAATGGCTGCGGCCGCTGATGAACGGCGAAATCCGCTCGGCCTTTCTGATGACGGAGCCCGCTGTCGCCTCGTCCGATGCGACCAATATCGAGACCGAGATCAAGCGCGACGGTGATCACTATGTGATCAACGGCTGCAAATGGTGGTCCTCCGGCGTCGGCGATCCGCGCTGCAAGATCGCCATCGTCATGGGCAAGACCGACAAGAACGCCGAGCGTCATCGCCAGCAATCGCAGATTTTGGTGCCGCTCGACACGCCCGGCGTGAAGGTCGTGCGCATGCTTCCGGTGTTCGGTTTCGACGACGCACCCCACGGCCATGCCGAGGTGATCCTCGACAATGTGCGCGTGCCCGCCGACAACCTGCTGCTCGGCGAGGGCCGCGGCTTCGAAATCGCGCAAGGGCGTCTCGGTCCCGGCCGCATCCACCATTGCATGCGCACGATCGGCGTCGCCGAGGCGGCGCTCGAAAAAATGGTGAAGCGGCTGCAATCGCGTGTCGCCTTCGGCAAGCGCATTTCCGAGCAATCCGTTTGGGAGCAGCGCATTGGCGAAGCGCGCACCAACATCGAAATGACGCGCCTTCTCTGCCTCAAGGCGGCAGACATGATGGATAAGGCCGGCAACAAATCGGCGCAGCTCGAAATCGCCATGATCAAGGTCGCAGCGCCGAATATCGCGCTGAAGATCCTCGACGATGCGATTCAGGCGCATGGCGGCGGCGGCGTCACCAGCGATTTCGGTTTGGCGAAATCGTATGCGGGCATCCGCACGCTGCGCCTCGCCGACGGCCCGGACGAAGTGCACAATCGCGCCATCGCCCGGCTCGAGATGAAGCGCTACACGAACCAGGGTCCCGCGCTGCAATGAGTGAGGCCGGCGGCGCCACCGCCGCGGATTATTTTTCGGGGACAAAGCCGGTCGAGGAGCGCCATCGTTTCGACGAGGCGCGTCTCGATCAATGGATGCGCGACAATGTCAAGGGCTATCGCGGGCCCTTGACCGTCTCGCAATTCAAGGGCGGCCAATCCAATCCGACCTACCGGCTCGACACGCCGGAGCGCGCCTACGTGCTACGGCGGAAACCCTTCGGCAAATTGCTGCCGTCCGCGCATGCCATCGACCGCGAATATCGCGTCATCACCGCGCTCGGGCGCACCGGCTTTCCCGTGGCGCGCTCTTACGGGCTTTGCACGGACGACGGCGTCATCGGCGCGGCGTTCTACATCATGTCGATGGTCGAGGGCCGCATCTTTTGGGACGGCACGCTGCCGGGCGTCGCCTCAAGCGAGCGCCGCCCCATCTACGAATCCGAGATAAGAACGCTGGCGCGGCTGCATCAATACGATCCCGAGGCGATCGGGCTCGGCGATTACGGCAAATCCGGCAATTATTTTGCCCGCCAGATCGACCGCTGGACAAAGCAATACCGCGCCTCCGAGACGCAGACCATCGAGCCGATGAACCGGCTCATCGAATGGCTGCCGAAAACCGTGCCGACGCAGGATCGCGTCTCGATCGTTCACGGCGATTACCGCATCGATAATATGATCTTTCATGCCGACAAGCCGCAGGTCGCCGCCGTGCTCGATTGGGAACTATCGACGCTCGGCGATCCGCTCGCCGATTTCACCTATGTCTTGATGAACTGGTCGATGCCGCATGAGGGACGAAGTTCCCTCGGTGGCGTCGATGTCGCCAGCCTCGGCATCCCGACGCAGGATGAGGTTGTCACGATTTACTGCAAAGAGACCGGCCGCGACGGCATTCCCGATCTCGACTGGTATTTTGCCTATAATTTGTTCCGGCTGTGCGGCATCGTGCAGGGGATTGCCGGTCGCGTGCGTGACGGTACCGCGGCAAGCGCGCGGGCGGTGGAGCAGGCATCGCGCGCCGTTCCCCTCGCCGAAGCCGCCTGGCGTCACGCGGTGCGTGCCGGCGCCTGAGCGCCGGTGCGGACCTACATGAGGGAATAATTCCGCGCGGTCAGCGTTTTCCTTGCAAGATGACAGCTGGCCCGCGGCATCCTGAGCAATAGCGCATGGACGACGTCGCCGCGATTTTGGAGCCGCATATTCCGGGGCTGCGCCGCTATGCCTGGGCCCTTATGCGCGATCGCGAAGCCGCCGATGACCTCGTCCAGGATTGCCTCGAACATGCGCTTGCCGGCTGGCACATGCGGCGGCGCGACGGCAACCCGAAGGCCTGGCTCTTTACCATCCTGCGCAATCTCTATGTTTCCGAGCTCAGGCGCCGCTCGCGGCGCGGCACCCGCGCCGATGTCGAGGAAGCCGATTCCGCGGAAGCGCTTCACGACAGCGATCCGGAGCGCCGGCTCATCGTCCGCGATTGCCTCGCCGCCCTCGATACGCTTACCGAGGAGCAGAAATCCATTCTGCTCCTCGTCGGCGTCGAAGACCTTTCTTACGCCGATATGGCGAAAGCCCTCGATATTCCCATTGGTACTGTCATGTCGCGTTTGAGCCGCGCACGCGAGCGCTTTCGCCAAGCCATTGAAACCGGATCGGCGCCCCAATTGCGGAGAGTGAAATGATTGCCGACCCGCCGATCGGCGAAGACGATCTCAACGCGTTTGTCGACGGACGCCTCGCGCCCGAGCGTCACGCGCTTGTCGGCCGCTTTCTCGCCGACAACTCGTCGCTCGGCGAACGCGTCGCCGCGGATATAGCGGCACGCAATGGCCTGCGCGAGAGCCTGCAATTCAAGGCAGCGGAGCCGATTCCAGCGCGTCTGCGCATTGCCAATCTTGCCGTCGAGCGGCGGCGCGCCCCGCGCCGTTGGCTGCAGGTTGCGGCGGCGATCGTCCTCGTCGCGCTTGGTGGGATCGGCGGCTGGTTCGCGCATGGGCGCTTCGGCGCAACCTCCATCGCGCAGGGTGAGGCGCCGATTGCGGCCGAAGCACTGAGGGCCCATCGCCTTTATACGGTCGAGACGGTGCATCCCGTCGAAGTCGCCGCGGCGCAAGAAGCCCATCTCGTGCAATGGCTGTCGCGCCGACTGAATCATCCGCTGAAAGCGCCGGATCTTTCCGCGCAAGGTTTTCATCTGATGGGCGGCAGGCTTCTGCCCGCGAGTTCGGGCGCGGCTGCGCAGCTTATGTATCAGGACGACGGCGGCGCGCGGCTGACGGTTTATCTGCGTGCCGACGACGGCGAGGGCGGGACGGCGTTTCGCTTTGTCAAAGGCCAAAATGCGTCCGCATTTTTCTGGACGGAAGATGGATTCGGCTATGCGATTGCCGCGCAGCTCGATCGCCCGCAATTGCTGACCATTGCGGAATCCGTTTATCAGCAGTCGAAATCCTCGGTGCCGACGCAACGTCCGCCGCCTACGTGAGTTAATGACATCGCACGTAGGAGAGAAAAAATGATAAGGACGGATTCGATTGTTGTGTGGGCGCCGCGCGTGCTCAGCATCGTCCGTATTATGGTGGCGCTGCTGTTTCTCGAGCACGGCACGCAAAAGCTGCTCGGTTTCCCCGCCGGTGGCAATCCGCAGCCCGCGCTCTTCACGCTGTCCTGGACACAGGGCGTGTTCGAATTCGTCGGTGGCGTGTTGTTAGCGGTCGGGCTGTTTACGCGGCCGGTCGCTTTCATCCTGTCCGGCGATATGGCTGTTGCTTATTTCATGGCGCATGCGCCCCAAAGCTTCTTCCCGGTGGTCAATCGCGGCGACGCGGCGATCCTCTATTGCTTCATCTTCTTCTACATCTTCTTCGCCGGCCCTGGTCCGTGGAGCGTCGACGCGATGTGGCGGCGGAGCGAGCCTGTGCGCTGAAGCTCAGGCCGCCTCGCTCACCTCGTCCGCGGGCAGCCGCCTGCGCTGCGTGCGCCATTGCGACCATGAGGCGGTGAGCGCGGTGATCGCCATGAAACCGGCGGTGATGCCGAAAATCCAAGCCGGCCGGCCGTGGTCGAGGACAAACCCGAAAATCACCGGCCCGATCGCCGAGCCGATATTGAAGCCGGTCGTGACGATGCCGAACACCCGACCGGCGGCGCCCTCCGGGGCCGCCTCGCGCACCATCATGTCGCGCGAGGGCTGAATCAATCCGGAGCAGAAGCCCGCCGTGCTCAAAAGCAGAATGACGATAAGCCCCGGTAGCGACAGCACCGCGACGAGCAGAACCAGGATCGCCGTCGCGACGAAACCGATTGCCGCCACGGCATTATGATGGATCGTGCGGTCGGCAATCATGCCGCCGGCAAGCACGCCAACCGCGCTGGCGAACAGAAAGCCGCTGAGCGCTGCATTCGCGGCGGCGAGCGACATGCCTTGCGCGCCCTGCAGTCCGGCCCCGGCGAAATTGTTGATCCCCGTCGTCGAAAGACTGATCAGCGCGAAGAAGCCGGTCAATGACAAAACGGTGGGCGTCAAAACGCGCACGCTGAAAATAGACTCCCGCGGTTCCGCGCGTGCCACCGGTTCTGATTTCCGCGCATTGGCGGAGCGCTCGATAACATCGAGGACGAGCGGCACCGCGACAATGAAGCCGAGACAGCCAATCGCGGCAACGGCGAACCGGAAACCTTCGATTGTCGCGAGCAAGAGCACCAAAGCCGGTGCAATGGCGGAGCCGAAATAGCCGGCGAACAGGTGAAGCGAAAAGACGCGGCCGATGCGTGACGGCGAGATCGTCGCCGAAAGAATCGAGTAGTCCGCCGGGTGATATACCGCGTTGGCAATTCCGGCGAGGGCCGCCGCGATCAGAAGGCACGGATAAGTCGGAACCGCTGCGAACAAGATAAAGGCGAAACCGCCGAGGCACAATCCGCTGACGAGGATGGAACGCGCGTCGAACCGATCGACGGCAAAGCCCATCGGCGCCTGCAAAAGCACGGTCAGAATGTTGAAGAGCGTGACCGCCAGGCCGAGCTCGACGTAACCCACATGCAGCTGGTCCTTCAGAAGCGGAAACAGCGGCGGCAGCACGAGAAAGTAGACGTGGCTGGTAAAATGCGCCGCGCTGACCTTAGCGGCGACGATGTATTCGCCGCGCGCGCTGCCGGAGGCGCCCTCGCGCAAATCGGCTGTCTGACTGGTCATGCCGCTGTCTAGCCCGTGATGGCGGAGCTGACAAACTGAGCTTTAGCCGGCCAGCTATGCCGACGGCGCGGGCGGAATGGTGATTTCTATGGGGCGTCGGCGTAAGCTGTGCGCGTTAGCGAAGGAGCCGGGCGTGCCGCACATTATCGTCGAATATTCCGCCAATCTGGAGGACGCCGTGGCGATCGATCCCATGGTGCGAGAGGTGCATCAGTCGGTGCTTGCGACCGGCATTTTCAAGCTCGGTGCGGTGCGCACGCGCGCGGCGCGGCGCGACATCTTCTTCATCGCCGACGCCGACCCGCAGAACGCCTTCATCAATGTCATCGTCCGCGTTGCGAGCGGGCGGCCGCTGGAGAAGCGTCGCGCCGTGGCGGAGGCAATCATGGGCGTGATCGCCGCAAAGACGGCCGGCATTGGCGACTCGCGCGGTCTCGCCCTCTCCGTCTATGTGGAGGAGATCGACGAGGACGGTGCGCTGCGCAAAAACAATCTGCACGCCCGCATGGAAGCGCGCGCGCAACGGAGCGCCGCCGAATGAACAAGCCGGCGGTGCCGTACATGGAGACGAAGAACGTCGCGGTCGCCTTCGGCAGCCATTCGATCGCGCGCATCGGCGTGTAATTCGGGGGGAGATATGCCGATACCGGCTCCGGTTCTGTATCCGCCGTTCAACATCGTGCGGCTGAGCCATGTCGTGCTCACGGTCACCGATCTCCAGGCCTCGCGCGCCTTCTATTTCGACACGCTCGGCCTGCAGGTCACCGATGAGACAAGCGACGCGATCTACATGCGTGGGATGGAGGAGCGCGGCCACCATTGCATCGTGCTGGAGCGCGGCGATCACCCGCTCGCGCAATCATTGAGCTTCAAAGTGTTCAGCGAGAGCGATCTCGACAAAGCGCGCGAGTATTTCGACTCACAGGGCATCGCCAGCGGCTGGGTCGAACGACCGTATCAAGGCCGCACATTGCGCGCCATCGATCCGCTCGGCATGCCGATCGAGTTCTATTTTAACATGGACAAGCTGAATCCGATCCATCAGCAATACAAACTCTATCGCGGCGTGAAGCCGCTCAGGATCGATCATTTCAACTGCTATTCCGATGATGTCGAGACCTCGGTCGATTTCTATAATTCGCTGGGTTTCCGCATCACCGAATATACCGAAGCCGAGGAGTCAGGTCAGCTCTGGGCGGTGTGGATGCATCGCAAGGGCGGCATCCACGACATTGCATTCACCAGCGGCTACGGGCCGCGCCTGCACCATGTCGCCTTCTGGGTGCCGACGCCGCTGAACATCATCGACCTCCTCGATCTGATGTCGACGACGGGCTATCTCGGCAATATCGAGCGCGGGCCGGGACGGCACGGCATCTCCAACGCGTTCTTTCTTTACGTGCGCGACCCCGACGGCCATCGCATCGAAATCTATTGCTCGGATTATATGACGGTCGATCCCGATCTCGAGCCGATCAAGTGGAACCTGCGCGATCCGCAGCGCCAGACGCTGTGGGGCTCGCCGGCGCCGCGCTCGTGGTTCGAGGAGGGCAGCGTGTTTCCTGGCGTCGAGCCTCGCCGGCCGAAGCTCGAGGCCTCGCCGATCATCGCGCCGTAGCACTTCCGCAACGCGAACCACATTCCCGGAGCCGCGAAGCGGCATCCGGGACCCAGAGCAGCCGCATCTATCCCTGGACCCCGGATCACATTCCGCTTTGCTCCATGCGTCCGGGGAAGTGGCGGTCAGTTTAAGCGACCTGCTTTTGTTCGATCTGTTCCAAGGAAGAGGGCTCAGGCAATTCCCCCGGTTTCGCCGTGTAGAACGACGCCCGCTCCTTGCCGCGCAACGCGTCGCGCGTGAACACAATGAGATGGTGGGCGACAAAGGTCATGCCGAAAATGTCCTCGATTCGGCCGTGCATTAAAGCGTGCCGCACCGCGGCCCAGAACACGCGGCGGTAGTCCGCCAAAATGCCGATGCGCAGCGTGAGATTGAACGTCAGGATCAGCCCGCGCCTGATGTTGCGCCAGGTGAGCTTCGCGCGCGCCGGTGTGCGGAGGCGGTGCGCATACGTCGCCTCGATCTGATGCCGATAGCGCGCAAACACGCGCTCCGGCGCGTAGCAATAGGCGATCGTGCGCCGCCAGCTCGCCAAAACTTCGTCGTGCGGGCGCAGGAAGCGCACATTCGATTCGAGATTTGGATCATCGAGAAGCCGTCCGGCTTTGACGAGCCGGTCCCAGAGCGGCGTCCTCGGCAGCGCCTGCAACAAATTCATCGTCAGGATCGGCACTTGCGAAGCCTCGACGAACTCGATCAGCCGCCGCTCCGATTCCGCCGTCTCGCTGTCAAGACCGAAGATGATACCGGACGTTACTTCGAGTCCGTAGGAATTCAGCGTGCGGATGCCTTCGAGGATCGGCACGGCGGCATTCTGCTCCTTGGCAATGCTCTTGAGGGCTTCGAGCTCCGGCGTCTCGATGCCGACAAACACCGTGACGAACGCCGCCTGCCGCATCAGCTCCAAAATTTCGGGCTGCTTGGCGATGTTCAGCGTCGCTTCGCAGGCAAACTGGATGCGATAGCCGTGCCGCTTCTGCCATTCAACGACGTGCGGCAGCATTTCGCGCGCCGCCCTGCGATTGCCGATGAAATTGTCGTCGACGAAATAGACGACCGTCGGCGGGTTCGGCTGCGCGATGACCGCGTCGAGCTCGCGGATGATCTGCGCCGGCGATTTCAGCCGGGGCTGGCGCCCGTAAAGCGCCGGGATGTCGCAGAATTCGCAGCGATACGGGCAGCCGCTGGAAAATTGGATCGACGCAAGCAAATAGCGCTTCAGCGGCACCTTGTCGTAGGCCGGCAGCGGAAAGTCGGCGAGCGGCAGCCGCTCTTTTGTCTCGAAGCGAATCTGCCGCGGCGGTGATTCGATGCTGGCGTCGAGCGTTGCAATCAGTTCGTCCGTCGCGTCGCCGATTTCGCCGATATGCAGGTAGTCGAAAGCGGAATACATGTCGGGTGCGGCGGACACCGACGATCCGCCGAGCACGGTGATCTTGCCCGCCGCCTTGGCGCGCGCGTCGATGTCGTTGATCTGCGGCGCCTGCACATGCATGCCGCTGACGAACACGATGTCGGCCCAAGCGAAATCCGCGGATTTCGCCGGCGCGATATTCTCGTCGATGAAGCGCACGTCCCACAGCGGCGGAAGATAAGCGGCGATGACCAGCAGCCCCTGCGGCGGCATGAAGGCGCGCACATCGCCCATCAGCGCATAGGCATGCTCGAAGGTCGCGAAAGCCGGCGTGTAGGCGGGAAACACGCAGAGCACGCGGCGCACATTCTTTACGGGAACCGGACAGTGCACTTAATTCCTCGTCAGGCGCGTCTTTCCCGCCAGCGCCGCCGTCACTCAGGGTAAAGCAGAGCCTTGCGAAGGCAAGCTTGGCATTGACGAAGCCGGAACCTTGCCTGTTGCGCAGCATTGAAACCCGCATTGCGAATCCCGATCTGAGGGGCGCTCACGAAGGAAAGGCCGATGGCGCACGTCTCTTATTATGACAACACGCCCACTGCCGAGGCGCGCATCGCGCGGCTGCGGCAGCTTGCCTGGCTGATCGATGCCGCGTTCAAGCTGCCGGGCTCGCGCTTTCGCTTTGGCCTGAATTCCGTCATCGGCCTCACGCCGGCCGCCGGCAATGCGCTCCTGACGGGAATTTCGCTCTACATCGTCAATGAAGCGCGGCGGCTCGGATTGCCGAAATGGAAGCTCGCGCTGATGTTGAAAAACGTGGCGATCGAAGCCGCCGCCGGTACGGTTCCGCTCCTTGGCGATCTCTTTGACGTCGCCTTCAAGGCGAACCTGCGCAACCTCGCGATTCTCGAAGAGCATTTCGGCATCCGCTCGGAGCGTCCAATCCTCGACCTGCGTGCGAATTGATTTCGGCCACGCTTACGGCTAAGCCTGCGCTGGAAGATTGCGCCAAGGATTGCGCGATGACCGTTCGCATCCATCAATTGCCCTGTCTTGCCGACAATTACGGCGTGCTCATCCACGATTCCGCAACGGGCGCGACCGCGGCCATCGATGCGCCGGATGCAGCCCCGATCCTCGCCGCGCTGGACACCAACGGCTGGCAGCTCTCCGACATCCTGCTGACGCATCATCACGCCGATCACGTGCAGGGCGTGCCGGGACTGAAATCGAAATTCCCCAACGCGCGCCTCGTCGGGCCGAAAAAGGAAGCGGCGCGGATTCCCGGACTCGATTTGCAGGTTGCCGAGGGCAATGTCGTTAAGGTCGGCGCCATGGATCTCTCCATCTTCGACACGCCCGGCCACACCGCCGGCCACATCGCCTATTACATCGAAAGCGACGATCTCGTTTTTGCCGGCGACACGCTGTTTGCGCTCGGCTGCGGGCGCGTTTTCGAAGCGCCGATGGCGACGATGTATCATTCTTTGATGAAGTTTGCGGCGTTGCCCGGCGAGACGCAGGTCTATTGCGGCCACGAATATACTTTGTCGAATGCTCGTTTTGCGCTGACCGTCGATCCCGATAACAATCTTCTCGCCGAGCGCGCGACCGAGGTCGAAGAGATGCGCAAGCAGGGTCGCCCGACGCTACCGACGACGATTGCGCTCGAGGTCGCGACCAATCCGTTCCTGCGCGCCGAGGATCCGGGCGTGCAGAAGGCGCTCGGCATGGAGGGCGCAGATCCGGTGGCGGTCTTCACCGAGCTGCGCGAGCGGAAGAATAAGTTTTAATTCGGCGTGCGCAGCTTGTAGATCGCCGTGTGCAGGATGTGCGCGACCGGCCGCTCGTCGTTGGCAATCACCAGCGTGTCGAGATCGACGAAGCGGTGGCCTTTCTTCTCGTAATTGGCGGCGACGCCCGCTCGGACCGAGAGCGTTTCGCCGATCTTCGCGATCGAGCAGTGCTGCACTTTGCTGCCGACGTGAATCCACGGGCCAAGCACGACATTGTCCATCAACGCATTGTTGCAGAGACGCAGGATGCGGCCGGGATGCACGATGCGGTCCGTGCGGTAGAGCGGATCGCGTTCACGCACGCCGTCGAGATACCAGTCCGCGTCTTCCGGCGTCATGTCCCGCGCCGCCGTTCCGAGCATTGTGCCCGGTGCAAGCGAAACCTCGTCGGCCGGCGGTCTTTCCCCAGGTAGCGGCCGCAGCGGATACGTATCGATCTCTGGACCCACATCCTGGCCAAGTCCCGCGGTAGCGTCAGCGCAGAGGACGCCATCGCTCTCCACGCAAAGACGTAGCGCTTCACCTCCAGGCTCGACGCTGACGCGCACCTCGCGGCCATCATAGACCGGCTTCATAAACCGGCACTCGATCCAACCGCTCTCCAGCCATTCGCGCCCCCACATCTCGACGGGGACATGACAGGCATAGGCGTAAACCTCGACACCCGGCACGAGCGCGCCGGTAAATCCGAACTGCCGCGCGACCTCGTCATCGTGAATCTTATTTTCCGACGTCCGCGACAGGTTCTGCGCCTCGACGCAATAATCTGCGAGCCTCTCGCCCTGGATCATCTCTCCTCCGCGGCGGGCGCGACGAGCTGGCGCAATCCGATCCGCGCATATTCCGGATTAAGCCAGACGAGAGCAATGCCATAAAGAAGCACGCCGAGGCCGCTCTCCAAGGCGATATGCACGGCCGGGCCGATCCGCAACTTATCCCAAGGCACGAGGATAAGCACGATCAGCATGATGGCGGTCGCAAGGAACACGCGACCGGTGTCGGCCCAAGGCAGCGGAAAATCGAATTTTTGGCGGATATAGATAAAGCAGAGCGCCGCGCCGATGGCGGAGGCGACGAGGCATCCCTCGACCGCGCCGGCGAGTCCGCCGAGCTGGAGACCGATCCACGCTCCGACAACGCATACGGCTTCGGCGACATTGATCCAGATGCCGAGGTCGATCCGCTCCATCAGAATCAGCACCTGGTCGGCGAAATGGATGCGGATATTGCGGATCCCGCCGGCGATCGCAGCCAGTGGCAGAATCACCATCGTCGCCTGCTGGAACGACCCCGAGACGGTGAGCTCGACAAAGGGCCGCGTCATCAGGCAGAGACCGGCCGTAGCGGGCACGACGAGCGCCATCAAAAGGACGCCGCCTTGGGCGAGCTGACGGAGCTGGCGGAGGCGCTGGCCGGCAGCCGACTTGGCCGCTAGCCCCAAGAAAATTCGGCCGCAAGGACCGGAGTGCGGCACGGTGGGAGCCCCCTTAGACTCCCACCAATCGGAATTCATGCGAAAAGGAGCAGATCATGGCGAGCATGATCGCAGAAGGGCCTTCTACCCAGCGCTTCGCCACCGACGAGGAGCGCTGGCAGGCGGTGATCGACCGCAACCGCGCGGCCGACGAGGCTTTCTTCCGCTCGGTGCGCACGACCGGCGTTTATTGCCGCCCGTCCTGCGGGGCGCGGCTGCCGCGGCGCGAGAACGTTGCATTCCATGCGACGCCCGCCGAGGCGGAGGCGGCGGGTTTCCGCGCCTGCCTGCGCTGCAAGCCGAACCTCGACAGATCGGAAGACGCGCAGGCGAAGGCGATCGCGCGCGCCTGCCGCGCCATCGAGGAGGCGGAGGAGCCGCCGACACTCGAGTCGCTTGCCAAAATCGTTGGGCAAAGTCCGTATCATTTCCACCGTGTGTTCAAGGCGGCGACCGGCCTCACGCCGAAAGGTTACGCCGACGCGCATCGCGGCAAACGCGTACGCGACGAGCTGAAACGCGCCGGCACGGTGACGGAGGCGATCTACAGCGCCGGCTTCAATTCGAACGGCCGCTTCTATGCCGCGTCGGACGAGTTGCTCGGCATGAAGCCGACGGATTTCCGCGAAGGCGGCGCCGGCGCGACGATCCGCTTTGCCGTCGGCGAATGCTCGCTCGGCGCGATTCTGGTTGCGGCGACGGATAAAGGCGTTTGCGCGATCATGCTCGAAGATGATCCGCAAGAGCTTGTGCGGGCGTTTCAGGACGATTTTCCGAAAGCGCAGCTCGTCGGCGGCGACAAGGATTTCGAGCGCGTCGTTGCAGCCGCGATCGGCCTCGTCGAGGGTGCGCCAAGCGAATTCAAGCTGCCGCTCGACGTGCGCGGCACGGCGTTCCAGCAGCGCGTCTGGCAGGCACTGCGCGATATCCCCGCCGGCAAGACCGCGACCTATAGCGACATCGCGAAAAAGATCGGCGCGCCCGCGTCGGTGCGCGCGGTCGCCGGCGCCTGCGCCGCCAACAAAATCGCGGTGGCGATCCCCTGCCATCGCGTCGTGCGCACCGACGGCTCGCTTTCGGGCTATCGCTGGGGCGTCGAGCGCAAGCGCGCGCTGCTGCAGCGGGAGTCCGAATTTGCCTGACGAACGCACGCTCGATCCGCGTGACATCAAGCATGTCGTCATCGCCGGCTGGACCGGGCGCGATCGGGCCACGCTCGAAGCGCATATTCGCGAGCTCGAAGCGCTCGGCATCGCGCGGCCGAAGACGACGCCGATTTTTTATCGCGTCGCCGCATCGCTGCTGACATGTGCGGACGAAATTCAGGTGATCGGCGGCGATTCGAGCGGCGAGGCCGAATGCGTGGTCTATGCGCTCGGCGACGGCCTGTGGCTCGGTCTCGGCTCCGACCATACCGACCGCCAGGCGGAGGCGATCGGCGTCACGCTCTCGAAGCAGATGTGCGCAAAGCCCGTCGGCGCGCATCTTTGGCGCTTTTCCGATGTCGCGTCGCATTGGGAGAAGCTGGTTTTGCGCGCGTCCGTCACGCACGCGGGCAAGCGGCGTCTCTACCAGGAAGGCTCGGTCGCGACGATGCGCCCGCCGCAGGAGCTGATCCGCCTTTATACCGGCGGCGGCGATCTGCCGCCGAGCACGGCGATGTTCTGCGGCACGCTTGCGGTGCATGGCGCAATCGAAGGCGGCGAGATGTTCGAGATGGAGCTGGATGACCCCGTGCTCGGGCGGCGGCTGACGCATGCCTATGCGATCGAGCAATTGCCGATCGAGGGGTAGGGCGCAGCTGACGACGTCATTGCGAGGAGCGTGAGCGACGAAGCAATCCAGGAGCAAGTTCTGCAATCATCGAAGGTTTTGCTCCTGGATTGCTTCGCTTTGCTCGCAATGACGGCGGCGGACGGGCGCGCTATACCTACGTACATGCCGAAGCAGCCGCCCGACAAACAAGACCTCGACCGCGAGCTCGATTTCGAGCTGGAGGAAACTTTTCCCGCGAGCGATCCGCTCGACGTGACGCGGCCGGCGCCGCATCCGAAAAAGCCGCGCCGAGAGAAGCCGCGCCAGAAGAAATCGCGCGTCGGGATGATCGTCACCTTTCTCTGGGACGCGCCGGAAGACGAGGTGCACCGGGAGAGCGTCGCCTATGCACGCGATCTCGCCGCGCACGGCGAGTTCTTATCCAAGCTGATCCTGCGCGATCCCGCGACGAAAACCTCCGGCGCGGTCTACGTCTTCGCCAATCGCGCCGCCGCCGAGCGCTGGCGCGAGGACATACGTCAACGTCGCGGTCCCGGTGTCGAGGCGCGGATATTCGAGGTGAATGAGGAAGCGTCGCGGCTGACGCGAGGGTAAATCCTCACCCACCCCCGACAATCCTCGCCACCACTTTCGCGGTGTAATCCACCATCGGCACGATACGCGCGTAATTCAATCGCGTCGGGCCGATGACGCCGAGCACGCCGACGATCCTGCGCTGCTCGTCGTGGAACGGCGCGGCGATCATCGATGAGCCCGACAGCGAGAACAGCTTGTTCTCGGAACCTATAAAAATCCGTACGCCCTCGCCGCTTTCGGCGCGCGACAGAAGGTCGATCACTTCGGTTTTGGTCTCGAGGTCGTTGAACAAAAGCCTTATGCGCTCGAGGTCCTGCGCCGCGGTCAGATCCTCGAGCAAGTTGCTCTGGCCGCGCACGATGAGCTGCGGCGCGTGGCTGCCGAGGCCGGCCCAGCTAGCAAGGCCAGCGTCAACGAGACGCGCCGTGAGCTCATCCAATTCCGCCTGCGCGGCGCGGCGCGAGGCCTCGATGTCGTCGCGCACTTCGGTCAGCGTGCGGCCGCGGATGCGCGCGTTCAGATAGTTCGCGGCCTCCTGCAGCGCCGACGGCGGCAGATCGCGCGGCGTCGCGACAATGCGGTTCTCGACCGAGCCGTCCTCGCCGACGAGCACGGCAAGCGCGCGCTCCGGCTCGAGCCGCACGAACTCGATCTGCTTTAGCCGCGCATTCTCCTTGTTGGCGACGACGACGCTGGCGCCGCGCGTCAGGCCGGACAAGAGGCTCGTCGCCTCGGCGAGCACGCCCTCGAACGAGCCGCGTGAGGCGGCGCGCACCTGCGCTTCGATGCGGGCGCGCTGGTCCTCGCTCAAGTCGCCGATCTGCAAGAGCGCGTCGACGAAGAAGCGCAGGCCGATCTCGGTCGGCAACCGGCCGGCGCTGGTATGCGGCGCATAGACGAGGCCGAGCTCTTCCAGGTCCTGCATGACGTTGCGTACGGAGGCCGGCGACAGTGGCATCGGCAGGATGCGCGAGAGGTGGCGCGAACCGACCGGCTCGCCGCTGGCGAGGTAGGATTCGACGATGCGGCGGAAAATCTCGCGCGAGCGCGCGTCGAGACCGGCGAGCCCGCTCGGCTCGATCCGGGCGGGATCGCGGAATTGCTCGGGGTGGGCGACCATGGCGCTCAAGATGGCCGCCCCGCGCGGGCGTGGCAAGGAAGGGGAATTCCTTCTCCCCGCGAGCGAGCGGGGAAAGGTGGCCGAAGGCCGGATGAGGGGCAAAGGCAGCGCTGAACTTGAAGCATTCGCGCTGCCCCTCATCCTAGCCCTCTCCCCGCATGCATGCGGGGAGAGGGAACGACAAGCTAGACCTTGTGTACGATTTAATCCGCGACGCGCCGATCCACCCGGAACTTATCATAGGTTAGTCGGTTTTCGGCCCGTCGGATGGGCTGCGCCACTCAAGAGCGCCGGCTTTCAGGCTTGTCGGATCGCCTCAGTGTGCGGGAGGCGCCGGGCCCATTCCATATGAAAGCCTCGACCCGTTGGAGCGTCGGCTCGACCGATGCGCTCCTTTGCGTGCGCTCACGCTCGGGGAGGGAAGCCAACAGCGGCACGCCCTTGCCAGGGCCGGCCGCACCAACGCGAACAGACGGGGAAAGCGAATGTCTGAGAGCACCAATGCGCAGGCCGAGAGCGTGCGCGACGCAATGGAATTCGGCCTCAACAACACAGTGGAAAACTTCCAGAAGGCCACCGACCAGTTCACTCAGGCCGTGGGCTTTGCCGGCCCGCAGGCGGAGGAGCTGGCGCGCCGGTCGGCGGAAAATATCGAGGCCGTGGCCGAGGCGAGCACGATTCTGGCGAAGGGCGCGCAGGAAATCTCGCGCGAATGGTTCGCCCTGATGCAGGAGCGTCTCGCCAAGAACCTCGATGCGATGAGCCGGCTCGCGAGTTGCCGCTCGCTGCACGATTTCGTCGCGGCACAAAGCGACATCGCCCGCGATCGGTTGGGACATAATCTCGAGAGCAGCCGCCGCCTTGCGGAGGCGTCGCTGCGGGTCGCCGATGAAGCCGGGCGGGTCATCCAATCGCAGGCCGGCCGCAACGCCGCGGCGGTGGAGCGAAGCATGCCGCGCCGCGTGGCGTAGGGCGGCGGGACTGAGGCGCCCCTTCTCCCGCGTGCGGGAGAAGGTGTCGTTGCGAAGCAACGACGGATGAGGGGGTATTTCCCGCTCATCCCTAAAGCTTCGGCAGGTTCAGCCAATCGCCGAGCGCACCGAGCACCATGCTGACGGCGAGCGCCGCGAGCAGCATGCCCATGACGCGCGCGATGACGCTGGTGCCGCCGACGCCTATCACCCGCGTGATCGGTCCGGCGGCTAGCAGAACCACGAGCTGGATCACCAGCACAGCGGCGAGGACGCCGACGGTGATCAGCTGCCCCAACGGATTGAAGCGGTCGTCGTCGGTGAGCAGGATCGCCGTCAGCATCGCACCCGGGCCGGCGATTTTTGGAATCGCGATCGGGTAGACCGCCAGCGCGAAGTGGCTCTGCTCGGCGCCTTGCGCGGTCGCGCGATTGTCGCCGCGGATCATTTCGAGCGCCACCAGAAACAACAGGATGCCGCCGGAAATCTGGAAGGCGCGGATCGGCACATTCATCTGCCGCAGCACCACCGCGCCGCCGAAGATGAAGAAGACGAGAACCGCGAAAGCGATCAGCACCGCATTGAGCGCGATTCTGCGCTGCGCGCGCGGATCGAGCGACGCGGCGACCGACAGGAACACCGGCAGCGCCGCGATCGGATTGATGACCAGGAAGAAGGTGACGAACTCGTTGAAGTGCTGCTGCCACCACATGGGTTTTGTCTCACGTCCGCGGGCCGGATGTGAGCGTAACGGCAGAATGCGAAAAGAAAAAAAGAAGGCTCGCGCCAGCCGTTGCTCGATTGGGTTCTGCCCAGCAACGGCGATCCACGCCCATCTATCCGTCACCGTCGCCGGCTCTAGATCGCAGAGCGTGGAAAGGGACCGCGGACCGCGACTCCGCCTCTTTTCGGCCGCTCAAGGGAGGCGACGATGCTCGAGCCCACTCGCAAAGCGGCGCCGGTTGCCGGTGCCGGCATCGACCGGCGCGAAATGCTCAAGATGGGCGCGGGCGCCGCTGCGCTCACTACATTCGGTCTACCGTCTCGGGCCGCAGGGCAGGGAAGCGAGTGGAATCAGGGACAGCTCTCGCTTCTGCTTCCGACCGCGAGCCACGAACGCTTTCTGATCAAAACGTCGTTTGTCTCGCCGCTCACCGAGCCGCCACGCCTTTCCGTCAACGGCAGATCGATCGCAGGCGAACAAACCGATCCGCAGGGCCGCTTCTGGCGCTTCGATGCGCGCTCGCTGCAGCCGGACACGCAATACGAGCTTCGCATCACAGACGCCGGCGGCGCGCCGCTTTGCGATGCATGGCCCTTAAGAACGTTTCCGGCGCCGGATGCTGCTCCGCGGCGCATGCGCATCGTCGCTTATACATGCGCCGGTGGGCGAGCAGGACCGCGCTTTCGCGAGAAGACCTTCTTTCTCGACATGGCGCCGCGCCAGCGCCTGCTTGCCCGGGCGTTATCTTTCACGCCGGACGCGCTGATCGCCAACGGCGATCACATCTATTGGGATCAGGCGACACTGCTCAACAAGCCTTTCGCCAAATATGTGCAGGAACAGATCTGGCCGAGTGTCGGCGGTGCATTGGATTTGTCGCTGCCGATGCTGCATCCGCGCAACCTGCCGATCTTCTTGAAGGTCTGCGATTCGCAGATTCCGGCGCTGTACGGAACGACACTTCGCTCGACTCCCTCGTTCTTCATCGTCGACGACCATGATTATTTCGAGAACGATGAATTCGACGCGAAGGTCGCGACCTTGCCGCCAGACGATTACGGCTTGGTCGCGGCCGAGCAGACGCAACATCTCTACTATCCTGAATTTTTGCCCGATCAGAACCGGCCGCTCTGGCTGGCCAGCGGAGATCTCGCGCGCCTTGCCCCGAACACGAACGGCAAATTCGGCACGATCCGTTTCGGCAATCTCCTCGAGGCCGTGCTCTACGACTGCCGCCGCTACGTGAACTACAAGGGCAAGCACGCCAAGATCATCCCGCAATGGACGGAGGACTGGCTGGTTGCGCGTACCCGCGCCGAAGACACGGCGCATTTCTTCCATGCGCCGTCACTGCCTTTCGCTTATTGCTCGGGAAAGCTCGGCGACTGGTATCCCGACCTGCTCGACGAGAGCACGGGCAAGATGGGTCTTGCCGATGACAAGCCCGGGTGGCAGCACGGCTGGTTTTCGCAACACCAGCGTCTCATCCAGGCGATGGCGTCGCAAAGCAAGCGTGCGGCGGTCATCGTCGAAGGCGACATGCATGCAACGGCCGCCGGGAAGATCACCCGCTCCGCGGACATCAACCTCACACAACCGGTGCATACGATTCTGAGCGGAACGCTCGGGACCGGCGATGTCGGATTTCCCTCCGCATATAGAAGCGTTCAATCGACTCCGTCGCTCGTGCTCGATATGGATCAGGCGCTGAAGCCAACCGAGAAGAATGGATTCACGTTGATCGATGTCACGCCGGACACGATGACGTTCTCGATTTTTCTCTGGCGTCCGCCGCAACCGATCGAGGAGATCGACACGATGTCCCCGGCGCTTGTCTACGAGGTGGCGCGCAAGGCGTGAAGCGCTGCGAGTCCTAAACGAGCTTATTCGAAGCTTTTCGTCACAGCCGCATAAAGTTAATGTTCGGCCGATTGACTCCTCCTGAATATAATCCTATATTCCCTCCCGTCCCCGCCCGCCAGAGGGCGTCTCTAGAGCGATCTTGAACGTGGGCGGGGGACCGGCGCCCGCGCGCGAGGCCCATCCAGCCGCGCTCCCGGGAGGCTCTTGCAAACGGCGCTCACGCCGAACCCGCCGGCGGCGAAACCTGCCGCTGGGACGAGGTCAGGCGCCGAGTAACCCGCCCGTCCGGCAATATGACCGGTCCGCGGCTTAAGATCCCTTGAGCGGATCAAGGTGGCTAACGCCAAACCAGGTCCGTGAAGCTGCGGGACGCAAGGGACAAAAATCGCCGACATGGGACGCCGGGAAACCGGCTCTTAGTTTCAGGATCGGCGACCCGGCGTCCCGTGTCCTCTCGTTGTTTGGCAGGGTCGTGAGGCGCAACAAGGATGACGCGCGCCTCGTCGGGAGCGCCCACATTCCCGGACGCGCGCAGCGCGATCCGGGACCCAGGGCAAACGCCTCGCATCATGTCATCGGCTCTGGACCCCGGATCGCATTCCGCTTCCTTCATGCGTCCGGGGATGTGGCCCTGAGCGTGCGCTGAATCTACCCCGCGACGCCGCCAATCTTCCCCGCGGCGATCACCGCCTGCGTGCGGCTCTCGACCCCGAGCTTCGTCAGAATGGCGGAGACATGCGCTTTGACCGTCGCCTCCGAGACCGAAAGCTCGTAGGCGATCTGCTTGTTCAACAAGCCCTCGGACAGCATCATCAACACGCGCGCCTGTTGCGGCGTCAGCGACGCCAGCCTTCGCACGATGTCCGCCGTCTCCTGATTGGCCGGCGCCGCCAAATCGACGTCGGCCGGAATCCACACCTCGCCCTTCAGCACGCGGCGCACCGCGTCGCGCATCGTCTCGATCGGCGTCGTCTTCGGAATGAAGCCGAGCGCGCCGGCCTCGAGACAGGAACGGATGACGCCGCGATCTTCGTTGGCCGAGACGATCGCCACCGGCACCGCCGGATGCTGCGCGCGCAGGAACAACAGCCCTGAGAGCCCGCGCATGCCGGGCATGGCAAGATCGAGCAGAACGAGGTCGGGATCGGGATTGGCTTCGAGCTCGCGCATGAGCCCGTCGAGATCGGCGGCCTCGACAATGTCCGCCTGGATCGCGCCGGACAGGGCCTGCGAAAGCGCACCGCGAACCAGCGGATGGTCGTCCGCGATCACGATCCGCGTCTTTGCCTCGTCCACATTCCCCCCGGGAAGCCCGCCGGTGGCGGCTATCGCCGCTTCTTGCCGCCAACTATCATTGGTATGCAAAAGCGGCCCATGCAAGGGTCGGCCAAGATCAGGCTGAAAGATTAGGCTGAATAGATGCGGCAGGACTGGACCGGCGAATTCGGCGAAGAGCGGGCGAGCATCGACGGGCGCGTCGCTTTCGCCAGCGCCTTCCTGGTGCTCGGCTGTGCGCTGATCATCATGCTCGACCGCATCGGCGTGCCGGAGCGCCTGGTCGCGGTGCTCGGGCCGCTCGTCGCGCTGGTCAGCTTGGCGGTGCTCGGCGCGCTGCTCCACTCGATGCGGATCTCCCGCTTCTATGCCGCGGGGCGGCGGGTGCCGGCGATCTATGCGGGCTTTGCCGCGACGACGCTCATCGCCGCTTTCGCGGCCTCCTGCCTCACCGCGCTACCGGCGGGCGTCTCGCTGCTCGATTTCGCCATCGGACTGGCGGCGGGCGCGGTGATCGCCGGCTTCGCCGTGCGGCCGCTCGCGCGGAAGAGCGGAGTCTTCTCGATTGCCGATCTTATCGCCGGGCGGTTTCCCGGCACGATTCTCCGCATTGCCATCGCCGTTCTCGTCGCGATCCTCGCCTTCGCTCTCGCGCATGCGGGGGTTGAGGTTGCGGTGCGCGCGCTCAACCTGTGGAGCGGCTTCGCGCGGCCCCTCGCCGCGGCCGTGGTCGGGATCGTTCTCGTCTTCATGGTCGCGCCCGGCGGCTTTGCCGGCGCGATCTGGGGCGCGATCGCCGCCGGCGCGATTTTCGTCTCGGCTTTTGCGCTGCCGCTGATCGTGCTCGCGCTCGGCGGCAATCCGCTGCCGTTTCCGGGCATCGGCGATCAGGCTTTGTGGGACAGGGCTGTGGCGCAGCTTTCCGGCTGGAACCTGCTGGGCGTTGAGCCGAGCGGCTTCAATCTGTGGATTGTCGTCGCGCTGGCGGTCGGGCTTTCGGTTCTCGTACCGGTCGTCGCGCCGGCTTTCGGAGCACCGGACCGGCGCTCGGCGCGGCGCGCGGGGGTGGTTTCGATTCTTTGGCTCGGGCTTTTCGGCGCAATCATCATTATCACGATTGCCGCGAGTTCGGTGGCGCTGGTGCAGGACACCCTTGGCCAGAAGCCGGATCGGTTGAGCCCGGCGCTCTATGCCGCCTCCAAGAACGGCGCGTTCGCAATTTGCGGGACCGAGCGGCAAATTCCCATCGCGGTTCGCGATGCCTGCATGAAGCGTCCTGGTTTCAAGGACGTTCTGCGGGAGGGGGACGTCGCGCCGCGCCGCGACTTCCTCATCCTCAACCTCCCACTCCTCGCCGGGCTCGGCCCGGCGTTTTCCGGCCTCGTCGCCGCGGCGCTGGCCGGCCTCGGGCTGGCGCTGGCGGCCGTCGGCTTCCAGGCCGGCGCCACCGCGCTCGGCCACGACGCGTTCCACCGCGTGCGCGACGTCGAGGCGCTGACGAGCCGGCGTCTCGCCATCACGCGGCTCATCCTCATTACGGCGATCATCGGCTCGACCGCCGCGGCGACAACCACGGAGGTCGATCCGCGTGCGGCGATCGGCGCTGCGTTGGTTCTGTCAGTCGCGGTCATCGCGCCCTTGATCGCGCTGGCGCTATGGGCGCGGGCGACGGCGCTCGATGCGCTGATCGTCCTCGTCCTCGGCCTCGCCGGCACGCAAGGCGCCCTTATCCTGATCGGCAACACGCTCACCGCCGCGCATCTTGCCGGCGCCTCGCTGATCGGCGGGGCGGGTGCGTTCGCCGCCGGCATCGCCGCGAGCCTGGTGCGGCGCGGCGACCGCGAAGTCGGCCAGCTGTTCGTTCGCAGCATGCTGCACGGCAAGGCCGAGATGCCGAATCTCGACCGCGGCGCCTGAAGCCGCCACCCTTAACGCGCGAATTGTCCGAATCAGATTAACGGCTTTCGATCTTCATCATGCCGGCTGTAGACTTGTCTTTATTTACTGACGTGAGTCAGGATGATTCGGACGGCGTGCACCCCGCCGCCGTCCATGAGGGAACCCCGCCAGGACCCCGTTTAGAGCCTGGCGGGGTTTTCAGATAAGCGGACGGCGCCCCTCGAACGCGCCGCCATGAGCATGGCCCGATGCGCCCCGGTGAACGCGCCAGCAAACGCAGCTCCTCACAAAGCCTAAAGCCTCGCGAGCGCGATCACGTCGAGGTGACGGACAGGCAGATGCAACGCCTTGTCCGCGCGTTCCGTGCCATACGGAGCCTCAGATTGCGCGCGAGCATAGTCAGCTTCGCCGAGGCGATCGCGCTGCCCAAGCGCTTCTACGAACGGCGGCGAAGGGAGGATTAGCCTGCCCCTCACGCCCGCAGCATGATCGGCACGAGGCCGCTGAAATGCTGGTCTGAATAGGCGACAACGCCCGTCCCGACGCGCTGGAAGCTGAGACTGACCCGCTTCTTGCCGACGGCAAGATTGCGGATTTCGAGGGTCTCGATCCCGGTCGGCAGCCGCGGCTCGTGGACGCGAATCTCCTCGCGCCAGGCCGAAACCGAGATGCCCAAGGCCGCCTGCAGCAGCATGAACAGCGAGCCCGAGGCCCAGGCCTGCGGCAGGCAGGCGACGGGATAGGCGACCGGCGCATCGCCGCGGCCGCGCCGCTCGAAGCCGCAATAAAGCTCGGGCAGGCGCATCTCGAAGCGCACGGCGGCTTCGAACATCTCGTCGAGAATGCGGATCACCCCGGCGCGCTCGCCGTAGCGCGCCATGCCGGCGGCGCAGAGGGCGGTGTCGTGCGGCCACACCGAGCCGTTGTGATACGACATCGGATTGTAGCGCGCCTCGCCCTCGGCTAGCGTGCGGATGCCCCAGCCCGAGTTGAACGGGCCGGTGAGGAGATTGTCGATAACCGCGCGGGCGCGCTCCGGCGACGGCAGCCCGGTATAAAGCAATTGCCCGGAGTTCGAGCTGCGCACGCGGCAGGGACGCCCGTTGCCGTCAAGCGCGAGCGCATAGAGGCCGCTCTCGTGCATCCAGAACCGCGCCTCCGTCGCATCGCGCAGGCGGTCGGCTTGCCCGTTCCAGTGGGCGCAGCGCGCCTCGTCGCCGCGCCGCGCGGCGAGCATCGCCATGGCGCGGAAGGCGGCGTAGCAATAGCCCTGCACTTCGATGAGCGCGATCGGCCCGGCAGGATCGCTGCCATCAGCGTGGAAGATCGAATCCTGGCTGTCCTTCCAGCCCTGATTGGCAAGGCCGCTCGCCGCCGCGCGCATGTAATCGACGAAGCCGTCGCCATTCGAATCGCCGTCGCCCTCGATCCAGCCCATGGCGCCGAGCAGCGCCGGCCAGATCTCCTCGATGAAAGCGAGATCGGCGGTGCGCTCGGCATACGCGCCGGCGAGCATGACAAAGAGCGGCGTCGTATCGACGCCGCCGTAATAGAGGCCGAAGGGCAGCTCATCGAGCGCCACCATCTCGCCTTTGCGCGTCTCGTGCATTATCTTGCCGGGCGCCGAATCCTGGAAGGCGGAACGGCCCTTCGCCTGATTGGCGGCGAGGAAGGCGAGAACGCCGCGGGCGAGCGAAGGATCGAGCCACAGCATCTGCAGCGAGGTGATGATCGCGTCGCGGCCGAAGGGCGTCGAAAACCAGGGAATGCCGGCATAGGGGAAGGGCCCGGTCTTCAGCTCGGTCGTGAGCAGCGCCAGATCGGCGCGCGATTTTTCGATCCAGTCGTTGAACACGCGCCCCGGACTGAACGCGGTGGCGCCGCGCCGCCGCTTGCTGCGCATGCCGAAGCGCGCCCGCGCCGCGGCGGCACGGAAGCGGTCGCGCGAGGGCGCTTCACCGCCTTGCGGCGCGATTTCGATATAAAGCGAGGTCGACCCCCCATGCCGCAGCCGGATCGTGAATTCCGCCTTGCGATCGGCGAGCCGGCGCGGCGCGCGCGAGAAGCTCAGGCACGATTGGCGCACGACGCCGTCGAGACCGCGATAGCACAGGCAAACCGAAGACGGTCCGATCTCCGGCGCCAGAAGCTCGCCGCGCGCGCGGCGGCTCACACCGCGCACCTCGAACATGTCGCGGAAGTCGGCGTCGAATTCGAGCTCCAGCGGAACCTGCGTCTCCTCCGGGCCGAAATTACTCAGCGTGATTCGCTCATAGAGCGCGTCCTCGAAAATCAGGCGCTGGCGCTCGACATGGATGACGCCCTGCGGCAGCGACTGACCGCCGAGCGGCGGCAGCGGCCGGTTCGTCAGATGCGAGGTGAACAGGATGTTATCCTGGCTGACCGACGCTGAGAGCAAAGCGGGCTTTTTGCCGCCAACCGTCAGCATCCAATAGGAGAGGACGCGCGTATCGTCGCGGAACATGCCGTCGCCTTCGCCGACAACATTGCCGTTGGCGTCGGCGACGATGAACGTGTCGGCATGTTTCAGCGCGAACAGCCGAAACGGGACGCGCGGCTCGGCGGTTTGCGCAGCCTCGCCGCCAATCGTCGCGCCGGGTCCCTGGTTGTCGAGCGCCGAGACGTTTGCTGGTTCCATTGTGGAACGGCCCTAGTCCGACCAGCTCAATGTATCAAGCAGCAGCTTCGCGGTGGGGCGCGGCGAGCAGCGTTTGGTAGAGGCGAACGTAATTCTGCGCCATCGTCGTCGCGGAGAAGCGCTCCTCGAAGACGTCGCGGATTTTTCCGCGCGGCAAGTGCGCGGCGCGCGCGACGCTCTTCACCGCTTCCTCGACGTTGGTGACAATGAAGCCGGTAATGCCATCATCGATCACCTCAGGCACCGAGCCGTTGTCCCAGGCAATCACCGGAGCTCCGCAGGCCATCGCCTCGATCATCACCAGCCCAAACGGCTCCGGCCAGTCGATCGGAAACAGAAGCGCGGCGGCGTTGCCGAGGAACTCGCATTTCTGATCGTCGCCGATCTCGCCGATATATTCGACGCCGGGCTCCTCCAGCATCGGTTTGATCTTGTCATAGTAATGCTCGTCGAGGACTTCGATCTTGGCGGCGATGCGCAGCGGCAGGCCCGCCTTGCGGGCAACTTCGATTGCCCGATCGACGCGTTTCTCCGGCGAGATGCGGCCGAGAAAAGCGAGGTAATCCGCTTTGGGCTTCTCGATCGCCGAAAAGCGCCCGCTGTCGACACCGTGATGCACGGTCTGCACGAAACGAACGCCGCCAAGGGGGCGGCGCTGCGCATCGGAAATCGAGACGAGCGGATATTGCGGCCAGCGCCGATATGCCTCCGGCAGGTCCTTGAGGTCGAGCCGGCCGTGTAGCGTCGTCACCGTACGCGAGGCGACGTCTTCAAAAAAAGGAAAATGGATCAGGTCGGTGTGGAAGTGGATGAGGTCGAACGAGTCCTTCCGTTTGTGGACTTCGCGCATCATCGAGAGATGCGCGGCGAGATCGGATTTGAGGCGCGCCGGATCGAGCCGAATCGCCTGATCGCGGACGGCCACAAGTTCCGCGCGGGTTTTGGCATCGGCGCTGGAAAACAGGGTCACCTGGTGGCCAAGCTCGACCAAAGCTTCGGTGAGGAAGGAGACGATGCGCTCGGTGCCACCATAGAGCTTGGGAGGAACCGCCTCGTACAGAGGCGCAACCTGCGCGATCTTCATCTTCTCTCCTGGCCGGAGCAGCCCGGCCGCACCGCCAAGCGTGCCTATAACGATGAAGAGGCTTGCTGGTTCGGTCAATGAGTTGCTGCACCGCAGCACCGCCTGTCGGCGCGGGCGGCTTGAGCGGCGCCGCGGAACTGCGCCCCTCCCGCCACGTTGAGTCGCAAAGTCGAGTTCAGCGTTCCGTGTCAAAGGGATGGGCGATGGCACCGAGACCGAATTGGAAGGGCTACCTCAAACTGGCGCTGGTCTCCTGCCCGGTCGCGATGTTCTCCGCGACGAGCTCGAGCGAGCGCATCTCGTTCCATATGATGAACCGCAACACCGGCCATCGCCTGAAGCAGCAATATATCGACGCCGAGACCGGCGACCTCGTCGACTCCGCCGACCGCGTGAAGGGTTACGAAGTCGCGCGCAACGATTACGTCTTGATCGAGCCCGAGGAACTGAAAGACGTACAGCTCGAGAGCACGCATACGATCGAGATCGAGCATTTCGTTCCGCGCTCCGAAATCGATCCAGTCTATCACGATTCGAGCTATTACATCGTGCCGGATGACGAGGTCGGCGCCGAGGCATTCGCTGTCATCCGCGAGGCGATGCGCAAGCGCGACATGGTCGGCCTCGGCCGCGTCGTGTTGTACGGCCGCGAGCGCATCATTATGCTCGAGCCGCGCGGCAAGGGACTGGCCGGCACCACGCTGCATTACAACTACGAAGTTCGCGACGACAAAGCCTATTTCGAGGACATCACCAAGGAGACAGTCGCGAAAGACATGCTCGACCTTGCCTCGCATATTATCGACACCAAGGTCGGGCATTTCGATCCAAGCGAGTTCAAAGACCGCTATCAGGATGCCGTCGTCGACCTGATCCGCGCCAAACGTGCCGGCAAACCGCTGCCGACGCCGGCCGCGCCGAAACCGAGCAACGTCGTCAACCTGATGGACGCGCTGAAACGCAGTCTCGAAGCCGAGAAGGGCGGCAAAGGCAAATCGAGCGCGCGCAAATCTGCTTCGAAAGCGACATCCCATGCGCGGCCGGCGGCACGGCGCACGGCGCACAGCCGTGCCTCGGCGAAGTCGCACGCACGCAAAGCGGGCTAGCACTTGCCGGCACGTAGTTCGGCCAAAGGCCTCGCCACCTATAACGAGAAGCGCAATTTCGGCATCACGTCGGAGCCGCGCGGCCGGAAGGCAAAAGCCGGCGGCAATTCCTTCGTCGTGCAAAAACACGCGGCGACGCGGCTGCATTACGATTTCCGCCTCGAGCTTGACGGCGTGCTGAAAAGCTGGGCGATTACGCGCGGCCCGAGCCTAGTGCCTGGCGAGAAGCGCCTCGCCGTGCAGACCGAAGACCATCCGCTCGATTACGGCGATTTCGAAGGCAATATCCCGAAAGGCCAATATGGCGGCGGCGCGGTGCTCGTCTGGGATCGCGGCACATGGACGTCCGAAGGCGACCCGCACAAAGGGCTCGCCAAGGGTCATCTCGATTTCACGCTCGACGGCAGGAAGCTCGGAGGCCGTTGGCACCTCGTGCGACTAAAACCGCGGCCGCGCGAGAAGAACGACAATTGGCTGCTCATCAAGTCCGACGATGAAGCCGCGCGTCAAGCCGGCGATCCCGACATTTTGCAGGAGAAGCCGAAATCGGCGAAGACCGGCCGCACGATCGAAGAGGTCGCGGCGGATGCGGGCAGCGATATATGGCAATCGAAGCGCGCGGAATCCGACACCGCCAAGAAAAGGAAAGCATTATCGCCGCGCGAGCGTGCGAAAATGCCGCTGGAAGCGCCCGTGAAAGCGCCGGCTGCAGAGGCCGTACCTGCCGCGGCAGAGAAAAAAGCACCCGTAAAGAAAGGCAAAGCCGCTCCGCTTAAAAAAAAAGCGCAGCCGCTCGATCTAAAGCTCCCAAAAGACGCACGCAAAAGTAAGCTGCCGGGCTTCATCGAACCTTATCTTGCATCGCTCTCAGAGCGTCCGCCGAGCGGCGCCGGTTGGTTGCACGAGATAAAATTCGACGGCTACCGCTTGCAGGCGGAGATCGATAGCGGACGGGTAACGCTGCGCACGCGCCGCGGTTTGGATTGGACGGGAAAATTCCGTGGCATCGGCAATGAGCTCGCAACATTGCCGGTCGAAACCGCGCTGATCGATGGCGAAGCGCTTGTCGAAGA
The DNA here is from genome assembly GCA_036265935.1 of Beijerinckiaceae bacterium. Lineage (GTDB taxonomy): Bacteria > Pseudomonadota > Alphaproteobacteria > Rhizobiales > Beijerinckiaceae > JAFASC01. The sequence goes on from DATAOB010000088.1 coordinate 32,024, forward strand.
CGCCGCTGGCATCTCCGATTTTTCGGGTTTGCAGAATGCCCTCAGCGAAGGCCACGAAGAGAAGATCGTCTTCTACGCCTTCGATCTTCTCTACATCGACGGCTACGATTTGCGCGGCGTCCCTTTAAGAGAACGCAAGCGCGTTCTTGCCAACTTGCTTGCGACGCAAGGCGACAGCGCCCGCATCCGCTATAGCAACGACTTCGACGTCGGCGGCGACCGTCTGTTGGAGCATGTCTGCCGGCTCGGCGCCGAGGGCATCGTGTCGAAGCGCGCCGACGAGCCCTATCGCAGCGGGCGCGCCAAGGGCTGGCTCAAAGCCAAATGCGCCGACCGCCAGGAATTCGTCATTGCCGGCTATGTGCCCTCGACGACGTCGCCGAAAGCGATCGGCTCGCTGATCGCCGCCTATCACGACGACAAAGGCCGGCTCATGCATGCGGGCCGTGTCGGTACCGGCTATTCGATGAAGCTCGCGCAGCAGCTTTTCAAGCTGCTCGATCCGAGCCGCGTGCAAAAGCCCCCCTTTCCCGATCCGCTGCCGGCCGAGGCGCGGCGCGATGCGCGGTTCGTCGAGCCGAAACATGTGATGGAAGTGGCGTTTCGCGGCTGGACCGCCGGCGGGCAGATTCGTCAAGCGGCGTTCAAAGGCTTGCGAGAGGACAAGCCGCCGCAGGAGGTCATGCGCGAGAGCACCGGGCGTGTCAGCGATCCGCAGCCAAGTAAGGCCATACCGGCGATCCACCTCACCCATGCCGATCGCGTTCTGTGGCCGGAAGCGGGCATCACCAAGCAGGGCCTCGCCGATTATTACGTCAGCGTTTGGGACTGGATCGAGCCGCATATCGTCAAGCGGCCTCTAAGCTTGGTGCGCTGTCCGACCGGCATTTCCGAGGGCTGCTTCTTCCAGAAGCACGAATGGAAGGGCATGGACCGCGCGATCGATCTCATTCGTGATCCGAAGGACGGCGAGAAACTTGTCAGCGTGTCCAATCTCCAGGGGCTGCTCGCGCTGGTGCAGGCAAGCGCACTTGAAATCCATCCCTGGGGCTCGACGGGAGACGATCTCGAACATCCCGATCGCCTGATCTTCGATCTCGATCCCGGCGAGGGTGTCGCCTTCGCCGACATGATTGCCGGCGCCAACGAGATCCGCGGCCGCCTCGCGGCGATGAAGCTCGAAAGTTTCGTGAAGACGTCCGGCGGCAAAGGCCTGCACGTCGTCGTGCCGCTCACGCCCTCCGCCGGTTGGGAGGAAGCGAAGGAGTTTTGCCGTATCGTTGCGGAAAACATGGAGCGCGATTCGCCGCGTCTTTACACGTCGACGGTGACGAAGCGGGAGCGCAAAGGCAAAATCTACGTCGACTATCTGCGCAACGGCCGCGGGGCGACTGCGATCGCACCTTATTCGTCGCGTGCCCGTGCCGAAGCGGGCGTGGGAACGCCGCTCGCCTGGGAGGAGTTGCCGAGTCTCACGGCTGCCAACCTCTACACGCTGGACAATATCGAGAACCGGATGGCGCGGCTTGGCGCCGATCCGTGGGCCGAGATCGGCAAAATCAAGCAGACGCTGCCGAAAGCGAAAGCTGTTGCGCCGCGCGCGGGGGCGCCACGCAAGCGCGTGCCGGCTTGACGAAGGCGCCGCCGCCGCCACACTTCAACGAGAACGCACGGGGGCGTGTGCGGATGGAAGTGTCGGAAAAATCACACGACGTTGTCGTCATCGGCGGCGGTAATGCGGCGCTTTGCGCAGCGATCAGCGCACGCCGCGCCGGCGCATCCGTGCTCGTGCTCGAAGGCGCGCCGAAATTTTATCGCGGCGGCAATACGCGCCACACCCGCAACATGCGCTGCGCCCACGATTCCGCCACCGAGACGCTGAGCGGACCCTACAGCGAAGACGAATTTTTCGACGATCTGATGCGCGTCACGCAGGGGCACACGGACGAAGACCTCGCGCGCTTCATGATCAGCCAGTCGAAGGAAATCCTGAACTGGATTCCCGAGCAGGGCGTGCGCTTCCAGCCCTCGCTCGGTGGCACGCTGAGCTTGGGGCGCACGAATTCATTCTTCCTCGGCGGCGGGCGTTCGATGCTGAACGCGCTTTATCTCACGGCTGAAAAACTCGGCGTCGACATCCGCTATGACGCAGAGGTGACCGATCTCGACATTGAAGATGGCATGTTTCTCTCCGCCACGGTGAAGAACCGCGCCGGGCCTGAATTTATCCGCGCGCGAACGCTCGTCGCCGCGGCGGGAGGCTTTGAAGCCAATATCGAATGGCTGAAGGAATATTGGGGCCCGCCGGCCGAGAATTTCCTGATCCGGGGTACGCCGTACAATCGCGGCACAGTCTTGAAAATGCTGATCGAAAGAGGCGTGCAGGAGATTGGCGATCCGACGCAATGCCATGCGGTGGCGATCGACGCGCGCGCGCCGAAATTCGATGGCGGCATCATCACGCGGCTCGATTGCGTCGTCTTCGGTATCGTCGTCAACAGGAATTGCGAGCGTTTCTACGACGAGGGCGAGGACATCTGGCCGAAGCGCTACGCGATCTGGGGAAGGCTCGTCGCGGCGCAACCCGATCAGATCGCCTACATCGTCTTCGATGCATCTTCGCTCAAACTGTTCATGCCGTCCTGCTTCCCGCCGATCGAGGCGCAAAGCATCGGGGAGCTTGCCGGCAAGCTCGAACTCAATGCCGATGCGCTGGAGAAAACCATCGCAACGTTCAACGCCGCGGTGCGTCACGGCACGTTCGACGACAAGATTTTGGACGATTGCCGCACCGAAGGCATTTCGCCGCCGAAATCGCATTGGGCGCGGCGCATCGAGACGCCGCCTTTCTACGCCTATCCCGTGCGGCCGGGCATCACCTTCACTTATCTCGGGACCGGCGTGAACCGCGACGCGCGCATGCTGATGAAGGACGGCAAGCCCGCGGGGAACATGTTTGCGGCGGGCGAGATCATGGCGGGCAATGTGCTCGGGCGAGGATATGCCGCGGGTATCGGCATGACGATTGGCAGCGTATTCGGCCGCATCGCGGGGCGGGAGGCGGCGAAGAATGCCCGCAACTGAGAGCGCGCACGTTACAATGCCGCACGCGAGTGCGACACTCGCGGAAGCCGATCGGCTGATGACGCTGTGCAATTCCTGCCGCTATTGCGAGGGATTGTGCGCGGTCTTTCCGGCGATGGAGATGCGCCGCGCCTTCCCCGACGGCGATCTCAATTATTTCGCCAATCTCTGCCACGGCTGCGGCGCCTGCTATTTCGATTGCCAGTTCGCGCCGCCGCATGAATTCAACGTCAATGTGCCGCGCGTGCTGGCGAAAGCACGCGCCGATTCCTATGCCGCGTACACCTGGCCGCGGGCGCTTGCGCCGATGTTTGCCAGGAACGGGCTGGCGATCAGCCTCGTTGCCGCGCTCTGCGTCGCGGCTTTCATTCTCGGTTTTGTCGGGGTGCAGGACCGCTCGGTGCTCTTCGGTGTTAACACCGGTCCCGGCGCCTTCTTCAAGCTGATGCCGCACGGCACGATGGTCATCCTGTTCGGCGCTGCCTTTATCTACGCGCTCGTCGCGATGGCGATGGAGATGCTGATTTTCTGGCGTGACATCGGCGAGCCGAGGCAGACCTTGACGCGCTCCGGCCCGCTTTTAGATGCGGTGCGCGACACCTTCCGGCTGCGCTATCTCGAAGGCGGCAAGATGGGCTGCTTCAACGAGGATGAGCGCCCGACCGACCGCCGACGCATCTACCATCACCTCACCTTCTATGGCTTTCTCCTCTGCTTCGCCGCGACCTGCGTCGCCAGCGTCTATCATTACTTTGGGAGCGAGGCGCCTTACGCCTGGTACGAGCCGCCGGTGATGCTTGGCACGATCGGTGGCATCGGCCTTCTTATCGGCCCGGCCGGGCTCCTCGCCGCGAAATTTTACCGCGATCCCGACATGCTCGATAAGCCGCGGCGCGGCATGGACATCGCCTTTATCGCCATGCTGTTCTTGACCAGCCTCACCGGACTGGCGCTGCTCGTCTTGCGGAGCGGGCCCGCGATGGGCATTCTGCTTGCCATCCATCTCGGCTTCGTATTCGCGTTCCTTATCACCATGCCCTATGGTAAGTTCGTTCACGGACTTTACCGCTTTGCCGCGCTGATCCGTTACGCCAAGGAGAGCCGGGCGCGGCACAATCCAGACGTACCCGTTGTTGCCGCATCCGCGGCGGTCACCGGTCAGGGCGGGTCGCGTCCATAGAAAGATTCGGGGAGGAAGAAATGCTGACACCGGAACAGCGCAGGGAAAAGATCAAGGACGTGCTCCGCGTCGCCAGCGGCAATTTCCTCGAGCAATACGATTTCTTCGTCTTCGCTTATTACGCGCGCTACATCGCGACGACCTTCTTCCCCTCGAGCGATCCTTTTGCCTCGCTGATGGCGACGTTTGCGACCTTCGCCGCCGGCTTCCTGATGCGACCACTCGGCGCGTTCTTCCTCGGCGCCTTCATCGACAAACATGGCCGCCGCATCGGCCTGATCGTTACGTTGAGCATCATGGCGATCGGTACGATCACGATCGCACTGACCCCCGGCTATGCGACGCTCGGCGTCGTGGCACCGTTCGTGGTCGTGGTCGGCCGGCTGTTGCAGGGCTTCTCCGCCGGCGTCGAGCTCGGCGGCGTCTCGATCTATCTCGCCGAAATCGCCACGCCCGGCAACAAAGGCTTCTATTGTTCCTGGCAATCGGCGAGCCAGCAGGTAGCGGTGATCCTCGCATCGCTGCTCGGCTTTATTTTGAGCCTGGCTTTGCCGCCGGAAAGCATGCTCGCCTTTGGCTGGCGCATTCCCTTCATCATCGGCTGCCTGATCATCCCGCTGATCATGTTCTTCCGCACCTCACTCAAGGAGACGGAAGTCTTCGCTAGCCAGAAAACGCATCCGACCGGGCCTGAAATCTTCCGGCTCGTGCGCGACAATTGGTACATCATCCTGCTCGGCGCGATGATGTCGACCTTGACGACGACGTGCTTCTATTTGAGCACTGCCTACACGCCAACTTACGGCAAGGAGGTGCTGCATCTCGCCGAACGCGATGCGTTGCTTGTCGCGATCTGCGTCGGCGCGTCGAATTTCTGCTGGCTGCCGATCGGTGGCGCTCTTTCGGACAGGGTAGGGCGACGGCCGGTACTGCTGACCTTGTCCGTGCTTGCCATTCTGACGCCATACCTTGCGCTGATGTGGCTCGTCTCGGCGCCGTCTTTCCCGCGACTACTGATCGTGGAACTGTATTTCTCGTTCATCTTCGGTGTCTACAACGGCGCGATGATCCCGCTGCTCACCGAGATCATGCCGTTCAAAGTACGCACAACCGGCTTCTCCATCGCCTTCGCGCTGGCGACGGCGATTTTCGGCGGCATGACGCCGGCAGTGGCCACTTACTTGGTGCATGCGACGGGCGATCGCGCCAGCCCGGCTTTGTGGCTATCGCTTTCGGCACTGCTCGCGCTCATCGCAGTGCTGCTCCTACGCAAGTACGACCCGGCCTATGCCAAGGAGCGCGGCGACCTCGCGTATGCGGGGTAGGTGCCAGCCAACCTGGAACGCTGACGCGCCGCAGGGGCGACACAGCGGCGCGTTCCTTGCTGAGTCGATAAGGAGGCCGGCGATCGCGACGGCGAAAGACCTTGCGCGGCTCAGGAGAAATCATGCGGATTCTTGTCGGCTGCGAGATGACTTACGAGTTTCCGCAGGTCACGCCGATGATCGCGACGCTCAACGTGCATTCCTCGCGTTTGTCCGACATGGAGCGGCCGGATTTTTTGGTGACCACGCCGGCAGTGCCGGTTGATGGCTATCGCGACACGTTCGGCAATTGGTGCAATCGCCTTGTCGCTCCCGCCGGACGGTTCACGCTGAAGACCGAGACGGTCGTCCGCGACAGCGGCCAATGGGACGCGTCCGATCCGAGCGCGGCGCAGAGTCTCATCCAGAACCTGCCATCCGATAGCGTGCTGTTCCTGCTCGGCAGCCGCTATTGCGAGACCGACATCCTCTCCGACATTGCCTGGAACTTGTTCGGCCACACGCCGCTCGGCTGGGCCCGCGTGCAGGCAGTCTGCGATTACGTGCACAATCACATCGCCTTCGGCTACGAGCACTCGCGGCCGACGCGCACGGCCGCGCAAGCCTTCGAGGAGAAGCGCGGCGTTTGCCGCGACTACGCGCATCTGGCGCTCGCCTTCTGCCGCTGCCTCAACATCCCGGCGCGCTATTGTACCGGCTATATCAGCGATATCGGCCTGCCGCCGCCTTACGCGCCGCAGGATTTCGGCGCCTGGATCGAGGTTTTCCTCGGCGATCGCTGGCACATTTTCGATCCGCGCAACAACGATCCGCGCATCGGCAGGATATTGGTCGCACGCGGCCGCGACGCCGCCGACGTGCCGCTGACGCTGACCTTCGGCCCAAGCGCGCTGGTGCGCTTTGTTGTGACGACGGAAGAGGCGGGTGCGGGTTAGCGCACAGGGTTCAGCAAGGCGCCGAGATCAACGCCGGATGTCGCAGCACGCGCGTCTCGCCGCGCAAGTGCAGCGCCGCAGCTCTGATGCGGTTGGCGCGCAGGAGGCGCTGCGCTTCGGCTTCGCCCCGCGCGAGCGCCTGCGCGATTTCGTCGTGCGAGAGAGCGCCGACATCGCGCGTGACGAGTCGCGCACCCAAATCGCTTTGTGGATCGACATCGCAGGCCGGCACGCGCGTGACGTTGGAGTGATCCGGCAAATCGACGGCGTTGGCGATGACGGTCGCCGCCGCATCCGCAGCCGCTGCACTTGCGCCGAGGACCGTCACCGCATCGGCAATCCCCAGGGAGAACGAGCGGCCGCGCCAGCCGCTCGTGGCGATGCCGCCGATGCCATCGCCTGCGGAGATGCGCGCCTTACCGAATAATCCGGGGTGATCCGGCCGGTCGACCATGCCGATCACGAAGGATTGTCCTGCCGCGAGATATACGGCGATGTCGCCGCCATTATTGACATAGGCGCGATCTAGATCGGTTGCCGCGAGCATTGCTGCCAGAATCTCGTCCGCCACCGCTCCGGCGACTGCGGCCATCCGCGTGATGAAACACTTGCTTGCATACGGGCGCACGGCCGCATCCATGCGCCGCGCGGTGGTTCCGTACGGCGCCGGGCTTGATGAAGTCACCTCGCTGCGAAGCAGCGGCAGCTCCTCGCAGAGCTCGTCCAGAATCGTGGTGAAGCGTTGCGCCGTGGCGGCATAAGCAGCTTTGACCGCGCTTGCCGCGCCAAACGCGCCGATCACAAGATCGATAGGCCCGTCATTGAGATGCAGTCGCCCGCCCGGCATCAACGCAACTTGCGCCCGCGTTGTTGTTGAAGGCTGCGCCGGCATTCAAACGCGATCTCCGGGCCCACATTCCCGGAGCCGCGAAGCGGCATCCGGGATCCAGGCGCAAATGCTCCTGTCTTCGGCCAGAGTATGAGCGTCTGCCCCTGGACCCCGGATCGCATTCCGCTCCGCTTCATGCGTCCGGGGAAGTGGCGGCGATGTCTTCGTCCAAGTCACGCGTTCACGACGCCCGCGCCCGCGGAGGGTGCAGCGGCCAGTCTTCGCCCGGCCGCAGCGGCATACCGATCTGCTTCTTGCCCTGCTCGCGCCTGACGTCTTCGAGCGGGCGCACGTGATCCATGTGTCCGCCGAGCGCGGCATAATCGGATAGGCGCAGCGTGAATTCGATCGGCGCAACGATCGCCGGCGTCGGCACATACCCGAAGGAATTTTCCGGCAGCAGCGTCACGTCGACCATGAACGTGATGCCGCCGCCCGGCCACACATAGACCGGCGCGCCGCCGGCCGTCACCGTCGTCAGCGCGTCTTTCACCGAGCGGGTGAGCCGCACCGGATTTTCCGTGACACCGGCACGCAGCGATCCGCCGGCGCCGCCCATGAATAGAACCGTGCACAAAGCCGGCTCGCAATTCTCCTTGATGCGCTCGACCGATTCGACGAGCGCATCCGGCAGATCGCGCTGCACGGGCGTGAGTGCCTCATCGAGCTCGTAATAGGCGTGCTGCTCGCCGGTCGTCGAGACCATCAGCATGCGCAGGCCCGGCCGCGCGCCTTTCCTGGCATCGAAACCGGCGACGATCTCCAGCGGGTCCATCACATTGGTGCCGCCCCAGCCAGCGCCGGGCTCGGCGACATGGAAGTAGCGGCCGGGCGTCGAGCGCCGGCCCTTCATCTTGATGCCGGTGTCGGTAATCCCAAGCACTTTTCCCGCCTGATGCTCGGAGAGCACGCCGGTGATGTGATCGTCGACGACGACCACCTCGTCGACCTTGCCGAACCATTGCTTGGCAAACATGCCGATCGTCGCCGAGCCGCAGCCGACGCGCATGCGTTCTTCGATCGCGCCATTGACGATCGGCGGCCGCCCCGCCTGCACGATCACGCTGGAGCCGCCGTCGATCGCCATCTCGACGGCCTTGCCGTTGCAGAGATCGAGCAGCGCCTCGCAGGTGACGCGGCCTTCTTTCTTGCCGCCGTGCGTCAGGTGATTGACTCCGCCGAGCGACAGCATCTGCGAGCCATATTCGCCGGTCGTCACGTGGCCGACCGGCTCGCCTTCCACACGCACCGTCGCGCATTCCGGGCCGAGGTGGCGGTCGGTGTCGATCTTCAGCTTGACGCCGCAATAGGAGTAGATGCCCTCGGTGACGACGGTCACCATGTCGACGCCCTCGACCTCAGATGAGACGATGAACGGCGCCGGCTTGTAATCGGGATAGGTCGTGCCGGCGCCGATCGCGGTGACGAAAGTGGTCGGCGCGCCCAAAATTTCGCCGTCCCAGTCGGCAGATTGCTCGAGGAACGGCACGACCGCGCCGCCTTCGACAACCGTACGCTCCAAGAGGACATGCGGATCGACGCGGATGAGCTCGCCATCGCGATTGGCGTAGCGGTCGCAGGCGCCGAGCATGCCGGGCTTGATGTAGCACATGACCGGACAGGCATCGCAGCGGATCTTGTCGTCGGGCGGCGATTGGATTTCGGTCACTCACGCCTCCTTACGACGGCAAGTGTCCGTCCCGCAGCGCGATTGCGTGGCGTGCCGGCGGCCGCTTTACACGAGCCGGCCGATCGTTAGTGTACTAACAATTACGGGTCGGGACCCCGAGGGTCAAGCAGCGGCGAAATCGCTATCGTTCAGGGCACGCGGCTTGCTAAGCTCGGCGCCTTCAAGGGCCGCGCAGCGTCGGAGGGTGAAATGAGGACAGCAAGGTTCATTCTGAGTTTCGCCTGCGCGGCAGCATTCGCGACAGGCGGCGCACGGGCGCAGGATTCGATCCGCATCGGTGAGATCAATAGCTACAAGGCCCAAGCGGCGTTCCTCGAACCTTATCGCAAGGGCATGGAGCTTGCGATCGAAGAGGTGAACGCAGCGGGCGGCGTCAACGGCAAGAAGCTCGACGTCATCACCCGCGACGACAATGCCAACCCCGGCGACGCGGTACGCGCGGCGGAAGAATTGCTGTCGCGCGAGAAGGTGAGCTTCATCATGGGCGGCTTCTTGTCGAATATCGGCGTCGCGCTCGCCGACTTCGCCAAGCAGAAGAAGATGCTCTATCTCGCGAGCGAGCCGTTGACCGACAAGATCGTCTGGCAGGGCGGCAATCACTACACGTTCCGCCTGCGGCCCTCGACCTATATGCAGGTGTCGATGCTTGTGCCCGGCGCGGTTCAAGCGAAGCGGAAGCGTTGGGCGCTGCTCTATCCGAACTACGAATACGGCCAATCGGCGATCGCGACATTTAAATCGCAATTGCAGGGCAAGCAGGGCGAAGTCGAATTCGTCTCAGATCAGGCAACGCCGCTCGGCAAGATTGACGCGGGCCCGGTGGCGCAGGCGATTGCCGATGCAAATCCGGACGCGATTTTCGTCGTGCTGTTTGGCGCCGATCTCGCCAAATTCGTGCGCGAGGGTGAGACGCGCGGTCTGTTCAAGGACCGCTTCGTCGTCGGCCTGCTCACCGGCGAACCGGAATATATCGATCCGTTGAAGGACGAGGCGCCGGTTAACTGGTGGGTAACCGGCTATCCCTGGTATGCGATCTCGACGCCCGAGCACAAGAAATTCCTGGATGCCTATCAGGCAAAATACAAGGATTATCCGCGCCTCGGTTCGGTGGTCGGCTATTCCACGATCATGGCCGCGGTTGCAGGACTGAAGAAGGCCGGCGATCTCGACACCGAGAAACTCGCGTCTTCATTCGAGGGGCTCGAATTCGGCACGCCGCTCGGCAAGGTGAAATTCCGTCCGCAGGATCATCAGTCGACGATGGGCGCTTATGTCGGCAAGACAGCGCTCAAGGACGGCAAGGGCGTCATGGTGGACTTCCATTATATCGACGGCGCCGACGTTCAGCCGAGCGATGCCGACGTGAAGAAGTGGCGTCCGCAGGCTTGAACGAGCGTCATTGCGAGCGAAGCGAAGCAATCCACTTCGTTCTATGGATTGCTTCGTCGGCTTCGCCTCCTCGCAATGACGGGTGGCGGAAGTAAACGATGTCGCTCGCCGCGCTGTTCGTCCAGCTGTTGAACGGACTCGCCGGCGCCTCGACGCTCTTTCTCATAGCCGCCGGCCTGTCGCTGATTTTCGGCGTTACGCGCATCGTCAATTTCGCGCACGGCTCGCTGTTCTTGCTTGGGAGTTACATTGCCTATTCACTGATCATGCGGATTGGCGGCACGGGTGTGGGCTACTGGGCCGCGGTGCTTCTCGCCGGCATTGCCGTCGCGATCGTCGGCGCGCTCATCGAGATTTTGCTGCTGCGCCGCATCTATCGCGCGGCGGAATTGTTTCAGCTGCTCGCGACATTTGCGCTTACGCTGATCGTGCAGGACGTCGTATTGCAGCTCTGGGGATCGGAAAATCTCGTCGGACCGCGCGCGCCGGGCCTGAAGGGCGCAATCTTCATTTTCGGCCGCGCGCTTCCGACATATGACCTTGCGCTGATCCTTATCGGACCGGCTGTTCTCGGGCTGCTCTGGCTGCTTCTGACGCGCACGCGCTGGGGCATTCTCATCCGCGCCGCGACACAGGACCGCGACATGGTCGCCGCGCTCGGCGTCAATCAAGCGGTGCTTTTTACCGGGGTGTTTGCGCTGGGCGCGGGGCTTGCGGCGCTCGGCGGCGCGCTGAACCTGCCGCGCGAGCCGGCCAATCTCGGTGAGGACATCACCGCGATCGGTGACGCGTTTGTCGTCGTCGTTGTCGGCGGCATGGGCAGTATTCCCGGCGCCTTCCTCGCCGCGCTGCTGATCGCCGAAATCAAGGCGCTGTGCATCGCGCTTGGCCAGGTATCCCTCCTTGGATTCACCATCTCGTTCCCGCAATTCACGCTGGTTGCCGAGTTCGCCGTGATGGCAATCGTGCTGGTGCTGCGCCCCTGGGGACTGCTCGGCAAGCCGCAGGGTTCCGTGCGCTCGGTCGGGCAGATCGAGGCGCCGATTGCGCCGGCCGGACGCACGCTGCAGAGCATAGGTGCCGCGGTGCTCGCGGGGCTGCTCGTCCTACCACTTATTGCCGGCAGCGAATCCTACACCACCGTGCTGACGATCGATATTCTCGTCGGCGTGCTGTTCGCGGTGTCGCTGCATTTCATCATGGGGCCGGGCGGCATGCATTCCTTCGGCCATGCCGCTTATTTCGGCCTTGGCGCGTACGGCGCCGGCCTTCTGTTCAAGAATGCCGGCGTTCCGATGGAATTGGCGCTCATCGCCGCGCCGCTCGTCGGTGGCCTTGGCGCACTTCTCTTCGGCTGGTTCTGCGTGCGGCTGTCCGGCGTCTACCTCGCGATGCTGACGCTCGCTTTCGCGCAGATCGTCTGGTCGATCGTCTTCCAATGGGACGAGCTCACCGGCGGCAGCAACGGCATTATCGGCGTGTGGCCGGCTCCATGGCTCGCGACAAAAGCCGCGTATTTCTATCTGACGCTGGCGCTTTGCGTTGCCGGCGTGCTGCTCGTGCGCCGTATCTTGTTCGCGCCGTTCGGTTATGCCATGCGGGCGGTGCGCGACTCCTCGCTTCGTGCCGACGCGATCGGCATCGGTGCGGTGCGCGTGCAATGGACGGCCTTCGTCATCGCCGGGGCGATTTGCGGCATTGCCGGCGGGCTTTTCGCTTTTTCGAAAGGCAGCATCTCGCCGGAGACGATCTCGATTGGCCGCTCGGTCGACGGGCTCGTCATGGTTCTGCTCGGCGGCATCGGTACGCTTGTCGGCCCGATCGTCGGCAGCGTCACATTTCTGACGCTGCAGGACAGCGTCGCGCGCCAGACCGAATATTGGCGCGCGCTGCTTGGGCTCGTGATCTTATTTCTCGTGCTGGTTTTTCCGCAGGGGATCGCCGGCACGATCCAGAGCTGGTCACAGCGCGCATGGAAGCGCGCATGACCGCCCTTCTGAAGGTCCGCGGCCTCACCCGCAGTTTTGGCGGCGTGCGTGCAGTCGACGATGTCTCGTTCGATCTTAGCCGCGGCGAGTTGCTTGCGCTGCTCGGCCCGAACGGCGCCGGCAAATCCACCTGCTTCAACATGATCAATGGTCAGCTCAAGCCCGACGCGGGCGAAGTTTTGCTCGACGGCGCCAACATCATTGGCAAGAAGCCGCGCGATATCTGGCGCCTCGGCGTCGGCCGCACGTTCCAGATCGCCGCGACATTTCATTCGATGACAGTAATCGAGAACGTGCAGATGGCTCTGATCTCACATGCCAAGCGCACGTTCCACGCCTGGCATCCGGCGCGCGCGCATTTCCGCGACGAAGCGCATGCGCTGCTCACCGAGGTCGGCATGCAGACGCATGCCGATCGCCCTTCCAGCGTGCTCGCCTATGGCGACGTGAAACGCGTCGAGCTGGCGATCGCGCTCGCCAACAAGCCGAAGCTCCTGCTGATGGATGAGCCGACGGCCGGCATGGCACCGCGCGAGCGCAATGAATTGATGGCGCAGACGAAGCGGCTCGTTACGCAAAACAATATCGGCGTGCTGTTCACCGAACATAGCATGGACGTGGTTTTTGCTTTCGCCGATCGCATGATCGTGCTGGCGCGCGGCAAGCTCATCGCGCAAGGCAAGGGCGATGCGGTGCGTGATAATCCGAAAGTGCGCGAGGTTTATTTCGGCTCCGGCCGCACGGTCGCCAAACGCGTGCCGGCGTGAGCGAGACAGCGCTCCTCGCCGTATCACGATTGAACGCATTCTACGGCGCGGCGCATATTCTGTTCGATCTCGCTTTCGAGGTTCGTGCCGGCGAAGTCGTAGCGCTGATGGGCCGCAACGGCGCCGGCAAGTCGACGACGCTGAAATCGGTCATGGGCCTGATCGAGCGCAAGACCGGCGCGATCAGCTTCGCCGGCGAAGATATTTCGCATGTCCGCCCGCATGAGATCGCCCGGCTTGGCCTCGGCTACGTGCCCGAAGACCGCCGCATCTTCACCGATCTGACAGTTGCCGAAAATCTCGAAGTCGGCCGCCAGCCGGCCCGCAGCGACGAGGCCTGGACGCCCGAGCGCCTGTTCGAGCTGTTCCCTAATCTCGCCGAGGCGCGGCACCGGCTGGGCGGGCGGCTCTCCGGCGGCGAGCAGCAGATGCTGACCGTCGCGCGCACGCTCATGGGCAATCCGCGGCTGATCCTGCTCGATGAGCCCTCCGAAGGCGTCGCGCCGATCATTGTCGACGCCATGGCCGACATGATGCTCGCGCTGAAAAAAACCGGCGTTGCGATCGTGCTCTCGGAGCAGAACCTACCCTTTGCCGAGCTCGTCTCGGACCGCGCCTACGTCATCGAAAAAGGCGAGATGCGCTTCTCCGGCACGATGCGCGATCTCAGCGCCAACGAGGAGCTGCGCCGCGCCCATCTCGAAGTATAGGCGCTATTCGTTCGAAGCGGGATGCGCCACCAGCCTCTCGTCGCGAATGTCCATCGCCGCAAAGAAGATCATGGCGGTGATGACGGAGACGATCAGCGCGACGCCTTTTCCAATATTGTCGAGCTCGTAAAGGTGGCCAAGCCCGAGCGCGCCGGAAAGCGCGCAAACGCCGCCCGACGAAAAGATCCAAAGGAGCACGGAACGGCCTCTCCGACGGCGCTGGCTTGCGGGATCAGCGCGCCGGCGATTCAATCCAGTTGTCCCAATCCGGTTCCGCACGGCGCGGAGTTTTGTTATGGGCGAGGCGCGAGGTCGGGGCAGCGTCTTCGCAACGGGGCAGGAGCGGCGGCATCCGGAATCGATGAATCCATCGCGTCGGCATCAGGTTGAATTGACGGAAGGCGCCGTCCGCGTGCGCCATGGCAAGCGTACGCTGACGATCCGGCCGATGCCGCCGCCGCCCGACGCCGAGGACGCGCCCGATTTCCTCATCCATCTCGATGACCTCGAAGCCTGGGATGCACCCGACAACGAGACCGAGATCGAAGTCGCCGAGTTGCAGGTGATCCTGCGGGCGGTCGAAGCCGAATGCGACAGGCACGGCCTTTCGGTCGAATTCGAGTGAGGCGCGGCGGCTTTCGCGCCGCGCGGCGCCGGGCTAGAAAGAGCCGGTGATGCAACCTGTCCCCGATATGCAATCGGTCGCGGCCTTGCTGCGCTGGTACGACGAGATCGGCGTCGACCTCGCGATTGATGATGTCCCACACAACCGCTTCACCGAACTTGAAATAAAATCAACGCCCGGCGTGCAGCTCGCGCCCGAAAGGCCGCCGACTCGCACGGCACCGGCCTATGCCGCACCTCGTACCGCACCGGCGATTCCGCCTGCCGCGATCTCGGCGCTCTCCAGCGAAGCCGTCGTTCTCTCCGCGCGCGAAGCGGCGGAAAAGGCGCAAACGCTCGACGAACTGCGCGAAGCGCTCGACACGTTCGAAGGTTGCGCGCTGCGCAAGACCGCGACGCAGCTCGTCTTCGCCGACGGCAATCCGCAGGCACGTGTGATGCTGGTCGGCGAAGCGCCAGGTGCCGAAGAGGACCGCGCCGGCAAGCCCTTTGTCGGCCGCTCCGGCCAGCTCCTCGATCGCATGCTCAAGGCGATCGGGCTCGACCGCACCAGCGCCTACATCACCAACGTCGTGCCATGGCGTCCGCCCGGCAATCGCACGCCGACGCCGCTCGAGACCGCCGCCTGTCTGCCGTTCACGCGCCGCCACATCGAGCTTTCGGCCTGCGAGATACTCGTCTGCCTAGGCAATCCCTCGACGCAAATCCTGCTCGGCGCGCGCGAAGGCATCATGCGCACGCGCGGGCGCTGGCTCGACTACGATGCGGGTTCGCGCACGCTACGTGCCATGCCGATGTTGCATCCGGCGTTTCTGTTGCGCCAACCCGGCCACAAGCGGCTCGCCTGGCGCGACATGCGCGAGCTCGCGCGCGCACTGGCACAAATGTGAAGCAACGCGGCGCCCTGTCGAGCGTTGCCGCTGCAGGTCGGAAATCCGGGTGAGATGCGATGAGATGGGAAGATTTCGGCCAATCCGACAACATTGAGGATCGCCGCGGCGAATATGCCGGCGGCGGCGGCTTCGGCGGCATGGGCGGCATGATGGGCGGAGGCGGTCTCGGCCTCGGCACAATCATCATCCTCGGCCTCATCGGTTACGCCTTCGGCATCAACCCGGCGGTGCTGATCGGCGGCGCGGAAGTGCTGACCGGCGGCCGCAACCAAGGCTATTCGCAGCAGGAGGAGCGGCCGCGCCAAGCCCAGCAACAGCAGCAGCCCGCCGATCAGATGAGCCGCTTCGTCTCGGCGATCGTCGCTGGCAACGAGAAGGTCTGGGCCGACATCCTGCCGCAACAGAAGAACGTGCGTTTCACCCCGGCGACCCTCGTCGAATATAGCGGTATGACCCGGTCAGGCTGCGGCTCGGCGCAATCGGCAATGGGCCCATTCTATTGCCCGAACGACCGCAAGATTTATCTCGACATGTCGTTCTTCCGTGACATGCAGCGCAAGCTCGGGGGCGGGGGCGATTTCGCCTATGCCTATGTGATCGCGCACGAATACGGCCATCACATCCAGAACCTGATCGGACTGTTGCCGAGGACGCAACAGGCGCAGCGCGCCGCCGAAAGCCAGGCGCAGGCGAATTCGATCTCGGTCCGTGTCGAGCTGATGGCCGATTGCCTTGCCGGCGTCTGGGCGAACAATGCCGAGCAACGCTGGCACTTCCTCGAACAGGGCGACGTCGAGAAGGCGATTCGCAGCGCGCAAGCGATCGGCGACGACCGTTTGCGGCAGGCCGCCGGTCGCGCCGTCGTGCCGGATTCTTTCACGCACGGCTCGTCGCAGCAGCGCGTGCAATGGCTGCAGCGCGGGCTCCAATCCGGCCAAGTCGATTCCTGCAACACGTTCGCGCGGGCGCGGACCGCGACGGATCAGTAGATCAATCGCCGCGCACCGCTTTTGAGCAGCACGGCGGGGCGCAGCCGGCGCGCCAAGTCTTCGATGTCGCGGGCTTTCGCCGCGCGGGTTTTGTCGCGGCGGGCGACGAGGCCGGCGAGCGGAGACGTGTTCGGTAATACCCGCCGGAGAAAACGACCCGGAATTTCCCGCACCACCCCGCACACGCCCTCGCGGCCGCGGCCGAATTCGAGGAAATCGCGGATTTCGTCGATGAGCGGCGTCTCGGCGGCATAGCCGGCCTTGAGCAGGAAGATGTGCTCGCTGCGGGCCGCCTCGAGCGACCCGGCAAGCGCCTTGGCGGGCTCCGATTCGCCGATCAGCGTGCAGCCGGCGTAGTCCGCCACATAGCGCAGGGCAGGGGTGTCGGCCCCAATCAGCACCGCGTCGCGCACCAGGCCTTGCACCGCCGCCGAGACGAGAAAAGCCAGCGTGCGCGCCGCCTCTTCCGGGGCGCCTCGCGCAAACGCCTGTTTTTCCTGTGAATTGGCGAGAACGATTGCCGTCAGCACGCGTTCCTCTTAAGCGCGAGAGCTTCGCGTGAGAAGGCTCTTGACAGCTAGGACTATGTTCCCTATCTGTTCCTTGTTCTTGTTGTGTTCACGTTCGGTGAGTAGCGTGAGCGTAGAGAGCCGAGGAGGCAGATATGGGTCATGCGTCTCTGAAACAGGCCCTGCGTAGCGGGCCCCCGGGCTCGCGTGACTTCATCGGCGCCCATAGCGGCTCGCGCTTCAGCGAGGCTGTGGACCCGGTCGCCGCGGAGCGGCGGCGCGGCCGTGGCACCGTAACCAATCGCAGCGGCCGCTTCGAGAAGGAGGCCCGCATCGAGGTTGACGACGGCTGGAACTCGCTCGAAGACATGCCGCCGTTCGAGACGGTGGTCGGCATCGAGAAGCCGAAGACGATCATCACCCGCAACGAATCGCCGGACATTTCCTTCGACCGCTCGATCAATCCGTACCGCGGCTGCGAGCACGGCTGCATCTACTGCTTTGCGCGGCCGACGCATGCCTTCATGGGGCTTTCGCCGGGCCTCGACTTCGAATCGAAGCTGTTCGTGAAGCAGGACGCGGCGCAGCTGCTCGAACACGAATTGTCGGGGGAGAATTATAAGCCGCGCACGATCGCGATCGGCACCAATACCGATCCCTATCAGCCGATCGAGCGGCGCTACCGCGTCATGCGCTCGATTCTCGAAGTTCTGGCGCGCACCAATCATCCAGTCGGCATCGTGACGAAGTCGGCCTTGGTGACGCGCGACATCGATATTTTGTCGGAGATGGCGAAGAAGAGTCTGGTCAAGGTGGCAATCTCCATCACCACGCTCGACCCGCATCTCGCGCGGGTTATGGAGCCGCGCGCGCCGCGCCCGGAGCGCCGGCTCGACACGGTGCGCCAGCTTTCCGAGGCGGGCATTCCGGTCGGCGTCATGGTTGCGCCGGTCCTCCCGGCCATCAACGATGCGGAGATCGAGACGATTCTGACGCGCGCGCATGCGATGGGCGCGCGGGAGGCGGGCTACGTTTTGTTGCGGTTGCCGCTCGAATTGAAGGATCTCTTCACCGAATGGCTGGAGGCGAATTTTCCCGACAAGCTGAAGCACGTCATGTCGCTCATCCGCACGACGCGCGGCGGCAAGACTTACGATTCGACCTGGGGCGAGCGGATGACCGGGTCAGGCCCCTATGCCTGGATGATCGGCCGGCGTTTTGAGGTCGCGGCCGAGCGCCTCGGATTCACGCGCGAAAGACTAAAGCTGCGCACCGATTTGTTCGTGCCGCCGGTGCCGCCGGGTGGGCAATTGAATTTGTTTTCTGTCGACCCGGGAGCGCTGGCCGCTGCGCCTGAGGCGCACGAAGAGCAGAGATCGGCGGCGTAGGAACTCACACCAAAACGGGCACGGCGCGGCGCGCGATCGCGCCGACATCGATGCCCTGCGGCAAATCGCCGAAATGGCTCGACCAACTACCTGCAAGCCGCGTGACGACAAATGCATCCGCGAAATCGGCTGGCGCATGGCGGATGAGCAGGTTTGCGCTTATCAGAAGCGCTATGCGCTCGACGAGACGCCGCGCCTGCCCTTCATGACGTGCGAGCCCGCCGCCGAGATCACTTTCAAGCGCGGCGAACGCCGCGTCATATTGCCGGTCGCTGCCTTTCGCGAGCCGCAACTCATCAATCAGCGCCGACACGCAATCGGGATAGCGCTGCATCGAGCGCAAAACATCGAGGCAGATTACGTTGCCTGTACCTTCCCAGATGCCGTTGAGCGGTGCCTCGCGGTAGAGCCGCGCCATCAAATGATCTTCGATAAAGCCATTGCCGCCGTGGCATTCAAGCGCTTCCGCCAAGACCGTCACGACCCGCTTGCAAATCCAATATTTTGCAATTGGCGCACCGATGCGTCCGAGCAGGCGCTCGGATTCGTTTGAGCTTTCGCGATCGAGCGCGGCGACGAAGCGGAAGGCCAGCCACGCCGCTGCTTCGGCTTCCAATGCGAGATCGGCGATGACATTGGTCATGGTCGGCTGATCGATGAGCGTGCGCTGAAAGGCGCGGCGATGCGCGACATGATGCCCCGCCTGCGCCACACCCTGCCGCATCAGCCCCGCCGAGCCGACGGCGAAATCGAGCCTCGTGTAATGATTCATCTCGAGGCCGGTGCGGATGCCATGTCCAGGCTCGCCGATCAGATGCGCGATCGCGCCGCGGAATTCGACTTCGGACGAGGCGTTCGACCTATTGCCCGCCTTGTCCTTCAGCCGCTGAATCTGCAGGCGATTGCGCGAGCCGTCCGGCAGCCAGCCGGCGACGACGAAGCACGACACGCCTTCCTTGGTTTGCGCCAGCGTCAGGAACACGTCGGAATGCGGAACGGAGAAGAACCATTTGTGCCCGATAAGCGAATACGTGCCGTCGCCGTTCGGCTCGGCACGCGTCTGCGTCTGGCGCAAATCTGAGCCGCCCTGTTTCTCGGTCATTGCCATACCAACCGTCGCGCCGGTTTTGTCCGACGCGCGAATTTGCCGGTGGTCGTATTTATTGGATGTGATCAGATCGCCCCATTCCGCCCAGCGCGCTGCATCGCGGCGCAGAATGGGAATTGCGGAATAGGTCATGCCGATCGGGCAGCAGATGCCGTTCTCGCCTTGATTCCACAGATAGGAGAGCGCCGCCCGCGCGATCTGTGCGCCGGGGCGCCCGTCGGTCCATGCCAGCGAATGCGTCTCCTGGTGAATCGCGAGTGACATCAGCTCATGCCAAGCGGGATCGAAATCGATGCGATCGATGCGATTGCCGAAACGATCGTGCGTGCGCAGTTCGGGAATGTGACGGTTCGCCTGCCGCGCCAATTCCTGCACATGCACCGAGCCGACCGTACGCCCCGCCTCATGCAACCGCTGGCGCGCCCATTCCGCGCCGAACGTCTCGACGATCTTTTGCAGAACGGGATCGCTGCCGCATGCGTCGTAATCGGCGAGCGGCGGCGGCTGGTTCAGGACTTCGTGCGTCGCGTAGCCGAACGGATCAAGCGCCAGTCCCGATATGACGTGTGACAAATCCACCCCTCCAGCGCGTGTGGTTAGCGGTAGCTTCTTCGCTGTCGGCCATGTCGAATGCGAAGCACGATCAATTCGTCGGCTGCAGGATCGACCACGAAGTAAATGAGATAGCCGTAGCGCGGCACCACGAGCTTGCGGACGTGGCGCGTCCGCTGCCCCCTGCCGAGCTGTGGGAAACGTGTAGCGATTTCAAGCGTCCTCAGGATCGCCGCGCGGACCCGCACCGCAGCACGTGGATTGCGCTCGAGGAGGTAGTCGGCAATCGCGTGGATGTCTCGCTCAGCCGGCGGCAGATACCGGATCGTTAAGGGGCGAACCGCCGCCATGCTGCCTTGACTGCATCATTCGACGCGAACTCCCGGCGTTCGAGATAGGCGAGAGCCTCGTCAACAGCGGCGCGATCCTCTGGCTCGACAGCATCATCTCCCGTCTGGATATCCAGGAGGAGGAGCATCGCCCGCGCGATCTCGTCTTGCCGCTCATCGGGCAACCGGCTCGCGGTCTGCAGCACGAGAGAGAGCAACTCGGTCATGGCTTGAGCATATAGCGCGAGCTTATGCATGGGAAGCGCACGATCGCATAGCTCGGGAACAAACAAGCTCAGTCGCTGTTTGTGGTCTGAGCCACGGGGACTTTCGCGATGAGCAATACTGGGAGCGCCAAAAGTACGACGTCCGGACAGAGAAGCTCGGCCAATCGGTCCGGCAATTCTTCCGTTTCCGACCAATTCTCCAATCAGGCGGACGAACTCGTCGGGCAGGGCAAGGACGCGGCGTCGGGCCTCACCTCGGTCGCGCAGGGCGCAACCGAAGAGCTGAAGCGTTCCGCCGCCCTGCTGGCGCGCGACGGCAGCGAGAAACTCGCCGATGCGCTGAGCAAGCAGCTTTCGACCGGTGCCGGTTTCGTCGAGGAGGCGAGCGAATCGTTGCGCGCCGCCGCGGCCGAGCTTGAAGACACGCTGCCGCCGGTCGCCTTCGCGCTGCGCACCGCCGCAAGCCGCGGCGACGAACTCGTCGAGCAAATCCGCACCAAGACGCTCGGCGAATTGCTGGAGGAAGGCTCGGCCTATGCACGGCGCAATCCGATGCTGGTCTTCGGCGCCGCGGCGGGCGTCGGGCTGCTTCTATCGCGCTTTGCCAAGAGCAGCGGCCAGGCGAATGCGCAGCGCAGGCCGCAATCCGGCACGTACCGGCAAGGCGGCACGCAATCGTCCGGACAGATGCGCTCCGGCCAGTCCTCGAGCCGACCGCAAACCGCGACATTCTGATGTCCGACTTTCATAGGATCAGCGCAGCGGTCCGCAGCTTCGGCGATCTTTTCGGCGATCTTACCGATCTCTTCGGAAAGGAGCTGCGCCTGGCGCAATCCGAGCTGAAGCACGGCCTCGCCAATCTCACCCAAGCCGCGGTGCTGTTTATCGTGACTGGCGTGATCGCGCTGTTCGCGGTGCTGCTGCTGCTTGTCGGCATTGTGCATCTGATCGCCAGTTTCGGTCTCGCGCTGCACTGGTCCTACATGCTTGTGGCGGTGGTGCTGCTCGCCATTGCCGCCGCCATCTTCTTTGCCGCGCGCGCCAAGGCGACGGCCGACAATCTCGTTCCCAGACGCACCCTGGTTCAGCTCAGCGAAACCGCACGCACGCTCAAGGAGCAAATCCGATGACCGAACAATATCAAACGCGCGACTACGAGATCGAGCGCCGACCGCGCACGCCGAGCTTCAGTGAGCGGCTCGCCGGCGCTGCGCGCGCGCAACCCGCCGGGTTGTTGCTGCTCGTCGCCGGCACGAGCCTGCTTTTATCCGGCATGCGTCCGCCGAATCGCGACGCGACGCGCCGCGCCAGAACCGCGGTACGCAAAATCGCGCAGGGTGATTTGTCGCCGGTGACGGAGACTGCGAGCGATGTCGCGTCCGGCGTGCGCGAGCAGGTGAGCGGGCTCGGCAACAAGGCCGGCGAGCTCGCTCGCTCCGCCACCGATTCGCTTTCCGGCCTCGCCGATGACGCACAGCGCACGATGCGCGAAACATCGCAGCAGCTTGCCGAGACGGCGCGCTCTTCGGCGCAATCCAGCATGAGCTTCGTCCTCGAAGATCAGCCGCTGTTGCTCGCCGCCGTCGGACTTGCTGCCGGCGCGGCGCTCGGCGCCATCATTCCGGCGACGCCGCAAGAGAATCGCCTGATGGGCGAAACGCGGGACAGAGTCGCGGAGCTCGCGAGTGAAGCCGCGCGGCAGAAAATCGACGAGCTCGGCGACGCCGCCGGCGAAGCGGCCGAGCGGCTGAAGAACGCGGTCAAGGAACGCGCGGGCCTCGCAACGGAAGATCTGGGCGGTGTTGCAAAGGACGTCGTCGAGCCCTTCGCCAATGTCGCGACAGGCGGCGGCAGCTCCGTCGGCGGCGGCAAATCCGGCCAGAGTTCTGCGTCGCAATCACAGAGCAGCGGCACCGGCGCGAGCGGCAGCGTCGGCAAAATCTCGTGAGATCGCAACATGAGTGAAGTCGACGCATTGGAGCGCGATGTCGAGACGGCGAGAGCCAGACTCGTCAACCGCGTCGCGCAGCTGAAGGCGCCGCCGGTCAGCGCGGTGAAAGACGAGCTCGTCGCTGACGCCACCGAATTCAAGGACGAGGTGATCGATTCCGCCAAGCAGAAGCTGACGGACACGATCGACGGCTTCGTCTCGGACATTAAACGCCGGGCCGCCGACAATCCCGTCGCTGTGGCGGCGATTGGCGCCGGTATTGCCTGGAAACTGTGGCAGAAGCCGCCGATCACGACGCTGCTTGTCGGCGCCGGTGTCGCGGCCTTGTTCGGCCGCTCCAGCGTGCGCGAGATCGATGTCGACCCTTACGATCCCGAGCGTCCGTCGGGCTACGTTCCGGGCGGCGTTGCGGGATACGGTTACGCGACCACCCGCGATATGATCGAGCAGAAGGCGATCGGTGGCGCGACCGTCGCTATCGAGACAGCGCGGGAGAAAGCCGGCGAATTGCGCGACCGTGGCGGCGAGATGAAAGACAGCGCGCTCCGTTCCGCCAGCGAGCTCAAAGACAGTGCCGTGCGCTCGGCCGGCGAGCTGATGGAAAACGCGCGCCGCTCGGCCGGTGAGCTGCGCGAGAGCGCGGTTCGCGCGACCGGTGAAGCGGGCGACACACTCGCGGCGTACGCTCGCGATGTGCGCGCGCAGATTGGCCCGGCGCGCGACTACGCCGAAGACGTGGTGCGCGACAATGGCGTCTATTTCGGCCTCGCGGCGCTCGCGGTCGGCGCCGCCGCCGGCATCGGCCTCATGCAGATGAATAGGCCGGTCGAGCAGGACGAGGACTATCTCGAAAGCGAGAACATCCGCGTCGAATAATCACTCCGCCGCGGCGGGCAGGTCCGGCATTTCACAGCCGGTGGCGCAACAGCGCCCCGGCTGTTTCGATACGCGCTGGCCGCGATCTAGCACATCCCGATCGAGCAGCCGCTCGACCAAAGCGACGCGATCCATCACGGGATAATTCCGCCAAATCTCGCGCTTCATCGCCTCCGGCGAGCCGCCGCCATGCAGCGAGATCACGGAGTACCAGCCGCCCTGATGCGATGCCGTCAGATCCTCGATGAAGCGCGCGACTTCGGCGCGCTCACGCGCCGGCACACCGGCGCGCCCGCCGAGCACGGCTGCAAGCGAGGCCGCGGTTTCGGGATTGTGATCCTCCTCCGGCCCGGGCAGCGCCACGACCAATCCGCCCGACACCTGATGCGCCAGCCGATGCATGTCGTAGATCTGCGTCGATAAAAGCAGTTTTCCCACATTGGCAAACACCGTGTCCGGCATGACCGAGCCCGATGCGTCTTTCATGCAATAGACCGAGGCGGCGACGCCGCAGGCGAAAAAGCCTTCGACCATCTTGATGAGATCGACCATGGAATCGCGGATGTGTTCGTGGCGCTCGGGATCGAGCCCGTTCGCCTCGATCATCAGCGCGCCGGCACCGATGAGCAGATCGCCGAAGCCGGCGCGCGCGCCGATGCAGGAATGGCGATGATGCGTCGCATATGACGTCGTGAGGGTGCCGCCCTCTTCCGTCTCGCCGTCGAGGAAGACTTGGCTCGACGGCACGAATACGTCGTCGAACATGACGACGCCGACCGACTGGCCGTATTTGGCGGAAAATTTCGCCGCCGCCTCGCCCGGCCGCCCGGCGGGCTTGGCGACGATGGTCACACCAGGCGCATCGACCGGCACGGCGCAGCACACCGCAAAATCCGCGTCGTCTTTGCTCATCGTGCGGCAAGGCATGACCAAAAATTCGTGCATGTAAGGCGCGCCGGTGACGATCGCCTTGGTGCCGCGGATGATTATGCCGTCGGCGCGCCGCTTCTCCACGTGCACGTAGACGTCGGGGTTTGCCTGCTCGCCCGGGTGTTTCGAGCGGTCGCCTTTCGCGTCGGTCATGGCGATGCCGAGTGCCAAGTCCTCGTCCTGCACGCGGTGCAGATAGGCGAGGAAGCGCTGGTGATAATCCGTGCCGAGCGCGTCATCGCAGCGTTTCGTCGCCTGAAAAATGCCGTTCAGCGCGTCATGCGCGAGATAACGCTGCGCGCAGCCGCATTCCTGGCAGACGAGCCGCACCGCCTCGAGCTTGTAGAGAAGATCGGTCGAGCTCTCGTCGATATGCAGCATGCGGTTGACGATCTTGCCGGACGTGCCCTGCCGCGCCAGCATCAGCGCCTGGTGCTTAGGCTCGTGCGCGAAATCGTAGGTGACGCCGACGCCGGCAATGCCGGGCGCCAGCAACGGCTCGTCGGCGACGCTGTCGACGCGCCGGCCATTGACGAAGACGCGCGGCGAGTAGCGGCGCAGCGACTCGCGGTAATCGGCGGCATTCATGAGCATGGGCGGGGTCCTCTGGCGACGATTCTTCCGAAGAGGGATGAAAGGTCAAGCCGCGCCGGAGCGCGCATCTCCTGATGCGCAAGGCCTAGCGGCGAGTGGATGCGCACCAGGAGGTGCGCGGTCCAGCGCTGCTTGTCATGTGCGGGAGACGCGACTGACCAGCCGAGCCCTGAGGCGTCCTTTGACCTGCTCAAGAACGCGCGCAAACAGCTGGCGCGAAAGCATGCCGTAGATGACGGTGCTCGGGTCTTTATTCGGAATCGGCCTCAAATCGGCGCCCGGCCAAAGAAAGCGTTGAATTCCGTTAAGACGATCCAGGAACGCTCCAGGTCTAATCCGAGGCGTCGACGCTCGATCTCAGGAATCTCAACCGCGTCCGCAGGATCGTCTGGTGGCGAATGTGTGATCGGCAGAACGACGCATTCGCCTTCACCAGGAGCTTTCGCAAGAAGAAGAGCGACAGTCGGTCCTTCCCGCCCTCGTCGCGGCCCCGATCGGCGCCACGTTTCCAGAGATAGCTGTAACGAATGACCGTTCCCGCGATTGGCGGAGCGTCCGGAACCATTTGGGACTGTTAGGACTTCGCGTCCTCAAGCTCGTCGGGTACCTTCGCGTCGAGAATCGCCGTTACGAGATGCGCCGGAAGATCGTCGATGCTGTACGCTTGTCGACCCCTCAGACGGACAAACTCTTCATACGACAGAAGCACTGTTTCCGGTCGACCATTTCTTACAATGAGAATGGGCTCGTTAGCCGCCTTGTGTTGATAATACTCGAAGCGTTTCTCGAGCTCGGCAGCGGAAACTGACGTGGTCTTGTCGCTGCTCATATCCTCACCCCCACTGCCGCACATCGACGAACCGCCCGGCGATCGCCGCCGCCGCCGCCATGATCGGCGAAACCAAATGCGTCCGGCCGCGAAAACCCTGGCGGCCTTCAAAATTGCGGTTGGAGGTCGAGGCGCAGCGCTCGCCCGGCGCGAGCTTGTCGGGATTCATCGCCAGGCACATCGAGCAACCGGGCTCGCGCCATTCGAAGCCGGCGGCTTTGAAGATTTTGTCGAGGCCTTCGGCCTCCGCCTGCATCTTCACCAGGCCCGAGCCCGGCACCACCATCGCGTTGACGCGGTCGTGCACATGCTTGCCCTCGACGATTTTTGCCGCGGCGCGCAGGTCCTCGATGCGGCCGTTGGTGCATGAGCCGAGAAACACGCGATCGATCTCGATCTCGGTAATTTTTTCGCCGCCCTTCAACCCCATGTAATCGAGCGCGCGCTTGATCTTGGCGCGCATCTGCTCGTTCTCGGCGTCCTCGACGCGCGGCACCGAGCCGCCGATGGTCGAGACGTCTTCCGGGCTCGTGCCCCAGGTGACGATCGGCGGCAGGCTTGCCGCGTCGAGCACGACCTCGCGGTCGAAATGCGCGCCGTCGTCCGAGCGCAGAGTCTCCCAATAGCGCATGGCGTCGTCCCAGCGCTGTCCCTTCGGCACTTTTGGTTTGTCTTTCAGGTACGCGTAAGTCTTCTCGTCCGGCGCGATCATGCCGGCGCGCGCGCCGCCCTCGACCGACATGTTGCAGACGGTCATGCGGCCTTCCATCGACAAGGCGCGGATCGCCTCGCCGGCATATTCGATGACATGGCCGGTGCCGCCGGCGGTGCCGATCTCGCCGATGATCGCGAGAATAATGTCCTTGGCGCCGACGCCGGGGCCGGTTTGGCCGTCGACGCGGACGCGCATGTTCTTGGCTTTGTTCTGGATCAGCGTTTGTGTGGCGAGCACGTGCTCGACCTCCGACGTGCCGATGCCGTGCGCGAGCGCGCCGAAGGCGCCATGCGTCGAGGTGTGGCTGTCGCCGCAGACGATCGTCGTGCCGGGCAGCGTGAAACCCTGCTCGGGGCCGATGATGTGAACGATGCCCTGGCGGGCATCGAGCTCGTCATAATATTCAACGCCGAAATCTGCGGCGTTCCTGGCGAGCGTCTCGACCTGGATGCGGCTTTCCTCGTCGTCGATGCCTTGGCTGCGGTCGGTCGTTGGCACGTTGTGGTCGACGACTGCGAGCGTCTTTTCCGGCGCGCGCACCTTGCGGCCGGAGAGGCGCAGGCCCTCGAAGGCCTGCGGGCTCGTCACCTCATGGACGAGGTGGCGGTCGATATAGATGAGGGAGGTGCCGTCGGGCTGCGTGTCGACGACGTGGTCGTCCCAGATTTTGTCGTAGAGCGTGCGCGGTTTCATTTTTGTTGCTGCTTCATGGAAATTGGCGTGCCGGTTCTTTAATGCGTAGGGCGGTGGAGTGAAAGTACTGTTCGCTAGCCAAGCTCAAGGACGCGACGCGATGAGCGACGGGCTCGATCCGTTGATCTGCGATTTTCTCGAATGGTTGGCGCCGAGCCCGCGCCCTTACGCCGAGGTGATGGAGGCGTGGCGCACCTCGTGTCCGCGGCTCACCGTCTGGGAGGACGCGATCGACCGCGGCTTTGTCGCGCGCGTCGCGGCGAACGCCGGCCGCAAGATTGCGATCACGCCGGCCGGGCGGGATTTTCTGGCCGAAAACAGAAGAATGGCGCCGGGCGGGGAGCACGCGGCGCCAAGTCGGGAGGAACGGGAAGAGATACGAAAAGAAGGGCGGCGCTGAAGCGCGCCGCGTTACTTGCTTTCGTCGGTGAAGTCGGGCGCGCTCGAGGTGGCGGGCGCCGGGATTGAAGCGGTCGGCGCGGGGTCGACCTTTTTCACGGCGGGACCGATGTCGGGCGTTGCCTGCGGGACGGGCGCCTTGGCCTCGACCGCGGCCGGGGCAGGGGCGGCCGGCCCGCTGGCCGGGGCGGCGTCCGGAGCAAGCGGCGTCGGGACGAGGGTTTCGGGCGCTCGCGCTTCCGCCGCCGGAGCCGGCGATGCGGGTTCCTGATGAGCGGTCGGCGCCGGCGCGGTCACCTTCTCGGCCTCGGAGGGGGGGGGGATCGGTGCGGCGGCGGGCTTTGCCGGATTATGCGCCGCGGTCTGCTTCGGTTTCGGCGCCGCTTTGGGTTTGGCAAGCGGGTGTGGCGGCTCGAGGCCGGGCTGGGCGCCGCCGAGCATCTGGCCGGCCGGCGGACGCGCGATCGTTCCGGCGCCGGAACCCACCTGGTTCGGCACGAGCGCGGCATGCGCCTGCGGCGCCGCCTCGGGATTGCCAACGAAGCCGGGCGGCCGCGGCGGACCCGCCACCCGGCTGCGCAGGATTTCACCGTCATAGGCATCGATGACGAAGTGGACGTGCTGGCCGCGCGGATCGACGCCGTCGGCAATGATCACGTCGCCATCGCGTCGCGGCGTGCCGTTCAGCGCATAGCCTTCGGAGGCGACAATGCCCGCGACCCGCCGCGGCGGGATCGGCGAGGCATACGGGCCGGGCGCGGCGCGCCAGCCGCCGAACCAGCCACCCCACATCTGCGCCTGCGCCGAACCGGCTCCGCCAATGAGCGCCAGGCCGCTCGCCAGGCCGATGACGGCCGAGTACCGCGCCATGCGACCGAACATTGGATGCTGTGCCGCCATTCCAAAACTCCCTCTTCCGGGCTCTACCTCGCCCGCTGCATGGGAGGAGGAGGAGGAGTAATAAGGGCACGCGTGCGGCCAAACGGTCACGCCGCGATGGCACTGTTGGCCACGATTGCGACGAAGCGGTCGATGTCGGCCCGCTTCGTCGCAAAGGACGAGATGAGACGCACGAAGACCTCGTCATCGCGTGGCGCTTGCTCCGGCGAGAGCGAGCGGGCGCCCCAATCGTAGTAACGCGCGCCGGCCGCTTTCAGCGCTGCGTCGGCGCGTTTCGGCAGGATCACAAAAAGCTCATTGACCTGCCGCGGCCAGGGGAAACGCACGCCGGGGATGCGACGCACCCCCGCTTCAAGCCGCGCGGCACAGGCATTGGCGTGGCGGGCGAGATCGAGCCAGTGGCCGTCCTTGAGGTACGCGCACATCTGCACGCCGAGAAAGCGGCCCTTTGACAGCGTGTGACCGCCGCGCTTGCGCTGATAGACGAAATCCGCCGCCCCGCCGCGATCGAAGAAGATCACCGCCTCGCAGGCGAGCGCGCCGTTTTTCGTCGCGCCAAAAGAGAGAGCGTCGATCCCCGCCTTCCAGGTCATCTCGGCGGGGCTGCAGCCGAGCGCCACAATTGAATTGACGAAGCGCGCGCCGTCCATGTGTACCGACACGCCTGCCGCGTGCGCGATTGCCGCGAGCTCGGCGATCTCGTTGCAGGTGTAGATCGTGCCGCATTCCGTTGCCTGCGACAGACTAAGCGCGGCGGGCTGCACTTGCTTGACGAGCCCACGCGGAAACCGCCCCAGCGCATCCCTCAGTGCCGCCGGCGTGATCTTGCCGCTCGTGCCCGGAATGCTGACCAACTTGGCGCCGCCGGAAAACATTTCCGGCGCGCCGCATTCGTCATCGATAATGTGCGCGTGCTCGTGACAGAACACCGCGCCCCAGGGTGGCGTGATTTTGCCGAGCGCCAACGCATTGGCGCCGGTGCCGGTCGCGACGAGGAAGCTCGCGACTTCGCGTTCGAAGACTGCGGAGAGCGCGCGCTCGGCTTCAGCCGTGTGCCTGTCGGCGCCGTAGGCGGGACAGAACTCGTCGTTCGTTGCGAGCAGCGCTTCGAGAATCGGCCGGCTCGCGCCGGCCGCATTGTCGCTGGCAAAGTCCATTTCTCGGGTCCGATAGGGGTCGGTCGTTATCCGCTGTACGCCACCGGCAGCTCATCCACCAAGCTCACTGTGTCGGGTGCAAAATTCCCGTGTTCCGGCGCCAAACTTGCTTGTCTTCCGCTCGCCAAACTGGCAGGTTCGCGCGGAAGATAGGACAGATTTGCTGACCCATCGGCCGAAGCGCCGAAAATGGGCCGGTGCTTGCGGTTTTGACCGCTCGGTCCATCATCTTCTTGGATAGTGACGTCGCGACCCGCATGCCCGGGAGAGGCAGATGGAACACGAGCGCCTAAATCGGAGCCGAGGCCCCTCGAACGAGGCGTGCGCCCGAGCCGCTACGTCCATCAAAGCGGTCGATCCGGCCCTGCCGACGGCACAAGGCCTCTACGATCCGCGCCACGAGCATGATGCCTGCGGCGTCGGCTTCATCGCCGACATGTCGAACCGCAAGTCGCACGCGATCGTCACCAAGGGCCTGCAGATCCTCATCAATCTCGACCACCGCGGCGCGGTCGGGGCCGATGCCAAGCTCGGCGACGGCTGCGGCATTCTCGTGCAGATACCGCATCGCTTCTTCTCCGAAGAGATGGCGAAGGCCGGCGTCCGGCTGCCTGAGCCAGGCCTGTACGGCATCGGCCAGTTTTTCATGCCGCGCGACGAGGGCGCGCGGAGCGACATCCGCGCGATTGTCGAGCGCGTCGTCGGAGAGGAAGGCCTGACGCTCCTCGGCTGGCGCGACGTGCCGGTCGACAATTCTGATCTCGGCGAGGCGGTGAAGGCGGTCGAGCCGGTCCATAGCCAGGTGTTTCTCGGCCGCGGCCCGGGCGTGCGCGACGAAGACGATTTCGAGCGCCGCCTCTATGTCGCACGCAAGGTCGTTTCGAACGCGATCTATGCCGCCGGCAAGGCCGAGATAGCCGAGTACTATCCGGTCTCGATGTCGTGCCGCACCATCGTCTACAAGGGCATGGTGCTCGTGCACCAGATCGGCAGCTATTTCCGCGATCTCATGGACGAGCGCTTCGAGAGCGCGCTCGCGCTCGTGCATCAGCGCTTTGCGACGAACACGTTCCCGTCCTGGCGGCTCGCGCACCCCTATCGCATGGTCGCGCATAATGGCGAGATCAACACGCTGCGTGGCAACGTCAACTGGATGGCGGCGCGGCAGGCCTCCGTCGAGTCGAAGCTCTTCGGCAACAACATCTCGAAGCTCTGGCCCATCTCCTACGAGGGCCAGTCGGACACGGCATGCTTCGACAATGCGCTCGAATTCTTGGTGCAGGGCGGCTATTCGCTGACGCACGCAATGATGATGCTCATTCCGGAGGCCTGGGCCGGCAATCCGCTGATGAGCGAAGATCGCAAGGCGTTCTACGAATATCACGCCGCCTTGATGGAGCCATGGGATGGCCCCGCGGCGGTCGCCTTCACCGATGGGCGGCAGATCGGCGCGACACTCGATCGCAACGGCTTACGTCCGGCGCGCTATCTCGTCACCGATGACGGGCTTGTCGTGCTCGCCTCCGAAGTTGGCGTGTTACCAATTCCCGAAGAATCGATCGTGCAGAAGTGGCGCCTCCAGCCCGGAAAGATGCTGCTCGTCGATCTCGAAGAGGGACGCATTGTTTCCGACGACGAGATCAAGGCGACGCTTTCGGCCTCGCATCCCTATCCGGAATGGCTTGAGCGCAGTCAGATCGTGCTCGAAGAGTTACGGCCGGTCGAACCGCGTTCGACACGCACGGACGTGGCGCTGCTCGATCGCCAGCAAGCCTTCGGCTACACGCAGGAAGACCTCGCGCTGTTGATGTCGCCAATGGCCGTCACCGGCCAGGAGGCGGTCGGCTCGATGGGGACTGACACGCCTATTTCGGCGCTCTCCGATCACCCGAAGATGCTCTACACCTATTTCAAGCAGAACTTCGCGCAGGTGACGAACCCGCCGATCGATCCGATCCGTGAAGAGCTCGTCATGAGCCTCGTCTCGTTTATCGGACCGCGGCCGAACATTTTCGATCTCGAGGGCGCCTCGCGGCGTAAGCGCCTCGAAGTGCGCCAGCCCATTCTGACCAACGCCGATCTCGAGAAGATTCGCTCGATCGGTCATCTCGAAGACGCGTTCGACACAAAGACGCTCGACACCACCTATGCCGCCGAGAAGGGCGCCGCCGGCATGCGCGGCGCGCTGACGCGCCTCTGCCAACGCGCCGAAGACGCGGTGCGCGGGCGCTACAACATCATCATCGTCTCGGACCGGCAGGTCGGCCCCGATCGCATCCCGATTCCGGCGCTGCTCGCCACGGCGGCCGTGCATCATCACCTGATCCGCAAGGGATTGCGGACGTCCGTCGGCCTCGTCGTCGAGACCGGCGAAGCGCGTGAAGTGCATCATTTCGCGCTGCTTGCGGGTTATGGCGCCGAGGCGATCAACCCGTATCTCGCCTTCGAGACGATCGCGGCGATGTCCGGCGAATTCCCCGAAGAAGTCGACGATTACGAGGCGCAGAAGCGCTTTATCAAGTCGATCGACAAGGGGCTCCTCAAGGTGATGTCCAAGATGGGCATCTCGACATACCAGTCCTATTGCGGCGCACAGATTTTCGATGCGGTGGGGCTCGCCCAGACCTTCGTCGATGAGTTCTTCACCGGCACGCATACGATGATCGAAGGCGTCGGTCTCGACGAGATCGCTGAGGAAACCGTGCGCCGCCATCGCAATGCTTTCAGCGATGCGCCGGTCTACAAGACCATGCTCGACGTCGGCGGCGACTATGCCTACCGGATCCGCGGCGAAGCGCATTCCTGGACGCCGCAATCGGTGTCGCTGTTGCAGCACGCGGTGCGCGGCAATGCCCAGGAAAAGTATCGCGCCTATGCTGACCTCCTGAACGAACAGGACGAGAAGCTCTTAACCATCCGCGGTCTTTTCCGCCTCCGCGGCGCGGAGGAAGACGGCCGCGCGCCGGTACCGATCGAAGAAGTCGAGCCCGCGGCAAACATCGTGAAGCGCTTCTCGACCGGCGCCATGTCGTTCGGCTCTATATCGCGCGAGGCGCATACGACGCTGGCGATCGCGATGAACCGCATCGGCGGCAAGTCCAATACCGGTGAGGGCGGCGAAGAATCCGATCGCTACAAGCCGCTGCCGAATGGCGATTCCATGCGTTCTGCGATCAAGCAGGTCGCGTCAGGACGCTTTGGCGTCACGGCCGAGTATCTCATCAACTCGGACATGATGCAGATCAAGATGGCGCAGGGTGCCAAGCCCGGCGAAGGCGGACAGCTGCCCGGCCACAAGGTCGATGCTGTGATCGCCAAGGTGCGGCACTCGACGCAAGGCGTCGGATTGATTTCGCCGCCGCCGCATCACGACATCTATTCGATCGAGGATTTGGCGCAGCTGATCTTCGATCTGAAGAACGTCAATCCGCGCGCGCAGGTGTCGGTAAAGCTCGTGTCCGAGATTGGCGTCGGCACGGTCGCGGCCGGCGTCTCTAAGGGCCGCGCCGATCACGTGACGATTTCGGGTTTCGAGGGCGGCACCGGGGCCTCGCCGCTCACCTCGATCAAGCATGCCGGCTCGCCCTGGGAGATCGGACTCGCCGAGACGCATCAAACGCTCGTGCTCAATCGCCTGCGTTCGCGCATCGCGGTACAGGTCGATGGCGGCATTCGCACCGGCCGCGACGTCGTCGTCGGAGCGCTGCTTGGCGCGGACGAGTTCGGCTTTGCAACCGCGCCCCTGATTGCGGCGGGTTGCATCATGATGCGCAAGTGCCACCTGAACACCTGCCCGGTCGGCGTTGCGACGCAGGATCCCGTTTTGCGCAAGCGCTTCGTCGGACAGCCCGAGCACGTGATCAACTTCTTCTTCTTTGTCGCCGAGGAAGTGCGCGAGATCATGGCCTCGCTCGGCTACCGCACGTTCGATGAGATGATCGGGCAGATGCAGATGCTCGACCGCGAGGCAGTGATCGATCATTGGAAGGCGAAGGGGCTCGATTTCTCGCGTCTCTTCCATAAGCCGCAAGCGAGCGATCCCGCCGCGATTTACCACAGCGGCGGTCAGGATCACGGGCTCGACAAGGCGCTCGACCGCGGTTTCATCGAGAAGGCACGGCCTGCGCTCGATCGCGGCGCGCCGGTGCGCATCGAAACGCCGGTGCGCAACGTCAACCGCGCCATCGGTGCGATGCTGTCGGGCGAAGTCGCGCGTATTTACGGACATGCCGGGCTGCCCGACAATACGATCCATATCCGCGCGACCGGCACCGCCGGCCAGAGTTTTGGCGCCTGGCTCGCTCACGGCGTGGCGCTCGAGCTTGAGGGCGATGCCAACGACTATGTCGGCAAGGGCCTCTCGGGCGGACGTATCGTCGTCTATCCGCCGCGGCAGGCGGAGAAGATCACGCCCGAAGACTCGATCATCGTCGGCAACACGGTGCTTTACGGTGCCATTGCTGGCGAATGCTATTTCCGCGGCGTCGCCGGCGAGCGGTTCGCCGTGCGTAATTCCGGCGCGATTGCGGTTGTCGAAGGCACCGGCGATCACGGTTGCGAATATATGACCGGCGGCATCGTCGTTGTCATCGGCAAGACCGGGCGCAACTTCGCCGCCGGCATGTCGGGGGGCATCGCCTATGTGCTCGACGAGGACGACACGTTCGAGCAGCGCTGTAACATGTCGATGATCGATCTCGAGCCGGTCGCCGAGGAAGAGGAGTTGATGCAGAAGAGCTATCACCAGGGTGGCGATCTTGCGCATCACGGCCGTGTCGATGTCATGAGCGACATGACGCGCTTCGATGCCGAGCGCTTGCATCAGCTGATCACCAATCACTGGCGCTATACGAGTTCGGTGCGCGCGCGCGACATTCTCGATCATTGGGACGAGATGAAGGGGAAGTTCCGCAAAGTGATGCCGGTCGAGTACCGGCGCGCGCTGAAGGAACTGATGACGCAGGCGGAGACGCCGGCGCCGCTCGCGGCGGCGGGTGAGTGAATCGACGCTCGTGATCGTATGAGTCGGGTCAGCGCAAACCGTTTTGCGCTAACTGCTGGGACGAATAGTTGTATGGGTAAGGTAACGGGCTTCCTCGAAATCGATCGGCGCGACCGGCGTTACGCGCCGGCCTCCGATCGCGTTCGCCATTATCGGGAGTTCGTCATCGCGCTTTCCGAGGAAGCCTCGCGCGACCAAGCGGCGCGCTGCATGAATTGCGGCATTCCCTACTGTCACAACGGCTGTCCGGTGAACAACCAGATCCCCGACTGGAACGATCTCGTTTATCGCGGCGATTGGCACGAGGCGATCCGCAATCTGCATTCGACCAACAATTTTCCTGAAATCACCGGACGCGTTTGTCCGGCGCCGTGCGAAGCCGCTTGCACGCTAAACCTCACCGAGCAGCCGGTGACGATCAAGACGATCGAATGCCAGATCGCCGACCGGGCTTTCGCCGAAGGCTGGGTCGAACCGGAATTGCCGAAGCGCCAGACAGGCAAGAAGATCGCCGTCGTTGGATCAGGCCCGGCGGGGCTTGCCTGCGCGCAGCAGCTGGCGCGCGCCGGACACGACGTGCACGTCTTTGAAAAGCACGCCAAGCCCGGCGGGTTGCTGCGCTACGGCATCCCCGACTTCAAGATGGAAAAAATCCACGTCGAGCGCCGCGTCGAGCAGATGGAAGCCGAAGGCGTCACGTTCCACTGCAATGTCAATGTAGGCATCGATCTCGAGGCGAAGAAGCTCGTCGACAGCTACGATGCGCTCGTGCTTGCCGGCGGCGCCGAGAAGCCGCGCGATCTGCCGATCCCGGGCTGCGATCTCGGCGGCGTGCATTTCGCCATGGATTTCCTGCCGCAGCAGAATCGCCGCGTCTCGCACGAGCCGCTTTTATCGAACGATCCGATCCTCGCCTCCGGCAAGCACGTGATCGTCATCGGCGGCGGCGACACCGGCTCGGACTGCATCGGCACGTCGATTCGTCAGGGCGCGCTCTCCGTCACCCAACTGGAAATCATGCCGCAGCCACCGGAAAAGGAGAATAAGCTCCTGACCTGGCCGGACTGGCCGCTGAAATTGCGTACCTCGTCGTCGCATGAAGAGGGGGCGGCGCGCGATTTCGCCGTGCTGACGCGCGAATTCGTTGGCGAGAACGGGCTCGTCAAGAAGCTCAGATGCGTGAAGGTCGATGGCAAGATGCAGCCGATCGCCGGCACGGAGTTCGAGCTCAAGGCCGATCTCGTTCTCCTCGCCATGGGCTTCGTCTCGCCGGTTCACGACGGCATGATCGAGCAACTCGGCGTCACTCTCGATCAGCGCGGCAACGTCGCCGCCGACATGCGCGCCTACAAGAGCTCGCTCGACAAAGTCTTTGCGTGCGGCGACATGCGGCGCGGTCAATCGCTTGTCGTCTGGGCGATCCGCGAAGGCCGACAGGCCGCGCATTCCGTCGACAAGTACCTTATGGGCGCCACCGACTTACCGCGTTAGGGCAAACGAAAAACGCGGGCCTTACTCAAGCCCGCGTCAAGTCTACTGGAGGTCAGGCAGGCTGCTCTTTAAGAGGCGGCCGTAACCCGCCTCGCAAGATGCGCGCGACTGATTAAAGAACCACTTTCACCTGGGTGCCGACGCCGACGCGGTTGTAAAGATCGACCACGTCATCGTTGAGCATACGGATGCAGCCCGAAGAGACCGCCTGTCCGATCGTATCCGGCTCGTTCGAGCCATGGATGCGGTACATGAGATCGCCCTTCGAGCCGTATAGATACAAGGCGCGCGCGCCGAGCGGATTATTGATGCCGCCATTCATGTGCCGCGGCAGATCGGGACGGCGCTTCAGCATGGCCGAGGGCGGCGTCCAGCCCGGCCACACCGCCTTGCGGCCGATATGGGCACTGCCCTGCCACTGGAAGCCTTCACGGCCGACGCCGACGTCATAGCGGACCGCCGAGCCGTTGGTCATCGACAGGTAGAGGTAGCGGTTCTTGGTATCGACAGTGATCGTGCCCGGCCGCTCGCCGGTCGGATCGGCAACGACGGTACGCGTCGGCCCGATCTCGCGTCGAACCACGTTCTGATCGTAAGGCGAGGCGGTGGCAACAGCGACCGAACGGCCCTCTTGCACTCCCCATCCGCCGCCGAACAGAGCTTGGAAGAAGTTCTCGGCATGCGCGGCCGAGGACAGCCCCACAAGGACAGCGGCAGTAGCTAACAATGTTACACGCTTGGACATCAGGCAATCTCCCGAGACGATGAGCGGGTTACGCTTTCATACGGCGTAGCTTCCATTGAACTGCCAAGCTCGGCGTTTTGTTCCACGGCCAAGGTGAAATCTTATGTGCCGTTTCGCACATGGTGAAAAGCGGCGGGTTGCGCTGTGATTTGCGAATGCCCCGCGTCGCCCGGTAGCGGGGGCTGTTACTGCGGCGTTTGCCGTGGCCAGCTGAAATCGTCGGCGCGGTTGGGCTTCGGCTCGAGCGCCTGACCACGCGCAATGGCGCGATCGAGCAGCGCCTGCGCGTCGCTCGAGGAATCGCGCGTGCGGCTGCGGCGCGCCAGATCGCCGTTCGGCGCGACGGGAGCGGTCGTCAGCGGCAGGATCGGCCCGAAAGCCGGCTTCGGCGGCGGCGGGGGCACTGCCGGCTGGCTCGGAAGCGCTGCCTGCTGACCGGCCGCGGGAGCTTCGCCGCCCGCATTAGGTGCAGCCGACGGGACCTCGGCGGGAGCAAGCGGCGCCGGCAGTCCCTCCAGCGTTGCGACCCCGGGCTCGGTCTTCGGCTTGAACAGATCGAACTGGCGCTTCACTTCGCTCTCGACGAAATGGGCGAGCTTGCGCGCGCCGGGCTTGGTGAAATGCACGCCGTCCATCGCCCGCAATTTCACGATGACGCCGTTCACGTCCGGACCGAAGGCGTTGTAGAGCCCGCGCGAATCGCCGAAGGCTTCCCAGACATCGACGAAGGTCGCGTCCTGCTTGGCGGCGCGCTCACGGACGAGTTCGTTGATCTCGCTGTAATCGGAGGCCAGCCGCTCGCTTTTCGAGATCGGCAGACCGACCCAGACCAAGGGGATTTTCTTCTCCTTGAAGGCCCTGGCGATCTCCTCGACGCGATTGCCGTAGACTTCCTTCCATTTGTCGGAGAGCAGCTCGTAGCGGCCATTGGGATCGCGAATTTGCTGGCGGTCGTTGCTGCCGATCATCATGACCGCCATGCTGATCTTCTCGTTCGAGGCGAGGAGCTCGCGCACCGCCTTCGGCCAATCGTAGAAATCCTCCGCGACCAGACCCGTGTCGCCTTTCGCCTTGCGCACGATCGTGATTTCGGGCCGGTCCGCGTAGGCCTCCTGCAGGCCCTGCGCCAGCAATTGCCCCAAACTGTCGCCAAGAACGTCGATTACGAAGGTGGCCTCGGGCGGCGCCTTGTCCGGAAGCTGCGCCGGTTTGTCGGCAAGCGCGGGAGCACCTGCATCCGGGCGCGGCACCGCTTTGCGTATCTGCGGCTTCGTATGCACATAAACCGGACGGCGCTGGATGCGCTGGTGCTGCAGCATCTCGCGTTCACGCAGCCAGTAGGTGGCATTGTCGTCGCGATAGCCGCCGCCACCGCCACCCCAACCACCACCGCCGCCGCCCCAACCACCACCGCCGCCGCCCCAGCCTCCTCCGCCGCCGCCCCAGCCGCCGCCCCCACCCCAGCCGCCGCCCCATCCGCCCCATTGGGCCATGGCGACCGAGCCGCAGCTCAAGAACGTGAGGAACGCGAGGGCGCAGAGTTTGAGCGCGCGGCTAGATGAGAGCGCGCCGCGATTGGCCCTCGGTAAGGAGACGTCCCCGTGCATGAAAGCGATTATAGCGGAGTCGCGGCTCAGGCCAAACTCGCGTCCTATCCAGGCGCGATCGCTAGCGCCGGGCAACGGGCCAGCTCGCCTTCAACGGCGGCCAGCCGGCGATACGGTCGCCGAGCAGAGAGACGCCGAGCGCATAGGCGGTCGAGTTGTTGTAGCTCTTGATCACCTTGAAATTGCGGGTGACGAGGAAGACCGGCCCGTTGCCTCCTGTCGGCATGATGAAGGCCGCCTGGCCCTCTTGCGGCATTGCCTCGCCGTCCGCGCGCCTCACGCCTTGGGCCGTCCATTGCGCGAACGGCCGGTAATGCGTCGCGCCAAAGCGGCTCGTGTCGAAGCCCGCCGGCAGCAGCACTTCGTAGCCCCAGGTCTCACCGGCGATCCAGCCGTGCTTCTTGAGGTAATTGGCGGTCGAGGCGAGCGCGTCGGGCACGTTGGTCCAGATATCCTTGTACCCGTCGCGATCGAAATCGACGGCATAATGGTTGAAGCTCGACGGCATGAACTGCGTCTGGCCCATGGCGCCCGCCCATGAGCCCTGCATGTCCTTCGCGTGGACGTGCCCCGCCTGCAGAATCTGCAGCGCGCTCAGGAGCTCCTTCTTGAAGTAATCGCCGCGGTAGCGCGCATAGGCGAGGGTGGCGAGCGCACGGATCACATATTTGTCGCCGACGTAAGTGCCGAAATTCGTCTCAAGGCCCCAGACCCCTAGCACGACATACGGGTCGACGCCGTACGTGCGGTCGACCTTTTCGAGAATCTCCTTCCATTCGCGCGCTTTCGTGCGGCCGGTCGCAATGCGTTTCTCCGACACGGCGCTCGCCAGATAATCGCCGATCGGCTTGACGAACTCGGCCTGTTTCTTGGTGCGCTCGATGACGTCGGGGTCGGGCGTAACGCCGCTGAAGGCGGCATCGAACGTCGCGCGCGACACGCCGCGCGCGTGCGCCTGCGGCCAGAGCGTTTGCACGAAATGGGCAAAGTCGGCCGATGCGGTGACTGTGGTGCCGATAAGAAGAAGAGTGGCGACAAAGAGCGGGACCGCGCACTTCCTGGTGCGCAGTCGAAAGCGCGCGCGGACCGAAATGTCCGCGGTCCAACTCCTACCCCTAAGAAACTGCATGTGCCGCCCCATCGCGCAGGACGGATGATGCCGGCAAACCCGTTTCCGATTTATTTACCGTGCGGGCGAACGCAACACCTCCAGCGCCGCTTCATGCGCGCGTTTGTCGCCCGCGGCGATGATGGCGCCGCCACCGGCTGCGTCGCCGCCGCTCCAGGTCGTGACGAGGCCCCCCGCCCCCTGAATGATCGGGATCAACGCGACCACGTCGTACGCTTTGAGATTGGCCTCGATGACCAGATCGATATGGCCCGCCGCCAACGCACAATAGGCATAACAATCGCCGCCGTAGCGGATCAGCCGGACCTTCTCTTCCACCCGGGAATAGGCGCCGCGTTGCGCCTGCGGGATCAACAGCGGAGACGTCGTCATCAACGTCGCCTGCGCAAGCGATGCGCAGGCGCGCGTCTTCAGCTTACGCTCCTCGAGCTTCGCGCCGGGGCGATGCGCGGGGCCGCGCCAGGACGCCGCCGCACCATCGCCGAAGAACCGCTCGCGCGTGAACGGCTGATGCATCATGCCATAACAGGGCCGGCCGCGATGATTGAGACCAATCAGCGTGCCCCACATCGGCAGGCCCGAGATGAAGCTCTTCGTGCCGTCGATTGGATCGAGGACCCAGACATATTCCGCATCGGAGCGAACCGCGCCGAACTCCTCGCCGATGATGCCATGATGCGGAAAGGTCGATTCGATGCGCCGGCGCATGGCAACTTCGGCGGCGCGGTCGGCCTCCGTTACCGGATCGAACACGCCGCCGCGCGATTTGTCGGTCGGCGTCATCGAGGAGCGAAAAAACGGCAGGATCGCTTCGCCCGAAAGGGTCGCGAGCTCGTCGACGAACTGGGCGAAATCGACGGCGGTCATGCCGGCTCCCTGAAGTCCGCTGTGGAGAACGGGCCACATGGCGACCGCATGTCGCAGGGACATAGGTCAGGACCCCTTGCCTTTTGTGCGGTGCAAGCGCATATTGTTGCGGCGCGGCAGCTTCTGCCGTGCATGCCCTCCTTGGGCGTTTCCTCCCTAGACTTGGGCCGCTCCTTCACCGGGGCGGCCTCTTTCTTTTCTGAACCATGTCAGGCGCTGGCCACATCGAGCCGCGCGACATCGGCGGGGCTTAGCTCGATCCGCACGGCTCCGAGGAGCTCATCAAGCTGGGTCAGGCTGGTCGCGCTGGCAATCGGCGCGGTGATTTCGGGCTTGGCGAGGAGCCAGGCCAGCGCGATCTGCGCCACCGTCGCTGTATGCTCGGCGGCCACCGCATCGAGCGCGGCGAGGACGCGAACCCCTCTGTCGTCGAGATATTTGGTCGCGCCGGCGCCGCGCGGGCTTTTGTGGGCATCCTGCTTCCCCCGGTATTTCCCGGTGAGAAAGCCGCTCGCTAAGGAATAATAAGGAATGACGCCGATCTGTTCTTTGCGACAGAGGGGGCCGAGTTCGGCCTCGTAAGCCTTGCGCTCGACCAGATTGTAATGCGGCTGCAGGGTCTCGTAGCGTGGTAGGCTTTTGCGCGTGCTGATGTCGAGCGCTTCCTTCAGACGCGACGCCGAATAGTTCGAGGCGCCGATCGCCCGGACTTTTCCCGCCTTGATCAGCTCGGCATAGGTCGAGAGCACCTCTTCGAGCGGCGTGTTCTCGTCGTCCCAGTGCGTTTGGTACAAATCTATGCGGTCGGTCTGCAGCCGTTTCAGCGAATCCTCGACCGCCTTCCGCACATACGAGGGCGCCATGGTGCGGCCGCTGCCCATGTCGGCGCCGACCTTGGTCGCGACGATGACTTTGTCGCGATTGCCGCGCTGTTTCATCCAGCGTCCGAGGATCGTTTCAGACTCGCCGCCCGTGTGGCCCGGCACCCAGCGCGAATATGCGTCCGCCGTGTCGATGAAATTGAATCCCGCTTCGACAAAGCGGTCGAGAAGGGCGAAGGAGGTCTTCTCGTCGGCCGTCCAGCCGAAGACATTGCCGCCGAAACAGAAGGGCACGACCTCGAGGTCGGAGCGTCCGAGCCGTCGCTCCTTCATCGCCGATCCCGAAATCTCATTCCGCCGCGATCACTCGGCCGCGGCGCGGTAGGCGCCGAGGGAGGACGCCGTCTCGGCGAGCGCGGCGATCATCTCGCCGATGTCGCGCGTC
This sequence comes from Beijerinckiaceae bacterium, assembly GCA_036265935.1. Classification (GTDB taxonomy): domain Bacteria; phylum Pseudomonadota; class Alphaproteobacteria; order Rhizobiales; family Beijerinckiaceae; genus JAFASC01. The sequence goes on from DATAOB010000088.1 coordinate 73,751, forward strand.
AATCTGTCGAAGCCCGGTGCTTTGGCGAGCGTGGTCTCATTCATATAAAGCGCGCGATTGATCTCGATTTGCACCGCGTGCGTGCGGGCGGCCGGCGTTCCATAATGCTCGGTGATGAAGCCACCCGCATAGGGCTTGTTCCGCTGCACGACGTAGCCCTGGCGCCGTAGGCCCGTCTCGATTGCCTCGACCAGCGAAAGATCGCAACTCGTCCCATAGCGGTCGCCGACGACGAAATCGGCCTTGATCCGCTCCGACTTAGAGGCGGGGGCGCCGCCGTTGGAGGGCATCGAATGGCAGTCGACGAGCACCGCCAGGCCGAATTGCCGGATCGCCTGCTGTAAAAGCCGCCGAAGCGTACGGTGATACGGCTTATAGAGTCCCTCGACACGCTGCAGAGCCTCGTGGACAGGGAGGCGGCGGGAATAGATTTCCTGCGACTCGCCGACAATGCGGGCGATCGTGCCCAATCCGCCTGCGACCCGCATGGAGCGCGTATTGGCATAGGACGGGAGCTTGCCGTCGAACATGCGCGGGTCGAGCTCGTAAGGCTCGCGGTTGACGTCGAGATAAGCCCTGGGAAATCGCGCTTTCAGGAGCGGCGCCCCGACCGCGGCAGCGCCCGAGAACAGGTCCTCCACGTACGCGTCCTCCGACCGGCGAAGCGTCATCGCATCGAGGCGGGCTTCGGCAAGAAAGGTCGCCGGATAGACGTTGCCGGAATGGGGGGAGGAGAAGACGAGCGCTGAGCGGATTTCCGCCGGCTCGTCGAGGGCACAGGGCGGGGAGAGTTCGGGCTCGACCGGGCGGGACTGCTGCGGCTCGCCGAACGGGACCACCACCTTGTCGAGAGCTTCGCCTGTCATGGAACCTCTAAAAACGCCGCCGCGCCAATGCCAATGTGACAGCCTGACCGGGGGCTGTCCATTTGCTAATATGGCGCGCTTCCCAGGAAGCCGAGAGCCGATCAGCCGAAAGCCTGCCCGATTTCGGCCCCTGACATGCGAATGCCACGGCGGCCGCACTTGCGCTGCCGTTAACCGCTTTCCGTGGCAATTTTCATAATTAATTTACCAAGCCTGGGTCCTATGGAGGGCAAGGAGCGAGTTGAAATGACGAGCGAATCGGGTACGAAGATCCTGCTCGCCGAGGACGATAACGATATGCGCCGCTTCCTCGTGAAGGCGCTCCAGAATGCCGGCTTCGACGTCGCCTCCTTCGACAACGGCCTTTCCGCCTATAATCGGCTGCGCGAAGAGCCGTTCGAGCTTTTGCTGACCGACATCGTCATGCCGGAAATGGATGGAATCGAACTCGCTCGCCGCGCCACCGAGCTCGACCCCGACATCAAGGTGATGTTCATCACCGGCTTCGCGGCGGTGGCGCTGAACCCCAACAACAATGCGCCGCGCCAGGCGAAGATTTTGTCGAAGCCGTTCCATCTGCGCGACCTCGTCAACGAAGTGCAGCGGCTTCTTGCGGCGGCTTGAGGCTGCCTCTTCTTAACCAGAAGTCTCGTATTAGCCGAAAGTAGGCCGCGCTTTTCTTTGCTCCCCTTGCGCCTGGCATCTAGTATACCGCTGAAGTTGCGC
>DATAOB010000089.1:0-45186 GCA_036265935.1 Beijerinckiaceae bacterium
GCCTCGCTCGCGTCGCCCATGTCGATGAAAATATGCGGATGGTCGAACGGCGGCAGCGCGCCGACGCACATGAACTCCTTCACGCGGATGCCGATCTTCGGCACGCCCGGCTGATTATGGAAATGCGGAATGAGGTGGTCGGCCATCGCTCGCTCGTCATGCGCCCTTTTGTAGCGGGCGGACCATAGGCAGGTGCCCGAGGCCCGACAAGCGGCAAGATTTCACAGGCATCAGTCGGCCGGCTTGCGCGGCGAGTCTTCCCCGCTATGTTGCGCGCCGGCAAGAGACGGGATCCATGGAAGAGTTTTCCTCGAACGGCGTACGCATTGCTTACATTGACGAGAGACCTGAGAACGACCGCGGTGAACCCATTCTGCTGATTCACGGGTTTGCTTCGACGCATGCGGTGAACTGGCTGTTTCCCCTCTGGGTGCGCACGCTCACAGGCGACGGCCGCCGTGTCATCGCGCTCGACAATCGCGGCCATGGACGCAGCGAAAAGCTGTACGACCCCAAGGATTACCACACGTCGATCATGGCCGATGATTCGCGCAATCTGCTCGACCACCTGAAGATCGAGCGCGCCGATGTGATGGGCTATTCGATGGGGGCGCGGATCGGCGCGTTTCTCGTGCTTACTCACCGCGAGCGCGTGCGCTCGCTGATCATGGGCGGCCTCGGCAGCCATCTGACCGAAGGTTTCGGCCTACCCGTGTCGATTGCCGAAGCGATGGAGGTGGAATCGATCGAAGAGCTGCGCGATCCGCAACAGAAAATGTTCCGCGGCTTTGCCGAGGCGACGAAGAGCGACCGCCCCGCGCTGGCCGCCTGTATCCGCGGCTCCCGCCAGGTACTGACCCCCGAGCAAATCCATCAAATCGACGTGCCGACCCTAGTTTGCGTCGGCACGCGGGACGAGGTCGCCGGCGACCCGCACCCGCTCGCCGAAATGCTGCCGAACGGGCGTGCCGTCGACATTCCCGACCGCGACCACAACCGGGCGGTCGGCGATCGCGTGTTCAAACAAGCGGCGCTCGAGTTCCTGCACGAGCGCTCCTGACGCAAAGCAGGGCTGCCGGGAATGGCTTCCTGCCGGCCTGCGGGTATGAGAACGTTCATCCTGACCGGCGGGCTTGCTGGAAATTTTTCGCACCCCAGGTTAAGCCTAACAAGAGGCTGGGAGCCCGAGGAGTAGCGATGGCCTACGGTTCTGGACACGGCTCCGCCCGCGTCGTCGACTTCGGCAAGCACGATCCGATGCTGGCGCGCCTGCGCCTCGAGGCGGAGGAAGCGATCGAGCGCGAGGCCGACCTCGGCGCTTTCATGTTCGCCAACGTACTCAACCACGACACGCTGGAGGCGATCGTCGTCCACCGCGTCGCCGTGCGGTTGGAGAACCGCGATCTGCCGAGCGACCTCATCCGCCAAACCTATATGGACGTCGTCAGCCAGGATGCTTCGATCGGCGAGGCGTTCCGGGCAGATGCCATGGCCGTCTTCGACCGCGATCCCGCCTGCACCCGGCTGATCGAGCCCTTCCTCTATTTCAAGGGCTTCCATGCCCTTCAGGCGTATCGTCTGGCGCATGCATTGTGGAAAGCCGGCCGCCGCGATTTTGCGCTCTACTTGCAGAGCCGCGCGTCCGAAGTGTTTCAGGTCGACATCAATCCCGCCGCATTGATCGGCAAAGGCATTTTCCTCGACCATGCGACGGGAATCGTCATCGGCTCGACCGCCGTCGTCGAAGACGATGTATCGATGCTGCAGGGCGTCACGCTCGGCGGTACCGGCAAGGAAGTCGGCGATCGCCACCCGAAAATCCGGCATGGCGTGCTTCTGGGCGCCGGCGCCAAGGTGCTCGGCAATATCGAGGTCGGCCATTGCTCGCGTGTCGCGTCGGGTTCGGTCGTGCTTCAGGCCGTTCCGCACAATAAGACGGTCGCCGGTGTGCCGGCCCGCGTCGTCGGTGAGGCCGGCTGCGCCGAACCGGCGCGCAGCATGGACCAGATCATCGCCGCCAAGCCAACCGAAACCGCGGTCTGAAGCTCAACCCATCGTGCTGATTGCGTGGAGCCCGGAACGGGCTTACCACGTCTGCCCGCGCGAGCCATTTCCTAAAAGGGGGATCGATTGAGCGCCGGCTTGAACAAAACCGAATTGCAGCAATTGCAGGATTTCCTGCGCCGGTCCTTCGGCAACGAGGATCTGCGCGTCGCCCCTAATCCGCGCAATCCCGATGATGGCGACGTACATCTCGGTCAGCGCGTCATTGGCAATATCAGCGTCGATGACGAGGATGGCGACCGCTCCTTCGCTTTTGCGATGAAAATTCCGGTCGAGCGGCCGGTGCTGCAGGATTACCTGCGGCGCCTGTTCGAAAACGAGAAGCTGAAAATCGTGCCGCGCGGCCGCAAGACCGATTCCGTCGAATTGAATTCCGGCGACGATTTTTTGGGCGTCATTTCCGCCGACGATCCGCAAGGCCGCAGCTACACGCTGCAGATGGCGATCCTCGATTTCGATCTCGAGGACCTCTAAGCCACATGCCGCTTTATTCTCTGGACGGCATTGCTCCGCAGCTTCCGGCGAGCGGACGCTATTGGGTCGCCCCCGATGCGCATGTCATCGGCAATGTCATGCTCGAAGAAGATGCGAGCGTCTGGTTCGGCACGACGATCCGCGGCGACAACGAACGCATCGTCGTTGGAGCGGGCTCGAACATCCAGGAAGGCTGCATGCTGCACACCGATCCGGGCTTTCCGCTGACCATCGGGCCGCGCTGCACGGTCGGCCATCATGTTATCCTGCACGGCTGCACGATCGCCGAGGAAAGCCTGATCGGCATGGGCGCGACGCTGCTCAATGGCGCGCGCATCGCCCGCAATTCGCTCGTTGGCGCCAAGGCGCTCGTCACCGAAGGCAAGGAATTCCCGGAGAACTCGCTGATCGTCGGCGCGCCGGCACGCGTGGCGCGGACGCTCGAGGAGCCTCAGGTCGTCCGCATCCGGATGACCGCGGCGCATTACGTGCAGAACTGGCAGCGTTATACGCGCGGGCTGCAGCGTCTCGAAGGCTGAAGCTCTAGAGCGTAATGTCTTCGTTGAAGCCTTCCACCGGAATCGGGCGGAAGAACTCGACGGCAATGCCGCCCATGAAGTGTCGCACGACCGTGCCGCTGGTCTGGCCGATCGTGACCGTCGCGCCGAGCGGCGGTTGCACTTCTGTCGCGAGGGCTGCGCCCGATAGCGAAATGTCGATGAGTTTGACCGGATGCGTGTTGCCGTCGGAAAGCCGCAGCACGGCGCGGATTGCGCGCGGCGTCACGCGCTCGTGCCGGCGGTCCTCGGGCATGCCGAGCGCATCGCGGTTGATAAGCCAGGTGAGCTGCTCGGCTAATTTCTCGCGCTTCATCAGCGGCAATGACATTTGCAGCGCGAAGCCGTTCTTGGTGTGGCGTGCGACCAAGCCTTCGACGCGGCCGAGCTGGTCGAGATAGACGATGACCCTTTCGCCGATCGCGCCCCGCACCGGCGCGAACCGGCGACCGCATGTCCAGTGTCTGGCAGGGATATTCCCGTTTATCCGCCAGCATGTAGCGCCCGAGGACCGTCACCTTCACTCTGTGGTGGCGGCGCCGCTCGATGGGCTTTTGAGCCACACGCAGCTTGAGATTCATCACGGGAAACTGCCGATCCAGGTCGAGGCGCTCGGGACAAACCTAAACGGCGGCGGTTAAGGGGGATTACAGCTTTAACGTTTCGAGCGGCTCTGCGGCGCCGCCGGCATAGACCGTCAGATGCGCGCGTCGCCCAAGCGCGGGGATGGCGCGTCGGGCCAGTGCGGCGCGAGGACTTCGTCCGGCTCGCCGGCATCGAGCACCCGCATCGATTTGAGGGTCAGCTTCTCGGCGGCGACAAGCCCAAACCAGGGTTCTCGGGCGGATGCGGCGAGACAGTCAACCACGCGCGCACGCGTCTTGCCGTTGTGACGCAGAGGTAGCAACAGGAGCTCCATGTTCATGGCGCGCCGGCCCTGCGGTCCTGCCCCGACTCCCGCAATCACCGGGTGCGCGCCATCGAGAACGCTCAGGATCAGCGCCATGACACCACGCCGCTCTTCCTCAGCCCAAAGCTCGAGGAAAGGACGGCCTTTTTGCTCGGCCAGCCAGAGCGCGTTGAGCCGCGTCCCGGAGAGGCGGATCGGAAACGTGCAGTCCGGGTCGATTTCGAGGAGAAAAGTATCGGCAAGGACGTTGCGGATCGCCGCCGGATCGATCTCGGCCCGCTCCGGCGCGGCGCGGCCTTTGCGCAGCCGGTCCCAATAGGCGAATAATTCCCACGTTGCGGCCTGTCTCATTTTACCTGCGTGCGCCGGCTGTTGCGGCGTTTCTGTCCCGGAACGGAACCGGCGGCGCTTGCCGGCCTCCTCTAAGGCGGTGTGGAGCAGCCGATGTGCCAGCGCTTGCCGGGGCGATGCGCAATCGCCATCTTCGGCCGCTCGTCGAGCCAAAAGGAGTGCGGGTGAGTAGGCGCCAGCCGGTCTTCAATCTTCCGGGCGTGATTCTGGCGCTCTTGGCGGCCTGCTTTGTCGTTCAGCTCGTGCGCGATTTCGTCTCCGCGGAAACAGACGCCTGGATCATCTGGACCTTCGGCTTCATTCCGGCGCTTTGGCGCTGGTGGACGCCGGTCACCTATGCCTTCGTCCACGGCGACTGGCTGCATTTGGGCCTTAACGCGCTATGGCTCGCCGCCTTCGGCTCGGCCGTCGCGCGGCGCTTTGGGCCGCTGCGTTTCCTCGGCCTGTATCTGTTGTCGGGCGTGGCCGGAGTGGCCGCCTTTCTCCTCGTCCATCCGACAGGCCTGCAGCCTGTCGTCGGCGCCTCCGCCGCGATATCGGGCGCTGTTGCCGCGGCGATGCGCTTTGCGTTCGAGCCGGGCGGGCCGCTCGGACCGGGACGGAATATCTCGCTCAGCAACGAAAATGCGTATTATGTGCCAGCCCTGCCGCTCGGCCGCGTGTTCCGTGACGGGCGGGCGCTCACGTTCCTGTTGACCTGGTTCGGCTGCAACATCCTGTTCGGAGCGTTTGCGACTCCGCTGGGCATCGGCGACGCAACGGTCGCCTGGGAAGCCCATATCGGCGGCTTCCTCTTTGGGCTCTTGGCTTTCTCATTCTTCGATCCGGCGCCGGATCAGAGCCCGGCGCCGGAGCCCGAGCCGGAACTCGAGCCTTCCTCGCAGGCGAGCGGGCCACGCCAAGTCCCATAGCGCCAGGGCAGGAGCGGGTGGGCGCGGGCCGGAAGGCTCGCCGGAACCGGATCGTAGCCATGCGTGCCCCAGGGATGGCAGCGGCAGAGGCGGGCAGCCCCCATCCAACCGCCGATCCAAAGGCCGTGCCGCTGGATCGCCTCGGAGGCGTAGTTGGAGCAGGTCGGCAGATGCCGGCAGGCCCGCCCGATGAGCGCGGAGAAAGTCAGTTGATAAAGACGAATTGCCGCGCGCGCGGCGCCAACCTGCCATCGCGAAACAGCACGGCCACTCATTCTGCCGCCGCTTGGGTTTTGGCCGGGCCGATTCGGTTCAGCGCCTCGACCACCGCATCGAAGGTCAGCATCGTCGAGGCGTGCCGCGCCTTATAGTCGCGCACCGGCTCGAGCACCGCGATATCGGCCCAGCGCCCGGCAGGCGGTGCGCCATTCTCTTTAAGCATTTTGCGCACGCTCTCCCGCACTTCCTGTAGTTCCTCCGGTGTCGAGCCGATCACGTTGCGGGCCATGATCGACGAGGACGCCTGCCCGAGCGCGCAGGCTTTGACATCATGGGCGAAGTCGCTGACGCGGCCGTCGCTGAGATTGAGGTCGACGGTCACCGTCGATCCGCAGAGCTTCGAATGCGCGGTTGCGGAACCTTGCGGCGCCTGGAGTCGCCCAAGCCGCGGGATGTCTGCGGCAAGTTCCAGGATGCGCTTGTTGTAGATGTCGTTGAGCATGAATACGTCTGTGGGCGCGGCGGGCTGAAACGCTCGGCCCGGATGGTATATAGTAATTGGCAAAGCGGGTGCGAAGGCCAAGCGGCTCGCACGAGCGGGAGAGGTCGATGGACGCTGTGGTCAAGGCCTTGTCGGCGAGGGCGCGCGAAACCAATGCGGTGCGCAGCCGTGAGGCGGAAGAGGCGCTGCCGCACCCGCGCGTCACCCGTGAAGAGGCCGAAGCCGCCGTCCGCACCCTGATCCGCTGGGCCGGCGACGATCCGGCCCGCGAGGGTCTCATCGATACGCCGCGCCGCGTCGCCGAAGCTTATCTCGAACTGTTCAAGGGCTATCGCGAGGACCCCGACGCGCTGATGTCGCGCGTTTTCGAAGAGGTCGAGGGCTACGGCGACATGGTGCTCGTTCGCGATATCCCGTTCGCCTCGCATTGCGAGCACCACATGGTGCCGTTCATCGGCCGCGCGCATATCGGCTACTACCCGAACCGCGGCGTTGTCGGTCTCTCCAAACTCGCCCGCCTCGTCGACGTATTCGCCCGCCGCCTGCAGACGCAGGAGGCGATGACGGTGCAGATCGTGCAGGCGATCCAGGACGCGCTGGCGCCGCGCGGCGTGGCGGTGGTGGTGGAGGCCGAACATATGTGCATGTCGATGCGCGGCATCCGCAAGCAGGGCACATCGACGACGACAAGCCAGTTCACCGGCGTCTTCCGTGATGATCCGAACGAGCAGATCCGCTTTCTCACCATGTTGCGCGGACCGGACTCGACATTGCGCCGGTGAGGGCGAGAGCCAAGACAAACAAACGCGAGATCACGAGCGCCTCCGCTTCGCTCGCGCCGATGGAAGCCCATCTCGTCGCCGAGCTTCCCGGCGAATCCGGCTGGCAATTCGAGCCGAAATGGGATGGCTTCCGCTGTCTGGCGTTTCGCTCGGGCGTCGACGTCGATCTACGGGCCAAAAGCGGCAAGCCGCTGGCGCGATACTTTCCCGAGATCGTCGCCGGATTGCGCGATGTGCCGCTCGATCCTTTCGTGCTCGATGGCGAACTCGCGATTGCACAGGGCGACGCGCTTTCGTTCGACGCTTTGCAGATGCGCCTGCACCCCGCGGAAAGCCGCATTCGCAAGCTCGCGCACGAAACGCCAGCATTTTTAATTTTATTCGATGCCCTGGCGCTGCCCGGCAGGCCCGATCTCAAGAACGCGCCGCTCACAGAACGCCGCGCGGCACTTGAAGACGCTTACGCCGCGGCGGCGGGCAATCCGTATCTGCGGCTATCTCCGTTCACGCGGCGCCACAGCGACGCACAGCGCTGGCTCGACAAAGCCGGCGGTGCGATCGACGGCGTCGTGGCGAAGCGCATCGACGAGCCGTATCGGCCAGGCGAGCGCGCCATGCTGAAAGTGAAGCGCATGCGCACCGCCGATTGTGTGGTCGGCGGGTTCCGCTACGAGCGCGATTCCGACCTCGTCGGCTCGCTGCTGCTTGGTCTCTATAATGATGCCGGCAAGCTCGATCATGTCGGCTTTACCTCCGCGATCGCCGAGCGCGACAAACCCGCTCTAACAAAGAAGCTCGAGAAACTGATCGGCCCAGCGGGCTTCGACGGCAATGCGCCGGGCGCGCCGAGCCGCTGGAGCACCGAGCGCTCGGCGGAGTGGCAGCCCTTGAAGCCGAAGCTCGTCATCGAGGTGCGTTACGATCACGTGACCGGCGATCGGTTTCGTCACGGCACGAGCATCGTGCGCTGGCGCCCCGACAAGGCGCCGCGCCAATGCACGATGGAGCAGCTCGGTCGCGAATCGCGGCCGGGCAAGCTGATCGTGCAAATGATGCGCGGCTGAGGCTGAGCTTGCATCTTAGCGGAAGCATTCGGCATTCGCGCGCGGGCTCAGTTAACTAAAGCCAAGATTGAGACATTTGTTGAAGCGAAGATCGAGCTTGTTGCTCAGCTGAAACCAAACTCCGTATTCCTCATTGCATGTGCGGTTCAAGATTCAAGGTGGAGGTTTAGCCATGAACATGAAGACGGCACTAATCGGCTCTTTCGCAGCTGCAGCAGCTCTTGTTGCGGTGACCGTCGATGCCAATGCGCGCTCCTGGCACTACAGGACCGCTTGCGGACCAAGCGCGACGATTATCAAGCATCACCGCTACGGTTTCGTCGGCGGCGAGCGCGACTATGGCGTTCGTTCCCGCACCTTCATCCACGGCGAGCGTTACGGCGCGCGCGGCGCGTCCGTTCGGTATGGCGTGCGCGGTCACGAGCGCGGCGGCGTGAACGTCAACGTCAATGCGCGCGTGCGCGGCGGCGAAGATCGGACGCGGCTCTCCGGCACCTCGCGGAACATGGGCGGCGCGGCTGGCACCAGCGGCGCGACCGGCCGCAGCGTCTCGCCGAGCGGGTCGAGCACCAGCTCCGGCGCCGGCGCTTCCTCGGGCGGATCGGCCAAGACGGGCGGCGGTGGTGGCGCTGGCCTAGGCACATCCGGCGGCGCCAGCGGCTCGGCCGGTGGCGGCATGAGCTCCGGCGGTGGCGGCGGCGGCAGCCGTTAATTAAGTCACGCAGCCGGGCACCTTCCCGGCTGCGCTCATAAACCAAGTGCATGCAGGCGGCGAGCCTGCGTGCACATCTCCGCGAGCCTCCGATGGAGGATCTGCTTTTCGAACTTCTTCGCCCGCTCGATGAGCGCGACCGCATTCGCGGCAAGCGTATGGCGCGCGCTGCGCGCCACGCGGCCGGCGTGATCACGCGGCGCCGCGCGGCCAAGCCCCTTCGAGTGAAGCATCCGCGGCGGCGTCGGCCCAACAAAGACCTGCAGGTGGCGTGAGGCTCTGAGCCGCTCTAGCATCGCCGGCCATGCACTTCCGTTGGCTGCTGCTTCTCCTCCTCGCGCTCTGTGTTGCGCCGTCGTTTGCCCGCGCCGACTCGATCAGCGCGATTTCCCCCGCGCGTTGCGCCGACATGAAAGCGCATCGGGTGATGCACGCGAGCGCACCCGTCGGTTGCGAGCGCCTCGCGCTCGTGCGCTTTACTTACGTCGGCTTCGACGGACGCGAACATGACAATGGCGAGCTCGTCGTGCTCGATGCGCTCGCCGATCAGGTGGCTGCGATCTTCGCCGAGTTGCGCGCGCGCGGCTTTTCCCTGCAGCAGGCGCGGCTGATGAACGCATATGATGGCGACGACGATGCATCGATGGAAGCGAACAACACATCCGCTTTCAACGACCGCAATGTCGTCGGCACGCAATCCCTTTCCATGCATGCTTACGGCGCGGCGATCGACATCAATCCGGTGCAGAACCCGGCTTACGATCGCGTGAACGGCATGCGCGTGCTGGTGCCGAAAGCCGGCGCCGCCTATGCGCAACGCACGCCGCTCCGCCCCGGCATGGCCGAAAGCGTGACGCAGGTTTTCGCGGCGCACGGATTTACCGAATGGGGCGGGCGCTTTCGCGATCCCGATTACCAGCATTTCCAGATTCCGCGCCCGCTCGCGCAAAAGCTGGTGCGCTTGCCGGCCGCGGAGGGGTGGGCGATGTTCAACGCCGTCGCGGCGCGGCACGGAGCGAAGAGATGATCGGCAAACGCGTGCAATTCGACGACGAGACCTGGGCGGCGGTCAATATGTTGCGCCAGGAGCGTCGCCGCTCGTTCCAGCAGCTCGCCGACGAAGCCTTCCGCGATCTCTTGGAAAAATACCACCGCCCGGCCGACCTCAAGACGCAGCTCAAGGAAAGCGCCGGCCTCGCGGCGAAGCCGCGCAAGGCGAAAGGCTGAGCCGCATTGCCGCGCGCGGCGCGCGGCCTAGTTACAGCAGCGTTGCCGCGGAGATTGCGCCCATGAAAGCCACGCTCGCTGTCCTCACCGCCGCCGCGCTCATCACGGCATTGCCGGCCGCGGCGCAGTCGCATCGCCCGCGCCATCATGCCCCAGCTTACGAAGAGGGCCGCAGCGTCTATGCGCCGCCGCAGCGCGTCTGCATGCCGCTCTGCTCGATGGATACCTCGCCCTGCGATCCGCCGGAATTCAAGCACGCCGACGGGCGCTGCGATTATCCGATGATCGGCAGATAAGGAGGCGACCCATGCGCGCACTGATCGCAGCACTTATCCTCGCCGGCCTCGCCGCTGGCGCGCGCGCCGACACGCTTTGCCCCGACGGCTCTTTCGCGCCCGGCGATTCCTGCCTCTTGTCGTTCGACGGCTCGTACGTGATCGGCGGCCCGAAGACACTGCCCGATGTCGTTTACGTCGACGCCCGCACCGCCGCGATTCTGCTGCGCTATGACGCCGAATACCGCATCGGGAAGCCGCAGCGAAACCGCATCCTCGACGCGCCGCCGGGCACGCCGGCAATCGAGATTCCGCGCCTCGGCAGGTGATCGATCGCGGATCGTACTGGGGAGGAGTCGCACACGAAGACTTCGATCGCACTTGCCGCGCCGGCGCGTTGATGTTCGCAGCGCCGAGCGCCGCGGCGCCGTTGCCGCCGGCTAAACCAGCGGCCGCGCCGAATGTGCTGCTTGCGCAGTATGGCGGCTATGGCGGCGGATACGAACCGCGCGAAGACTATCGCGAGCGCCGCGAATACCGCGATGACCGGCGCGAATACCGCGATGACCGGCGCCAATGGCGCGACGGCGATCGCGACGAGTGGCGCGGCCCCGAATACCGCCGTCGCATGTTCTGCCGCATGCATCCGGAGGAATGCGACTAGCGCGCCGAGGCGAGGTTCACTTCAAAAGAAAAAGGCGGCGCGCCCTTAAGCCGCCGCCTCTTTAATTTCGTCGCGTCCGATTAAATCAGCCGACGCTTTTCAGATTGTCGGCCGACATCTTGCCGCTCTTCCTGTCCGAGACGAGCTCGAAGCTGACCTTCTGGCCCTCGACGAGCGTGTTGAGGCCGGCGCGCTCGACGGCGCTGATATGGACGAAGGCGTCATTGCCGCCGCCCTCGGGCGCGATAAAGCCGAAGCCCTTGGTCGCGTTGAACCACTTCACGGTTCCGGTTGTCATTTTTTGGGAGTCCTTCACAAAGAGAGATCTGCTTGCCCGATTGTCAAGCGGGCCGTCGAAATCGCGTTTTCAGGCAAGAAACGAGAGCTTGCCGACAAATCGCTTTGTGCAGGTCGCGCCGTCCGTCCGTCTATCGACGCTACGCACATAGGCCGGAAAGCGTGCAAATGCAAGGCAAAGCGTCCTCATCCTGAGGGCACTCCGCGGGGAGCGCGTCTCGAAGGATGGCAAAGGACTGCGTGGTGGCACCGAACGGCGATCAGCCGATCACGGGCGCAATGACCGGCGCGACGGCCGCAGCAATAATGCTTCATCGGGCCGGCCCTCAAGCCGGTCCGATGCGTTAGTTCGGCATGCCAACCCGCCACGACCTGAGCTTAAGCAAAGTCCCGGAAGTCACGCTCGGCTTCTGGATCATTAAGATCGCCGCGACCACGCTCGGCGAGACCGGCGGCGACGCCGTCACGATGACGCTGAATTTCAGCTATCTCGTCGGCACCGCGATCTTTGCGACAATCTTTATTGCGCTGGTCGCCGCTGAGATCGGAGCCAAGAAATTCCACCCGTTCCTGTATTGGGCGGTGATCGTCGCGACGACGACGGTCGGCACGACGATGGCCGACTTCTTCGACCGCTCGCTCGGCATCGGCTATATCGGGGGCTCGACGATCCTGTTCGTTCTGCTGATCGGCACCCTCGCTCTCTGGTATGCGGCGCTCGGCACCGTCTCGGTAGCCTCGATTCGCTCGCCCAAAGCCGAGACGTTTTACTGGGCGACAATTTTGTTTTCGCAAACGCTCGGCACCGCGCTCGTCGCTCGGCCGCTTCTATGCGTCGGGCGTGATTTTGGTGTTCATCATCGCCTGCATCCTCATCATTCCGCAGCGCGCCGGGCGCCATCCGGGAGAGGACGAGCCGGCAGCCGCGCGGGTGTGAGGCAGGCGGCGCTGATGAGTGTGTTGGTAGACCAACTTAGGACGCAGTCACTGCGTCCATTTGTTCCAATGCTTGACGCAGCCGCGCCTGCAATTCCGGTCCAACGCGTCGGAAGCCCAAGAGACGAGCCGCTGTGCGTATCAGCTCCGCCGGATCGCCGCCTTGCGTGTCCTGGCGAGCGAGGCGCAGCGCCGCTTTTAATTCAAGTATCGAAATATTGGATGCCTTGCTGGGCGCGCCTTCATCGGCTGACCTATCTCGCACGGGAGGCGATTCCAGCTGTCCGCGCGTGAGCCAGAACGATTCCTGGTTTAGGATATCCGAAGAAAGCCGCTCCGCGAGCTTCAATGCTTCTTGGGTGGCAGAGATCCCGCACGCTCGCGCCCAAAGCTTGCAGCAATCCGCCGTGCAATGTCCTCGATGTGGATTGGGCCCTCTATCTGGATGATGCGAGTCGCGAGCTGCGCCAGCAGCTTGCGATCCGCTTCATGAGGTTCCACCGCGCTGCGAACCGGTAGTGAAGCGCGAACATAGGCTGGCATTTTGCGCTCGACAGGAGCGGGGATTTCGATAGCGACATCCTCCACCGTTGTGGCGACGACTGGTTCACGGCTATTTGCGCCATCAATCCGGCAAACCGATACCAAGGTCGCCGCTTAGGCGCTCGCGAAGGGGCAAGTTAGTAGTAACGTCCTCTTCGCGAAGCCGCACATCATATGTCGAGGTGCGTTGGTTCCGGACAAGATCCACTGGTAAAAGCACCAGGGGCGCCTCGCGTGGTACATTCGATGTTTCGTCCTCAAACCATTTAAAAATCCGAGGGCGAGGTAAAGAATATTTACACCTTGTTCTTCCTCTGCCGTCTTTGCCTCACGGGCTATTTTAAGAAGCTTTTTCTGTAGGGCATTCGGACCTAATCGCGTCTCCAACTCTGTGTCCGTGAAGCGGGCAGTATCGAATCCGTCCTCGTGTGCATCTGCGAGTCTGATTGCGTCGCTGCCTTCCTCGTGATCCGTGCCGATTGCGCGGAAACGCATCGTCTTACCGCAGGCAAGCAGCGAATAAACGTCGTCAGAACGCTCATTGACGATGTTTAGGATATTTCCGCGCGTTTTTGTGCGGTTCACATGTACGAGACGATTACGCGTGCCGGTCTCGACTAGCTTACGTCGTGTGTCGTCTAGAAGCCTCTGGAGTACGCGGCGGTCCTCGCTACTTCCGCTCGGTTCAGCTACCGTCAAATCCCTGGCTCCCCGCCACTGTCCAAAAAACGCAGTGAACTTTACTAGCCGGGTTGTACGGCCGGGCCAATACGCGCGCAGCGTCCCCCATCCCCAGCAAAATCCCCCTCCAGTCTTGCGCAGGCTCCGCCTTTATGACGGCTTAAATCCCCGTGAAAGTGACGCCATATCGGCCACTTAAGTGATTCGGTCCCCCAGGTCCGGGGGGCCCGGGACTAAAAATGAAGTTCGAAAAACTCCGCCTCATCGGCTTCAAGAGCTTCGTCGAGCCGACCGACTTCCATTACGAGCCGGGCTTGACCGGCATCGTCGGCCCGAACGGCTGCGGCAAGTCGAACCTCGTCGAGGCCATGCGCTGGGTCATGGGCGAGACCTCGTTCAAGTCGATGCGCGCCTCCGGCATGGAGGACGTGATCTTCTCCGGCTCGGGGAGCCGGCCGTCGCGCAACATGGCCGAGGTCCACGTCTTCATCGACAATGCCGAGCGCCAGGCGCCGGCCGCCTTCAACGATTCCGAGAAGCTGGAAATCTCCCGCCGCATCGAGCGCGAGCACGGCTCGACCTACCGCATCAACGGCCGCGAGGTGCGCGCCCGCGACGTGCAGCTGCTCTTCGCCGACGCCTCCACCGGCTCGCGCTCGCCGGCGTTCGTGCGGCAGGGCCAGATCGGCGAGATCATCTCGGCGAAGCCGCAGCAGCGCCGCCGCATTTTGGAGGAGGCGGCGGGCGTCGCCGGCCTGCATTCGCGCCGCCACGAGGCCGAGCTGCGCTTAAAGGGGGCGCAGGACAATCTGACCCGGCTCGAGGACGTCCTGAAACAGGTCGACGCGCAGATCGACAGCCTCAAAAAGCAGGCGCGGCAGGCGACGCGGTACCGCAACTTGGCGGGGGAGATCAGGAAGAACGAGGCGCTTCTTGCGCTGATCGGCCATCGCGACGCGGCCGGCGCGGTCGCCGAAGCCGAGCGCCGGCTCGAGGCGGACGTACGCGAGGTGGCGGAACGTACCACCGCGCAAGCGGAAGCGGCGCGGCTGCAGGCGCTAGCCGCGGCGGCGCTGCCGGGCCTGCGCGAGGCGGAGGCCAAGGCCGGCGCGGTCCTGCAGCGGCTGAACACGGCGCGGGAGCAGGTTGAGGTTGAGGAGCGCCGCGTCCGCGAGCGTGTCGCCGAGCTGGAACGGCGGGTCGAGCAGCTCGGCCGCGATCTCGAGCGCGAGCGCGCGCTGGTCGACGACGCCGCCGGCGTGACGTCGCGGCTTGAGGTTGAGGATGCCGAGCTTACCGCCGCTGGCGAGGCGGCAGTTGCGGAGGAAGAGGCCGCGCGCGCGCGCGTCGCCGCTTCCGGCGAGGCGCTGACCGGCTCGGAGGCCGCGCTCTCCGAGGCGCAGGGCGCGCTCGCCGACGCCAAGGCGAAACGCGCCGCGCTTGAAGCGGCACTCGCTGAGGCGCGCGAGCGGCTCACCCGCAGCGAGGCCGAGCTCAGCCGCGTCGACACCGAATTCGCGTTGATATCGGGCGAGCGCGAGGCGGCCGACATGTCGGCGCTCAGCGACGCACTCGCGGCCCAGACCACCGATGCCCGCGCCGCGGAGGAACGCGTTTCCGCCGCGGAAGCCGCACTGGCGCAAGCCCGCGAAGCGGAGGCGGCGACACGCGGTCCGTTGGCGCAAGCCGAGCAGCGGGCGCAGCGGCTCGAGACCGAGGCGCGCACGCTGACAAACCTGCTCGAAAGCGGCGGCGGCGGCCTCTGGCCGACCGTGATCGAGCAGATGAGCGTCGATAAGGGTTATGAGGCTGCCGTCGGCGCCGTGCTCGGCGACGACCTCGAAGCCTCGACCGATCCATCCGCCCCGGCGCACTGGGCGCTCATCGAAGCGGAGGGCGATCCGGCGCTGCCGCCGGGAATCGCAACGCTTGCCGGGCACGTGCAGGCGCCGCCGGCTTTGGCGCGGCGTCTCGCGCAGATCGGTATCGTGCTGCGCGGCGAGGGCCAGCAGCTGCATACGCTGTTGAAACCGGGGCAGTGCCTCGTCTCGCGCGAGGGCGATCTCTGGCGTTGGGACGGCTTGACCCACGCGGCGGAAGCGCCGACGCCGGCGGTGCGGCGCTTGGCCGAGCGCAACCGCCTGCAGGATCTGCTGCGCGAGGGCGCGGAGGCGCGTGCCGAGGCCGACGCAGCCGCGGCCAGCGCGCAGGCCGCGCGCGCCGAGGTCGAGCGCCTCGCGGCGGAAAACGTCACCGCGCGCGAAACCTATCGCGCCGCGCGCATCGCGCTCGACGAAGTTCGCGAGCGCCACGCCGCGGCCGAGCGCCGCCGTGCGCAGGTCGCGGCGCGCCTCGCCGCGCTTGAAGAAGCCAAGAGCCGGCTCGCGGTCGATCGCGACGAGTTCCGCCGCCGCCGCGACGAGGCGGAAGCCGCGCTTTCCGGCACCGACATTTCGCAAGCGCTCGCCGCCGATCTCGACCGGCGCCGCGGCGAAGCGGGTGAAGCGCGCGCCGAGGCAAGCGAAGCGCGCGCGGCGCTCGATGCGCTCAAGCGTGAGGCGCAATCGCGTGAGATGCGACGTGAAGCGATCGCGCGCGACGCCGCGACCTGGAATGCACGGCGCGAGCGCGCGCTCCAGCAGATCGGCGAGCTCGAAGCGCGCCGCAGCGAAGCGGAAGGCGAGCAGGCGACGCTCGCCGAGGCGCCCGACAATTTCCTGGCGCAGCGCCGCGCGCTGATGTCGCAAACGCAAGATGCGGAAGCCGCGCGCCAGGCTGCCGCCGACGCGCTCGCCGCCGGCGAGACCGCGCTCGCGGACGCCGACCGTCAGGCCCGCGCCGCGCTCGAAGCGATGAGCGGCGCGCGCGAAGCGCAGGCGCGCAGCGAGGCGCGGCTCGAGGCTGCGCGAGAGCGTCTCGCGCAGCACCTGCACGCGATCACGATCGAGCTCGATTGCACGCCCGACGATCTCGTCAAGCTCGCCGGCGTGAAGCCCGGCGCCGAGGTGCCCGACATTGGAAGCGTCGAGCAGAAGCTCGACTCGCAGAAGAGCGAGCGCGAGCGCCTCGGCGCCGTCAACTTACGCGCCGACGAAGAGCTCGCCGAGATCGAAGCCTCGCGCGAGCGGATGATCGCCGAGCGCGACGATCTCACCGAGGCGATTAAGAAACTGCGCACCGCGATCGGCAATCTCAACAAAGAGGGCCGCGAGCGGCTGCTCGCCGCCTTCGAGCAAGTCAACGCGCATTTCAGCGAGCTGTTCACGCTTCTGTTCGGCGGCGGCACGGCCGAATTGCAGCTGGTCGAATCTGAGGACCCGCTGGAGGCCGGCCTCGACATCATGGCGCGCCCGCCCGGCAAAAAGCCGCAGACGATGACGCTCTTGTCCGGCGGCGAGCAGGCGCTGACCGCGCTCTCGCTAATCTTTGCGGTGTTCCTCACGAACCCGTCGCCGATCTGCGTGCTCGACGAGGTCGACGCGCCGCTCGACGACGCCAATGTCGAGCGCTTCTGCGATCTCCTCGACGAGATGCGCAAGAAGACCGACACGCGCTTCGTCACGATCACGCACAATCCGATCACCATGGCGCGCATGGACCGGCTGTTTGGCGTCACCATGGCCGAGCGCGGCGTCAGTCAGCTTGTCTCGGTCGACCTGCAGCAGGCCGAGCGGTTTTTGGAAGCAAGCTGAGCGCCAACCTACGACGCTAGGGCTTCATCTTCCGATTTCGCTCGACAAAGTCCGCATGATCCGCGATCCGCGACGCCACCTCGCCGGAGTGGGTTGCGATCATGAAATGCCCCGCGCCCGGTATAGCCGCAAAAGCAGCGCCGCCGATGCACTCGCCGAGATGGGCGTTGATGGCATGCATGGCCGGATGACTGGCGCTGCCGGTCACGACCAGCGTCGCAACATCGATCGCCCTCAGCGACGCCGCCGAGAGCGCGAAACCGTAGGCGCTCGCCCAGTCCAGGATATTCACGGGCGTCGTTTCGATGGCGTAAGCACGCGCGCGTTCCGGCCAGGAAGCAAAGGTGCCGGCACCGCCGTAAAAGTCGATCATTGCCGCGATCGCTTCCGCGTTTCCGTCATGGAACGATTTAAAATAAGCATCCGTCATCCGGCGCATCGCGCGATAGTGCAAATGTTCGTTCCGCTGCGGCAAAATCTCGATCGCCGGAGCGTCGAGGATTGTGAGGCTTGCGAGCTCAACGCGATTGCGCAGCGCGACGGCGAGCGAGACGAGGCCGCCGAAGGAATGTCCGACGAGATGTACACGGCCGCCGGCTCTTTCGATGACCCATTCCATGGCTTCCGCCTCATGCGAAATGGAAGAATCATTTGCGCTACGCCGCTCAGCGGTTCCACCATAGCCGAGCAGACTCGTCGTCACGCAGCGAAAGCGGCTCTTGAAGCCTGAGATCACCGGCCGCCAAGCGGCGCCGGTGCTGCACGATCCCGGCACCAGAACGATCGTCGGTCCGGTACCGGTCTCGTCGTAATCGATAAGTTCACGAACCCGGTCGAGCACGGCGCACCTCCTTGAGTTCGAGCGCGGCCATTACGGCGTGCTCGATGCGCACGGGAAAACGGCGCGCCAGCACAAGTGATCCACGTTACGCGGCGCGCTTGCCGGCGGCGAGTTCTCTGACCGCTTCGGTGGTTAAAGGCTGTCCGCCGATGGCCCATTCGCCGCTCGCGACCTCCGAAATTTTGACCCATGTGACGCCGCGCATGTTCTCGCCTTCGACGGACACCATGGCGTCGGTCAATTTCTCGATGACTTGGCGCTTTTGCTCGGGGGTGAACACGTTTTCGATCAGATGAACTTCAATCAACGGCATGATCGCCTCCTATATGCTCGGGGAGCAGCATGCGGGCAGCATGCACGGATCGGCGAGCGAAGGCTTTGAGAAAACTGCGGTTTATTCCTGATATATCCTTGAGATCGGCTTCAGATTTCGCCAAAGTCGCGCCGGCAGCACGGTAATGCTAGGCTGCCGGAGGCGGCCGCGAATGCGGCCCGCTCCCAATTTGGACGCCTGCGGCCAAAGATGACCATCGGATTCGGCAGTTATGAGATTGACGTCGAACGGCGTGAACTGAGGCGCGGGGACGTTCCCGTGCACGTGGAGCCGCAGGTCTTCGATCTAATAAATTACCTCGTACAGAACCGTGACCGTGTCGTCAGCAAGGACGACCTCATCGCCTCGATCTGGGGCGGCCGGATTGTGTCGGATTCGACGCTGACGAGCCGGATCAATGCCGCTCGCAAGGCGATCGGCGACAGCGGCGAAGATCAGAAGCTGATCCGCACCGTGGCACGCAAGGGCCTACGCTTCGTCGGCGACGTGCGTACACAATCGCGCGACACTCAGTCCGCGGATGCCGCCACACGGCAGATCGATGCTTCCGCGGGTTTGCGACCGGCTGCGTCACAACCCGAGCGCCCGACCATCGCCGTCCTGCCCTTCACCAATATGAGCGGCGACCCCGAGCAGGAATATTTCTCCGACGGCATCAGCGAGGACATCATCACCGCTTTGTCGAAGCTGCGCTGGTTCTTCGTCATCGCGCGCAATTCGTCGTTCATCTACAAGGGCAAGTCAGTCCACCTGAAGCAGATCGGCGAGGAGCTCGGCGTTGCTTACGTCGTCGAGGGCAGCGTACGCAAAAACGGCGAGCGCGTACGCATCACCGTGCAGCTCAACGATGTTGCGACCGGCAGCCATATCTGGGCGGAGCGCTACGACCGGGACCTCGCCGACGTTTTCGCCGTGCAGGATGAGATCACGGAGGCGATCGTCGCGGCGATCGAGCCGCAGCTGTATGCGGCGGAAAGCTTTCGCGCCGAGCGCAAGCCGCCGGACAGTCTCGATGCGTGGGATCTCGTCATGCGCGGGCTGTCGCATTACTGGCGCGTGACGCGGCAGGATAATGTCGTCGCGCAGGCGCTGCTCGAGAAAGCCATCGCCATCGATCCGAATTACGGCCAGGCGCTCGGCGTGCTCGCCACTAGCTATTTGTTCGGCGCGCATATGGGTTGGTCCGACATGGCGGCGTCCGTTCCGGTCGCCAAGCGCGCCGCGCTCGCGGCGATCGCCGCCGACAGCGAGGACCCGTGGGCGCATCATGCGCTTGGCTGCGTCTACATGTTCGAGCGGCAATTCGAAGAATCGCTCGCCGAGTTCGAGACGGCGCTGCGGCTCAACCCGAACTTTTCACTGGCGCAGGGCTATCACGGCTTGGCGCTGTCCTATTGCGGTCGGGTCGAGGAGGCACTCGAGGCGGCGAAGCGCGCGCTGCGCTTAAGTCCCCGCGATCCGTTCTCGGCGGTTTTCTACGGCATCGCGTCGTACGCAAAATTCGTCGGGCGCAATTACGCCGAGGCGATGCGCCTGTCGCGCGCCGCGATCCGCCAACGCGGCGATTTTGTCGGCGGACACCGCGTGCTCACTGCCGCCGCCGGCATGGCCGGCGAGCGCGATGTCGCCGCCGCCGCCTTGCAGGAATTGAAGCGCGTGCAGCCGAACATCACGCTCGCCTGGATCGAGAGCGAGATGCCGATCGGCAGCGACGCCGAGCGCGCGCATTATCTCGAGGCGTTCCGCCGCGCCGGCTTGGAATAGCGTCGCCCTCTCGACAGCCCGCGTGCCGGCGCGCTACTCACGGGCCTCTCTTGCTGCACAAAAGAGGACGCATGCTGAGTTCCGCCGCCCTCTACAAGACCGACAAGCGCAGGATTGATCCCGCGAAGCTCGAGAGCATGATCGGCGAGGAAGTCGGCATCTCCGATTGGGCGATCCTCGACCAGCAAAAGATCGATGCGTTCGCCGAGCTCACCTTCGATCCCTATTTCATCCACACCGACCCGGCGCGCGCCAAGGCCGAGACGCCGTTCGGCGGCACGATCGCGCACGGTTTCCTGACGCTGTCGATGCTGAGCGCCATGGCCTACGACGCGCTGCCCGAGATCGAGGGGCGCACGATGGGCATGAATTACGGGTTCGACAAAATCCGGTTTCTGGCGCCGGTCCCCGCCGGCTCGAAAATCCGCGCCCGGTTCAAGATCGCCGGCGTGACGCGTAAGGCCAACCAGGCCGTGGTGCGCTATGGCGTCAGCATCGAGGTCGAAGGGCGCGAGAAGCCGGTGCTTGCGGCGGAATGGCTGACGATTGCGTTTTTCGGGACCTAAGAGGTGCGCGAAAGTGGGGAATTCTTAGCCGCGGCGAATGATCTTCGTCGAAACGCCGATGCTCTGACCTTAAAAAGCACGCTTATGTATTTGCGTTCCCCGCCGCCGGAGCGCAGCGCGTCGAACTGCTCCCTGAGCGCCGGTTTCGCCGATTGCTGCGCAAAGGCGGCGCCGCAACGCGAGCAAAACCGGCTGGTCGGTTTGCCGGGCTGGCCGCATTCCGCGCATACGATCTGAAGGCGCTCGCCGCATTGGTGGCAAAAGCTGTCGCCGGGCTCGTTCTCGGCGCGGCAGGCACGGCATTCAAACGCCATCGACACCTCGGGCGCATGCGCTCCCGGGTGGAGCCGTCAACCTGCCGGCTGCGGGCCCCGGGACTACCCTCAAGCATACGTCGTTGACGTCCTCCGTCACTAGCTTGCCGGCAACCTCATTCATTGCGCTCGCCGCGTGATGTCCCTGCAGCATCCAATCCGGCACGCCCGGCAGGTTGACGATGATGTTTTCGCGCGAGCGGCAGGCGATCCACCAGGCTTCTCGTGACGACGGTGGTTTTGATGCCCGGAGGGAAAAACGAGCTTTATTTGGATTATGATTAGCCGCTTGCGAATCTTGAGAACGAGCAACGCCTTGCGAGTTGCTCTGGTCGGCTGGCGTGTTTACCGCCCCGCTCCTCTTCCGCTAAGACTGCCCCAACAGGAGGGAACCCGCACATGCGCTCTTACGACGTCACCGTTTTCGACCGTCCTTTACAGAAAAACGAGCGGCCGACGCCGCAGCCGAGCGGGGAAGAGGTGCTCGTCAAGGTGACGGCGGCCGGCGTCTGTCATAGCGACCTCCACATCTGCGAAGGCTTTTTCGATCTCGGCGGCGGCAAGAAGCTCGAAATGGGCGCGCGCGGCGTCAACCTGCCCTTGACGATGGGCCACGAGATCGCCGGCGAGATCGTCGCCGCCGGGCCGGACAGCGAGACGGTGACGCCGGGCAGACGAGTCGTCGTCTTCCCCTGGATCGGCTGCGGCAAATGCCCGATCTGTCAGCGCGGTGACGAGCAGAATTGCTCGCGGCCGCGCTCGCTCGGCATCTATCGCGGCGGCGGCTACGCCACGCACGTGCTCGTGCCGCATGCGCGCTACCTCCTCGACATGGGCGACCTCAGGCCCGAGGTCGCGGCGCCCTACGCCTGCTCGGGCCTCACCACCTACAGCGCTTTGAAGAAGCTCGACGCGCGCGTGCTCAAGGAGGAGCCGATCCTGGTGATCGGCGCCGGCGGGCTCGGCCTCATGTGCCTCGGCATCATGAAGGCGCTCGGTGCGCATGGTGCGGTGGTGGCCGATATCGATGCCGGGAAGCGCGAGGCGGCGATGCAGACGGGCGCGCTGGCGGTTGTCGATCCGCGCGCGCCCGATGCGGTGAAGCAGATTCGCGGGCTGTCGCGCGACGGGTTCGGGGTCTATGCGGCGATCGATTATGTCGGGGCGGCGTCGACCGTGCAGCTCGGCATTGATTCGACCATCAAAGGCGGCCACGTGGTGGTGGTCGGCTTGATCGGCGGCGAGATCACGATCTCGACGCCGCTTTTGCCGCAGAAGGCCTTGAAGCTGCAGGGGTCTTATGTGGGGTCTCTAGCGGAGCTGCGCGAATTGCTGGACATCGCGCGGGCGGGAAAAATTCCGCAGGTGCCGACGGTGACACGGCCGTTGGACGAGGCGAACGCGGCTCTGGACGATCTCCGGCAGGGCCGGGTGATCGGGCGGCAGGTGCTGGTCGCGGCGTGAGCTTTTCGGCGTGAGCTTTTCGGTTCCTCGCGCGTTGGCGAGGCAGCACGGGGAGCGCAAGCTTTACGGGGAGCGCGCATGGCGACTAACGACGGCGGCCAGGGTCCGGGAGACCGGCACGACCGGGAAGATCGCGAACGTCGCGAACGCGAGGAGGCCGATCTCCGGGCGCGGATGAACGCGCTTTCGGCCAAGATCGACGCGCAAAGGCATCGGCCGGCGGCGGGCGGCGAGCCGGAGACGGCGGCCTCGCAGCGGGGCTGGGGCCAGGCGATGAACCTCGGTTTCCGGGTGGTGACCGAGCTTGTCGCCGGCATCCTCGTCGGCGGCGGGATCGGCTACTTGCTCGACAAGTGGCTGGGGACGAAGCCGTTTCTCTTGATCCTGTTCGGCCTTTTGGGAACGGCGGGCGGATTCTGGAACATCATCCGCGCGACCTCGATGCCGATGAGCGGTCCGCCGCCGCGGTAGTTGATTTTCGTGGGCAACTTAGTCATCAAGGCGCGCGCTTTGGCGGGTTGAGGAGGAGGAGAAGGACGTGGCAACCGGCACCGCCATCAATCCGATCGAGCAGTTCGGCATCGTTCAATACGTGCCGATTCATCTGTTCGGCAAAGATTTCTCCTTCACCAACTCCTCCTTCTACATGCTGCTATCCGTGGCGCTGATCTCGCTCGTCATGATCGTCGGCTCGCGCCACCGCGCCCTTGTCCCGGGACGCCTGCAGGGGGCGGCCGAGATGGCGCACGATTTCGTCGCCGACATGCTCGAATCGACGACCGGCAAGGAAGGCCGGCCCTTCTTCCCGTTCGTCTTCTGCCTCTTCATGTTCATCCTCTTTGCCAACGTCATCAGTCTCGTCCCCTACACATTCTCGGTGACGGCGCAGATCATCATCACCGTCGTCATGTCGCTGACGGTGTTCTTCCTCGTTATCGTCTTCGGGATCGCCAAGAACGGTGCGCAGTTCTTCAAGCTGTTCGTGCCGCCGGGCGTGCCGATCTACATCCTGCCGCTGGTCGTCGCCATCGAGATCATCTCGTTCTTATCTCGCCCGGTCAGCCATTCCGTCCGTCTTTTCGCCAACATGCTGGCCGGCCACATCACTCTGCAGGTCTTCGGCGCTTTCGTTCTGCTTCTCCTCGGCGGCGGCTTCTGGGCGGCGATCGCGCCCCTACCTTTCGTCATGACGCTGGCGATGCTGGCCCTCGAGCTGCTCGTCGCTTTCTTGCAAGCTTACGTCCTTGCGATGCTCACCTGCATGTATCTCAATGACGCCCTGCATCCGGTCCACTAAGGACCGGATGAAATCACCCGCCTCTTCAGCACCAACGCAAGCATACGCAAGCGTCTTCAACGAAGGAAAGCAGAATGGATCCTGTAGCAGCAAAATATATCGGCGCGGGCCTCGCGGCGATCGGCACCGGCGCCGCGGCGGTTGGCGTCGGCACCTTGTTCGGTCACTTCCTGAACGGCGCGTTGCGCAATCCGTCGGCGGTCGAGGGCCAATTCGGCCGCTTGATCTTCGGTTTCGCGGTCACCGAGGCGCTCGGCATTTTCGCGCTGCTCATCTCGTTCCTGCTGCTCTTCGCCGTTTGATGCAGGTCTCCTTCCCCGGTTTTGCGCGGCGTCGCCTTTGTGCTTATGCCGGCAGAGGGAACTGAACGATGGCTGCCGAGACAAAGACGACGAGCGAAGTCCACCATGAGGGCGGCGGGCACGAAGTGTTCCCGCCCTTCGATGCGACGCATTTTCCGTCGCAGATATTGTGGTTTGTCATCGCCTTCGCGATCCTCTACGCGCTGATGTCGCGGATCGCGCTGCCGCGCGTCGGCGAGATCAAGCAAATGCGCCGCGACAAGATCGCCAGCGAACTCGATGAAGCCAAGGGGCTGCAGGGGCAGGCCGATGCCGCGGGCGCGGCTTACGAAAAGACACTTGCCGATGCAAAAGCGCGGGCGCAGACGCTCGCGCAGGAAATGCATGCGAAGCTTGCC
This sequence comes from Beijerinckiaceae bacterium, assembly GCA_036265935.1. Taxonomy (GTDB): domain Bacteria; phylum Pseudomonadota; class Alphaproteobacteria; order Rhizobiales; family Beijerinckiaceae; genus JAFASC01. The sequence goes on from DATAOB010000089.1 coordinate 24,142, forward strand.
GCCGAGACGGCAAGCAAGCGGCATGAGCTTGAAGCCGATCTCAACACGCGGCTCGCCGCGGCGGAAGCGCAGATCGGCGACATGAAGTCGAAGGCGATGAGCAGCGTCGGTGCGATCGCGCGTGAGGCGGCGGTGGAAATCGTCCGGCATCTGACCGGCCGGCCGGCCGACGTCAACGCCATTGCACGCGCGCAAGCCGAAGCCGGGGGTCAGTCGTGAGCTGGGACGCCGAACTTTTCGTTGCGCTAGCGTTTCTGTTGTTCGTCGGAGCCGTCATTTATTTCGGCCTGCACAACAAGATCAACGAAATGCTCGACGCGCGCGCCGCCGCCATCAAGGCGCAGCTCGACGAAGCCGCGCGCCTGCGTGCCGAGGCCGCCGCGCTCCTGCAATCGTTCGAGCAAAAGAAGATTGCCGCGCAAGCCGACGCGGAAAACATCGTTGCGCAGGCGCGGGCCGAGGCCGAGCTCATCGCCAAGGAAGCGCATGAGCGCATGGCGGAATTCGTCGAGCGCCGCAAGCAACAGGCCGAGCAGAAGATCGCGATGGCCGAGCAGCAGGCGACGGCGGAAGTCCGCGCCGCCGCCGCCGATGCCGCGGTGCGCGCCGCCGCGATCGTGCTCAAGGACGAAGCCAAGGGTGACGTCGGCGATCAGCTGGTGCGTGACGGCATTTCCGGGCTGAAGGCGCTCGCGCATTAGCCGCCTTACCGGCGTCGCGCGGAACCCAAACATCACCTTTCGATTGACGTGTGACGCTGCGCTTGGGCGTCGATCGGGAGGAGCACGCGGATGGGTATTCTCGACAGCGTCTTGGGCAGCGTACTCGGCGGAGGCAACCGCGCGCCGGGCCAGCCGATCGGTTCGGGCATGTCGCCGATGATGAAAGCCCTCATGCTGGCGCTGGCGGCGAAGGCCTATCACGACTATCGCAATCGCAGCGTACAACCGAGCGGACCGATACCGTCAGGCGCCGGTCCCGGTCCCTCGGGCGGCGGCGGTCTTGGCGGTCTCCTCGGCGGACTTGGTGGCGGCGGACTTGCCGGTGGACTTGGCGGCCTGCTCGCCGGCCTCGGGGGCGCCGGCGCGCTCGGCGGTCTTGTCGACCAATTCCGGCAACGCGGATTTGGCAATCAGGTGGATTCCTGGGTCGGCACCGGACAAAACCAGCCGATCGCTCCCGATCAATTGGATCAGGCGGTGGGGTCCGATACGATCGATCAGCTGTCGCGGCAATTCCAGATGCCGCGCCAGCAGTTGCTGTCGGAGCTTTCCAACGAGCTGCCGGGCGCGATCGACCACATGACGCCCGAAGGGCAAATCCCGGATGACGCGGAATTGCAGCAACGATGGGTTTAGGCTGAGCAATATTATTCCATTTTCACGCGCCTGGTTTGGTTTTCGTCCAGGATCGCAGTGATCGTTCAGCCTGCGGCGAGCGATCCGCGTTGAATCGAAACCTCTGGCAGCGGGCCCAGATTGTCGCGCGCCCTGATCAAAAGCGCGCGGTCCTCGCTGCCTAATTCGTTGACGTCGCCATCCTCGAAATAGCCGATCGCCCGAAGAACGGTGGCTGGCTCGCCGTTGAACATTTGCGCAAACCCGGCAAGCGGGCGTTCGAGCGAGACGCCGGCGCGCAGCAATGCAGCAATGTCGATGTAATCCTTGACTTCCGCTCGATCGAGAACGGCCTTCAGCTTTGTTGCGAGAAGGTCCTCCGGGGAGGCGACGAGGAGAACTCCGTCCTCAGTGAGTGAAGGAGCATTAATGCGGCCAATGGAAATGTTTCCGAAGAAGGAGACCTGTGTCTGCCCGGCGGAGGCAACCAACGTATTCAGCGCATCCTGAACAATTTTAGCCGAACGCATGAATGAAAACCGATCTCGAAGTTGATCTTTATCCAAAGGCTCGGCGCGGAAAAAATCGAAGTCGAGCGACGTCCGATGGCCTAAGCGTAGGGCGATCGCTGTGCCACCATAGAGCACAAAATCCAGATCGGAGGACGGTGCAAGGGCATCCCACATGGCGCGCTGCGCCTTGGGGAGAATGTCCAGACACGGTTTAAACCGGGGCCGCATAAAATGTTCGCCGCGGCGGGCGCTCGGGAACTTCCAAACCGGCTTGCGCCCTGAGGCGCCCCCGCCAGAAATCCCAGGAGCGCGCGCTGATCCAGCCTGGCGCGGCGTGCCGCATTACCTCGGCCAGCCGCTCGCGGCCGAGCACGGCCTCGAGGCGCAAAATATCTTCGTACGAGCCGATATCCATCACCTGCGCGATAATGCGCTCGTCGCTATGGCGCGCCACCCCCACAGCCGGCCACCACATATATTTTGCGCCTAGAGAAGCGATGAATTCGCTGGAAGCTTCGGAGCTCGTGCCGCTCATGGGCTTATTATAGATGAGCAGCCGCTTGCTCCCAAGCCGCGCTCTGCCCTTGGCCGAGCTCAACTCCCCGCCGGCTTGAACTTCCGCCGGATCGGATGTTGCATAGCCTCGACCGGACGAGGAGGCTCCGATGACCGACACCGGATTTGATTTGACGCGCCGCGCCGCGTTGGGAGTTCTGTCAGGCGCGCTTGCCGCGGTCGCGGCTCGCGCCGAGGAGGGCAAAATGCAGATCGGCGAAAACGACATCCTCATCGTCGTTGACGTGCAGAACGATTTCCTGCCGGGCGGCTCGCTTGCGGTCCCAAAGGGCGACGAGGTGATCGCGCCGATCAACGCGCTCGCCAAGAAATTTGCGCATGTGATCATGACGCAGGATTGGCACACACCGCGTCACGCCTCCTTTGCATCGACGCATTCCGGCAAGCACCCGTTCGAAATGATCGCGTTGCGCTACGGCAACCAGGTGCTGTGGCCGGATCATTGCGTGCAGGGCTCGCGCGGCGCCGCGCTTGCCGATGCGCTCGACATCCCGAAGGCCGAGCTCATCATCCGCAAAGGCTATCGCCAGGATACGGACTCGTATTCCGCCTTTAACGAAGCCGATCGCCGGCCGACCGGCCTTGCCGGCTATCTCAAGGAACGCGGTTTCAAGCGCGTCTTCTGTGCCGGGCTCGCGACGGATTTCTGCGTGGCCTGGACGGCGCAGGATGCGCGCGGCGCCGGCTTTGACGCGGTCGTGATCGAAGACGCTTCGCGCGGCATCGACAATCAGGGCTCGCTCGCCGCCGCATGGGACGCCATGGCGAGAGCCGGCGTGCAGCGCATTACCTCGGCGGCGATTGCGTGAGCGGGCGCGCTCAGGTCAGTTCCAATACGAACGGCACGCCTTCATAGCAGTCCGAGCCGCGGCCGATGCGCTCGATCGCGGCGACCATGCGGCCGTTGCGCTTAAGCATCGCATCGGCGATCGCCACCATGCGCCGGTTCGGTGTTGCGGTGTGCGAGGCGCGGCGGATGGCCTCGGCAACCTCGCTCTCCGACCGCGATGGCGTAAGCGCGCAGGCGATGATGAAAGCCGCCGCGGTCGAGCGGCTGACGCCGGCATGACAATGAACGACGAGCGGCTCGTTGCGATCCCATTCTTTGGCGAAGGCGATCAATTGCTCGACATGTTCCTCGGCCGGCAGGATATCGCCGTCGAGCGGCTCGGTAATGTCGCCGATCCGGATGTAGAGATGGCGCTCTGGATCGATCTCGGCCGGGCGAGAGACGAGCGTCTCGACATTGAGAAGCGTGACGAGACTGCGTGCGCCGGTCGCGCGCACCGTCTCGGTGACGCGAGCGAGCGAACATATATGAAGTCGAGGCATATCTTTATTCTAGCGTGAGAGCGCGGAAACGGGCCAGGAAACGGTGCTCGATTTCCTCCGAGGATGCCGGCGTCAGCATCGCATCTAATTCTTTCGGCAGAAAACGCGGACGGCCGAAGAATTGCTCGGCCTCCGCTTCAGCGAAACCGGCAAGCCGCGTCGCCTCGAAAAAAGCGGCGGCGCGATCGGCGCGTTTCGTCAATTTCACCAGACTCTCCGAGTGCATGGTCTCGAGCGAAAAACGCAGCAGCACCGCCGAGAGGATGCGCTCCTCGACGGCTTTATAGGTGATTCCTATGACGGCTTTGAAGGGCGAGATCATGTCGCCGATGACATATTCCGGCGCATCATGCAGGAGGACGAAAAGCCGCGCTCGCCGCGTCAATTTGGCATCGAGTTGCGAGGCTATCGCTTCGACCAACAGCGAATGCTGCGCCACCGAGAAAATGTGCGGTCCGCTGGTCTGGCCGTTCCAGCGCGCAACGCGGGCGAGGCCGTGGGCGATGTCCTCGATCTCGATGTCGAGTGGCGAGGGATCGAGAAGATCGAGACGGCGTCCCGACAACATCCGCTGCCAGGCCCGCGGCGCACGCGCGGCCGGCATTAGGTTTTTCGCTTCCGATCGCCGATGCCGTGGCGCCAGCAATCAACGAGATGATCGTCGACCATGCCGATGGCCTGCATGAAGGCGTAGACGATCGTCGGGCCGCAGAACTTGAAGCCGCGTGCTTTCAGGTCTTTCGAGATTTGGCGCGACAATTCGGTTTCCGCCGGCACTTCGCCGACGTGGCGGAAATTATTGCGAATGGTGCGACCGTCGACGAAGTCCCAGAGATATTTCGAGAAACCCTGTTCCGCCTCGATTTCGAGATAAGCGCGGGCCGAAGCGACCGCGCCCTCGATCTTGGCGCGATTGCGCACGATCCAGGCATCGGCCATCAAGCGCTCGACCTTTTTCGCATTGTAACGTGCGATTTTCGCCGGATCGAAGCCGTCGAACGCCTTCCGGAAGGCTTCGCGCTTGCGCAGGATGGTGATCCAGGAGAGGCCGGCCTGGAAGCCGTCGAGGATCAGCTTCTCATAAAGCGCGCGGGAATCGCGCTCCGGCACGCCCCATTCGTCGTCGTGATAGGCGACGTAGAGCGGATCGCGCGTCGCCCAGGGGCAGCGGTGGCGACCGTCGTCATGGAGGAGCGTGGTGCGCGGTGGAGGTGGCGTTTCGGGCATGATCGCTTATAGGTAAATCCGAACCGGGATTGCCAGCCGTCCCGCTTAACTTCGACGGCGCGCAGGGGAGAAACAGCATGTATCCTGAGGTCAAGCTTTACATCGACGGCGAGTGGGTTGCGGGCTCCGAAGGCAAGAGCGAGCCGGTTCTCGATCCGGCGACGGCGCAGCCCGTTGGCAAGGTGCCGCACGCTTCGCGCGCCGATCTCGACCGGGCGCTCGCAGCGGCGGAAGCCGGCTTCAAAGTCTGGCGCGAGACCTCGGCGCACGATCGCTACAAGCTGATGCGCAAGGCAGCCGACCTCATCCGCTCGCGCGCCGACGAAATCGCTGCGATCATGACGACGGAACAGGGCAAGCCGCTCGTCGAAGCCAAGGGCGAGACGCTGCTTGCCGGCGATATTATCGACTGGTTCGCCGAGGAAGCGCGGCGCACGTATGGCCGCGTCATTCCGGCGCGCGCCGGCAACGTGCATCAGCTCGTGATCAAGGAGCCGGTCGGCGTCATCGCGGCGTTCACGCCGTGGAATTTTCCGATCAATCAGGCGGTGCGCAAAGTCTCGGCCGCGCTCGCCGCGGGTTGCTCTGTCATTCTCAAAGGGCCGGAAGAGACGCCCGGCAGCTGCATGGAACTCGTGCGCGCCTATGTCGACGCCGGCATTCCCAAGGGCGTGATCAATCTCGTCTTCGGTGTGCCGTCGGAAATTTCCGAATATCTCATTCCGCATCCGATCGTGCGCAAAATTTCGTTCACGGGATCGACGGTCGTCGGCAAACATCTCGCCGGTCTCGCCGGCCGGTACATGAAGCGTGTGACCATGGAGCTCGGCGGACACGCACCGGCGATCGTCTTCGAGGACGCTGATGTCGATGCCGCGGCGAAAATCCTCTCAGCGAATAAATTCCGCAACGCCGGGCAGGTCTGCGTCGCGCCGACGCGCTTTCTCGTCCATGAGAAAGTCTACGAGCCGTTCGTCGACAAGTTCGTCGCGGCGACGAAGAAGCTGAAAGTCGGGCCGGGATCGGACGCGTCGACGCGCATGGGGCCGCTCGCCAACAGCCGCCGCGTCGATGCGATGGAGAGTTTCGTCAACGACGCCGTACAACGTGGCGCCAACTTACGCACCGGCGGCAACCGCATCGGCAACGAGGGTTATTTCTTCGAGCCGACTGTCATGACCGACGTGCCCAAGGACGCAAAGATCATGAACGAGGAGCCGTTCGGCCCCCTCGCGCCGATCGCGCCCTTTGCCAGCTTCGACGAGGTGGTCGAGGAGGCGAACCGGCTGCCTTATGGACTCGCAGCTTACGCCTACACCCGCTCGACGCATACGGCGGCGGCAATCGGCGCGGCGGTCGAAAGCGGCATGGTGTCGATCAACCACCACGGCCTGGCTCTGCCGGAAGTGCCATTCGGCGGTGTCAAGGATTCGGGGTACGGATCGGAAGGTGGCGCCGAGGCGATCGAGGCGTATCTCAACACGAAATTTGTGACGCAGGCGAACGTGTAGGGCTGGACCGCGGACCTCCCGGTCCGCAGCGAATGTCAAATGGATTGCGCTACCCATGAGTGAGGTGCGCGGTCCATCTCAGCCTCAATGTCGAGCCGGGTGCCAGCCGCAATGGGCGCGAGACCCGCGGCCTTCGCCTCCTCCACACGATCGAGCCGCACCATGGCGAGCCCGTGCTCGTGGGCCGACGATCCCATCGTGCCGACGAGAATGTCGCCGGCCTTTATTTCGGCGCCTGGCGGCGGCGCTTCGCCGGAAAATGTAACCTTGACAATGCGCTTACGCGTCGTACCGCGGTGCTGCATGCGCGAGACGACTTCCTGGCCGACATAGCAGCCCTTCTTGAAGTCGACGCCATTGATCAGGTCGAAATTGGCCTCGTGCGGAAACGCATCGCCATAGGCGAAATCGACTCCGCCTTTCGGCACGCCGGCTTCAATGCGGCGGGTTTCGTAAGCAGTGGCGTTTGTGTCCGCCGCAGACGCTTGCGCGCGCGGCACATAGGCACGGTAACCAAGCGCGTCCGATCGCGGATCCCGCACGACAATTCCGTCGATCTGCGGTGCGCCATGAAGATAGGTGAGCACGGCAACTTGAGCTGAGCGATCCTCGATCGTCACCTTCGCCCGCAGCTTATAGAAGCCGAGCCGCTTGGCGAGATCGGCCGCCTGCTCGGCCACGCAATCAATGAGGAAGGCGCGCGCGCCATCCTCCTCGGTAGTAGTAATAATGATCATATCGAACAAAATTTTGCCCTGCGGCGACAGCAGCGCCGCATAGCGCCCCTCGCTGGGCGTCAACGTCGTCACGTCATTGCTGACGAGGTCTTGCAGGAAAGTTTCAACTTGCGGGCCACTGACGCGCAGCACGCCGCGATCAGCAAGGAGAATAGGGCCGCAAGTTGTGGAGTTCGTCATGGGGCAACACGTAAGCCGATTAGCGCGGCACGCAACCGCTGCAAACTGCACGGGAGGTGCCCAGTCCGCCTAAAGCCTGTTTGCCACCGAAAACTCGCCGCTGCGCACGGACGCCGGCAGGCGCTCGGCGAAAGCGGCGACCGGCTCCCCGCCATAGGTCGCGACAAGCTCCTGCAGGACCGCAAAAACCGCTGCATGCGCGAAGATCTCCCCTTCGATGCCGGCCAGGATGGTCTCGGCAAAGGCCTCGGGCACGAAAGCAAGCGCGACTTGCCGGTGTTCGCTGCCGAAATTTTCATGCGGCGCGGCGTCGGGAAAAGGAACGGTCATCGCCGTATTATTGACGAGCCGGTCCGGACTCGGCGATAAAGCTCTTGCGAAAAGGTTAACGCGATCCCTCAAGATCGCTCATGACGCGCCGTATCGATAGCTGATGTCGCGCGCGATGCGCTCACCCTCGCTGAGATAACGGGCGATGACCGTCTCAGCATTTGGCGTGCAGGTACGGTAAATCACTTCATAGCCGCGGAAGCCCCGGTTGAAAGCGCCGGCGAGCCGCTCACGGCGTGTCTGCGTCTTGGCCTCGGCATCGAGCAATGCCGCCATTTTGGTGCGCCATGCCTCGCCATCGCGAGCGCCGCATATGTCGCGCAGATAAGATAGGACGCCAAGGATCTCCGAGAGTCGCAGGAGCTGAGGCTCGTAAGGGGGCGGCGGGCCTTCTGGGACCTCGGGCGCCGGTGTGGTGGCATCCGGAGGTTTTGCGGCTTGTTGGGGTGTGCCCGGCCGCGGAGCCGGCCGCAGCGCAGGGCGCCGATGGACCGGCGGCTGTTCGCGCAGCACCGGGCGCCGAGGCCCGGGCTGTTGGGCCCACGGCCAGCCCCCTCCCCACGGACTTTGTTGCTGTTGTTGGAAGGGCGCCCCCCAAAATTGCGCCGTCGTCGGGCCCGCTAATTCTAGGCTCAGCGCCCCTATCAACGCGATTGGCATGAGCATTTTGGGCGAGAGCGCGCGCGCTTTCATCGCGTGCTCTCTAGCATGGTGGCGGCGCGCCGCAGAAGCGCGCGTAAGCCGTCGGTCAGCGGCAGGCCCTCCAAGGCGTGTGGATCGGCCCAAACGATCTCGCCGGCTTCGGCGCCCGGCTGGGGCTCGCCGGAGAGCCAGCGCGCGACGAACGAAGTGATAACATAATGATGTTTCACCCGCCCCTCGCCATCGCGGTCGATGCGCTCGGCATGGCCGTTGAAGCCGACGATCTCCGCCTCAACCTCAACCTCCTCCCGCAATTCCCGCAGCGCCGCCTCGGTCAGCCGCTCGCCGGGCTCGACGAGGCCGCCCGGCAGGGTGAGCGCGCCGAGGGCCGGGGGGCGGGTCCGCGTCGCCAGCAGCACCTTGCCGTCGCGAAAGCAGGCGACGGAGACGGCGAGCAGCGGCCGCGCCGGGTACAAGCGGGAATTCGCGGACGTTTCGGACATGCCGTCCTGTCATTGACCGGAGATGGCGGCCTTTCTAGGTTCCGCGCGCTCATGACGGAAGCTCAAATCAACGTGGCCGCGGCCGAAAGCCGGCTCGACCCGAAAGGCTCGTTCCAGGGCCTGATCCTGACGCTGCAGCGTTTTTGGGCCGATCGCGGCTGCGTCATCCTGCAGCCCTACGATATGGAGGTCGGCGCCGGCACGTTCCATCCGGCGACCACCCTGCGCTCGCTCGGGCCGAAGCCGTGGCGCGCCGCCTACGTGCAGCCCTCGCGCCGGCCGAAAGACGGGCGCTACGGCGAGAACCCGAACCGGCTGCAGCATTATTACCAGTTCCAGGTCATCCTGAAGCCCTCGCCCGAGGATTTGCAGGACCTCTATCTCGCCTCGCTCGCGGCGATCGGCATCGACGCGCATCTGCACGACATCCGCTTCGTCGAGGACGATTGGGAAAGCCCGACGCTCGGCGCCTGGGGGCTGGGCTGGGAATGCTGGTGCGACGGCATGGAAGTCTCGCAATTCACCTACTTTCAACAGGTGGCGGGGTTCGAATGCGCACCGGTTTCGGGCGAGCTCACCTACGGCCTCGAGCGGCTCGCGATGTATGTGCAGGGCGTCGAGAACGTCTACGACCTGAATTTCAACGGCCGCGACGGCGACGAGCGTACGACCTATGGCGACGTGTTCCTGCAGGCCGAGCAGGAATATTCGCGCTACAATTTCGAATTCGCCGACACGGAAAAACTGTTCCGGCACTTCCGCGACGCGGAGGAGGAGTGCAAGGCGCTGCTCGACGCCGGCGCGCCGCACGAAAACGCCAACGATCGCCACCACAAGCTCGCGCTGCCGGCTTACGATCAGTGCATCAAGGCCTCGCATTTGTTCAATCTGCTCGATGCGCGCGGCGTCATCTCGGTGACCGAGCGCCAGAGCTATATTTTGCGGGTGCGCGAGCTTGCCAAAGCCTGCGGCGCTGCTTGGCTGCAGACGGAGGGAGGTGGGGCATAGCGGAAGCTGCCTCCGTCATTGCGAGCGCAGCGAAGCAATCCAGAAGCAAACGCTCAGCGATTGGACTTTTTGCCCCTGGATTGCTTCGTCCACCGGATCAAGTCCGGGGTCCTCGCAATGACGACGAAGCGGGGCTTCATGCTGTCGTGATGACGCGGTGGTTTGTTGCTTGCGCTGCGTAGGCCAACGCAGCGGAGATGTCTTCTTGCGTCAGATAATCATAGCCGGCGAATATTTCGGCTTGGCTTGCGCCAGACGCCAACATTTCGATGAGATCGGAGACGCGCATCCTGGTGCCGCGAATACATGGGCGCCCCCCGCTAATATTAGGGTCGACCGCGATGCGCGAGAGAGCGGAATCTTTCATGCGTTCTCCGAACTTAAATAGCATAAGCCTTTCTATAACACCATCAAATTCGGCGTAAACGTCGTCACGCGCGCGTCATTGCGAGCGCAGCGAAGCAATCCAGAGGCAAACGCCCCGCTGATTGCAGAACTTGCCCTGGATTGCTTCGTCCCCCGGATCAAGTCCGGGGTCCTCGCAATGACGGCGGCGGCCGCGTCTTATTTCCCAATCAGCGACTCGTGTTCCACCAACTTTCGGATCTCCGCCACCAAGTCCGGATGCGTATCCTCCCACGCGCCCAGTTTGGCGTGATCTTCTGCAACACGCTCCGGCGTCACGGCGTCTTGCAGCGGCACGCCGAAGCCGGGCATGTCGATGGGCGGCGGGCGATCCAAAAGCCGCGCGACGATCGTGTCGCCGACTTCAGGGCCGGGATGCAGCGTCTCGAGGAAGAAGCGCGTGCGTTTCCCGGAGTCCGGCGGTGGAAAATCCTCTTGCGATAGTTCTGTGATCGGCGAGAAATCAAAGGCGCGGATCGTGCCGCCGCCAGGCAAGCTCCGGGCCGCCGCGATATTCCGCGCCAGCGCCTGTTTCCAGCTCTCGAACAACGGCAGCAGTCCGCCGACGCGATAGACCTCGAGCCGCGTGGCATGGACCGGCATCAGCACGATATCGACATCGATGCCGCGGGCTTTTGCATAGGCGAGCGTCGCGTCGACGTCGGCGAGACGTGCGTCGAGAAGCTCTGCATAGACTCTTTGCCCCAAGAAAACATAACCGGGATAAAAATTGCGCAGCCGCGGCATCGACGGATAATCGACCGGCCCTTGCGTCGCCTCCGACCGCTCGTGGACATAGAAGCCGTCGACATCGATGTAGGGAAAGAAGCCGCCGCGCAGCGCGGAGCCTGCCGCGCTGACCGATTTGCGCAACGCCTCATATGACAAAACATCGCGCGCAAGCCCAAGCACCAGCGGCGTGCCGGCAAATCCGGATTGCGCAAAATCCGCTTCAACGCCAAGCGGGCGAAAGAATTCCTCGAAATCGATGTTCCAGACGATGCGGCGAATGTTCGGCACATGATCGATCGCATAGCGCACGACGATGCCGGTCTCATAGGAATGCGAACCGTTAAGGCCGGCAGTGTAGGTCCGCATCTGCGACAGCAGCGGCGCGCCCGGATCGAAGGCGAAAGCGGCGCGCGAGGAGCCGGCGAACAGAATATCGAGCGGATGGCGTATCTTGGCGATCTCGATCGCTTTGATGACGCGGTCGCCACTCGTCGTCATGCGCAGATTGTGCGGGAAGAGGTTTCCCGGGATGATGCGCGTGCCAAACAGGGCAAAGGCGTCGATGCAAACGATCAGTACGCCGAGAGCCAAAATGGCCGCGGCTGCGCAGGCGAGCACCTTCAGAACGTAGGAGCGCATCATCTCCTCAGAACTGAAAATAAAGGAATTCCGATGTTTCCCAGGAGAGGAGCATCACGGCGACGGCAGCCATTCCGGCGAGCGTCGCAAACCACAGGGAAGGCGACCATCGCAGCAAGAATTTCGCCGGCGCGACGGTGCCGAGCACCGGGCGATAAGCGCGCATCAGCTGCTGGGTGTTCGGTAGGATCGCACAGGCAAGCAGCAGGGCGATCGAAAGAAGGATAATTGCAGGTGCCTCCGCCGCATTCGCAATCGGATGATGGAAGCCTTGCACACCGGTGAGACCACCCAGGATTATCCCGGCGCTGTGCATGTCGGGCGCACGGAAGATCACCCAGGCGACAATAACCGCGATGAGCGTCACGCTCCAGGCAAGCGGCGCCGGCAAGCGCACACGCGCGAACGATTCCCAGGCATGCGCGACGAGCAGATAAAGCCCGTGCAGCGTGCCCCACAAAACGAATGTCCATCCGGCGCCGTGCCAAAACCCGCCGAGAATCATCGTTGCCATCAGATTGATGTAGCGCCGTGCCGGTCCATGCCTGTTGCCGCCAAGCGGAATGTAGACGTAATCGCGCAGGAAACGCGATAGCGTCATGTGCCAGCGGCGCCAGAAATCGATGATCGATAGCGACGCGTAAGGCGAGTTGAAGTTGGCTGGCAGGCGGATGCCGAACAGCCGCGCGAGGCCGATGGCCATATCGCTATAGCCGGAGAAATCGAAATAGAGTTGCACGCTGTAGCCGAGCGCCGCCTGCCAAGCGAGCACGAAGCCGACCGCCGGCTCGTGCGAAGCCGCGGCATAGATGGGCGAGACGTAGCGCGCGATCTGGTCGGCGATGACGACTTTTTTGACGAGCCCGATGAGGAAGATCGTCAATCCGACGGCGCTGTTCTCCCAGGCAAGCGCGCGCGATTTTTTCCCGTCATGCGCCTCCTCGCGGCCGAGCAGCCGGAATTGCGGCATCACTTCGGAATGATGCACGATCGGTCCGGCGATCAGCTGCGGAAAGAAAAACACGAACAGCGCGAAATCGACGAGCCGGCGCGTGCGAGCGCGGCGCGCGTGGATGTCCGCGAGATAGGCGATCTTCTGAAACGTAAAGAACGAAATGCCGAGCGGCAGGATGACGTGCAGGAGCGGCAGGTCGGCATGCGCGACATCGTTCAGCGTGTCGATGAAGAAATCGGCATATTTGAAATAGGCGAGAAGGCCGAGATTGCCGGCGATGCCGATAAAAAAGAGCAGGTTGCGGGTGCGCCCGCTCGTTCGCTGGATGGCGTAGCCGATGTAATAGTTAGCGAGCATCGAGGTGATGAGCAGCAGCAGAAAGTACGGGCTCCACCAGGCGTAAAACACGATCGAGGCGGCAAGCAGCCAGGCGACGAGCAGAATGTTGCGGCCGAAGCGGCGCAGCACATGAAAGCCGAGGAGCACGATCGGCAAAAAGCCGAAGAGAAAGACGAGGGAAGTAAAGAGCACGGTCTAGCGCTTTGTCATGCCGTCGCGCCACGTACCTGCAACGTCGACCAATCGCGATGGCGGCGTAATGATCAGCGCACGCGCAATGTCGCGCACGCGCTGCTTGTCGCTTTCGGCTACGATATACTCGACCGGCGATTTGCCGTCGATGCGCGCGAGCGTCAGCGCCGGCAACAGCGTGGCGCAGCGCTGTTCCAATGCGGCTCTACCCTCCCAGTCAACGCGCGCAAAATAATGCGCGGTGAATTCGGCGAAGGATCGCAGAAGGGCATCGGTGCAATCGGGCAGGGGAACGCATTTCAGGAGCAGGTGATTGAGGCAGAAGGCGACGTCGAAGGCCGGATCGCCGTGCCAGGCGCATTCGGCATCGAGAAACACCGGGTCGGCAGGACCGATCAGGATATTTTTTGGGCTGACATCGCCGTGGACGAGTGCGCGCTTCGTCGATGCAGTGCGCTCTACCAGCGCGTGGAGCTGGGGGCCTATATCGGTATGACGTTGTGCCGTCGCTAGCAGATATGGCTCGAGCCGGATCGCGTGAAAGATATCGTCCGAAGCGAAGTCGGCGGCAATACTTGCGTCCTTTGCGGTCGCGGAGTGGATCGTGGCAAGCGCGGCGCCGACATGTCCGGCGAAGCGCGGATCGATGTCCCCGCGGAGCAGAGCATCCTTCCAGAGGGGATGATCGCGAGGATCGAGAAACGCCATCGCGAACATCGCGCCGCTCGTGCTGCGGCCGAGCAATTTTGGCACGGCGTTCGGAAGTATCGCCTGGACGCGTTCTATCCAGGCATATTCGTAGGTGCTGCGCTCGATCGGCGCCTGCCAATCCGCGGCGACCCGCAGCGCCGGCAAAGCACGCTTGATGCAAAGGCGCTCACGTGGCGTTTCGAGGAGCCAAATATCCGAGGAGACGCCGCCAGTCAGCGGCCGCGCCGCGACAACGCTGTCGCCCAATGCAAGCTCGCGCAAAAACTCGCGCATTTCCGGCGGCAGATCGGCAATGCTTGCCGCGGCGGCGGATGCGATCATGCGGCAGGCACGTGCCGCCCGCCAGCGAGAACCCGCGCGCCGGCATAAGGGATGTCTGTGTCCTCCGCGATGCGCGTGAGCTGATTGTATTTAGTCAGACGCTCGCTGTTCCTGAGCGAGCCGATCTTGATCTGGCCGCCGGCCGTGCCGACGGCGAGATCGGCCATGAAAGCATCCTCCGTCTCGCCCGAGCGCGCCGAGATCACGGTCGCGTAGCCGCCCTCGCGCGCGCTGCGAATGGCATCGAGCGTGCCCGTCAGCGTGCCGTTCTGATTGAGCTTGATCAATACGCAGTTTGCGGCGCCCCGCGCGATGCCCGTCTCGATGCGCGCCGGATTGGTGCAGAAGAGATCGTCGCCGACGATCTGGATATTGTCCAATCGCCGCGTCAGCTCGCTCCAGTTTTGCCAATCCTCGTCGTGCAGGCCGTCTTCGATCGAGACAATGGGATACGCACTGACCCATTGCGCCATTCGCGCGATCATTTCGGCGCTCGAGAGCGTTCGCCCCTCACGTGCCAGCAGATAATCGCCGCTCGCGTCGGCAAGAGAGGTCGCGGCGACATCGAGGGCAATGCCGACATCGCGGCCGGGCGCAAGGCCCGCCTCCTCGATCGTTTCGACCATCAGATCGAGCGCAATCTCCGCTGTGGGAGAGCCGGGGCTCAAGCCGCCTTCGTCCGCGAGCAGCACCGGCGCGCCGTATCGTGCGACGACGCTTTCCGCCGCGGCGCGAACGCGCATCATCATGTGCAAAGCAGACGCATAGTCCCGCGCCGAAAGCGGCACGGCCAAAAAATCCTGCACGTCCATGCCGCGTCCGGCGTGCAGGCCGCCGCTGAAAATATTCACCATCGGCACGGGAAGCGTCATCTGCTGCGTCGCACTCAACTCGGCGATGCGTCGGTAAAGCGGCTGGCTTTTCGCCGCAGCTACCGCGCGGCACGCGGCGAGCGACACGGCAAGCACCGCGTTGGCGCCGAGTCGCGACAAAGACGGCGTGCCGTCGAGCTCGCGCATGCGCGCATCGAGGCCACGCTGGTCGGCGGCATCATACCCACGCAACGCGCGCGCGATCTCGTCGTCGACATTCGCGACCGCGCGCGTGACGCCGCGGCCGAAATACTCGGCTGCGACACCGTCGCGCAGTTCGTGTGCCTCGTTATGTCCGGTCGAGGCGCCGGAGGGCACGGACGCGCGACCAATCGCATCACACGCGAGCGCCACGTCGGCCTCGATCGTTGGTCGCCCGCGCGAGTCGAGTATCTGTCGCGCTTTGATCTGAGCGATCGCCGTCGGGCTCATCTTTCAGTGCCCGGCGCGAAGAGCCAAACGGTCAAGCCGAAACGCTTGCATGGTCAGAGCCATCCGACGAAATGGGTAGGACCGCGGCGGCGGCGGTCGTTGACACCCCCGATACATTCGCGCAGAACCCGCCACAACCATAACCGCGCCCAAGGGAGAGATTTTGCATGCTGAAACGCCCGAACTTGTCCATTCCTCACGCGCTGCTCAGCGGAGCCGCGGCGCTTGCTTCGCTGTTTGCCGTCGCGCAGGCCGAGGCCGCCGATCCGATCAAGATTGCGGTCATTGCCGAGGCGCAGGCGATCGCCGGCGCCTCGATCCCGCAGGCGGCGCAACTCGCCGCCGACGAGATCAACGCCAAGGGCGGCGTCGATGGCCGGCAGATCCAGATCATCAGCTACGACAATAAGAGTTCCGCCACCGATTCCGTGCGTGCGTTCCAGCGCGCCGTCTCCGACGACAAGGTGAACGCGGTCATCGCGAGCTATATCAGCGAGGTGGTGCTGGCGCTGGAGCCGTGGGCGGCGCGGCTGAAGACGGTGATGATCACGCCGGGCGCCGCGTCGAACGAAATCACCAAGGCGATCCACAACGATTACGAGAAGAACAAGTACACGTTCCACGGCTATCTGACCTCGGCGGAGCTGGCGCAATCGGTCTGCGACGGCGCCAAGGACATCCTCGTCAACGACCGCAAGATGAAGACCGCCGTCATCTTCAGCGAGGATGCGGCGTGGACGACGCCGCTCGACGTCGGCTACAAAGAATGCCTACCGAAAATCGGGCTGCAAGTGCTCGATCACATCCGCATGTCGCCGGACACGACCGACTTCACGCCGATCTTCAACAAGATCGAAGGCGAGAAGCCCGACGTGATGATCACCGGCATCAGCCATATCGGCGTGCAGCCGACGGTGCAGTGGAAAAACCAGCAGGTGCCGATCCCGATGCTTGGCATCGCCTCGCAGGCGACCAATTCCACCTTCTGGAAAGACACGAACGGCGCGGCCGACGGCGTGCTGTTCCAGTCGGTTTCCGGTCCGGGCGTCGCGATGACCTCGAAGTCGGTGCCGTTCGCCGACGCGTTCAACAAGAAGTACCGCAACTTCCCGTCCTATGCGGGCTACACCGCCTATGACGAGGTCTATTACATCGCCGATGCGATCAAGCGCGCCGGCTCGACCGATTCCGACAAGCTTGTCGCGGCACTCGAGAAGACCGACTGGGAAGGCACGATCGGCCGCATCCAGTTCTTCGGCAAGGAAGATCAGTTCACCCACGGCCTCAAATACGGCAAGGGCCTGATCACCGGCATGATCTCGCAATGGCAGGACGGCAAGCAGGTCGCCGTTTGGCCGCCGGAAATCGCCAACGGGAAGATTCGCTTCCCGAGCTTCATCAAAGCGCAGAATCAATAAGCAGCGCGTGAAACGGCCTCGGCATCCGCCGGGGCCGTTTTTTCGCGCGTGATATGACCCGCCGACACGAGCAGCGACGCCATGCTTGCCCTGCAAATCCTCGTCGACGGTTTCGCGATCAGCGCGCTTTACGCGCTCGGCGCGACCGGCTTCACGCTGATCTTCGGCGTCTCCGGCGTGCTCAATCTGTCGCACGGCGCGTTAATGGTGCTCGGCGCGGTGGCTGCTTGGGCCGCGACCAATGAGCTGCACGCCGGTGCTTATCTCGCGGCGTTGTTCGGGATTGGTATCACGCTCATTGCGGCGTTCGCGACCTATTTCGTCGTCGTGCGGCCGCTGCAGACCTCACGCGCCATCCCCAAGGAAGAGACGGAGATTTTCGTCCTCACCGGCACGCTGCTCTGGGGCATCATGATCCAGGAGCTGATCGCCTATTTCTTCACCGACAACGCCAAGACCGTGCTGCCGATTGTCGAGGGTGTCGTCGACATTTTCGGCGTCCGCACGCCGCAGAACGAGATTTTCACGGCCGTCATCTGCTGGGTCGTCATCGGCGTCCTATGGCTCATCGTCAACAAAACGCGCTCCGGCAAGGCGGTGCTCGCGGCGTCGATGAATCCGCGCGGCGTAACGCTGCTCGGGTTCGAGCTGTCGCGCATCTATATCGCCATATGGGCGATCTACGGCGTGCTGGCCGGCATTGCCGGCGTTCTGCTCGGCATGTTTCTCGGTGTCAGCTCGTATAGCGCCGGACCGCTGACCGGCAGCGCGTTCTCGATCGTCGTGCTCGGCGGATTGGGCAGCGTCTCCGGCTCGCTCGTTGCGGCTTATGTTGTCGGCTATCTGGAAACGGTGACGGCCTACATGATCAACCCCGCCTACCGCTTCATTCCGGCGCTGCTTCTGCTCGTTGCCGTCATGTATGTGCGGCCGCAGGGCCTGTTCGGGCGGCGCTGAACATGCACGCGATGTTCCGCTCCCGCCTCTTCTGGATCGCCTTTGTCGGCTGCATTGTCGCGTTGCTGCTGCCCTTGAAAGTTTCGGGCTACATTCTCGGTCTTCTCACCGTCGCCTATTATTTCGGCGTCTTCTCGATGGCCTGGGACCTCCTCTTCGGCTTCGCCGGCGAGGTGAATTTCGGCCCGACTTTCCTGATCGGTCTCGGCGCTTATACGGCGGGAATTCTCAATGGTTACGGCGTGCCGGTCTATCCCTGCATTGCCGCCGGCGCGGTCATGGCGGTGATCGGCGGCGTCGTGCTGGCATTGCCGGCGCTGCGCCTGCGCGGACCGTATTTCGGACTCACGACGCTTGTTGCCGTGCTCATCATGATGAATCTGATCGTCGTCTTTGCCGGATTCACCGGCGGCGAGATCGGCCTCACCGTGCCCGATGTGCTGTCGGTCAATGCCGACACCAATTACTACATCGCGCTGATCTTCATGATTGTCAGCGGCATCATTTTGTATGCGCTGTCGCGCTCCCCGGTCGGTCTCATCCTGCAGGCGAGCGGGCAGGACCCGATCGAAGCCGGCGCGCTCGGGTTCAATGTGACGAAGCACAAGCTCACCGCCTTCATCATCAGCGCATTCTTCTCCGGCCTCGCCGGCGCGCTGCTCGTCTTCTACATGGGCACGGCGTCCGTCGGCACGCTGGTGTCGATCTCCGTCGGCGTGCAGGTGATCATCGCTGCCGTGCTTGGCGGCCGCCGCACGATCATCGGCGCGGCGATCGGCGCCATCTTCCTGATTGCTGCGGGCGAGGCGCTGCGTCCGTTCGGCGAGCTTTCGACCTTCATCGTCTCGGCGATCGCGCTTGTCGTCATCCTGTTCGTGCCGAGCGGCCTCCTCGGCATTCTCACGCGCGGCGAGGAACACGCGTGACGCGGCTTGCCGTCGACGGTCTCGTCAAGCGCTACGGCGGCCTCGTCGCCGTCAACGGCGTCAGCTTCGAGCTGCAAGGCGGCGAGATTCTCGGCCTCATCGGTCCGAACGGCTCCGGCAAATCGACGGTGATGAAGCTCATCATGGGCATTGAGCGGCCGACCGCCGGTTCGGTCAATCTCGACGGCATCGAGATGGCGAACTGGCCCTCGCACCGCGTCGCGCGCCAGGGCGTCGGCATCGTTTTCCAGCATTCGCGGCCGCTGCACCGCCAGACCGTGCTCGAAAACATCAAGCTCGCGCTTCTGCCCGACAGCTTGCTCAGGCTCTTCGCCGATCCGCAGGTCGATCGCCGCGCCCGCGAGATCGCCGCGCGCGTCGGCCTTTCGCACGTCATCGACCGGCGTCCCGGCACGCTGCCTTTCGCCGATTTACGCCGCATGGAATTGGCGAAAGCGATTGCGCGGGATCCGCAGGTGGTGCTCGTCGACGAGCCCTTCGCCGGATTGACGCCGACGGAAGTCGCGACCTTCTCCGAAATGATCCGCGGCTTCCGTGAGGACGGCCGCGCCGTGCTGCTCGTCGATCACAATGTGAAAAGCGTCGCGGCGCTTGTCGACCGCGTCTTTGCTTTGTATCTCGGCGAGCGCATTGCCGAAGGCACGCCGGATGACGTCATGCGCAACGAGACGGTGCGGCGTGTCTATCTCGGCGGCTCGATCGAGACGGCGGCGCGGCCCGAAAGCACGTTTCAAGACGCCGACACGCCGCTTCTCAAGGTCGATAAAGTCAGTGTGCTCTATGGCAAGGCACAGGCGCTGCAGAGCGTCGACATTCACGTGCATGAAAGCGAGTTCGTCTCGGTCGTCGGCCTGAATGGCGCCGGCAAGACGACGTTGTTCAACGCGATTTCCGGTCTCGTGCCGCATTCCGGCGCAATCCGCTGGCGCGGCAGCGCGCTTCAGGGCAAAACGCCCGCCTCGATCGCGCGCGGCGGCATCGTGCAGGTGCCGGAAGGCCGCGAGCTCTTCCCCGACATGACCGTGCGCGAGAATCTCGATCTCGGCGGCAATCACCTCGACGCCAAGGAAGCGGCCGCGCAGCTTGAATGGCTCTTCGATCTCTTCCCGATCCTGAAATCGCGGCAGGGGCAGGTGGCGCGTACGCTCTCGGGCGGCGAGCAGCAGATGCTGACGATCGCCCGCGCGCTGATGATGAAGCCGAAGCTGCTCATTCTCGACGAGCCGACGCTGGGCTTGGCGCCGGTGATCTTGGAGCTGCTGTCGAAGGCTCTGGAGAAGCTGCGGCAGACGACGCCGATCACGGTTTTATTAGGCGAGCAGAATGTGACGTTCGCGCTGCCGCATGCCGACCGCGTCTATGTCTTGGAGCACGCCCGCATTGTCTGGGAAGGGCCGCCCGACCGCTTCGCGGCCGAGGCCGGGACGGGGTATTTGTAGACCCGACGTCCCCGGACGCATGCAGCGAGGCGGAATGCGATCCGGGGTCCAGGGGCAGATGCGCATTGCTCTGGGTCCCGGATGCCGCTTCGCGGCTCCGGGAATGTGGCGCTCCCTACCTCAACCCCAACAACCTGATCGCGTTCTCCTTCAGGATCAGCGGCCGAACTTCCGGCCTGATGTCGATCGCCTCGAAATCCTTGAGCCAACGGTCCGGCGAGATGACGGGATAATCCGAGCCGAACAGCATCTTGTTCTTCAAAATCGTATTCGCATACCGCACCAAAATCGGCGGAAAATATTTCGGCGACCAGCCGGACATGTCGATGTAGACGTTCGGCTTGTGCTGCGCGACCGACAAAGCCTCCTCCTGCCAGGGGAAGGAAGGATGCGCCATGATGATCGGCATGTCGGGAAAGTCGACGGCGACGTCATCGATATACATCGGGTTCGAATATTTCAGCCGCACGCCGCCGCCGCCGCGCACGCCGGAGCCGACGCCGGTTTGGCCGGTGTGAAACAGCGCCGGCAATTTGGCTTCGGCGATCACCTCGTAAAGCGGATAAGCCATGCGGTCGTTCGGATAAAAGCCCTGCGTCGAGGGATGAAACTTGAATCCCTTGACGGGAAATCTTTGATCAACCGCTTTGCCTCGCGCACGCCGAGCAGGCCTTTATGCGGATCGATGCTGGCGAACGGAATCAAGATGTCGTCATTGTCGGCGCAGAGCCGCGCAACCTCCTCGTTGGAATAGCGGCGCTGCCCACTCTCCGCCTCGCTGTCGACGGTGA
>DATAOB010000090.1:0-18954 GCA_036265935.1 Beijerinckiaceae bacterium
CTGCCGCATTGGCAAAGCGTTCGCAACCGGCTCATCGGCCGCATTCGCGGCGGCGTCGAACGCACGTTCGTCGTGTTGAAGCGCGTCTATGGACTTGACCGGATGCGCTATCGCGGACTTGCGGCGAACCGTTTGCACGTCGACCTTATCGCCATCGCGTTCAATCTACACCGCGCCGCCGCCGGCCTCACCTGAGACGCGGGCTCTAAACGCCAGATCAAGGCCCGCGCGACGGCGCACGCCGCACTCCTTGCGCCCGCACCAACCCGCGTTTTGCAGAGGTCTCGCGCGGGGAGAGGGCTAGGGTGAGGGGCGGCGCCAATGTCTCAGGATAATGCTGCCCCTCGTCCGGCCTTCGGCCACCTTCTCCCCGCATGCACGCGGGGAGAAGGGGAAGCTGCGTCAGCGCTGCCCTTCACCAAACAAAGTTAGCGCGACTTCCCCCTAAACACCCTTGTCCCACCCTTCCCCGCCGTAGACCGCGGGCGCGGGCGGGCGTTGAGCGGGCGCGCTTCGCCGCCGCCCCAATTGTGCGGGCCCATATCGGCGTCGGTCGGCTTTCGCGCGCGGGTGTTCGCCGGCAGGTTCGCGGCAGACCCGTACTTCCGCCGTCCCTCGTAAGAGCCGGCGCGGTCTTCGATCGCCTGCTGGCGCGCCAGCGGGTCTTCGCCCACCGCAAGTTCGACCGCCTCCAGCCGCTTGATCTCGTCGCGGATGCGGCCGGCCTCCTCGAATTCGAGATCGGCGGCGGCGGCGCGCATGCGCTTTTCAAGGTCGGCGATCGTGGCGCGCAGATTGTGCCCGATCATCGCCGGCTTGCCGTCGCGGCCGCCGAGCATGCCGGCATCGACGGTGACGTGATCGGCCTCGTAGACCGAGCCCAAAATGTCGGCGATGCCGCGCTTGATCGATTCCGGCGTGATGCCGTGCTCGATATTGTATTGCATCTGCTTCTCGCGACGGCGGTTGGTCTCGGCGGTGGCGCGCTGCATCGACCCGGTAATCTGATCGGCATAGAGGAT
Organism: Beijerinckiaceae bacterium; assembly: GCA_036265935.1. Classification (GTDB taxonomy): domain Bacteria; phylum Pseudomonadota; class Alphaproteobacteria; order Rhizobiales; family Beijerinckiaceae; genus JAFASC01. The sequence continues at coordinate 1,023 of DATAOB010000090.1, forward strand.
GACGTGGCCGTCGATGTTGCGCGCGGCGCGCCCGATCGTCTGCACCAAAGAGGTTTCTGAGCGCAGAAAGCCTTCCTTGTCGGCGTCGAGAATGGCGACGAGCCCGCATTCGGGAATGTCGAGGCCCTCGCGCAACAGGTTGATGCCGACGAGCACGTCGAAGGCGCCGAGGCGCAAATCGCGGATGATCTCGATGCGCTCGATCGTGTCGATGTCGGAATGCATGTAGCGCACGCGCACCTTGTTCTCGTGCAGATATTCGGTGAGGTCCTCGGCCATGCGCTTCGTTAAGACGGTGACGAGCGAGCGGTAGCCTTTGAGGCTGACCTCGCGAATTTCGCCGAGCAGATCGTCGACCTGGCTGCGCGCGGGCCTGACTTCCACCGGCGGATCGATGAGGCCGGTCGGGCGGATCACCTGCTCGACAAAGATGCCGCCGGTGCGCTCCATCTCCCATTTGCCGGGCGTTGCCGAGACATGCACGGTCTGCGGCCGCATCGCCTCCCATTCCTCGAAGCGCAGCGGCCGATTGTCCATGCACGAGGGCAGGCGGAAACCGTATTCGGCGAGGGTGGCCTTGCGGCGGAAGTCGCCGCGATACATGCCGCCGATCTGCGGGATGGTGACGTGGCTCTCGTCGGTGAAGACGAGGGCGTTGTCGGGCAGATATTCGAACAAAGTCGGCGGCGGCTCGCCGGGGCGGCGGCCGGTGAGATAGCGCGAATAGTTCTCGATGCCCTGGCAGGAGCCGGTCGCCTCCAGCATTTCGAGGTCGAACGTGGTGCGCTGCTCGAGGCGCTGCGCTTCGAGGAGGCGGCCGGCGTTGTTTAGTTCGATGAGGCGGGCGCGCAGCTCGTCCTTGATGCCCTTGATCGATTGCAACAGCGTCGGGCGCGGCGTGACGTAATGCGAGTTGGCGTAGACTTTAACGAAGGCGAGCTCCTGCGTCGACTTGCCGGTCAGCGGATCGAACTCGGTGATCGATTCCACCTCGTCGCCGAAGAAGCCGATGCGCCAGGCGCGGTCCTCGTAATGGGCGGGGAAGAGCTCCAGCGTGTCGCCGCGGACGCGGAACGTGCCGCGCGAGAAATCCATGGAGGTGCGCTTGTATTGCAGGGCGACCAGGTCGGCGATGAGCTGGCGCTGGTCGAGGCTCTCGCCGCGCTTGATGCCGAAGGTCATCGCCGTATAGGTCTCGACCGAGCCGATGCCGTAGATGCAGGAGACGGAGGCGACGATGATGACGTCGTCGCGTTCTAAGAGCGCCCGCGTCGCCGAGTGGCGCATGCGGTCGATCTGCTCGTTGATCGAGGATTCCTTTTCTATGTACGTGTCGGTGCGCGGGACGTAGGCCTCCGGCTGGTAGTAATCGTAATACGAGACGAAGTACTCGACGGCGTTGTTGGGAAAAAAGCTTTTGAATTCGCCGTAGAGCTGCGCGGCGAGCGTCTTGTTCGGCGCGAGCACCAGCGCCGGGCGCTGCGTCCGCGCGATCACCTGCGCCATCGTAAACGTCTTGCCGGAGCCGGTGACGCCGAGCAGGACCTGATCGCGTTCCTGCTCGCCGACGCCTTTGACAAGCTCTTCGATCGCCTGCGGCTGGTCGCCCTGCGGTTCGTATTCCGAGACAAGCTCGAAGCGCACGCCGCCTTCGGATTTTTCCGGCCGCGCCGGGCGGTGCGGCGTCCACGGCACGCCCCGGCGGACGTTGGGATCGCCGCGCTCGAGGAGGTCGCGCAGCGACAGCGCGGTTGCGGTCGAGCCGGTCGGCTCGAACGGGCTGCCGCCTTTGCGGCGGACGGCGGGCGCCTCCGCCGTCTCCAGCCCGAGCTTTTTGGCGAGCCGCGGGTCGAGCCCGGTCACCGGGCCGGAATCGAAGCCCGCCTGCGGCGCCTCGCCGAAGCCTTGCGGCGTCGGATAGGCGTCGCTGCGGTTCTCCTCGCTCAGCGCCGGGTTAAGCAAAGCCGCAAGGTGCTCGCCGAGCGGCTTGACGACGGGTTTGGCCGCCTTGGACTTGCCGCGCGGGCGCGGCGTTTCGGGCGGCTTCGGCGGCTTCGGCATCGCCCCAATATGGGCGCGCTCTTCGGCGGCGGGAAGGCGCTCGCTAATTCGTCGCGAAGCAATAGAGCAGGCGGGCGCCGCCGGTGCTGATCAAACCGGCTGGCTGCAGCCGCCGGGTCGGATGCGACGAATTCCACGATTTCTGCGGCGACTCCTTGCGTAGCCCGGTGCGGTCGGACTCGGCGCCACTCTTCGTCCAATTGCCGCAGGTCTTGTCGTGACATTCTCACCGGCGAGCAGCCCGACGGAACGGCCTTCGGGCCGGAGAGCGCAATTGGCGCAGATCACGCCGCTTGCGCCATCTCGCTGACGCGACTCCATGTCGTTGCCTGCATGCTTGCACGCCTGTTCATGCGATCGAGCCAGGCGAGCAGGTTCGGCTTGTTTGCGGTCAGCGGCGCCCATTCCGGTGTGCCGGCGAAGAAATCGAGCTGCGGCGCGACCATGAGGTCGGCGAGCGAGAGCTGATCGCCGGCAAAATATGGTTGCGATCCGAGCAGCTGCGCAAACTCGCCGAAGACGACATACGCCTGCGGCATCGCCGCGGCGATCGCCGCTTCGTCGGGGGCGACGCCGAGAAGCCGCGGGCCAATGACCCGATGGAATACAATGACGTTGGCGACGCCCTGAAACAGGTACCAATCGTTGATGTTCATCACCTGATCCATGCGCGCCGCTGCTTTGGGACCAGCCGGCGTCAGCGATGGCCCCGGAAATATCCGGTCGATGTAGCGCAGGATCGCCTGTGTCTCGTAGAGCCTGAAGCCATCATGCTCGACCGCCGGCATTCTGCCGAAGGGATGTCGCGAGAGATGCGGCTCGCTCTTGATGCCGGCAGGCGCCAGCGGCGACAGCCGGTAATCGAGGTGTTTCTCCTCGAGCGTGGCGAGGACCGCACGGGCATACGGGCTGCCGGGAACGGTATAGACAACAAACTCAGACATGACGTTTTCCCTCACATGTTGGCGTTGGCGTAGTCGGCGAATTCCCTGAGATGGGTCGGCCAGCCGCCGCGCAGTTTTTCGGCGTGGCCTGCGGCATCGGCACCGAAGCGCTCGAGGTCGCGATGCTCGAGCGTGACGAGGGTGCCGCCCTCATCATGCGGAGCGAAGGTCAATTCTACTTCGGTCAGCAAATCGGGGTCATAAGCCCAGCCGGTATTGACCTGCCAGCCGAGCAGCAGCCGCCTCGGCGGATTCCAGTCGAGCACCTTGCCCCAATTGGTTTCGTTGCCGTCGGCATCACGTTCAAACCAGCGGCCGCCGGGCTTCTGTTCGAGCAAGATTGCGACATGCGGATTCTTGCCGATCGTACGGCCATGCGGCCACCAGGCTTCCATGCGATTGACGAAGAGATCGAAAGTCCGCGCCGGATCCGCCTTGACCAGTACGCTTTGCACCACTGGCGCGATGCTCATAGCGAGTTCTCCTCGTCATGTTGGTTGTCGGCGAAATCCTTGAATGCATCGAGGGCCGCGCTCCAATGCGCATCGAGCCACTCGCGCATCGCGGCGATGCCGCGAGGATCGACGCGGTAAATGCGACGCGTTCCGGCAGCCTCTTCGGTTACGAGCCCGGCTTCTTTGAGCACCCGCAAATGCTGCGAGACGGCGGGGCGGCTGACCGGCAGGCCACGGGCCAAGTCGCCGACCGGCGCAGCTTTTTTTGCCACCCGCTCGAAAATCGCCCGGCGGGTTGGATCGCCGAGGGCGGACAAGCCGTCGAGAGCGCGCGCTGTGTTAGCCATGGCTTACCGTAAGCCATGGCTTACGGAGAGTCAACCGCCTCGTTGGCTTAGGAAAGGCAGCCTCCGCGTCACACTTCGCTCGCCAGCACCACGTTGCGCAGCAGCGGATAGATCTGCGTCTCCCATTTGCGGCCGCTGAACACGCCGTAATGGCCCACGCCGGGCTGCATGTGATGGCGCTTGCGATAGGGCCGCAAATTCTTGCAGAGATCGTGCGCGGCGACGGTCTGGCCGACGGCGCAGATGTCGTCGCGCTCGCCCTCGACGGTGAACAGCGCCGTCTTGCGGATCGCGGCGGGATTGACGCGGCGATTGCGCCACATCAATTCGCCGCGCGGCAAAAGATGATCCTGGAAGATCATCTGCACAGTCTCGAGGTAAAATTCGGCGGGCAAATCCAACACCGCAAAATATTCGTCGTAAAAGGTCTTGGCCGCGCTCGCCTTCTCGATCTCGCCGGCGACGAGGTGATAATATAAATCCTGGTGCGCTTTCACATGCCGGTCCATGTTCATCGACATGAAGGCCATGAGCTGCACGAAGCCGGGATAGACACGGCGGCCCGCGCCTTTGTAGCGCCACGGCACGCGTGAAATCAGGTTCTTCTCGAACCATTCGATCGGCTTCGTCTTGGCAAGCTCGTTGACCTTGGTCGGCGCGATCCGCGTATCGATGGGCCCGGCCATCAAGGTCATGCTGCGCGGCAGCGCCGGGTGATCCTCTTCCGCCATGACGGCGGCGGCGACCAGCGTCTGCACGCAGGGCTGACAGACCGCAACGATATGCGCGCCGGGCCCGATTTTTTCCAGGAACAGAATGAGGTGCTCGACATATTCGTCGAAGCCGAAGCGGCCGTCGGCGAGGCTCGCCTCGCGCGCATTGTGCCAGTCGGTGATGTAGACGTCGTGCTCGGGCAGGAGCACTTTCACCGTGTGGCGCAGAAGCGTCGCGAAATGGCCGGACATCGGCGCGACGAGCAGCACGCGCGGCTGCACCTGCGCGATGTCTTTCTTGAAATGCAGGAGGGTGCCGAACGGCGTGGCGAACGCCGCCTCTTCGGTGACCGCGACCTCCTCGTTGCCGACCGTGACGCTGTCGACCTCATAAGAGGGGCGGTGATGCGTCAGCCGGAAGCGCGCGACCATTTCCAGCGTGGCGAGGGCGTGCCGGCCCATCCGCTGGCGCGAAAGCTGCTCCCACGGCCCCTGCAGCACGTTGAGCGCCGCCTCGGCGAAGAGCCGCAGCGGCGCCATCAGGTCGTCGCTGGTCTGGTAGACGGAGTACAGCATCGCCACCGCAATCGAGGGACGGTGCGGCTCGCCATGCAATGCCGAGTCCAGCGGCCGATGCTGCACTGCGGCTTGGCACATGATTTGGAAGTGAGGACGAAAGGGGCGCATTCGCCGGCCGCTTTGCCCAAAGTTTGGGCGCGTCTAGCGGCACGCAGGAGAGGTCATGACAAGCACGACGCTCACTATCTCGAGCAAGACCTACTCGTCCTGGTCGCTGCGCGGCTGGCTCTTGTGCAAGATGGCCGGGCTCGAATTCGAGGAGCGGGTTCTCTCGGCCGACGATCCCTCGACGCGCGCCGAGCTCTTGCTCTTGTCGCCGTCCTTCCTGGTGCCGTGCCTCGAGCACGACGGCACGTCTGTCTGGGATACGCTGGCGATCGCCGAGTATCTCGCCGAAATCAAGCCGAAGGCGGGCCTCTTGCCGAAGGACCGCGCCGCGCGCGCGCATTGCCGCGCGATTTCCGGCGAGATGCATTCCGGCTTCGCCAATCTGCGCTCGGCGCTGCCGATGAATTTAAAAGCCAGGCATCCCGGCTTCAAAGTGTGGGCCGGCGCCCAAGCGGACATCGACCGTGTGATCTCGATCTGGAAGGGCTGCTTCATCGCCTATGGCGGGCCGTATCTGTTCGGCGCCAAGCCCGTCGTCGCCGACGCAATGTATGCGCCGGTCTGCACCCGCTTCGATACCTATGACGTGAAGCTCGATCGCGACTGCGCCGATTATCGCGATCTGATGCTGCACCATCCATTCATGCAGGAATGGCGCAACGCGGCGCAGTCGGAGGAGGACGAGCTCGAAGAGCTCGACGTGGAGTTTTAGTCATTGCGAACGCAGCGAAGCAATCCAGGGGGCAAACGCTCGATGATTGCAGAATTCGCCCCTGGATTGCTTCGTCGGCTGCGCCTCCTCGCAATGACGGCGTGTGCCTAGGCTAATACCCCACAGCCAGCGTGCCGCGTTGCCGCGTATCCGCCGCACCCATGATCCAGCCGTCGCGCATAGCGATCGTCGCGGTCGAGCCCATCGCGTTTCCCTCGACGACGTTCTGGCCTTTGGCGCGCAACAGCCGCAGGGTGTCGGGTGACAGTCCGCGCTCGACGCGCAATTCGTCCGGCTTCCATTGATGATGGATGCGCGGCGCGTCCGTCGCCTCGGCGATGTTCATGCCGAAGTCGATCACGTCGAGGATCATGCCGAGTACGGTGGTGATGATGCGCGGGCCGCCGGGCGAGCCGGTGACGAGCTCGACCTTGCCGTCTTTCATGACGATCGTCGGCGACATAGAGGAAAGCGGCCGCTTGTTCGGCCCGGGCGCGTTCGCCGCGCCTCCAACTAACCCGAACGCATTCGGCGCGCCGGGCCGCGCGGCAAAATCGTCGAGCTCATTGTTTAAAAGCACGCCCGTGCCTTCGGCGACGAGGCCGAGGCCGTAGGAGAAATTCAGCGTGTAGGTGTTGGCGACCGCGCTGCCGTCTTTGTCGACGACGGAGAAATGCGTGGTCTGGTCGCCTTCGCTCGGCGCCGGGTCGACGCGGCGCACATCCGCCGCGGGGCGCGCGTGCTCCAGCGAAATGCCTTTGCGCAGTTCCGCCGCGTATTTCTTCGAAATCAGCGATGACACCGGCACATTCACGAAAGCGGGATCGCCGAGATATTCGGCGCGATCGGCGAAAGCGATTTTCATCGCCTCCGCCTTGATCTGGATGGCGTCGGCGGATCCCGCGCCGAGCGCGGCGAGATCGTAGGCTTCAAGCACGTTCAAAAGCTCGATCAGATGCACGCCGCCGGAGGAGGGCGGCGGCATCGCCAGGATCTCGTGGCCACGATAGCTGCCGGTGAGCGCCGGCCGCTCGGCCGGCCGGTAGCCGGCGAGATCGGCCGTCGTCATGCGGCCGCCCTCGTTGCGCACGGCCTTGACGATGTTTTCGGCAATCCTGCCTTCATAAAAGGCACGCGCCCCGTTTTGCGCGATCGCTTCCAGCGTATCGGCGAGATCGCGCTGCACCAGCCGCTCGCCGCCTTCGAATGCGCTGCCGTCCGGGCGCAGGAAGATCGCCCGCGAAGAGGCATAGCGCCGCAGCCGGGTGCTGCGCGGCAGCGAATCGGCGAGATCGTCCTCGATCCTGATGCCGTCGCGCGCCAGCGCGATTGCCGGCGCGAGCAGGTCGGCGAGGCCGAAATGGCCGGAGCCGTAATGCGCATGCGCGTAAGCCAGACCTGCGACCGTGCCGGGCACGCCCACGGTCAATCCGCTGTCGCGCGATTTATACGGGTCGGCGAGACCCTGCGGGTTGAGGAACACGTCAGGCGTGGTCGCCGCCGGTGCGGTTTCGCGATAATCGAGCGCAATCGTCTTCTCATCTTTAGCGAGGCGGATCAGCATGAAGCCGCCGCCGCCGAGATTGCCGGCGCGCGGCAGCGTCACGGCGAGCGCAAATCCGACCGCGACCGCCGCATCGACGGCGTTGCCGCCGCGCCTCAAGACGTCGACGCCGATCCGCGCCGCTTTGCCTTCCTGCGCAACGACCATGCCGTTCTTCGCCAGAACCGGCAGAACACGCGCCTGGCCTTCGATGATCGGCGGCGGCGCGTTGTCGGCGCGCGCTGCGGGCGCGATTGCGAGCGCGACGGCAAGCGCCAGCGAGAGGCGCGCAAAAGCAAAACGCATCATTCGCCCATGCGCTGGCGCCAAAGCATTTCGCCGATGTAGCAGGAAACGCGCGGCTTTTCCGTCGACGCATGCCGCACCAACGGCTTGGTTTGCGGCGCGCTGGCGATGTCGAGGACGAGCTTCGTCCGCGTGCCTTCGAGGAACGCCTCGGTTCCGCGCACCGGAATCATGAACGCGCCGGGACCGCCGATGACGCAATCCTCGTAATACCAATCGAGATTTTCGATATCCATATAGGCGATGCGCACCGGCCGGATGAGCAGCGGCAAACCGTTGATGGTGATGCCTTGCGTCAGCGCGTCTTCGCGCGCCTGAGTCACCGGGCGGCCATTATTATTCGGCCCGTCACCGGAAATGTCGATGACGCGGCGTACGCCGTCATAGCCGTTGCTCTCGAACAGTCGCATGGCGCCGTCGATGGCGCCGGAGATCGACGTGCGGCTGGCGCGCCGATAAGGCGCGTTCGCGAGTTGCGTGGCAAAGGCCGCCGCACTCTCGGGCCCATCGATCAGCGTCCAGTTGACGACGGTGCGTTGATCGTAAGAGCTCGCCCACTCCATATACGCAACCGCGATGCGGCCATGCGTCCCCGCCTGTAACGCTTTCAGAAACTCCTGCGATTTCAGCGCCTCGATATAGCCTTCGCGCTGTAAATGTTGCTCCTCCTCGTCCATCGAGTAGGAAATGTCGACGGCGAGCACCAATTCGACATCGACCGCGTTCGGGCCGCTCTTGGCGTCGACGCCGGCGAGTGGAAACCAGGCGAGCGCCGCGGCGATGAGGCTGATTGGGATGAGACGGGACGCAGGCATGACGCTCGGTACGAAGGAGACGCGCAGTTTGACATGGGGCGAGCGGCGGCGAAAACGAGAATCTGACACGCCCACACGCGGCCTGTGAAGGGCAGCCATGCCGAACAGCGATCTCGCCCGCCTTTTCGAGGCGGCGCTCACGGCGCAGCGCGCTGCATATGCGCCTTATTCCGGCTACCGGGTCGGCGCCGCCTTGCGCACCGCCTCTGGCGCGATTTTTTCCGGCTGCAATGTCGAGAACGCGTCCTTTCCCGTGGGGATATGCGCCGAGGCGGCGGCGATTTCCGCCATGGTGGCGGCGGGCGAACGCGTCATTACGGAAATGCTGATCCTTGCCGATGGCGAGGCACTTGCCACGCCCTGCGGCGCCTGCCGTCAGCGCATCCGCGAGTTTGCCGCGCCGGAGACGCCGATCCATATCGCGGACGCGGGCGCAGTCCGCATGAGTTTCACGCAATCTTCACTGTTGCCGCATTCCTTTGGCCCTGACAATCTCCCGCCGACGCGGCGGGGGTGAGGGCCATTCATGACGACGCAGCCGGAAGCGGCGGTCGAGGTGCTGCGCTCGCGCGGCATCATCGAACCGGTGGAAGTCGGGATCAGCGTCGGTCCGCAACTCGGCGCGCTCGCCGAGGAATCTGGAAAATGCGGTTGGCATCCCTTACGCCGACCTTCCCGGTTTTCCCGTGATTGAACGATCCGCGGGCGAGGGGCGGCTCATCGTCGGCATGCTGGAGGGCACGCGCATCGCCTGCTTGCGAGGCCGCTCGCACTTTTACGAGACCGGCGATCCGACTTTGATGGCGACGCCGCTCGAGACGCTGGCAATGCTCGGCGTCTCCACGCTTTTGATCGCATCGACCGCCGGCTCGGTAAATGCCGATTTTTATCCCGGTCACCTCGTGGTGATTAACCACCATATTAATTTCAACGGTCTGAACCCGCTCATCGGAATGGCGTCCGAAGGTGGGTTCGTCAGTCTTACCGAGGCTTATGACAAACGCGTGCTGCGGCGGCTGAAACAGGCGAGTGCGAGTTCCGGGGTGACCGTGCATGAGGGCGTCTTCGTGTGGTTCTCCGGCCCGAGTTTCGAGACGCCTGCGGAGGTGAAAGTGGCGCGCCTGCTCGGCGCCGACGTGATCGGCATGGCGATCGTCCCGGAGGTGATCCTGGCGCGGCGGCTGGCGCTGCGCGTCGGCGCAATTGCGGTGATCACCAGCTTCGGTGCCGGTTTTTCCGGCGGCAACCCAACCCATACCGAGACCCGGCAACAGGCGCTTTCCGGATTGATCAGCCTGCGCCGGCACGTCCGGGCCTTCCTCAAGACGAAAGAGGAGGATTGGGGCGCTCGCCTGCGGCGTGACGAAACGCGCTGATGCGGCCGATCTGATCGCGTGCTGATTCAGGAAATCATTCGCCGCAAGCGCGATGGAGCGGTGCTCGAGCCGCACGAAATCGCGCATTTCGTCGAGGCTCTGACGCGTAACAAAGCGAGCGACGCACATGCGGCGGCGTTCGCGATGGCTATTTTCTTCCGCGGCCTTTCGCCCACGGAATGCGCCGCGCTGACGCGCGCCATGGCGGGGTCCGGACGGACTCTCGAATGGGCCGAAATCGAAGGGCCGATCGTCGACAAGCATTCGACCGGCGGCATCGGCGACACCGTCAGTCTGATCCTTGCGCCGGCGGTCGCGGCTTGCGGGCTTTATGTCCCGATGATCGCGGGGCGCGGACTCGGCCACACCGGCGGCACGATCGATAAGCTCGAATCCATTCCCGGGTACAACACGGCGCCCGATGCCGAGACGTTCCGCCGCTGCGTCCGCGAGGTCGGCTGCGCCATCATCGGCCAGACGCACGATCTCGCGCCGGCAGACAAGCGGCTTTATGCGGTGCGCGACGTCACCGCGACAATCGAATCGATTCCGCTCCTTACAGCCTCGATCCTGTCGAAGAAGCTTGCAGCAGGATTGGGCGGGCTGGTCTTGGATGTGAAGACCGGCTCGGGCGCGTTCATCGCGCGCGAGGAGGGAGCGCGCGAGCTGGCGCGCTCGCTTGTCGACACTGCATGCGCAGCCGGCCTGCCGACGATTGCGCTGTTGACCGATATGAACGAGCCGCTGGCCAAAGCGGCAGGCAATTCCATCGAAGTACAGGTCGCGATCGATCATCTCACGGGTGCAGGCCGCGATGGGCGATTGCATGAGATCGTGCTGGCGCTCGGCGCCGAGATGCTGGTTGCGGGAAGACTCGCGGGCGACATAAACGACGCGCGGCAAAAGATTGAGCGAGCGTTCGACAGCGGCGCGGCCGCGGAGAAGTTTGCGAGAATGGTGCACGCGCTTGGCGGACCGCGCGATGTCGTTGAGCGGCCGCAGGCGCATCTCCCGCGCGCGCCTTACATTGGCGTTGTCGAGGCGCCAAACCCGGGTTTTGTGACGGCGATCGATGTGCGCGCTCTCGGACTCGCGGTTGTCGCACTCGGCGGCGGACGCAGCGTTGCAGGCGCCCCCATCGATCCGGCTGTAGGCCTGACGGAACTCGCCGGGATCGGGGAGCACGTGGGTCCCGATCGCCCGCTTTGTCGTATTCACGCGCGCGATGAAGCGGATGCGAAAGCTGCTTCAGCCGTAGTGCAGCGGGCCTACATGATCGGCGAAAAGGCGCCGGAAACCCGTTCGCCAATCATCGACCGGATAAGCGCCTCACTGCCGTGACGGCGCCAAAGCTTTTGGCGAGAATGCGTGCCCGCGCTTCGGCGAACGGCTCGCACGCCACCAGCATGTGATGCGCATTGGCATGCAGGATCGTTCGCTCGTTGCTCATGATGCCGACATGGCCTTTCCAGAAGACGAGATCGCCGCGGCGCAAATCCATGGACTCGCTCACCGGCAACTCGGTGCCGATCTCGCGCGCTTGAACGTCGGTGTCGCGCGGCGCTGCAATTCCGGCCGCGGCAAGCGATATCTGCACGAGGCCGGAACAATCCAGCCCGAGCGCGGTCTTGCCGCCCCAGAGATACGGAACGCCGAGAAATTTCTCGGCGACGCCCACGAAATCGCTCTCGTATTGTGACAACGGCGCGAGATGCCGTGCGTAGACAAAGCCATGATCGGCAACGCGCGCATATTCGCCTTCATCTTCGACGCTGACCTCCGCCCCGAGCGGCAGCGCCTCGAGCGGCGGCACTTTCATGTTCGGCGCGGGGTAGACGAAGGTGCGTAAAGCCGTCACGCGATGCGTCGGCTGGCGCGGCGTGGGCCCGAGCAAATGCGCGGGCAGATACCCGACGTAAGAATCCCGCTCAAGCTGGCCCCAGGCCCAGCCCTCGTGCTCCTCATAGACGATGACGCGCTCGCCGCAGAGCGCCTGCGTATCGAGCGAAGCGTCGGGCGTGGGCCCACTCCGGACATCCGCGATCGGCCCGACGATTTGCATGTCGCGACCTTCGACGAAAATCGCGGCTTCTATGCGGCCCTTGAGGTGCGCCGCCGCGAGATCCGGGCGCGCGGGGGTGAAACGGCGGTCGAAGATGACGAATGCCGTGTCGCTCAAATTCGCTCCTTTTCCGACAAGTCCGCGAAGTTTTTGATCTTCACCGAATGACCGGCAAATCGCGCGACAATCTCCAATTCGCCGCCCATCGCTTCGATAAAGCGACGCAGGGTGCTGACATACATGTCGGCGCGCTTCTCGATTTTGGCGACCGATCCCTGCCCAATTTGCAGGGTTTGCGCGATCTCGTCCTGAGAGAGCTGCAACGCGCGTCGAACTTCGGCGAGGTCCATCTCTTCGTCCAGCTGACTTGCCTGAGCCTCGGCTTCGGCGCGCGCCTTTGGCGACATACGAGCTCGCAACGTGGCAAAAGGGTGCCTACCGGCCATCACTCTTCTCCTTATCGAGTTCCGCAAGATGTTCGTCGTAAAGATCATCGGCGACGCGAATCATACGCTCGTAGAAGCGCTCATCACCTGTCTTGTCTGCGCCAATCAGCAGGATCGCCGTACGTCGCGGGTCGAACGCATAAAATATTCTCAAAGGCTTGCCGCCGCTCTGAACGCGCAGTTCTCTCATATGCGTATGCCGTGAGCCATTAATCCCACTTGATTATGGAAAGGGCAGGTTGGGTCCGCGGCTCTCAAGCTTTTGCACATGAGCAGCAACAGTTATCTGCTCGGCCTCGGTCAGGGTGTCCCACCAGGCGCCGAACTCGTCCGTATACTCCACCACCCATCCCATGAAAGGATTAATATTCCTTAAGAGCGATATTTCCAAGTACCACCTCGGCCAGGGCCGATGATGTGCGCTTGCCAAGGCCAGCGGCGTTAGACATGACAGCGGCAACAGACCGGCTCCGCCGGACAGGGAGGAAGTCCATGCGCGAACTCACTCATTTCATCGGCGGCAAGCACGTCGCCGGCACGTCCGGCCGCTTCGCCGACGGCTATCAGCCGATGACCGGCGAGGTGATTTCGCGCATCCCGCTCGCCTCGAAGGCCGAAGTCCGAGCCGCGGTCGAGAACGCCAAATCGGCATGGCCGGCCTGGGCGGCCACCAATCCGCAGCGGCGCGCCCGCGTGCTGACGAGATTTGTCGACCTTGTCGCGCGCGACAACGAAGAGCTTGCCGAGCTGCTGGCGCGCGAGCACGGCAAGACCATTGCCGACGCCAAAGGCGACATCCAACGCGGGATCGAGGTGGTCGAATTCGCCTGCGGCATTCCGCATCTTTTGAAGGGCGAGTTCACCGACGGCGCGGGGCCTGGCATCGATATTTATTCGATGCGTCAGCCGCTTGGAGTCGTCGCCGGCATCACGCCGTTCAATTTTCCGGCGATGATCCCGATGTGGAAATTTGCGCCGGCAATCGCTTGCGGCAATGCCTTCATTTTAAAGCCGTCGGAGCGCGATCCCGGCGTGCCGCTGCGGCTCGCGGAACTTTTGATAGAGGCCGGCTTGCCCGCGGGTATTCTCAATGTCGTCAACGGCGACAAGGAAGCGGTCGACGCGATTCTCGACGATCCCGATATCAAGGCGGTCGGCTTCGTCGGCTCGACCCCGATTGCGGAATACATCTATACGCGCGGCTGTGCGGCCGGAAAGCGCGTGCAATGTTTCGGCGGTGCCAAGAACCACATGATCATCATGCCCGACGCCGACATGAACCAGGCGGTGGATGCGCTGGTCGGCGCCGGCTACGGCTCGGCCGGCGAGCGCTGCATGGCCGTCTCGGTCGCGGTGCCGGTCGGCAAAGGCACGGCGGAGGAATTGATGAACCGCCTCGTGCCACGCGTCGAAAGCCTGAAGATCGGACCGTCGACCGATTCGTCCGCCGATTTCGGTCCCTTGGTGACGCGAGAGGCGCTCAATCGCGTGCGCAACTATGTCGAGATCGGCATCAAGGAGGGCGCGACGCTCGCCGTCGACGGCCGCGGCTTCAAGATGCAGGGCTACGAGGACGGCTTCTACATGGGCGGCTGTCTCTTCGACAATGTGACGAAGGGCATGCGCATTTATAAGGAGGAGATTTTCGGGCCGGTTCTCTCGGTCGTGCGCGCCGAAGGCTACGGCGAAGCACTGTCGCTCGCCAGCGATCACGAATACGGCAACGGTGTTGCCATCTTCACGCGCGACGGCGATGCGGCACGCGATTTCGCCTCGAAAGTGGAAGTCGGCATGGTCGGCGTGAACGTGCCGATTCCCGTCCCGCTCGCGTATTACACATTCGGCGGCTGGAAACGCTCGGGTTTCGGCGATCTCAATCAGCACGGGCCGGACGCCGTGCGCTTCTACACAAAGACGAAGACCGTCACCTCACGCTGGCCGTCAGGCATCAAGGACGGCGCGAGTTTTACCATGCCGCTGATGCATTAGGTTCACGCCACCTGCTTGTCGGCCGCCGGCCTGCCGAAATGCTCGATATAGCGCAAATCGAGCTCGGCGACCGGCATGATGATGAACACGTCGGTCGTGCCGAACTGGTGATCGATGACGGCGCCGTCGCCCACCTTGGCGCCGCAGCGCAGATAGCCCTTGATCAGCGGCGGCAGCGCGGCGAGCGCGCGGCGCTTGTCGACGGCGTCATTGGTGAGCACCTGCATCGCAACGTGGCGCTCGGGAAGCGCGCGCACGCTCCATTGCTCCGACGCGCCGGCAAAATGCGCGAGGAAGCTCAGGCTCGCCGCATGCGCGAGGGCGTTCGTGCCCTCCAGGCTCGCGCAGCCGAACAAAGCATCGATCTTGTAGTGCTTGGTGTAGGCCCAGATGCCGCGCCACAAAAGCTCGAGCGTGCGCTTCGAGCGGTAGAGCGCGAGCACGCAAGAGCGGCCGAGCTCGAGGAACCTTTTGCCGCCGTGGCGGGCCAGTAGCGGCGCAATGTCGTATTCCCGAGCGCTGTAGAAGCCGTGATGCGCCTGGGCCCGGTCCTGCCGCAACAAACGATATGTGCCGACGACTTTCGGCTTCGGCTTGCCGAACCGGTTCACCGCCGCATGATCGATGACGAGGAGATGATCGCATACGGCATCGTATGGGCAGATGTCGCGGCGGATAAGCGAGGCGGTGCGGTCGGCTTCGGCGCCGCCCTCTTCGTAAAACACTTTGTAGCGCAGGCGCTGTGCCTTGCGGATTTCCTTCTTTGTTGTCGCAAGCCGCACTTCGAGCGAGCCGAAACTGCCGAGCGACGGACCGAATTTTTCCGCCTCGTCCGCTTCTTCTGTCTCAACAGGGGAGGCTCTCAGCCACGCGACCTTGCTACGCGCGGTACCGGGTTCGCTCGCAGAGGTCATTAAATCCCTTCCGGCTCGAATCACCTTAGATGATCATAAGGATTGGAGCTGAAGGGAATGTGACAGGCATTGTTGCCTTTCAAGACGCGCGCGGCAGCGACTCTTCGTTGCGCGTCCGTGCCAGCGCGGTTTCGATCAGCGCAACCAAGTCGAAGGGGTCGACGGGTTTCGCAATAAAATAATCGATGCCGGCCTCGATCGCGGCCTGTCTGTCGGCGGCGAACGCGTTGGCAGTGGGTGCAATCAGCGGCGTTCTGCGGCCGGCCCCCTCCGTACCGCGAATGCCACGAGCGGCTGCAAGCCCGTCGCCTCGGCCCTGTCGCGCGCCTCGGCCGCGGTGCGCAATTCCCAGACCTCGTCGCGCAACCGCTCGAGTTCGCGTTCGTCGGCGCGCGTGCGCCGGCCGATCCGCCGAATGGTAAACAAATGCAGAATCGCGAGCGTCAGAAGCGCGCCGGCGAGACCCGCCATCGCAATCGCCGTCACATCGCTCAACCAGCCCGCGGCAGCAAACACGCGACGCTCCACTCCGCCGCCTCAGCGGCGAGGCGAGACTAGGCGTGAGGCATTGAGGAAGGGTTGCGGCTCAGCGACGCGAGCGGTTACTTCGGCCCGGTGGCGGCGGGATTTGCCAGACCGAGCTCGTAAAAGCTCCAGAGCGCGACCCCCGCTAATACGCCATCGAAAATCATCAGTGCCCAATCCGGGAAAATATCCGGCGCCCACGGCTGAAACCAATGCGCGGCACCATCGACGAGCGCGGCGAACGGAAGCAGACCGGCAAAGGCGCCGGGTCGTCCGACGGCACGAAAACGCTTGGCGCTGAGATTGGTCCAACAAACGGCAATCAGGATAACCGCGAATGCAAAAATGATAAGATAGATAAACGCGAACAGCGCCCGCGCATCGAGGAGTTCCGGTCTTGAAAGATCGCGATGCGTCGCCGGCGCGAGAGCAACCCAGATAAGCGTCAGTGGAATGAGGATTGCCGCAAGCACCAGCGTTCCGGTTCGCCACGTCTGGCGATCGATCGAGCCTTCATACGTGCGGAATAGAAAGCGAATCGACGCGGGCTCGGACTGCACGTCAATCTCGCAGCAGATCGTTGATCGCAGTTTTCGAGCGCGTCTGCGCATCGACTGTTTTGACGATCACCGCGCAATAAAGGCTCGGTCCAGGCGCGCCGTTCGGCAGCGGCTTGCCCGGCATCGAGCCGGAGACGACAACCGAGAACGGCGGCACGTAACCTATATGCGTCTCGCCGCTATTGCGGTCGACGATCTTGGTTGATGCGCCGATGAACACACCCATCGACAATACCGAGCCCTCACCGACAATCACGCCCTCGACTACTTCCGAGCGCGCACCGACGAAACAATTGTCTTCGATAATCGTCGGATTGGCCTGCAGCGGTTCGAGCACACCGCCGATGCCGACGCCGCCTGAGAGGTGCACGTTCTTGCCGATCTGAGCGCAGGAGCCAACCGTTGCCCAGGTGTCGACCATCGTACCGGAGTCGACGTAAGCACCGAGATTGACAAAGGACGGCATCAAAACGACGCCCGGCGCGATATAAGCCGAGCGGCGCACGATGCAGTTCGGCACCGAACGAAATCCGGCGGCGGCATGCTTGTTCGCGCCCCAGCCCGCGAATTTCGACGGCACCTTGTCCCACCAGGTGGCGCCGCCGGGCCCGCCCGGAATCGCGGTCATGTCGTTCAAGCGGAAGGACAAGAGAACGGCCTTCTTCAGCCACTGATTAACCTGCCAGGACTCGCGTCCCGTTGCCCCGCCGAATTTTTCGGCAACGCGCGCTTCGCCTTTGTCGAGCAGATCGAGCGCCGTCTCGACCGCGTCGCGCACTTCGCCCCTGGTCTGCGGCCCGATATCGGCGCGACCCTCAAACGCCGTTTCAATCGTCTTCTGCAATTCTGCGGCGGACATCTTTTCCCCTCAACTGCTACTGTTCTCACGCGGCCCTTCGTGCACGATCTGCCGCAAAAAGCCTTCGAGATCGTCCGTTACATAATCGACATGGCGCGGCCGCTCCTTTGCGACCTCCCAGGGGTCGCGGTGGTCGCGTTGACCGGGCTTCGGCACGACCAGCGTCGTGCGCATCCCACGTGCATGCGGCACGACGAGATTGCGCTCGATGTCCTCGAAAATCGCGGAACGCGCGGGATCGACGCCATGTTTCTCGAAGAAGCGTTCGTAGGCTTGCGGGTTCGGCTTTGGCACAAGATCGGACGCGACAATGTCGAACACGTCCTCGAACATTTTGTCGAGGCCGAGCTGCTCGGCCGTGCGTAAGGCATGCTCGCGCGAGCCGTTAGTTAGGATGAGCTTGCGCCCCTGCAGGGCGGTGATCGCGGTTGCGAGCGAATGGTTAGGGATGAGTGAGGAGCGATCGATATCGTGCACGAATTGCAAAAATTCGTCGGCGGTGATCTCGTGCTCTTCCATCAGGCCGCGCAAGGTCGTGCCGTAGCGCTCGTAGTAGTATTTTTGCAGCGCCCGCGACGACATCCCGTCGAGACCGAAAAGCTGGCTCATGAACAGCGT
>DATAOB010000091.1:0-6003 GCA_036265935.1 Beijerinckiaceae bacterium
TCTTCATTATTTGCAGGTTTCGACCTGAACCGATAGGGAGACTTCCGGTCAGCAAATACCGCCGCTCCTTACCAGACAATTTGCCCTCCCGCATCTCGATCTTCACCCTCGGCTCGCGCGGCGATACGCAGCCTTTCTGCGCGGAAAATCTACCTCGGGTGGCGGGACGCTGAGGCCGAGAAGGATGGTCTTCTACGGATCATCGACGAATCCGGAGACGATTACCTCTACCCCAAAGCCTTCTTCCGTCCGATCGCTCTGCCACAGGCGGTCAAGAGGGCCGCGTTAGCGGCGTAGGATGCGGCTCATTGCGAGGAGCGCAGCGACGAAGCAATCCAAGGGGTCAGTGCTGCGATCATCAAGCGTTTGGCTTAGAATTGCTTCCCCCGGATTAAATCCGGGGGAAGCAATGACGGCGTTGTGAGTCACTCCCCGAACGAGGCGATCAGCGCGCGCAGATGCTCGTTGTCGCGCGCGACGCGGCTCTCTTCTTCTTCCACCTTGCGCTGGTAATAAGCGACGTCGCGCTTGGCCTGCTCCAGCGCCGGCGCGATGTGCTTGCGCGCGGCGACGCGGGAGGGTTTCGGCGGATCGGTATCGAGCGCCTCGTGCGCCAGCGCGGCCTCCAATTCCTCGCGCATGAAATCCTTGAGCTCCGTAAGGTCGCGCGTCGGCGGCTTCCACGCTTTCAGCTTTTTCAGCATGTCCTCGGTGCGCTTACGCCGCACTTTCTTCTCGCGCGTCCATTCCGACCAAGCGCCGTGCGCCCGCGTGTGCGTCTCGCGCGCATGCAGCGCCGCCTCTTCCGCCTTCATCGCCTTTAGCGAGGCGAGCCGGCTCTGCGCCTCTTCGAGCTTTCGCGCATAATACGGATTGGGGCGCTCCTCGGCGCCGACGACATCGTAATCGATCTCGACGGCGCTCTCGGCGGAGCGCCAGGCGCGCAACGACAAAAGCGCGTAGTCGCGCAAATCGGTGATCTCGCCGGAGCCGACTTTTGCGGTATGACCGAGCGGCATGTTTCCTCCTCCCGCAGCTCGCATGAGCTGAATCCGCGAATCGGCCCGCGCGTTCCGCGAAAAGCTGTGAACTTCGCGCGGGCCATTGCTCAGCCGGAACCGGACCCCATTTGTCGGGCGACGGCATCCCGCCGGGGAACTCGCATGTTCGATGCATTGAAGAATTTTCTCGCCGAGATCGGCACCGCCGGCCCGGCGCCCGAGCGCACGTTCGACGAGGCCGATTACCGGCTCGCGGCGGCGGCTTTGCTCATCCATGTCGCCAATGCCGATGGGCATGTCGACGATGCCGAGCGGCTGCGGCTGCAGGCGATCGTCGAGGACCGCTTCGGGCTCGATGCGGCGACGGCGCGCCGGCTGATCGCCGCGGCGGAAGAGAGCGAGCGCGAGGCGGTCGACCTCTACCATTTCACCGCGACCTTGAAGCGCGCTTTGGACGAGAACGGCCGGCGGCAGGTCGTCGAGCTCATGTGGGACATGGCCTATGCCGACGGCGAGGTGCATGAGCTCGAAGAGAATATCGTCTGGCGCGTCGCCGAGCTTCTGGGCGTGCCGTCGCGCGAGCGCATGCAGCTGAAGCAACGCGCCGAGCAGACCGGCGGCGAGGTGGTCGAGCCGGGGCCGTGGTCGGCAATGGGGAGCAAGGCATGAGCGATCAGGGTTCGGGCGGACGACGCGTCGCGATTATCACCGGCGCCTCCGACGGAATCGGCGCCGAGCTGGCGCGGCTCACGGCGAAGAAGGGCCACGACCTGGCGCTGGTGGCGCGCCGGCGCGACCGGCTGGAGGGGCTGGCGAGCGAAATCGCCGGCGCAGGGCGGCCGGCGCCGCTGGTGATCCCGCTCGATCTTGCGGAGGCGAGTGCGCCGGAGGCGCTTGCCGAGGCGTTGCGCGCGGCGGGTGCGGAGCCTGCGATCCTCGTCAACAATGCCGGCTTCGGCCTGCAGGGCCAAGTCGCCGATCTCGATCCGGGCGAGCAGCTCAGGATGATCGACGTCAACGTGCGCGCATTGACCGCACTGACGCTGAAATTCCTGCCGGACCTCATCCGCACTCGCGGTCGCATTCTGAACGTGGCGTCGGTCGCGGCTTTTCTGCCCGGGCCGGGCATGGCGGTCTATTACGCCAGCAAAGCCTATGTGCTGTCGTTCAGCGAGGCCCTGTCGCAGGAGCTCGCCGGCAAAGGCGTCTCGGTGACGGCGCTCTGCCCGGGACCGGTGCCGACCGGCTTCCAGGCCGCGGCCGGCATGACGCGCGATCTGACCAAGGCGATGAGCTTCGTGCAGACAAGCCCGCAGGCCGTCGCCGAGGCCGCCTATCGCGGCATGATGGCCGGCCGGCGCGTGGTGATGCCGAGCTTCGCCGACTGGATGAGCGCCAGCGCCGCGGCGCTGACGCCGCGCAGCCTGCTGCTGCCGATGGTCGGGCGGGTGCAAGGGCCGCGCTAACGGCTGTTCCGCCACGCGTTTCCGCCCTTGTCGCGCGAATCGCGCTCGTTCATATTGCGTTGGCGCCTTTATTGCTAAGTTCGGCGCAGCTCCGCGGAAGGTTGTTTCGAGCTTGGCCGAACCTCGCCCACACAAATCGAACGGCAGCGCCCCGCGCGTCCTCATCATCCTGCATCAGGAACATTCGACTCCCGGCCGCGTCGGCCGGCTCCTGAAGAATCACGGCGCCGAGCTCGACATCCGTCGCCCGAGCCTCGGCGATGCCCTGCCGAAGACGCTACGCGATCATGCCGGCGCGATCATTTTCGGCGGGCCGATGAGCGCCAATGACCAGCACGAGTGGCTCAAAGCCGAGATCGACTGGATCGGCGTGCCGCTGAAAGAGAACAAGCCGTTCATGGGCCTCTGCCTCGGCGCGCAGATGCTGGCGCGACACATGGGCGAGCGCGTCTACACGCATCCCGACGGCAAGGTCGAGATCGGCTACCACCCGATCATTCCGACCGAGGCCGGGCACCGCCTCTGCGGCTGCGCGTTTCCGCAGCGCGTCTATCAATGGCATCGCGAGGGGTTCGATCTGCCGCGCGGCGCGACGTTGCTGGCCGAGGGCGACGTCTTCGAGGTGCAGGCGATCTGTGTCGGTGACAGCGCCTTCGGCTTCCAGTTCCACCCGGAAGTCACCTACGCCATGATGTGCCGCTGGACGGTGCGCGGCCACGACCGCATGACGCTGCCCGGCGCCTTCCCGCGCCACCAGCATTTACGCGACTGGTTCAGCTACGATCCGGCGGTAGCGCGCTGGCTGGATTGTTTTCTGACGGATTGGGTCGCGGGCAGGGCAGTCGCCGGGCCGCACCTCGCCTGCGAGATTTCGGGCCGGCGTCGCGCGCCGATCGAAGTGCCGGCCGCGCCAGCGCTAAAGCCGGACGCGGTCCAACAGGCCGACGCCTAATAGCGCAGCGGCGGCGGCTGCGTCGCGTAAAACGCGTTCGGGTCGGGGCCATATTCGTTCGGCCCGTAAGTGCCCTCGGTGCACAAGAGCACCAGGAGCCAGATGCTGCCGAGAACCGGAACCAAGCTGATCAAGAGCCACCAGCCGCTGCGATCGGTGTCATGCAGCCGGCGCACGAGCACGGCAAGGCCGGGAATGAAGTGGACGAGGTAAGCGAGCGTGCCCAACACCGGCACGGCGGATGGGGCGGTGCCGATGATTGCATAATCGATAAACAGACAGACGACATAGATGACAAGGAAGACGAGCACGAAGAGCCAATATTCGGAGCGGCTCGCGCGCCCGGAAAAATCCGCATAGTGGCGCATGCAATGGAGGTACGCGTTCATGTGCAAGCTTCCCCTCGACCCATTGAGCCCGCCGATCATACGATATTAAGGTCAACGAGGCCTTACCGGCCCCTCATTTCAGGCGCGCTGGCGCAATTCGCGGCGGATGACTTTGCCGGTCGTCGTCAGCGGCAGGCTGTCGACGAAGGCGACCTCGCGCGGATATTCGTGCGCGGCAAGGCGGGTGCGCACGAAATGCTGGATGTCGGCGGCAAGCGCGTCGGACGGCGCGTGCCCGGCCTTGAGCACGATAAAAGCTTTGACGATTTCGGTGCGCACGGGATCCGGCTTGCCGACTGCCGCGGCGATCGCCACGGCGGGATGGCGGATGAGACAATCCTCGATCTCGCCGGGACCAATGCGATAACCCGATGAGGTGATGACGTCGTCGTCGCGGCCGATGAAACGGATGTAGCCGTCCTCATCGACCATGCCTTGATCGCCGGTCGTCATCCAGTCGCCGATGAATTTGTCGCGCGTCGCCTCAGGCTTGTTCCAGTACTGGATGAACATCACGGGATCGGGACGTTTCACCGCGATCTGGCCGAGTTCGTCCAGCTCGCAGGGCGTGCCGTCGTCGCGGATGACGGCGACATTATGCCCCGGAATGGCGCGGCCGATCGCACCGGGCTTGCCGATGCCGATCGCCGCGCAGGAACCGAGCACGAGATTGCATTCGGTCTGGCCGTAGAACTCGTTGATTGTCAGTCCGAGTTGCTCCCGGCCCCACGCATAAGTCTCGGCGCCGAGCGATTCGCCGCCGGAAGCCAGCGTGCGCAGATTGAGATCGAAGCGGCCGCGCGGATTCTCGATCGCGCGCAGCATGCGCAATGCGGTCGGCGGAATGAACGTGTTGCGCACCTTGAGATCGGCCATGAGTGCGAACGCCGCTTCGGGATCGAATTTCTCGAAGGAGCGCGCGACGATGGGAATGCCGAAATGCAGTGAGGGCAGCAGGCTGTTGAGCAAACCGCCGGCCCAGGCCCAATCGGCCGGCGTCCAGAAGCGGTCGCCGGGCTGCGGAAAGAATTCGTGCGGGAATTCGACGCCGGGCATATGACCGAGCACGACGCGATGCCCGTGCAGCGCACCTTTTGCCGGGCCTGTCGTGCCGGACGTGTAGATCATCAGGCCGGGATCGTCAGCACTTGTGTCGGCGGGCGTGAAATCCGTCGATGCGCCGGCGAGCGCCGCGTTGTAATCCTCGGCACCGCCCGATGCGCCGTCGGTGCAAAGTACGGATTGCAATTCGGGCAGCGCGCCGCGTATGCCGGCGAGCTTTGTCGCGCCGACGCCATTGGTGACAATCGCTTTCACGCCGGCATCGCGTAAGCGATATTCCAGCGCGTCGACGCCAAACAAAGCCGCGAGCGGCACGGCGATCGCGCCTATTTTGTAGATCGCAATATGCGCGACAGCGGTCTGATGCACCTGCGGCAACAGCACCGCGACACGGTCGCCGCGCTTGACGCCGCGCGCGGCCAGCGCACTAGCGAGGCGATTTGAACGCTGGCGCAAATCAGCATAAGTGATCGGCGTCACGTCGCCGCGTGCATTCACTTCGAGAATCGCAGCCTGGTTTGGCACGCGCTTCGCCCAGCGGTCGCAGACATCGACGCCGATATTGTAGCGCGCCGGGATCTGCCAGCGGAATTCCCGGATCAGACGATCGTAGCCGTGGATGTCGGGCAGCATTTTTGGTCGGGCTCACCTCACCGGATCAATGTAACACACTATCCTCGCCCATAAAATCAAGCACGCCCACACTCGCGCTCGACCGCATTGAGAAAGGCGGCGATCTGCGTAGGTGATTTGATGTGATGAACGCGCTTCGAGTTCGCCACATCGGCGACAAGCTGCCTGTAGCGCGGCGTCAGCCGGCGATGACAACCCCAAACGACCTTGTAGCTATTGATCGTGCTCTCCCACACCGGACTGTTTTCCGGCCAGCCTTCGGGACGTGCGAATGGAGCCTTGATCAGACGCTTTGTCACCCACCAGTAATGTGTGGTGAGAGGCAGATCGACATAAATGAGGGTATCGGCCGCGACGAACCGCGCCCAGGCAGAGGCAACACAGCCAAAGCCGTCGATGATCCACTCGTCTTTGTCTAGCAAGTCGGCATGCGCCCGCAAGTAATCTTGGCGCGGAACTTCGCCGCCGCCCGGCCTGTATTGAATAAGGTCGAGCGGATA
>DATAOB010000092.1:0-35376 GCA_036265935.1 Beijerinckiaceae bacterium
CGTCTCCAGGATTTCCAATGCGGCCGGAAGAAATTCGTGATCGGACAAGCGGAATGGCCGCGCCGGCACGGCGGCTTTTGCCGCCACGAGTTCCTTTTTTGAATCGGTTACCAAAGTCATGCGGAAGCCTGTGCAGGCTGCAGCGCCCAAAGCCGGGAATAGAGGCCTTTGTCGCGCTTCAAAAGTTCGTCGTGTGTGCCAATCTCGACGAGGCGGCCATCCTCGATGCCGATGATCCGGTCGCAATTGCGCACGCGGCGAGACGATGCGCAATAATGAGCACCGTGCGGTTCTTCACGTGGCCGCCTCGTCGAGATTGGCACACACGACGAACTTTTGAAGCGCGACAAAGGCCTCTATTCCCGGCTTTGGGCGCTGCAGACTGCACAGGCTTCCGCATGACTTTGGTAACCGATTCAAAAAAGGAACTCGTGGCGGCAAAAGCCGCCGTGCCGGCGCGGCCATTCCGCTTGTCCGATCACGAATTTCTTCCGGCCGCATTGGAAATCCTGGAGACGCCGCCCTCGCCGGTGCGCATTGGGCTCCTGGCGATCATCTGCGCATTCGCCGCGACAGCATTGGCGTGGTCCTATTTCGGCCGATCGACGTCATTGCGACCGTGCAAGGCAAATTCCAGCCGACCGGCCGTGTGAAAATCATCCAGCCGCTCGATACCGGTAAGGTGCTCGCCTCCTATGTCGAGAACGGTAAGCATGTGAACCAGGGCGATGTGCTGGTCGAGCTCGATCCCGGACAAGAAGCAGCCGAGGTCGCAGAATTCACGACTAATCTCGCATCGTATCGCGCGGAAGCGCTTCGCCGCCATGCCTCGATTGAAGCAGCGGGCACAAAACATACGACCAACGCTCCGCCAATGAGCGTGATCGCCTGGTGTCGACGATCACCTCGCAAAAGCAGCTGATCGCGACATTGCAGGAGCGCGTTTCGATGCGCGCGTCCCTGGTCGAGAAGAGCGCCGGCTCACGCCCCGATCTCATCAATGCGACGGAGACGCTGCAATACCAACTGACCGGGCTCGCGCAGCAAACGGGACAGCTCGCGGAGGCCGAGGCCAATCTTGCCGTCATCGCCCGTGATACAGATAAGGCCTACGAGACCTTCATCTCGGAGAACGCGCAGCAGCTTGCCGAAGCCGAGAGTCAAGCCGACGATTATGCGCAGAAGCTTGCGAAGTCGCTGGCCAAGCTCGATCACATTACGTTGCGCGCGCCGCTCAGTGGGACGATCCAGGTCTCTTCGGTGACGACCGTCGGCCAGGTTCTCACGTCAGGCGAAGAGATCATGCGCATCGTGCCGGAAGATGCCGCGCTCGAAATCGAATGCTACCTGCCGAATCAGGACATCGGCTTCGTCAAAGAGGGCCAGGAGGCCGTCGTTAAGATCGAGTCATTCCCGTTCACCCGCTACGGCACGATCAACGCGCGGGTGACGCGCGTCGCGCGTGACGCCATCCCCCAGCCCGAGGCCGAGCAGACCGAACAGAACAGCGCGAAACCGACGAGGAGCACTCAGTCCGGCACGGCGCAGCGCACGCAGAATCTGGTGTTTCCGGTGACTCTGAAACCGGAGACGACGCTGATCGGCATCGACGGCACGAACATTGCGCTGCAGGCCGGCATGGCGACGACGGTCGAGATCAGGACAGGCAGCCGGCGCATTCTGGAATATATTTTCTCGCCGCTCGTGCAGATCGGCTCCGAGGCGATGCGGGAGTGATAATGCCTGCTGCGGCTACGCCGATCGGCGCCGCGGCAGCGGCGTCAGATAAAGCTCACCGAGCACCGGACCGAAATAGATCGGCAGCGCCGAATTCGGCACGCTGTCGTAGAGTTCGTGCAGGCCCTTGCCGATCTTCTCGAGCATGACCGGATCGGCGGCGACCGGATGAGGCTTGGAAGCGAATCGCCCGTTTCCGGCGCGGTTTTGCTCAATCTCGCACATGTCGGACAAGCTGCTCATCCTGGTCATGGGAATCGTGCCGGTTAAAGGTTAACGTTTCCCTGCAACATCTTCCGGTATGGTTAATAAATGGTTGGCTTAGCCATTCCGGAGAGCGTCTTTTTCGCAAAAACAAAGCCCTGCGATGGCTCGCAGGGCCTTGTATTTACCGATATGGGCGGGCTTTTCCCGCTTTTGGTCGCTCGCCGCCGAAGGTGATCAGGCTTGTCGGCTGAGGCACATATCGATTTGTTACAAATTTATGCGGCAAATTGTGAATAACATCTTAATGATACGGCTACAGTGCGGGCGGCGCACCCGTATTTGCTCATGAAGTAGGCAGCGTGCTTTACGCCAGCATCAAGAGATCGGCCCGTTGCGTTTGACTAGCGCAAAAGCGCATTAACACTCTTGCGAATGCCGCTCAGGAGGCGGCCTTCTTGTAGAGGTCTTGATATGTGCTGCGCAGCACGTTCTTCTGCACCTTGCCCAAGGCATTGCGCGGCAGCTCGTCGGTAAACAGAATGCGCTTCGGCAACTTAAATTTGGCGAGCCGCCCGTCGAGCGTCCGCGAAATTTCTCGTTCGTCTAGCTTCGAGCCAGGCTTGCGCACCACCACCGCCGTCACGCCCTCGCCGAAGTCCGGATGCGGCACCCCGATGACCGCGCTCTCGACCACGCCCGGCAGGGCATCGATCTCGGTCTCGATCTCCTTCGGATAGACGTTGAAGCCGCCGGTGATCACTAGGTCCTTGCCGCGCCCGACGATATAGACGTAACCCTTCTCGTCGATGCGGCCGAGATCGCCCGTCTTGAAGTAGCCGTCGGGCGTGAACTCTTCAGCGGTTTTCTCCGGCATCCGCCAATAGCCCTTGAAAACGTTCGGCCCTGCGACTTCGATCATGCCGACTTCGCCGCGCGAAACCGACGCGGCGCTGTCGGGATCGACGATCCGCAGCGACACGCCGGGTAACGGAAAACCAACCGAGCCCGGAATCCGCTCGCCCTCATAAGGGTTCGACGTATTCATGTTGGTTTCGGTCATCCCGTATCGTTCGAGGATCGAATGACCGGTTTGTTCCCGCCACTCGCGATGCGTCTCGGCCAGCAGCGGCGCGGAGCCCGAGGTGAAAACCCTGATATGCCTGACGAGCTCGGGACTAAGTTTCGGATGCTGCAGGAGACGCGTATAGAAGGTCGGCACCGCCATCATGCTGGTTGCCTTTGGCAGCAGCCCAATGACCGTGTCGGCATCAAACCGCGGCAGGAAGAGCAGCGAACCGCCGGCCATCAAGAGCGTGTTGATGGCAACAAAAAGACCATGCGTGTGATAGATCGGCAGCGCGTGAAGAAGCACGTCGCTCGGACCCAAACGCCAGTATTCGACGAGCGTGCGCGCATTCGAGGCAAGATTCTCCTGAGAGAGCATCGCGCCCTTGGAGCGTCCGGTCGTGCCGGAGGTGTAGAGGATCGCGGCGAGATCGTCCGGCCCGCGCGAGGCGTTCTTGAACTTCGACGACGCGTTTTTCGCCTTCTCCCTCAGCGATCCGCCGCCGTTCTCATCGAGCGTCTCGACATGCGCGACGTTCGCCTTTTTCGCCGCCGCTGCAAGCTGCTTCTGTCGCCTGAGATCGCAGACGAAGACCTTCGGCTCCGCGTCGCTCAGAAAATAGCCAATCTCCGCCGGCGTGTAGGCGGTATTCAGCGGCAGGAAGATCGCGCCTGCGCGCAGACAGGCGAGATAAAGCAGCACCGCTTCGGGCGATTTCTCCACCTGCACGGCGACGCGGTCGCCGGCTTCGACGCCAAGATCGCTGAGCACCGAGGCGATGCGCGCTGAGCCCTCCTCGAGCTCGCGATAGGAGACGGTGCGCCCCTCCGGGGTTGTCAGAAATGGCTTGTCATGTTTCGGACAGCGCGCGGTCAGCGCGTCGTAGAGATAAGCGGGCATCAAAACTCAGACCGGATTGGCCGGCGCGTTTGCCGGACGCCGCGGCTTTGAGTCCGGCTTGAGCAGTTTGCGCACCGCAGCCGAGGCCACGATCTCACGCTGATTGGCATAGGCTTCATGGTTCTCCTCGATCTCGTCGAGGTCGTAGAGGTAGTTAACCATAATTCCTGCCGATTCGCGCAATCCTTTGCGCGACCGGTCGCCTAACCAATTGATCCGCTCCAGTCTAGCGCCATTGCCAAGATGGAAACGCGCCACCGGATCGATGGCGCGGCCGTCCGGCGTCTTTACATTCAGGAAATAATGCGCCGCGAGCGGCTCCAGCACGCGCCGCACCGTCTCGGCAGCAACCGGGTTGCTGGTCCAATCCCATTCATCAAGGGACGCAAGCATCGTGCGTTCCTTGTCATTGATCGGCACGTCGTCGGCGGCTTTCATCCAGAAGCGGAAGCCCGGAACCGGCGACAACGTCACGAACGTCTCGAGCCGCGGCAATTCGCGGCTCAATTCCTCGACCACCTGCTTGATCAGGAAATTGCCGAAGGAGACCCCTGCGAGGCCCGCCTGGCAGTTGGAGATGGAGTAGAAGACCGCGGTGCGCGCTCTCGTCGGGTCAATGATGTTGCGGTCTTCCGCGAGCAAGGGGGCGATCGCGCCGGGGATGTCTTCGGTCAGCGCAATCTCGACAAAGATCAGCGGCTCGTCGGCCAGTGCCGGATGGAAGAAGGCATAGCAGCGCCGGTCCGGCGCATCGATGCGCCGGCGCAGATCGTCCCAGCCGTGGATTTCGTGCACCGCCTCGTAGCGGATGATTTTTTCAAGCACATTGGCCGGGCTCGACCAGTCGATCCGGCGCAGCACCAGAAAGCCGCGATTGAACCAGGACGAGAAGAGATGCGCGAGATCCCTGTCGACGCGGCGGAGATCCGGGTTCTCACGGGCGAGCTTCAGAAGATCGGCGCGCAGTTTCACCAGCGTCCGCGTGCCGGTCGGTGCCCGGTTGAGGCGCCGGAACAGCTCCTGGCGCCTCGGCTCGGAGGCGAAATGGATTTCCGTCGCCGCCGTGTCCGAGCCCGTCTGCCGCCATTCCTCGACTGCCGCGTCGAGCAGCGCTTCATCGGGGCCGAATTTTTCAGCGAGCGCCTCGAAAAAGGTGAGCCGCTCTTCCTGGCTCAGCCTCACATAGGTCTCGATGACCTGCTGCGCCATGGCCGTACCGGAGGCTTCACCCTTGCCGCCGAGCAGTGTCTCGCACAATTCGGCGAGCGCATCGCCGCGCCCGGCGACCTCCTGCGGTTTCGGCGGACGCAGCCCGAAAAGGTCGCGGCCGCGATCGGTGATTGTCGCGATAAGATCGGCAAAGAAGGCGCTATTGCCGGGACGTTCCTTGCGTGCCGGAGCGGGCGTGCCAGCGGACTCCACGGGCTTGTCGTTCAAACGCTCCGCGCCCGCGGACCGACTGACGACTTTTTCAATGAGGGACATCGCGATGGCCTAGCTTGTCCATTCTAACGCTCGGATAGGCCCTGCTGTTGCATTTGGCTTCGGGTTGATTTCGCATGGATAACGCGAGGCCGGAGCACATACTCACCCCATGTTTTCTCTTTCGCCCGAAGAATGGGTTGCAATCGGCTTGAGCCTGCGGATCGCTAGCGTGGCGACGTTGCTGAGCCTGCCGCTCGCTGTGGCGACCGCGCTGCTGCTTGCCCGCGGCCGTTTTCCCGGCCGCAGTCTGATCGACGGAGTGGTCCACTTACCGTTGATTTTGCCGCCTGTCGTGACCGGCTTCGCCCTGCTCCTCCTGTTCGGCCGCCGCGGTCCGATCGGTTCGGTTCTGGCCGAGATGGGTATCGTGGTCGCCTTCCGCTGGACCGGGGCGGCCCTCGCCGCCGGCGTCATGGCCTTTCCGCTGATGGTGCGCGCCATTCGTCTATCCATCGAAGCGATCGATCCGCGGCTCGAGGCCGCAGCCGGGACGCTCGGCGCGAACCGGTTCTGGACCTTTCTTCTGGTCACCCTGCCGCTCGCGGCGCCGGGCATTCTCGTCGGCGCAATCCTCGCCTTCGCCAAGGCGCTCGGCGAATTCGGCGCGACGATCACCTTCGTGTCCAACATCCCGGGCGAGACGCAAACGATATCGGCTGCAATCTACAGCCTCACGCAAACGCCGGGCGGCGACCTCGCCGCGTTGCGGCTTGCAATCGTAGCCGGTGCCATTGCGCTCGCGGCACTTGTCATTTCCGAACTTCTGCAACGCCGGGCCGTTGCGCGGGTAAGCGGTCTCGCGTGATCGAGGTCGATGTCGAATTTAGCCGCGGCGATTTTTCCCTGCAGGTGCAATTTGAGAGCGGTGCAGGACTGACCGGCCTTTTCGGTCCATCGGGTTCTGGCAAGACGACGCTGATCCACCTGATCGCCGGGCTTTTACAGCCCACGCGCGGGCGGATCGCGATCGGCGGCGAGACGCTGTTCGATTCCACCCGCAACATCGAGCTCCCCGCCCGCCTGCGGCGCGTCGGGCTCGTCTACCAGGACGCCCTGCTCTTCCCGCATCTCAACGTGCGGCAGAATCTGCTGTTCGGCCACTTCTTCACGCCACATGCCGAGCGCCGCATCCCTTACGAGTCAGTGGTGGATACGTTGGGGATCGGCGCGCTCGTCTACCGCCGCCCCGGCACCCTGTCCGGCGGCGAACGCCAGCGCGTCGCGCTGGCGCGCGCGCTACTCGCCTCGCCGCGCATTTTGCTGATGGACGAGCCGCTCGCCTCGCTGGATTTTGAGCGCAAGCTCGAAATCATCAGCCTGATCGAGCGGCTGCGCGACGAGTATCGCATCCCCATCGTGTATGTTTCGCACGCAATCGAAGAAGTCGGGCGCCTCGCCGGCTACGTCGTCGTCATGCGAGCTGGACGCATCGTCGGCGTGGGTCCGCCGTCGGAAGCGCTTGCGCAAGTCAATCGCGCGGCAGCCGCCGATCGATTCGGCATCGTCAGCCTTGTTGGTTGCGAGGTCGCCGAATTTGATCCGAGCTTCGAGGTCACGACTCTGCGACACCCTGCAGGGCCAATCATTGTCAGCGGTCACGTCGCACCGAAGGGCAAGGCGGTCCGGGTGGTGATCCGCGCGACCGACGTCGCCCTCGCAACGACGCGACCGTCGGATATCAGCATTCGCACGGTGTTGTCCGGGCGCGTGGCCGCGATCCGTCCCGAGAGCGGAGCTCTGTCGCTTGTCGAGATCGCGCTCGACGGCAGCGGCCAGCTCACGGCGTCGCTCACCCGCTTGGCTGTCAACGAGCTCGAACTCGCTCCCGGAGCCCGCGTTTACGCATTGATCAAGGCGGTGGCGATCGACGAAAGGCCCTTCCTTCAAGCTGACATTCTCGCAGCCTTGCCATCGACGCTAAGCTCTTGCACTGCTAATGGGCGGGCAATCCGGTGGGACTAAAGCAAATCCAGGCAATGAATTGCCGGAACAATTGGGAGGTTGAAGGATGAAAAAACTCGCATTGTCGCTGTGCTTGGCAGCTGGCGTGGCGCTGCCGGCGCTCGCGCAAGACAAGCAGGTCGATCTGAAAATCTCGTTATGGGTGCCGCCGGCTCACCCGCTCGTCCCCGCAACGAAAGAATGGGGCGCCGACATCGAGAAAGCCTCGGGCGGGACGATCAAGTCCACCGTGTTTCCCTCCGAACAGCTCGGCAAGGCATTCGATCATTACGACATGGCGCGCGACGGTATCGCCGACGTGACGTACGTCAATCCGGGCTATCAGCCGGGTCGTTTTCCCATCATCGCCATCGGCCAGATGCCGTTCACCTTTACCGACGGCCATACCGGCACGCAGGCGCTCGATGCGTTTTATCGGAAATATGCCGAGACCGAGATGAAGGATACGCATTTCTGCTTTGCGTTCATCCACGATCCCGGCGGATTTTTTTCGACCAAGAAGAAAGTCCTCGTGCCCGAGGACTTGAAGAGCATGAAGGTACGCCCGGCGCAAAGCACGATCGCACAATGGGTAACCTCGCTCGGCGGCACCAATGTTCAGGCCTCCGCACCGGAATCGCGCGATGCTTTGGAGCGCGGTGTTGCCGAAGCGATCTTTTTCCCCTGGGGTTCGATTTTTCTGTTCGGCATCGACAAGGTCGTTAAATACGCGCTCGACGCGCCGCTTTATACAACCGTGTTCACTTACAATATGAACAAGGCGAAATACGATTCGATGTCGGCCGCGCAGAAGAAGGTGATCGACGATCACTGCACGACCGAATGGGCCGAGAAGGTTGCGGGCCCTTGGGCTAATTTCGAAGCTGCCGGACGCGATAAAATGAAGAAAGCGTCGGGTAAGGAAGTCTATACATTGACGCCCGGGCAACTCGCGGCGTGGAAGAAGTCGACCGAGCCGCTAGCCTATAACTGGGCGGAGGCAGTGAAAAAGGTCGGCGCCAATCCCGATCAGATTCGCGCCGATCTGCAGGCCGCGCTCGGCAAATTTCACGCCGGGTTCTGACATGCAGATTCCCGGAGCCGCGAAGCGGCATCCGGGACGCAGACCAATGCACCTGCTCCTGGACCGCGGATCGCACGCCGCTTCGCTTTGTGCGTCCGGGTAGGTGAGTGAGAAGGGCGCCCTTACATGACCGGTATCCCCGCGAGTCTGAAGCCGCCGCCAAAATCGCGCAAATTCCGAGATCGGTTCATTGATTCGATTGAACTCATCGCGGCGTTCTTCGTCGGCATTGTCGCGGCGGACATTTTCATCTCGGTACTGTTGCGCTACTTTTTCAGCGTTCAAATCCCCGACGCCTATGATTTCGGCCGGCTTCTGCTCGGCATTTTGATCTTCTGGGGAATTGCCGCGACCTCCTATCGCGGCACGCATATCACCGTCGATCTTGTTTGGTCCTCGGCGAGCCCGCGCTACAAGCGGCTCATCGATATATTCGCGACGCTCGTTCTTCTCTTCGTCGTGACGGTGCAGACCTACACATTGTTCGACAAGGTCAAGCAGACCTATGCCGACAATGTTCTGACGTTCGATCTCAACCTGCCGACATGGCCGTTCTTTGCGGTCGCATGGATCGGCGACGTTTCCGCCGTCTTGCTCATCGCAGTACGAACCTGGCTGCTCATCGTCGAGCCACAGGTGATCGAGGGCGAACATCCCCTGAGGACGGTGGAGTGAATGAGCACCGACGCCGTCGCCCTGATCGGCTTTATCACGCTCTTCGCGCTGATGCTTCTGCGCGTGCCCGTCGGCATGGCGATGGGATTGATCGGCGTCTCGGGCTACGCCTATCTCGTCGGTGGTGGGCCGGCGCTGAAGCTCGTCGGCCAAACCTCGATGCGGACGGTGACCGACTACACGTTCGGTGTCATCCCGATGTTTCTTCTGATGGGCGCTTTCGTGTCGACGTCCGGCGTCAGCCGTGAATTGTTCCGCGCGGCGAATACATTTGTCGGTCATTTGCGCGGCGGATTGGGATTCGCGACGGTTGCCGCCTGCGGCGGGTTTGCCGCGATCTCCGGCTCTTCCGTCGCAACGGCGGCGACGTTCTCGACGGTCGCTTACCCCGAGATGCGCCGCTTCGGTTATCCCCAGAGTTTTGCCACCGGGGTCATCGCCGCCGGCGGCACGCTTGGCGCGATGCTGCCGCCGTCGACCGTGCTTGCCGTCTACGGCATCATCACCCAGCAGGACATCGGCAAGCTGTTCATGGCCGGCATTCTGCCGGGCATTCTCGCAATGTCGATGTATATCGCGACGATCGTGATCATCGGCTTGGTCAAGCCGGATTTCCTCCCGAGCGGCCCCCGCGCCAGCTGGGACGAGCGCCTCAAAGGCATCCGCGACGTCTGGGCGCCGCTGGTGCTCTTCCTTTTCGTCATCGGCGGACTCTATGGCGGGTTGTTCACGCCGACGGAAGCGGGCGGCATGGGCGCCGGTGGTGCGTTTGTGCTCGGCGTGCTGCGCGGACGCTTGTCGCGCGCCGACATCCGCCATTCGCTGTTGCAGGCGACGCGCACGGCAGCGGCGGTGTTCACGGTGCTCATCGGCGCATTGCTGTTCGGTTATTTCCTCACCGTCACACAAACACCGCAGAAATTGACTGCTTTTCTGACGGGGCTCGGTCTCGGCCGCTACGGCGTCCTCGCACTGATCATGGTCATGTACATCGTGCTCGGATGCCTCATGGACGCGATGGCCATGATCATCCTCACCGTGCCGATCATCTTCCCTGTCATCACCGAGCTCGGCTTCGATCCGATCTGGTTCGGCGTCATCATTGTCATGACTGTGGAACTCGGATTGATTCATCCGCCGGTCGGGATGAATGTGTTCGTCATAAAAAGTGTGGTCAAGGACGTGAGCTTTGCGACGATTTTCAAAGGCGTTCTGCCGTTTGTCGTGACCGATATCATCCGGCTGATCATCCTGATCGCCTTCCCGATCATCGCGCTCTGGCTGCCGAGCCAGATGTAGGCCGATGCGGAGGTGACACGCGCGCAACCGGCTTTATCCTGTCTCAATGCTCAGGCTCCTGCTTTTCCGTCACGCCAAGACCGCGCGCGAATCCGGCGGCGGCGATTATGACCGCCCGCTCACCAAGCGCGGCGAAGAGGATTCCAAACGCATCGGCCGATATCTCGCCGACGAGCAGCTCTTCCCCGACCTCGTCATTGCCTCGGATTCGCGGCGCACCCGGCAGACGCTCGATCTCGCGCTCAAAGCGGCGAACCAGCATCCGCAGACGCGGCTCGACCGCGCCGTCTATCTCGCCGAGCCGCACACGCTGCTGGAGGTCGTCCGCCGCACGCCAGGCAACGTACGCAGCCTTATGATGATTGGCCACAATCCAGGCATGGCCGAGCTTGCGAACCTGCTCACCGGCTTCGGCGACCGCTACGCCTTCGCTCGTATGAACGCGAAGTTCCCGACCTCCGGTCTCGCCGTCCTCGACTTCCCCGTCGAGCGGTGGGAGGTGGTGAAGGAACACGAAGGACGCCTCGATCGTTTCGTCACGCCCGCCTCGCTGGAGGCCGGCGTCGAAGACGATTGATGTTGGAAATTCTCGCGATCCTTTTCTCGCTCGCGAACGCGCCGCATTCCGCGATGAGCGCGCTTCCGGCGGTCCCGAAACCGTCGTTCAAGCCCGCGGACCGTGCCGTCGACAATTGGCGCAGGCAGGCGGCGCTCGATCTTGATGTCGGCTCGGATACCGCCCTGCGCTGGCTCGCGAGCAACAGCCCCGCTAATCTGCCGCGCTGCATCCGGCTCAATAATTATTGGTGCATCAAGAAGGCAGGATGGGCGGGCGAGCTCGCCGCCGATCCGGAAGGCCATGTCGCCTTTGCGTCGGCACAAGAAGGCGCGGTCGTGGCTGCACAACTGCTGCGGCGCTATTACCTCGACTACGGCCGCAAATCCGCGCGCGCAATCGTCACGCATTGGGCGCCCGCGCAATGTGAGGCGCCGGCCATCGCAAGCAGCGGCCAAGGAGCGGTCGCCCAGCCGGCTAGAACCCTCGGCCCACTCGCCAAATTCGGCATTGGCAAAACGCTACGCGCCCGCTGGCTCGCCGCGCATGGACGCGGCGGCACGATCAAGACGAGACGAAGCGCCAGCAAGCTTGCCGTGAAGCGTTCGGTTGTGCCGGACCCGCTTGTTGCGGGAAAGCCGGCGTCGCGGATCGCCCTCGTGAACGGCGAGCCGGAACCGCCGCTGGTGCTCGAGCCGCCGATCAAAACCGAGCGGCTGCGCGTCGCGTCCATGTCTCCGCCCAGGCCGACGCGTGATGCACCGCTCCTGCCGACGCCGCCTGCACAAACGCAGCCGGTTGCGAGCTGCGCGGGCGAGACGCTGCGCCTTGAGAATTACGCAGTGCGCGCGATCCAAGGAATCGCTCGATCGCCTGACGAGGATTTGAAACTGTTCGCTACCGACGGCAGCCCTTTGCCCCCCCTGCCGCGGCTTCTCGCCAATATGGCCGCTGTCGAGATCGGCCCCTATCGTGCGGATGCGAAGCTCATCGATGCCGCCGTTGAAGCGGTACGCAGCGCACGCAGCGCCGACGCGGCGCGCGATTAAGTCTAGTGCGTCGTGCGGCCGCTCGGTCCGCGGCGGCGCAGATGCGAAAGTGCGATGAGCTCTTGAGCTACGCTCTCTTCGTCCGCGCTCGTGTCCCGCCCCTTGATCAGATCGAGAATGATCCGCTCGTTACGCTCGGCGATGCGCCGCTCGGCCGCCGATATCGAGGCGTCGGGCGCCCCCGGTCGGCCCTTCTTCAGATGTGCGCTCATGATCATCTGCATCCCCTCAGCTCCGCGGGGACGATTCACACATGCTTAACCATTTTGATGTGCGCTTTCGCACATTGCCGTCGGAACCGGCTGCTTGTCCCGCGCAATCTTCGTCGCCTACACAATCTCACGTTCTCCGCGATCTTCGCGGCCGAGCGCCGCAGTTATGCGGCCGCTGCAAACGATTGTTAGCACTTGCGCTTCATTCTGCCGGCTCGATGGGACGCTCGCGCCCTCCGGCAGGATCAGCCGCGCGCCCTCGGGGCTCACGTCCCGCGCGAGGTCGAGGTTTGCTGGCGCGCCGGTAATGAGGTCGGCATCCGCCTGCTCGGCGAAGCGGCGTCCGCAAGCGAGCCCGTATTGGCCGAGAAGGTCCGCCTCGCGGAAGAGACGAATGCGGAGCTTGTTCAGCGCCTGCGCGAAGCGCAGCGGCAATTGGAGGCGGCGGAGACGCGCTCCCATCAGGCCAATGCTGGCGCCGGAGCGGCCGCGCATTCCGCGGCAGCCGGGCGCGATCGTGCCTTCACCTATGTCCCCAACGACGAGGCGCGCATTCTCGTGACCGACGACGATCCGATCCTTCGGGAATTCGCGCGCGTGCATCTGACCACGCCGAGCGCGTCGGTGGAGGTGGCGGAAAGTGCCAAAGAAGGACTTGCCTGCCTCAAGCGCGCCGCGTTCGACATCGCGCTCATCGATCTCGAAATGCCGGGGATGGGTGGGCTCGAGATGATCAGGCAGCTGCGCATCCAAGCCATTACGATTTGCCAGTCGTTGTCGTCACCGGACGCGACGACATGAGCTCCATTGACCTCGCTTATGAGGCTGGCGCCACGTCGTTTGTGACGAAACCGGTCAATTGGCGGCTGATGAGCTATCAGCTGCGCTACGTGTTGCGTGCGCAACGTTCGTATCGGGCGCGTACGCGACCCGGCGAGATGGCGCTCGCCGGCTGAACGCCTCAGGCGCTGCGCACCATCGCCGATGGCTGGGAGGCGAGCATCACGTCGATTTCTGCCGGTGGCACCGGCTCCGAAAACAGGTAACCCTGCAGGTAATGACATCCTGCAATGCGCAGAAATTTCTGTTGCTCGACTGTTTCCACGCCCTCGGCCGTAACTTTCCGCCCAAGCGCGCGCCCGAGCGCGATCACCGCATGTACGATTGCGGCGGAGTGCATAATTGTGACATCGTCGATGAATGATTTGTCGATTTTTAGTTTCGTGAACGGCATTCGCCGCAAATACGAAAGGCTCGAATAACCAATCCCGAAATCGTCCAACGCGAGACCGATACCGAAGCTGCGCAAATGCTTGAGCTGTGCTTCCGCCCGCCGAGAAAGAGTTCATCCCGTTGAAGGGCGGCGACCAGTTGCTCCCGGCTGAACATACGCGAGGCGCTGGTTCGCTGGCATCATCCGATTCGCGGCGCCCTCGGGCCGACCGATTTCCTCAACGCCGTCGAAGTGCATGGTCTTTCGGACGAGCTCACGCCGATCATCGCGCTCACGGCGCATGTCGCAGGCGCCGGTGCCGATGCGTGGCGCGACGTCGGCATGGATGCGGTTCTGCACAAGCCGTTCTCGGTCAAAAAACTCGCCGAATGTATCGGCACGTTCCTTGAGCCGAGCGAAGGGGAAGCCGATCAGCTGGTCGAAATTTCCGAGTCGCGGGAGTACCCGCCTGAAGCACAAGAGGAAGGCGCCCTCCTCAATCCGGAGACGATCGAGCGCCTCGTGCAGACCGCGCAATCCGGACGCCGCGATTTCATCGATCGCATTCTCACCCTTTACCAGACTCACGCGCCGCGCGTGCTTGCGGATCTCTCTGCGGCGGCCGAGCGTGGCGAGGACATCGGCGTCGCCGCTGCCGCCCACAGTTTGAAATCGATGAGCCTCCATATGGGCGTCCGCAAACTGGCCGCGCGGCTTGCGAGCATCGAAAGCGCGGCGCGAAATTCGCGTGCGATTCCTCAAGCGAACGAGCTCGCAGAGCTTCGCACGCTGCTCGACGCGACGATCGGCGAACTCGTGCGCACATTGCACAGGCCGAGCCTGAGAGGCTTTCGGCCTAATCCCTGAGCCTCGTTCAGGAACCAGTTGCGCCCTTGGTCATTCGCTTGGGAACAAGCGGAAGGGCGCATGATCAACGCGGTGATTTTCGATGTCGACGGCACGCTGGTCGACAGTGTCGACCGGCACGCGGCCGCCTGGCAGCGGGCGTTTGCGCATTTCGGCTATGACGTTGATTTTGCCGCGATCCGCTCGCAGATCGGCAAAGGCGGCGATCAGCTGATGCCGGTGTTCCTGCCGAAGGAGATGGTGGAACGGCGCGGCGAGGAAATCGAGGATTATCGCCTCGCGTTGTTCAAGCGCGATTATCTCCCACGCGTGCGCGGCTTTCCGAAGGTGCGCGAACTTTTTCAGCGCATTCTCGCGGAAGGCAAACGCATTGCGCTTGCCTCTTCGGCCAAGGGCGATGAGCTCGACGCCTACAAAAAGGCGGCCGACATCGTCGATCTCGTCGACGAGGAGACAAGCTCGGATGACGCCGAGCGCTCGAAGCCCCACCCCGATATTTTCGAGGCCGCGCTGGCCCGGCTGAAGCTCCGACCGGAAGGTGCCGTCGTCGTTGGCGATTCCCCCTATGACGCCGAAGCTGCCGGCAAGGCAGGGATGCAGACGATTGGCGTGCTCTGCGGCGGCTTTCCCGCGGCCGAGCTTTGCCAGGCCGGCGTGGCACAAATCTTTCATGATCCGGCCGACCTCCTCGTCAATTTCGATCGGTCCCTTATCTGCGGGGAGGAACGAGGGAGCGTTCGATGACAGCCAAATCGCACGACCCAAATAAGTCCGCCTCCGCGGCAGGTCAGGACTCGCAAGCGGCCGCCGACAAGCCTCGGGTATCGGCCATGCCTCCGGCCGGACCCCATGCCGAGCCGCATCTGACCAATCCGGATGCCACCCCTGGCACCGGCTCGCTGACCAAAACCGACCACGGCGACGTTGAAACCGATCCCGGCGGCGGGTGATTTCACCCGGCAAAGCGCGCTAGACTCGCTATCGAAGTGAGTCGGGCGCGGCGATGGACAAAAGCTCGGAAGCCTTTCGGACGATCACCGAGGTCGCGGAAAATCTCGATTTGCCGCAGCACGTGCTGCGGTTTTGGGAGACGCGCTTCAGTCAGATCAAGCCGCTGAAACGCGCCGGCGGGCGCCGCTATTACCGGCCGGAAGACGTACAGCTGATCACGGCCATCCGCCGCTTGCTTTATGACGAGGGCTTCACCATCCGCGGCGTGCAGCGCCTGCTGCGCGAGAAAGGCGCCAAGGCGATCACGGCGGGCGCCGTACCGCCGTTCGGCGGCCGCGATAATGGCGGATCCGCCGCCTCAACAGGCGAGGGCGAAATCGAGTCCGCCGACGAAATATTGCACGCCCGAAATGGCGCGGAGCTGCATCACGACGTGAACGGCGCTCGCGAGCAGCACGCCTTCGCGTCGGCTCCGCAGGTTGCGGCCCTCGACCGCATGGCGCTTGAATCGGTGCTGCAACAATTGAGCGAGTGCCGGCGAATTCTTGATGGGGCTCTGCACCCCCACAATTGATCACGCCGATCGCGCCGCGGCCGCTTTATCCCGCTCGGCAGCGACAGAGACGAGCGGCGGCGCTGCATGGACGCGATTTCGCCCGGCGCGCTTTGCTTCATAAAGCGCGCCGTCGGCCGCCGTGGCGAGAATTGCCGCATCCGGCTGTTCCTTGCCGACGCCGGACGAACGCATCGTCGCAATCCCGAGGCTGATCGTGACGACCTGCTTCGGATTCACCGCGTGCGGAATTGCGAGCCCGATAATCGCGCCGCGCACGCGCTCTGCGATGATCTTCGCGCGGTCGCGTCGGTGTTGGAAGAAGCAGCGCGAATTCCTCGCCGCCGAAACGTGCGGCGAAGTCGCCTGGCCGCTGCGCCATGTTGCAGATGGCGTTGCCACGAGAAGAAGACATTCATCGCCGGCGAAATGGCGGTATTCGTCATTGTACTTTTTGAAATAATCGTATCGATCCGGATAAGCGAGAGCGCGGCGCCATTCTATCCAGAGCGTCCTCGAAGGCCCGCCTGTTGGGAATGTCGGTGAGCCCGTCGGTGCGCAGTCTACCCTTGCGGCAAACTTGTTTTAAGGAAGCGTCCGTTGAGAACCATCGCACTCTCGGCTTTTGTTTCAGCGCTGTTGTTGGCACCCGCCTCGGCTGGCGAGCGGCTCGGGGACGGTGCAATGGGCGCGCTTGCCGGTGCCGTCGTGGCCGGGCCGATCGGACTCGTCGCGGGTGGCGTCATCGGCTACGCCGCGGGCCCGAAAATTTCCGAACGGCTCGGCATCAACAAGCCGCGCCACCATCGGCGCTTGCGCCACGTCTATCGCTGAGCGCAAGCTTACTTCTTCTCGAAAAACTCCGTCGGCTTCAGAAATCGCGTTTCCTGCGCGACCAAATAGCCGGCTTCCGAAGATCGCTTGAGATAATCGCGCCAGGCGGGATCGGTCGCCATTTCGGCGCGCCGCTTTTCGCGGTCCGCCATGCTGTCATAGGCCCAGAGATGCACGACCTGATTGAGCACGCCGTCAAAGCTCGTGTACCAGCCAAGGCATCGCCCGAGATATTTTTGCTGTAGCGGCCAGGCGTCATCGCGATAAAGCGCGACGAAGTTTTCAACCTGACCCGGCCGCACCGTGTAGATTCTCAGATCGACGATCATCGCGTCTCCCGAAAATGCTGCTTCGCCCGGCTTCCCCTTTCCCTCGCTTGCGCGCCGCCGCAGAATGCCTGCGGCCGCTGCACAGCGACGAGGGAGAGCGCGATGTTCAAGGACGGACTCTTTTCAGGCAAGCGCATTCTTGTCACCGGCGGCGGCACCGGGCTCGGCAAGGCGATGTCCGAGCGCTTCCTGTCGCTCGGAGCCGAAATCTTCATCTGCGGGCGGCGCAAGCAGGTCTGCGAGGCGACGGCCGACGAGCTCATGAAGGCGCATGGCGGCAAGGTGCACGCCTTCGGCGTCGACATCCGCGATGCCGGTGCAGTCGATGCGATGGTCAAGGAGATTTTCGCCAGCGGCCCGCTGACCGGCCTCGTCAACAACGCCGCAGGCAATTTCATCTCGCGCACGCAGGATTTATCGCCGCGCGGCTTCGATGCGATCGCCAACATCGTCATGCACGGCACGTTCTACGTGACGCATGCCGTGGGAAAACGCTGGATCGCCGGCAAGAGCAAGGGCAGCGTCGTCTCGATCGCCGTTACCTGGGTGCGGAACGGCGGACCCTTCGTCGTCCCCTCGGCGATGAGCAAGGCGGCGATCCACGCGATGACCATGTCGCTGGCGACCGAGTGGGGCCCCTACGGCATCCGCCTCAATGCCATCGCGCCCGGCGAAATCCCGACCGAGGGCATGTCGAAACGGCTCAATCCCGGCGAGGACCCGGGCGCCCGCTCGGCCCGCGTCAACCCGATGGGACGTTCGGGACGTATGGAAGAACTGCAGAACCTGGCGACGTTCCTGATGTCCGACGGCTGCGACTGGCTCACTGGCGAGCTGATCGCCATGGATGGCGGCCAGGCGCTGGCGACCGGCGGCAATTTCTATGCGTTGCGTGAATGGAGCGACGCGCAATGGCAGGCGGCGCGCGATTCCATCAAAGCGCTGAACGAGCGCGACCGGGCGCAGCGCAGCGCCTGAATCTGGTGTGGCGGCGCCGCAACATCGTTCCTCTCAAACGACCGTTTGAGGCCGAAATAGCGCAGTCGTCCTTGCCAACGGCTCAGCTTTTGCGACAATGCGCGGACGAAGCGGCGAGGCCGCGAATCAGCAAGTTGCGAAGGTTGAGGGAAGAGAATGCGACGAAAGCTCGCTGCCGCCGCGGGTGCGGCGTTTTGTCTACTACTTGCGGTTAGTCCCGCTAGCGCCGAGCTCGACTTTCTCAGCCGCCTGTTTGGCCGTCCTCTGGGGCAGGCCTGGGGGCGCGACACGGTAAGCATCGACGCCAGATACAAACCCGGCACGATCGTCATCTCGACGAGCCAGCGTCGGCTCTATTACGTGCTCGGCGACGGCACCGCGATCGCCTACGGCGTCGGCGTTGGGCGCCGCGGCTTCGAGTGGTCGGGCCTTAAAG
This sequence comes from Beijerinckiaceae bacterium, assembly GCA_036265935.1. Lineage (GTDB taxonomy): Bacteria > Pseudomonadota > Alphaproteobacteria > Rhizobiales > Beijerinckiaceae > JAFASC01. The sequence continues at coordinate 18,373 of DATAOB010000092.1, forward strand.
TAGTCTCGCAGAAGCGCGCGTGGCCGGACTGGACACCGCCCTCGGAGATGCTGCGGCGGCGCCCCGACCTACCGCGCCACATGGCCGGCGGCATCAACAATCCGCTCGGCGCGCGCGCGCTCTATCTCGGCTCGTCGCTCTATCGCATCCACGGCTCGAACGAGCCGGAAACGATCGGCCAGGCCGTCTCGTCCGGCTGCATCCGTATGACGAACGACGATGTCATTGACCTTTACAACCGCGTGCGTGTCGGCACGCGCGTGGTTGTGATGCGCTGAACGGGGGCGTCCAGCGGGGCGGAAAGGGCCGGGAAACCGGCCCTTTCTCGTTTCAAGCGCTGCCGGCGCGATCCCGCTTCAATCCTTTCGCCTCGAGAGCGGCGAGGTATTCCGCCCACCTCGTCTCATACTCGCGTCCGAGCTCGTGCAAATAGCGCCAGCTGTAGATGCCCGTCGAATGCATGTCGTCGAAAACAAGCCGCACGGCATAATTGCCGACCGGCTCGACCTGCATGATCGTGACGTTCTGTTTGCCGCCGACAGTTTTCCGCTCGGCTGCCGAATGCCCCTGCACTTCGGCGCTCGGGCTCATCACGCGCAGATATTCGGCGGAGAGATCGAAGGCGTTTCCCGTGTCAAAGGATATGGCAAGCGTGTGGCCTTTCTCCTTGAGGCGGATTTCGGTTGGCCACGGATCTTGTGTCATGCGTAACGCGACTTCTCAAACGTCGTGGCCGGGCTTCGCCCGGCCATCCACGTCTCGTCTCTGCACTTCCTCAATCTGTTCCGGCACGAGGCCGCGCATGACGGCTGCGCCGACTGGTTAGGTCAGCGTAAAACTAAGATCTCCGAGCTTCTCGATCCGAGTGGTGACCTTGTCGCCGGCCTTCATCCAGACCTGCTTGTCCTTGGGATAGCCGTTGATCACGCCGTGTGGCGTGCCGGTGAAGATGATGTCGCCCGGACGCATCGTCATGTATCTCGAGATGTAGCTCACGAGCTTCTTCACGCCGAAAATCATCAGCTTCGTATTCGACGATTGCCGCACCTCTCCGTTAAGGATGCATTCGATCTTGAGATTCTCCGGATCGATCTGATCGGCGCTGACCAGCCACGGACCGATTGGACCCCAGCCATCGCCGGTCTTGCCGACCATCCACTGGCTCGTCGCCAGTTGCAGATCGCGTGCCGAGAGATCGTGGCCGTTGCAATAGCCGAACACATAGGACAGCGCGTCGGCTTCGCTGACATCGCGCGCCTCTTTGCCCATGACGACGACGAGCTCGGCCTCATAATCGAATTTTTCGGCGTGCTCCTTTGAGACGGCAACCGTGCCGCCGTGCGAATTCAGCGCCGAATTGTACTTGTTGAAGAGGATCGGCACGGTTGGTAGCTTCTCGCCACTCTCTTCGGCATGCGCTTTATAGTTCAGGCCGATGCAGATGATCTTTTCCGGATTGAGCACGCATGGGCCGAACTTCGCGTCCGCTTCCGCGACAAAATACGGCTTTTTGCTTGCACTCGCCTTCTGCACCAGCGTCTGCAATGCGCCGACATTGCCGAGGCCCTGAATGAGATCGTCCGTCGTCACCGGCGCGCCGGTGCGAAGATCGGCTTCAGCCTTCATCGCGTTGAGAATGCCCTTCTCGGTCCGGATGCCGAGGCCTGGTCCCTGCTCGGTAATGATCGTCGCGAAGGTCATGTTCTTCGGCATGGCCTGCGGCGCAGGGGGCTGCCCGCCCTGCGGTCCGCCCGCCGGCCCACCCTGCCCCTTCGGCTTCTTGCCGGTCTGAGCTTCGGCGAGCTGCGGCGCGGCTAGCCCTACCGCCGCGGCGGCCAAGCCAGTCGCCTTGAGAAAAGAACGTCGATTTCCTTGCATCATCTCCTCCAAATCCGACCGCCTCTCTCGGGCGGGCGCGGCACACTATCCCTTCACAAGGGCGATACAATACCTAAGGGTGGTTTCGCCCCGCGCCCTACCGCGTTATATTGGACGGATGTTGCGGAGCGACTTTGCAATCCCCACGGGCCTGAACGACTTGACCACGCCGGCCAAGCCGCAGCTCGTCGACCCGTTCGGTCGCGCTATCCGCTACCTGCGCGTCTCCGTCACCGACCGCTGCGACTTCCGCTGCGTCTATTGCATGGCGGAAGACATGACCTTTCTGCCGAAGCGCGATCTCCTGACGCTGGAAGAGCTCGACCGGCTTTGCTCCGCGTTCATCTCGCGCGGCACTAAGAAGCTGCGCATCACCGGCGGCGAGCCGCTGATGCGGCGCGATGTGCTGACGCTGTTCCGGCAGCTCTCGCGGCACCTTAAATCCGGCGGGCTCGATGAGCTGACGCTGACGAGCAATGGATCGCAGCTTGCCAAATATGCAAAAGAGCTCGCGGATTGCGGGGTCCGCCGCATCAACGTCTCCGTCGACACGCTCGATCCAGCAAAATTCCGCTTTCTAACGCGCCGTGGCGATCTGCAGCGCGTGCTCGAAGGCATCGACGCCGCGCAGGACGCCGGGCTCGCGATCAAGATCAATGCCGTCGCGCTCAAAGACGTGAACGAAGACGAGTTTATCTCGCTGACGGAATGGGCGCATGGGCGAGGCATGGACATCACCTTCATCGAAGTGATGCCGCTCGGCGAGATCGAGGGTCAACGCGTCGATCAATACATCCCGCTGACGCAGGTGCGCGCAAAGCTTGCCGAACGTTTCACGCTCGAGCCGATCGCTTACGCGACCGGCGGTCCGGCGCGTTACATGCGTGCGAAGGAGACCGGCGGGCGCATCGGCTTCATCACGCCGCTCACCCACAATTTCTGCGAATCGTGCAACCGCGTCCGCGTCACCTGCACGGGCACGCTGTTCATGTGCCTCGGCCAGGAGGATGCCGCGGATTTACGGACGCCCTTACGCGCGTCCGAAGGCGACGAGCTTCTGCATGCGGCGATCGAAGCGGCGATAGCGCGCAAACCCAAGGGGCACGACTTCGTCATCGACCGCGGGACGCAGATGCCGGCGGTTTCGCGTCACATGAGCATGACGGGCGGGTAGGACCGCACACCTCACCTAATCGGCAAGCAGGTCTTGAAACCTTCTTGCGCGCGATAGACGCGCTTGAGCGCGCGCACCCAATGCAAACACTCGCGGCGGCTGGCGAAGCGCTGATATTCATCGCGCCAGTCCATGACGCCCGGAATCTCAGTTCTGGCCCCGCCGGTAAAATGACCGAGCCAGATATGCGGCACGACCGGCACTAAAACGGGGGCGGGCACGACCACGACGGGCGGCGGAACGACGACACCGAGATCGGCGGCCACGCCTGGGAGAGGGCCGTATATCGTGATCAAGATCGCCAGGGCCGCGGTCGATAAGCGCATACTGTTCATGCCTTGCTCCAGGCGGAGATGTCACCCATCGGCGGGGGCGAAGCAAGCCCACCGCGCCAAACCTGCTGCCCATAAACCATAATGGAGGATTGCCCGGCTCGTTACAGACTGAACCGGCGGTTTTTACACCTCGTCAACCGCACCGGCGCACGGTTTCGCGCACGCGAGCGCTTCACATCGTGCGCGCCGGCCTGAACTACCGGTTCAACTGGGCCGGCTCGGTTCCCGTCCTCGCGCGCTACTGAACGAAGGATCCACAAAGCGAAGAGCCCGGCCGCGTGCCGGCTTTTTCTTCGAGTGGACCCGATTCTGCCTCTCGATTGGACGTGATTTGAGCAGGCATTCGGCATTTGTTGCGCCCGAGTCACGTAGGCCGGGATAGCAGACAGAATTGCCACTCTAGCGTTGCAGTAAGCAACCCATCGGCTAGGCTCCCCTTACGTTGTTCACAAAAGGGGAAGCTCCCATGCTTCGCAAACTTCTTCTCTCGTCCGTCGCCGCGACGGCGATGATTGGCTCGGCTCTCGCAGCCGACCTGCCGTCGCGCCGGCCGCCGCCTCCGGTGGTGCCGCTCGTCCCGGTCTTCACCTGGACCGGCTTTTACGTCGGCGTCGACGGCGGCTACGGCTCGCAGCAGATCCGAGAAACCGGCATTTTTGGCGGTCTGCCCTTCTACCAGCTGAACTACCGCGCGAGCGGCCCGGTTGGCGGCGGTCATGCCGGCTTCAATTGGCAGGTCAGCCAGTTCGTCTTCGGTATGGAAGGCGACGTGCTCGGCACCAGCATGCGGGTCACCGGTCCGTTGAACACTTTCCTGTTCAACAACGCGGTTTGGCGCTCCGGTGTCGAGGGCTCGATTCGCGGCCGCATCGGTATCGCCTGGGATCGCTTCATGGTTTACGGCACAGGCGGTGTCGCGTTCGAGACCTTCCGTCTGCGCCAAAACTTCCCGTTGGCCGTGATCGCGGGCGATACGTTTACGCCGACGCGCGCCAGTCTGACCGTCGGTGGCGGTGTCGAATACGCCTTCACCAACAACTGGCTGGCACGAGTCGAGGGCCGCTACAGCGACTTCGGCACCTTCAACAATGCCTCCGTCGTTCTTCCTGGGCTGTTCTATCGCGAGCGGGTCACGGAAGTGAAGGTCACCGGCGGCATCTCCTATAAGTTCGATTACGCGGCTCCCGCCGCGCCAGTCGTCGCCCGCTACTGATCGGTTCGATTTCCAGATCAGCCCGGCCTTGCGGCCGGGCTTTTCTTTTGCGGCCAAGGTTGCAGCGGACGGGCTCCGCATGGCATCGAACCGGCGATCATGTCATCCCCCGTTCCGGCCCGATCCGCGGCGCTCGCGCCCCGGATTTCATTCGTCAGCCTCGGCTGCCCGAAGGCGCTCGTCGACAGCGAACGGATCCTGACGCGGCTCCGCGCAGAAGGCTACGAGCTTGCCCGCAGCCACGCCGGCGCCGATGCGGTGATCGTCAACACCTGCGGCTTCCTCGACAGCGCCAAAGCCGAGTCGCTCGAGGCGATCAGCGCCGCGCTCAATGAAAACGGCAAGGTGATCGTCACCGGCTGTATGGGCGCCAAGCCCGAGCAGATTCGCGCGGCGCATCCGAACGTGCTCGCGGTGACCGGGCCGCAGGCCTACGAATCCGTGCTCGAAGCCGTGCACGAAGCGGTGCCGCCAGCGCACGATCCGCTGATCGACCTTGTTCCGGCGCAAGGCATCAAGCTGACGCCGCGGCACTACGCTTACCTAAAGATTTCAGAAGGTTGCAACAACAGGTGCACGTTCTGCATCATTCCGAAACTGCGCGGCGATCTTGTCTCGCGTCCGGCCGCCGACGTGCTGCGCGAGGCCGAGCGGCTGGTCAAAGCCGGCGTCAAGGAACTCCTCGTCATCTCGCAGGATACCAGCGCCTACGGCATCGACCTGCGCTATGCCGAGAGCGCGTTCCGTGACCGCGCGATACGCGCCAAGTTCATCGATCTCGCGCGCGAACTGGGACAGCTCGGCGCCTGGGTGCGGCTCCACTACGTCTATCCCTACCCGCATGTCGACGAGGTGATCGGCTTGATGAGCGCGGGTCTCGTCCTGCCCTATCTCGACATCCCGTTTCAGCACGCCTCGCCGAGCGTGCTGAAAGCGATGCGCCGGCCGGGCAACCAGGAAAAGACGCTCGAGCGCATCGGCGCATGGCGCGCCGCCGTCCCCGATCTGGCGATCCGCTCGACCTTCATCATCGGTTTTCCCGGCGAGTCGGAAGAGGATTTCGCGCTGCTTCTCGACTGGCTCTCGGAAGCGAAGATCGACCGCCTCGGCGCCTTCAAATACGAGCCGGTCGGCGGCGCACCGGCCAACGACCTCGGCCTACCTGTCGTGCCCGATGAGGTGAAGGCGCAGCGCTGGCACGGGCTCATGGCGCATCAGCAGAAGATCAGCGCCAAGCGGCTGGCTAGCAAAGTCGGGCGGCGGCTACAGGTGATCGTCGATCAACCGGACACACCGATCTCGAAGGGGCGCAGCCAATTCGAGGCGCCGGAGATCGACGGCGTCGTGCATGTAACGTCGCGCCGGCCGCTGCGGGCGGGAGACATCGTCTCGGTGAAGATCGAGCGCGCCGACGCCTACGATCTGCATGGGGTGGCGGCTTAAGCACTTTCCCGGAGCGCTGCGGGCTGCCCCTGGCCCCCGGATCGCGCCTCGCGCGTCCGGGGATGTGGACTAGGCCAACGAGGCAGAAGCGGATCGCACGCGGCTGCCATCGAGCGCGCGCAATAACCCCGCCGCCGGCAAAACCAGGAGCGCGTAACACACCCCGCCGACCTGCAGGCTCGTATCGATCGAGAACGCCATGCTAGTCAGGACCGCGACGCTCGCGGCGAGCACGCCCCCTGCCCCGTTTATTCCCCAGAACCACGGCATCGGCCCGCGGTCGATTTCGCTGACGAGACGCATGCCGGTGGGGAAGCCGAAGCCCATGAGAAGACCTGCCGGCGCGAGCACCAGCACCGCGAAACCGGCACGGGTGATCAGTTGCGCGCTGTCCAGCTGCAGCAGGATCGGCGGCATCCAGTAGGGCAGCGCGATAATGTAGAGGGCGGTAACCACAGCCCAGATGAATAGACGCGGCGCGCTATTCAGCTGGAATCTTTCGGAAGCCAGTGCACCGATGCCGGTCGCCAGAATCAGACTGAATAGAACGACGCTCAGCGCATAAACGGGATGGCCGAGAAAAACGCTCATCCTTTGCACGAGCGCGATCTCGGTCATCATGAAGCCGATGCCGATGAGCAGAAAATACGCGGTGCCGCCAACTGCCAGCCCCCAGCCGGTATCGCGCACCGCCGAATACAAGGGAACAACGATCGTCCCGATGACAAGCACGGCGGAGATCAAAACCAGCATCGCCAGCGTCAGCGTCGCGACGATGTTGCCGGCATAAACACCGGCGCTGATATCGGCAGAGATCGGCCGGCTGCCGAACAAACGGTCAAACCGCAGCTGATTGAAGAAGAACGGACGCGCATCGTAAGATGGCGTCAGATCGAGATACGATTTGTCTGTCGCTGCACGCAGCGCCGCGCGATCCGGCGCATCGACGATGCTCTGCAACAGCGGCGAAGCACTCGTCTCTCCCCGGCTAATGAGAATGCTGAAGCCGAGATCGGCAACCGCCCTTTTCAGAGCGGCGAGCGCTTCTGACGACAGTGGCGATTTCGATACGACAATGGTCGCGATATTGCCGCCGGACGCGAGGAACAGATGCGTGCGCGCATCCTTGATGCCGAGGTCCAGCAATGTTGCCGTCGCAAGAGCGACCATGCGCCCGGTTTCGTTCACCTCACCCGGCGCATACCAGCGACTGACCGTGAAAACGCCATTCGGATTGAGCCGCCGCAGGAAAATCTGCCAGGCCTCAACCGTGTAGAGCCCGTTCTCGGTAAGCGTGTAGGCGCCGGCGCCGGTCGCCGCCCAGGTATCGATGAGACTCATCTGGATGATGTCGAAGCTGCGGTCGGTTCGCGCGAACCAGGAGCGGGCTTCGTCCACCGCAAATGCAATGCCGGGATATTTGCTGATCGCGGTGTAATCGGCATAGCGGCGGGTCAGGAGATCGACAAGAATCGGATTGATCTCGACGCCGATGACGGTTTTCACCCCGAACAAGCGCGCCGACAGAAGATCGCGGCCGCCGCCGACGCCGATCACCGCTCCCGCATTAAGGCCGGGCAGATGGTAGGCGAGATTGCTGATATCATAGCGCAGGAAATTTACGTCTTCGATGTTGCCGCCAAACTTGTACATGCTGGTGCCGGCCGAGCCGTCGAGCGTCATCCATTGCTGCCGGATTATGTAAGGCGGCATATTTGGCGAGGCGCCCCACATGGCGGGCTCGCCTTCACGGTCATGCGTGAGTGTCACGCGCGAGAAGGAATTCCACCCCTGGAACGCGAAGGTCTTGGGGGTTTCGATCCCATCTTTCACATAGGCGGGGTAAATGCCGCGATCGGTGAGCGGATTGAAAATCGCCAGTAAGAGAATTGCGAGAAACAACGGCAAGCGCCAGCGCAGCTCGGGAAAGCCGCGCGGCACGCCGAAAACGCTCGCCGCAGTGCCCGCGGCCGCGAACAACGATGCCGCGGCAGCGCCGAGCGCCGCGATCCACAATATCGCCGTCGGCCCGCTGGCAACGTTCAGAACCAGAAGCACGCCGATGCAGCCGATGGCCGCACCAACGAGATCGACGCCATAAACGATGCCGATCGGATACGGGCTGCGGGTCAGCGCGAGACTGACGATGACGCCCGAAAAGAAGAACGGAATAGCGAGTGCAATCGCGAGCTCGGCCCAGGCGAACAGCGACGTCAGCGACGCGGTCGAGCTCGTCACCAACGTCATTTGCACGAGCAGCGTGACGATCGTGCTCAGGGCAAAATAGAAGGAGTTCCGCGCGAGCACATCATTGAGATGCACTTCCGAGAGGCCCTCGCCGCGCAGATAGACCCAGACGGCGCCGCCGGTCAGGCCAAACATGGCGATGCTGATGATGAAGAAGGCGAGATGATACCAGGATGTGACCGAGACGATGCGCGTCTCGATAATCTGCAGCATCAAGGTCGCAGCGGTGGTCGCGAATACCCCGCCGTAAAAGCAGAGGCTGTTCAGCCGCGGCGCGCCCGGCGCAAAGGACGACGCGGCGCCACCCTCTTCAACACCCTCTTCCTGCGATACGCGCTTGAGCACTTGCAGCTGCGCTGCGCTTACGGGGTCAGCACGGTCGCGCCGGTCGTCTCGCGACCTTCGAGCGCTTCGAGCGCCTTACGTGCTTCCGAAAGCTTGTACCTGTTGTGGATCGGAATTTTCACCTTGCCCGAGGAGACGACACCGAAAAGATCGCGCGCCATCTCGTCCAGGATCTCGCGCTTGGCGCTGTGGGTAAACAATGTCGGCCGCGTTGCGTAAAGCGAACCCTTCTGCGCGAGCATGCCGATGTTGAAAGCGGCGATCGGACCGGAGGACGAGCCGAAGCTGACGAAATAGCCGAACGGCTTTAGGCAATCGAGCGACGCGGGAAACGTCGTCTTGCCAACGCCGTCATAGACCACCTCGCACATTCCGCCTTTGGTGATATCTTTCACACGCGCAACGAAATCCTCGTCGCGATAATAGATGATGTGATCCGCGCCGGCCTCGCTCGCAAGCTTGCCCTTCTCCTTCGTACCGACCGTGCCGATCACGGTCGCGCCGAGCGCCTTCGCCCATTGGCAAGCGATGAGGCCGACGCCCCCCGCCGCAGCGTGGAACAGGATCGTATCGCCAGGTTTTACTTTGTACGTCCGGCGCAACAGATATTGCGCGGTCAGGCCTTTCAGCATCATTGCCGCGGCGATCTCATAAGAAATCGACTCCGGCAATTTGACGAGCAGCCGCGCCTCGATGTTGCGCTCCTCGGCATAGCCGCCAATGCCGCTGGCATAAGCGACGCGATCGCCGACCTTGAACTCCTTCACGCCTTCGCCAAGCTGAGTGACCTCGCCGGCGCCTTCATTGCCGAGAACGAACGGCGTCTGGTTCGGGTACTGGCCCGAGCGGATATAGATGTCGATATAATTGACGCCGATCGCGTGCTGCTTGATGCGCACCTGCCCCGGGCCGGGCGGCGGCAGGTCGACGTCCTCGTAGGACATCACATCCGGCCCGCCGGTCTTGTGAATGACGATCGCTTTCACCATGAGACTGTTTCCTCTTTACGCGGTGCCGATTGCTTTCAGCGCGCTACGCCCGGCATAGAGCGCCTGCGAGCCCAATTCTTCTTCGATGCGGATCAGCTGATTGTATTTGGCGAGCCGGTCCGAGCGCGCCAACGACCCGGTCTTGATCTGCCCGCAATTGGTCGCGACCGCAAGGTCGGCGATCGTCGCATCTTCGGTCTCACCGGAGCGGTGCGACATGACCGCGGTGTAGCCCGCGCGATGCGCCATCTCGACGGCGGCGAGCGTCTCGGTCAGCGTGCCGATCTGGTTGACTTTGATCAGAATGGAATTGGCAACGTATTTCTTGATGCCCTGCGATAGGCGCTCGACATTGGTGACGAACAGATCGTCGCCGACCAGCTGACATTTGCTGCCGATTTTGTCGGTCAATAGTTTCCAGCCGTCCCAATCGTCTTCGGCCATGCCGTCCTCGATCGTGACGATCGGATAGGATTTGACCAGGCTCGCGAGATAGTCGGCCTGCTCGTCTTTCTTCCGGGTCTTGCCCTCGCCTTCATAGACGTAAGCGCCGTTCCTGAAGAACTCCGTCGCCGCGCAATCGAGTCCGACGGCAATGTCTTCGCCCGGCGTGTAGCCGGCGCTGTCGATCGCCTTCACGACGAAATCGAGCGCGGCCTCCGCCGAGGGCAGGTTTGGCGCAAAACCACCCTCGTCGCCGACGTTGGTGTTGTGGCCGGCGTCTTTGAGCGCACCCTTGAGCATGTGGAAGACTTCCGAGCCCCAGCGCACCGCCTCTTTCAGCGACGCGGCACCAAGGGGCAAAATCATGAATTCCTGAAAGTCGATCGGATTGTCGGCATGGGCGCCGCCGTTGACGATGTTCATCATCGGCACCGGCAGGACGCGCGCCGACGTGCCGCCGACATAGCGGTAGAGCGGCAGGCCCGCCGCTTCCGAGGCGGCCTTCGCCACCGCGAGCGAGACGCCGAGGATCGCATTGGCGCCGAGCCGCGCCTTGTTCGGCGTACCATCGAGCCGGCGCATCGTGTCGTCGATCGCGACCTGGTCCTCCGCCTCCATTCCCGAGAGCGCCTCGAGGATGTCGCGATTGACGCTGTGTACCGCCTTCTCGACGCCTTTGCCGCCATAGCGCCGCTTGTCGCCGTCACGCAGCTCCACCGCCTCGTGCGCGCCGGTCGAGGCGCCGGAGGGCACGGCGGCGCGGCCCATCGAGCCGTCGTCGAGCACGACATCGACTTCGATGGTCGGATTGCCGCGGCTGTCCAGAATTTCGCGGGCGATGATGTCGACGATCTGGGTCATTCGCTCTCCGGTGGCAGCAAATCGCTGAGGAGGCGGCCTTTTACGCTGCGCCGCGGCGCCTCGGAAGCCCTGTCAGGCCTGGATCGCCACCAGCACCGCGCCGGCGGCGATGAGGCCGATACCGGCCCAGCCCAGGCCGGAGAGGCGCTCGCCGAGAAAGGCGACGCCGAACAGCGCTACCAAGACGACACTGAGTTTGTCGATCGGCGCGACCCGCGCGGCATCGCCGAGCTTCAGGGCGCGGAAGTAGCAGAGCCAGGAGGCGCCGGTGGCGAGGCCGGACAGGACAAGGAAGAGGTAGGTACGCCCCGAAACCGAACGCGGCGCCTGCCATTGTCCCGTGCCCCAAACGATGGCCGCGACGACCACCAGGATCACGCAGGTGCGGATCAGGGTCGCAAAATCGGAGGCGACATGCTCCACTCCGACCTTGGCGAAGATCGCGGTCAATGCCGCGAAGGCGGCCGAGAGAAGCGCCCAGAGCTGCCAGCTCGCGAAAATCGTGATCATTGGAAGTGCCCGGAGAAAGAAGTGCCGAAGAGCCATACCGGCCCCGAACTGCTTGGCAAGCAGGTGGAGCTCCCAGCCTCCCCCGAAGAGGCGGAACTCGATCGCGTCGAAAACCCGCATCAGGACGTGCGCTATCTCGCCCGCTTCACCGCGCCGGAATTCACTTCGCTTTGCCCGGTGACCGGGCAGCCGGATTTCGCCCATCTCGTCATCGATTACGTGCCTGGCAAATGGCTCGTCGAATCGAAATCGCTGAAGCTCTATCTGTTTTCTTTTCGCAATCACGGAGCCTTCCACGAGGACTGTACCGTGCGCATCGGTAAGGATTTAGCCGCGCTGCTCGAGCCGGTCTGGCTCCGCATCGGCGGCTATTGGTATCCGCGCGGCGGTATTCCGATCGATGTTTTTTGGCAGACCGGCGCGCCGCCTGAGGGCGTTTGGATGCCGGACCAGGGCGTGCTGCCGTATCGGGGGCGCGGGTAGACTCAGGCGGCAATCTCTTCGACGCCGATCACGAGCCGCCGCCCGAGCGCTTCCAGAGCTTGGGTCAGTGCCGGCAATTTCGTCGCATGGTTTGGATCGAGAATGCGGCGCACTTCGCGGCCATCTTTGCCAAGCCGCGTTGCAAGCTCGCCCTGCGTAATGCGCGCAGCCTTGAACGCTTCGATCACCGCGAGTTTCGCGGCGATCTCGGGCTCGACCGTGATCGCAGCGAGCTCCTTCCGGCGCTTAGATGGTTTCGGCAGCGCCCTGTCCTGCTCCAGATATGTCAGCAGAACCATCCCGAGCGCCTCGGCCGCCATGCTTCTCGCGTCCGCTTCGTCACGTCCTTGCGTGATTGCCTCGGGAACGTCGGGAAAGCTCACGACAATGCCGGATTTCGCTCCTCGCTCGAACAGTGCTCCATAAGTGTAGGTTCGCATCGGCTCCTCGGCCCTTATGTCAGATCGAGCGCTTTTCTGATCTTCGCCGCCGTTTTCGGATCGATTTCGCGGCTCGGAAGGGTCGTAAACTTGCTGCCGACAAAGACCATGGCGTGCCCACCTTTTCCTTTTCGCATCGACGCGGAATGGGAGACCACGGCTCTTCGCCGCCGCGCGAAGTTCCGCAATGAAGCGATCGCGTTTGTCCACCAGCAGTCAGAACATAGGACAAATATGTCCTAAGTGCAATGGGCTGGTTAGCCGGCGCCCTTCAGCTCCTCGATCAGCGCCATCGCTGCCGCCGGCGCGCGCTCCTTGGCACCGCTGATCACGTATATGAAGCAATCACGCGGTATTCCCGGCGGCTTCTCGTTGGCAAGCACTTGCAGATCATCGGGCATGCCGCCTGCGGCCCATTGGCGAATCCGCTTCGCCCAATTGGTGATCTCCGCCGGCGGATAGCCCTTCGGCTCGTGAGATTTGCATTCCTGCAGGCGCAGATAGATGAAGTCGCCCGTCACGTCATAGAGCTCGGCATATTTCTCCGAATGCGCAAAGACGGTCGCGACGCGGTGCTTGCGCGTAAGCTCGATAAAATCCGGATCGCGAAAGCTTGCATGACGCGCTTCAATCGCATGGCGCAGCCGACGCCCGCCGATCTCCTTCGGCAAAAAGGATAAAAACGCGTCGACCTCTTCCGCCTTGAAGCGCTTCGTCGGCGCGAGCTGCCAGAGGATCGGTCCGAGCCTCTCGCCGAGTTCGAGCGGACCGGTTTCGAGGAAGCGATCGATCGCCGATTTCGCCTCGGTCAGATCCTTGCGGTTGGTCGTGACGCGATGCGCCTTCAGCGAGAAGACAAAATCCTCGGGCGTCTCGGTGGCCCATTTGCGGAACGTCGCCGGCGATTGCCCGCGATAGAATGTGCCGTTGATCTCGATCGAGGTGAGCTTGCGGCTCGCATATTCGAGCTCGCGCGCTTTCGGCAGGTCGGGCGGATAAAATGTTTCGCGCCACGGCTCGAAAGTCCAGCCGCCAACTCCGACACGAACGTTGGACAAGCGCGCTGCTCAGTCACGCTTCTGCAGATGGGCTTGCAGATAAGCAAGCGCCATTTGCCGGTCGGGGTCGCTCGATGCGCCGATCGCCTTCTCGTAGAGTTCGACGATCCACTGATCCCTTGGGTCGGTTGCAGCATCGCGCGCCAGCGTCAGCCACATGAGGCCACGTGCCCGCTGGCGTGCAACGCCGTCCTGGCCGTTGAACAGCATTTGTCCGAGCAGCGCTTGCGCCGATGGATTGCCCTTCTCTGCGGCAAGGCTCAGCCAACGCGCCGCCTGCCGCGTGTCCTTGTCGATTCCAGAGGAGCCGTCGAGATAAATCCGCCCGAGATTGTATTGCGCATTGGCGTCGCCGAAATTCGTCGCGGCATAGTGGAACATTTCGATGGCGCGTTCCGGGTTCGCCTTTAGGCGCGAGTTGGCGATGCCGTTCAGATTGTAGACGCCGAGCGCGACGAAAGCGCTCGAGACGATCGCCTTCTCCCGGCCGGCGGGGTCGTCATCGCTGTAATCGGCAACGATCTGCGAAAAATATTGATAGGCTTTGTAGTCGTCGCGGGCGACACCGTCGCCGTCGGCATACATGCGGCCGAGCTTCCAGCGCGCCAGCGACTCGCCGCCCTCGGCGGCAAACTGCAGCGCATCGACGGAATTCTTGGCGTCGCCCGAGCGATAGGAGTCCAAGCCTTCGCGCAGCGCCTGGCGCGGATTCTTGAAGATCGGCAGCGGCTTGGTCACGGTCGACATATCCGGCCCATCGAGAGCGAGCGTCGGTGCGCTCGCAACTGCCGGCGCGAGGCTCAGAAACGCGGCGAGTGCCAATCCCTTATATATCGGCATAGACGTGGCTCTCACCTTGCGCCCCGGGATGCGTCACCGCTCCGGACACAGCCGGCCCGACGGTTTGCGCGTATTTCCAGAGCGTGCCGGAGCCGTAATTGGACTTCGGCGGAGTCCAACCTTTCTTACGCTCGGCAAGTTCCGCATCGCTCAAAGCGACATTTAAAATTCCGCGGATCGCATCGATTTCGATGATGTCGTCGTCGCGCAAAAGCGCGATCGGTCCGCCGACCGCCGCTTCCGGGCCGACATGGCCGATGCAGAAACCGCGCGTCGCCCCGGAGAAGCGGCCGTCGGTGATGAGCGCGACTTTGTCGCCCATCCCTTGGCCATAGAGCGCTGCGGTCGTTGCCAGCATTTCACGCATGCCCGGGCCTCCTTTGGGGCCCTCGTAGCGAATGACCAGAACGTCGCCTTCTCTGTATGTGCGTTTCGACACAGCTTCGAAGGCGGCCTCCTCGGTGTCGAAACACCGAGCGGGTCCTTTGAAGGTCAGGTGGTCTTGGCTCATGCCGGCGACCTTAACGATGGCGCCTTCCGGCGCGAGGTTGCCTTTCAGACCGACGACTCCGCCCGTCTTGGTGATTGGATCGGAGGCGGGCCGCACGACGTCCTGCTTGTCGTTCCACTTCACCGAGGCGAGGTTCTCGGCAATCGTGCGGCCGGTGACCGTGAGGCACTCGCCATGTAGGAAGCCTTCGTCGAGCAGGGTCTTCATCAAGAGCGGAATGCCACCCGCCTCGAACATGTCCTTGGCGACGTAGCGTCCGCCGGGCTTCAGGTCGGCGATGTAAGGCGTGCGCTTGAAAACTTCGGCGACGTCGAAGAGATCGAACTTGATGCCGGCTTCGTGCGCCATTGCCGGCAGGTGCAGCGCTCCGTTGGTCGAGCCGCCGGTCGCGGCCACCACGGTCGCGGCATTCTCCAGCGCTTTTAAGGTGACGATGTCGCGCGGCCGGATGTTGCGCGAGACGAGCTCCATGACCATCTCGCCGGCCAGCATGCAGAAGCGGTCGCGGATTTCGTACGGTGCCGGCGCGCCGGCGGAGTAAGGCAGCGCAAGGCCGATTGCCTCGGAAACGGTCGCCATCGTGTTGGCGGTGAACTGCGCGCCGCATGCGCCGGCGGAGGGACAGGCGACGGTCTCGAGTTCGTCGAGATCCTCGTCCGACATCGCGCCGACCGAGTGCTGGCCGACCGCTTCGAACAGATCCTGCACCGTCACCGGCTGTCCGCGGAACGAGCCAGGCAGGATGGAGCCGCCATAGATGAAGATTGACGGCACGTTGAGGCGCAGCATCGCCATCATCATGCCGGGCAGCGACTTGTCGCAGCCGGCGAGACCAACGAGCGCGTCGTAGCAATGGCCGCGCATGGTCAGCTCGACCGAATCGGCGATGACCTCCCGCGAAACTAGCGAGGATTTCATCCCCTGGTGACCCATGGCGATGCCGTCGGTCACCGTTATCGTGCAGAATTCGCGCGGCGTGCCGTTGGCAGCGGCGACGCCCTTCTTCACTGCCTGCGCCTGACGCATGAGCGCGATGTTGCAGGGCGCAGCTTCGTTCCAGCAGGAGGCGACGCCGACGAGCGGCTGATGGATCTGCTCGCGGGTGAGCCCCATCGCATAAAGATACGAGCGATGCGGCGCGCGCTCCGGCCCTTCGGTAACATGCCGGCTCGGAAGCTTCGATTTGTCGACCGCGCGCGCGTCCATCTGCTCCTCAACCCAAAACTCGGCCCGCGGCGCGCGAGGGTGCCTCGCTCACCGTGTCGCCGCTTGGCGCGGCAATCCCCCACTGGCTGATAAGTGCGTACCGAACCGGCGTTCCGCTAGAGCGGACGTGACCTGCGGTGCCTCACCGGCTCCTTTGATCATTCAAATTAGCCGCTGATTCATGGCTGAATGCAGGCACATTTTGTGACCAAGTTTTGCCTTGGAAAGAAGCACTTGCGCTGTGTCGCCGAAGTCACAAGCGCGACGCCGAGACTTCGCGAAATCCTGTGTCAAAATGAAAAGGCCCGGCACTGAGCTGGGGCCTTCGCAAAATCACAGTGGAAGTCAGTAGCGCGCGACAACCGGCGCCGCCGGCTCCCAGCCGAAACGGTAGTTCAAGCCGGCGCGCACGATGTGGCCCTTCTCGCGCACCGAAGCGGTCGAAAAGCCGCCCGTCACCGGGGCGAAATTCGTGAACGCGCCACCGATCGTCGTCGATTGCCGACCGATGTCGTAATAAGGTATTCCGCTTTGACCGACCAATTGTTCCAGACGGCGTATTCGACGCCGCCGAGCGTGTAACCGATATTGGCTTTGGCGACGGAGGACGTTCCGGCAAGGAAGATGGTGGGGGCCACCGGGAAGCCGATCCTACCGGAATAGGTCAGATTGGTGCCGCCGACCGCGAGACCGCCGGTGGCATAGATGAGCGCACGATCGAAGGCGAAGCCGAGACGGCCGCGAGCAGTGCCAAAATAGTCGAGACGGCGTGTGACCGTCGCGGTTTGCCGAAAACAGGGGCGCTGAAATTGACCGCCGGCGGCGAAGGATTGAAGAGCGTCGACGACACTGTGTCCTGCCGGGGCAGGCCCCTGCATGTCGGCTTCGCGCGACGATCGGACCGAATTGCCAGCTTCAAGATTCTCGCAATCCGGCGGGCCGTCTCCGCTCCGTATTAGAGCGAGAGTGACCCTTTCGCCACACGCTTACCGGGCGCCCTGCGGGTCATCAACGGAGGTAATCTTAC